>JAKPQD010000116.1 GCA_029572965.1 Bacteroidota bacterium | reverse complement strand
TTCCGTTGCCGGATTCTATTCAGAAAGAAGTGGATATGCTCATTGCAAAATCGCGCACTTCACCGGAGTTGTTCAGGTATATGTTAGTTACTCTGTTTAGTTATTATAACAAAAGCCAAATCATGGGTTATGACGATGTAGCAATTTATATAGCAGATAAATATTATATCAATGAAGCCACATGGGCAGATTCGGCCCAATTGAAAAAGTTGAAAAAGCAGGTAGCAGAGAAAAAGCCTACCATGCTTGGAAAAATGTCACCGGCTATTGATTTATTTGAAGTTCCTCCGTCACATTTTATGATTGCGAAAGAAGACACATTTGAAAAACATAATTTATACATAGGCACTCCTTTTTCTATGCATGCTCGCATGAAGGATTATACTATCCTTTACTTTTGGGATGTTGACTGCGGCCATTGCAAAAAAGAAACCCCTATAATGTATGAAGTATTTCAAAACCTCAAAAGTAAAAACGTAGAAGTCATTGCGGTTTGTTTAGTTTACAATCGTGACCATAAAAGCAAATGGGTTGACTTTGTTAATGAACATAACATGTACGATTGGATCAACTGTTTTAACCCATTTACCCTCAAGCATAAAGAGCTGTACGATGTTCAAAGTACCCCGTCAATATTTGTGTTGGACAAACAAGGAAAAATTTTGGCCAAAAGACTTGGAGCAAAGCAATGCGAAGATTTGATAAACCACGAAATATCCCTTTCACAGAAGAAAAATAATAAATAAAACAATTAATTACATGGAGCAAACAAAACCTGTCAAGTTAGTTTTGGAAGATGGTACAGAAATGCAAGGTTTTTCATTTGGTTATGAAGAATCTGTTTCTGGCGAGGTAGTATTCAGCACTTCAATGGTTGGGTATCCCGAAAGCCTTACAGACCCATCGTATAAAGGCCAGATATTAGTTCTGACTTATCCTCTTATAGGGAACTATGGGGTACCTGGTATAGAAATGGAGGAAAACCTTCCAAAATACTATGAATCAGACAGGTTACATATATCTGGTTTAATCATTTCAGATTATTCAATAGAACACAACCACTGGAATGCCCAAATGAGCCTTAGCGATTGGTTGAAACAATATAAAGTACCAGGTATATATGGCATTGACACACGTGCATTGACCAAACGCCTCAGAGAAAAAGGAACAATGCTTGGTAAAATTGTTGTTGACAATAAAGATGTACCATACTTCGACCCTAACAAAGTTAATTTAGTGGACATGGTCAGCACAAAAGAGCGTATAGTATATGGCAACGGGAAATACAAAGTATTACTTATAGACACCGGAGTAAAATATAATATTATCCGCAACCTTCTCAAACGTGATGTAACGCTGGTAAGGGTACCTTGGGATTATGACATCTTTAGTGAAGAATTTGACGGGCTTTTCATCTCAAACGGTCCTGGAGACCCCAAAATGTGTACCACTACCATTAAAAATATTTCTAAAGCCTTTGAGATGGACAAACCAATTATGGGGATATGTCTGGGTAATCAGTTGATGGCTTTGGCTGCCGGAGCTGATACATACAAACTCAAGTATGGACACCGAAGCCACAATCAGCCAGTACTGCAGGTTGGGACAAATAAAGCCTATATTACCTCACAAAACCACGGTTTTGCTATCAACAACAATACCTTGCCAAAAGATTGGGAACCTTTATTTATCAACCTCAATGACAACACAAACGAAGGGATGCGGCATAAATCAAAACCTTTCTTTTCGTCACAGTTTCACCCCGAAGCTACCGGCGGGCCGGTAGATACAGAGTATCTGTTTGACGACTTTATTGAAAATATTAAAAAGACAAAATAGTAATCATGATAAACCTTCAGGTTTTTCGGAATCTTGAAGGTTTTTTTATACCTTTTCAAAAATGATTGAATTTCTAAAATTTGCTTTGGATTTCATTTTACATATCGATGTTCATTTAAAAGAAATTGTTTCGCAATATGATACTTGGACTTATTTAATCTTGTTTTGCATTATTTTTTGCGAAACAGGTTTGGTTGTCACTCCATTTTTGCCTGGAGATTCATTACTTTTTGCTGCCGGGGCCTTAGCTGCCGGGGCAGGGGCACCACTTAGCATTTTTACACTAATCACGGTATTAATGATTGCTGCCATTGCCGGGGACAATAGTAACTATTTCATTGGCAGGTTTTTAGGACATAAAATATATGAGAAAAATTTCAGGCTGATAAAGCGTGAGTACATTGATAAAACCCATAAGTTTTATGAAAAACACGGAGGCAAGACCGTTGTAATAGCCCGTTTTATGCCTATCTTAAGAACATTTGCCCCATTTGTTGCGGGTATTGGAGAGATGAAATACCTCCGTTTCTTTTTATTCAGTATAGGAGGAACAATCTTGTGGGTCAACACATTTTGCTGGGCAGGCTATTTATTTGCCAATAACAGCTTTGTTCAGAAAAATTTTACTATTGTTGTTTTTGCTATTATTGCTATATCCTTGATCCCGCCAGTTTTGACAGTAGTAAAACAATGGCTGGGTAAAAGAAAAAACAAATAGTCCAATTTTTTAACCATTAAAAACAAAACATTATGCTCAACATTGTGTTATTTGGCCCTCCGGGCTGCGGTAAAGGCACTCAGAGTGAAAAATTGATTGAAAAATATCAATTAGTGCATCTTTCCACCGGCGATATTTTACGTGCAGAAATTGCCAATAATACTAAACTGGGAATAGAAGCCAAGGCCTTCATGGATAAAGGCCAGCTGGTCCCTGACCAGGTGGTAATAGGCATGATAGCTTCAAAAATTGACAACAATAAAAATGCCAAAGGCTTTATTTTCGATGGTTTCCCACGTACAACAGCACAGGCAGAGGCTTTAGATGTAATGTTGGCAGAACGCAATATACCTGTGAAATGTATGCTTTCACTTGAGGTTGACAAAGAAGAGCTTGTCAAACGCTTGTTGAACCGCGGGCTTACCAGTGGTCGTGCTGATGATCAAAATCCCGAGATCATTGAAAACCGTATTAAAGAATACAACGCTAAAACAGCCCCTGTTATCCAGTTTTACGAAAAACAGGGCAAATTTCGTCCTATTAAGGGGATGGGAAGCATAGACGAGATATTTGAGAGGCTGTGTAAAGCTATTGAAAAATAAGAAAAGCCTCAGCCTGCCTTTCCCCATAAGGCAAAATTACAGGGCTATGACATTTCATTATACAAATTAAATGCCTTTTCCCCTCCTCTGGAGGGGGAAAGGGAATATTGATATGAACGAAAACTTTGTAGATTACGTAAAAATATTTGTCCGCTCAGGAAAAGGAGGCGCAGGTAGCGCCCATTTGCACCGCGAAAAATTTGTAGCCAAAGGAGGGCCTGATGGTGGCGATGGAGGCCGTGGCGGACACGTTATTGTAAGAGGGAACAGCCAACTTTGGACATTACTTCACCTTAAATATACCAAACATATTCATGCTGAAAATGGCCAGAATGGTGGTAGTGCCCAGAGTTTTGGAGCTTTTGGGGAAGACAAATATATTGAAGTGCCATTAGGGACAGTAGCCAAAAATGCCGAAACAGACGAAATACTCTTTGAAATCATAGAACACGGACAGGAAGAAATTTTGGCCAAAGGAGGACGGGGAGGATTAGGCAATGTACATTTCAAATCGGCTACTAATCAGACCCCACGCTATGCCCAGCCTGGAGAACCAGGCATTGAAGGCTGGTTTATTCTTGAGCTCAAGGTTTTGGCAGATGTTGGGCTGGTAGGGTTTCCTAATGCCGGGAAATCAACACTTTTGTCGAGCGTTTCGGCAGCTAAACCAAAAATTGCAGATTATCCTTTTACAACACTTGTCCCAAACCTTGGAATTGTGAAATATTATGGACATAAGTCGTTTGTAATGGCCGATATACCTGGTATTATTGAAGGTGCTGCTGAAGGCAGAGGGCTGGGGTTAAGGTTTTTGAGGCATATAGAACGTAATTCTGTTTTACTTTTTGTAATCTCGGCAGATTCGAAAGATATTGCCCAGGAATATAACATTTTATTGAACGAATTAGAGCAATACAATCCTGAATTATTAGATAAACAAAGGCTTTTAGCTATTTCAAAAATAGACCTTGTTACAGAAGAAAATATAAAAAAATTGAAAAGCCAGATACCCAAAGGGATTAAATGTACTTTTATTTCAGCAGTTACAAATAAAGGTATCGCTGAGTTAAAAGATATGCTGTGGGAAACATTGAATGGACAATAGGATATTATATGCTGGAAACAATAAATAAACTGGATATCTCAATACTCCTTGGCATTAACGGGATAAACAGCCCTTGGCTTGATGTGTTTATGTGGTTTGTAAGCAAAACATTTGTATGGGTACCGTTTTATTTGCTGTTGGCGTATTTTATTGTTCGTAAATACAAGAAAGATGGTATCTGGTTTTTATTGGCCATTGGGTTATCTATAGTTTTAAGTGACCAACTATCATCAGGTTTGATAAAACCATTGGCAGAAAGGTTACGTCCATCGCATAACCCCGAAATTGCCGAAATGTTGCATTATGTTAATGATTATAAAGGCGGGAAGTACGGTTTTGTTTCGTCTCATGCAGCCAACTCGTTTGCTTTGGCATTTTTAGTAAGCTTTCTATTTCATCGTCGATGGGTTTTCTTTTCTATCTACGGTTGGGCAGCAATAGTATCATTAAGCCGCATTTACCTTGGTGTCCATTATTTAACCGATGTGTTATGCGGGGCTATAGTTGGGATTTTTTCAGCCTCAACGGTCTTATTCCTGTTTTTAAAATATATTCCGGCTTTAACAAAATATAGAGATTTAAAACCTGTGGCCCAGGATGAAAGTTCTGATTAGTCCCTCGAATAACCCTTATTTTAACATTGCTGCCGAAGAATATCTTTTACACCACAGCAATGAAGGGCTTCTTTTTATTTATATCAACAATGACGCCGTTGTTGTGGGGAAACATCAGAACACTCTTGCTGAAATAAACTACCGCTACATCATTGAAAACAATATACCTGTTATTCGCCGTATTTCAGGCGGAGGTACAGTTTTCCATGATTTGGGGAACCTGAATTTTGCGTTTTTTTCTGTTACTGAAGAAGGAAAACAAATTGATTTTGAGAAGTTTTCAAAGCCTATTTTGGATGCTTTATATGAGAGTGGCATTAAAGCTTATCGTGAAGGGAAAAATGATTTACGAAGCGCCGAATTCAAAATTTCGGGCAACGCCGGACATGTATATAAAAACAGGGCTATTCATCACGGCACACTGCTGGTAGAAGCTAATCTTGAGCGGCTCAAAGATTGCCTTAAAGTTAAGCCAAAGGTGTATATTGATAAAGCAGTTCAATCTATTCGTTCTTCTGTCACTAACCTTCGAGATATATACCATTCCATCTCAATAACCGAACTGAAAGATAAAATTGTCAGGTCAGTTGACGGGCTCATCGTCGAACCTGAGGCAGACTTTGATAAAGCAGTTAATTCACTTGTCCAATCAAAGTTTCAAACCTGGGAATGGAATTATGCATATTCACCCGCCTATACATTTGTTTCGTATGATGAACATGATGTTTATTTTAAGCTTAACATTGAACAGGGCATTATAAACAAAGTAGAAATAATAAATAAAAACTACGCCTGGGCCAAAACACTTATAGGAATAAGGCACCAGTATTTAAATGTATCAGAAGCTTTAACAAATGAAGGCCTAAAGGCTGATACAGTATGGCAATGCTTTTAAACAGCCTGTTGCGTTTTGAATGTAAAATGTCTTTGAGAAAAATAACTATATATTACTACCAAACATGTGGTTGCTATTTTTGATGGAGTTGGGTACCACCCAAAACCTTCTACAAAAAGCTTTAACAAAATGTAGTTGAGAAAAATACAAACCAATACAGTAAATCCATAACGTAATAATTGTGTTTTGCCCCTAAGCGTAGAGCTGGTAAAAGTGATATATTTTGAAAGCAAAAACCCTGTTGAGAAAGTAATGGGGAACACTAACAAAAATGAAGCAATATGAGGGCTTATAGCAATTAATTTAAGATTAATAATTTTTTTTTGTAAAATAAAATTATACGTAATGAAATATAAAAATATGTCAAAAGCTGTGTTAGCCCCCCCACAAACAGCATATTTAAATGTTTCTTTAGGGACAAATCGCTTAAAAGGCCGATAAAGCCAATCGACGATAATATTGATAAGGTGTTGTATATGATATAATACTGCCATTCAGTTTGATTAGGGTGCAAATATAAGGATATTCCCGGAATAGAAAATTTTAGGCGTCTGTTGTTAAAATTTTTTAAGAATTTTTGATTCAGCTTTGATTTTATATATTTGTCTGCATTATACATATACTTTGAAAACACGCCGTTTTTTTTCTAACTTCAAGTTCAAACAAAAAACATTGAAACTCCTGTTCATTTACAGTTTTTTGTTTATTTTCTTTTGCAATGCTCATGCCCAATTAACCGGTATGGGGCAAGACCCATCGTCGGTAAAATGGAGGCAAATTCAGACGAAGCGCTTTAGGCTGGTTTATGACACCTGCTATGAAAACCAAGCCCAGAAAGTAGCAGCCATAATGGACTACTCGTTGTCTATATCAGGCAATACTATAAATCAAAACATTAGCAATACCCCGATTTTATTGCACAATCATAACGCTATTTCTAATGGGTTTGTTACAGTAATGCCCAACCGAATGGAATTTTATACAGCTCCACCTCAAGATATGCCAGCTATTGGGTGGTTTGAGATGCTTGGCATTCATGAAGGCCGTCATCAGGGGCAAATGTTAAAGATGAATACTTCTTATCTGGGATACTCAAAGTATTTATTTGGAGAAGGCTTATGGGGGCTAAACGCAGCCTTGCAAGCTCCAAGCTGGTTTTACGAAGGAGATGCTGTTGCTGCCGAAACTGCATTGACCAATAGCGGGCGTGGCAGGCTTCCTTCTTTTGTCATGGCTACAAGAGCCAGACTTATTGGGACTCATCGGCCTTTTCATTTTCGAAAAGCCTGGCACGGCAGCTACAAGGACTATGTACCTAACCAGTATGAATTTGGCTATTTGATGGTAGCATACAACAGAATCAAATACGGGACGGGGCTTTGGGAAACAGTGCTTCAAGAAATTGCAGACAGCCCGTTCCCTGGCATAACTGCTCCATTTCTGGATGCTGTTAAAAATAAGACTTCTAAGAATAGAAGGCAACTGTATAATGAAACATATAAAGCTCTTGATAGCATTTGGACCGCTGAAAGCCATCATTTGTCTTTAACCTCATTCGACAAGATAACTCAAAAGCCTTTTTCATATACCAATTATACAAGTCCGGTTGTGGCAGAAGGCAAATTAGTTGTTTACCGACGAGGGCTTTCATATACACCGGCAGTTGTTTCAATTGATAAAAATACTGGTGAAGAGAAAAAGCTATTTGAACCAGGATATATTTTATCTGAAAAAATCAGTGCCTGGCGAAATTGGATATATTGGGACGAATACAGGCCAGATATCCGCTGGGCAAACCGTTCGTATTCAGTAATTATGGCTTACAACATGGCTACTGGCAAAAAAATACAACTTACACAAAAGTCAAGATATTATGCACCAGCAGTTTCGCCAGATGGAGAAAAACTGATTGTGGTTGAAAATGATGTGAAGGGTATGAATTCGTTGGTAATTTTGGATGCAAACACCGGAGAAAAATTACGTTCATTTACCTTTGGACAAAAGGCTGTTCAATCCCCTTGCTGGAGCCCCGATGGCAGTAGCATAGCATATACAATGGTGGCTGACAATGCAAAAGGCTTATATTGTGTTGATATCCAATCTGGCAAAGTTGACACCCTTATTCTTCCTGGCTTTCACCAGGTCGAAAAGCCATTTTGGTCAGAAAATACAATATATTTTAGTGCATCATACTCGGGAATTGACAATATTTATGCATTCAATGTAAATAATAAAAAAGTATATCAGGTTACATCAGCCCTCAATGGGGCTTTTGATGCTTGTGTAAGTCAAGACACATTGATATATGCTAATTATACTATGAATGGTATGGAAATAGTGCAATCTGTCATTGATACAGTAAAATGGACTGAGAAAAAGGTTGTTGACACATACCAAATGGCTTTGGCCGATAAGTTATCTGCACAAGAACCTCAGAAATATAACCCTGATTCAGTGAGATATATTCGATATGATTCCCGTCCATACCGTAAAATCGGGCACCTGTTTCATATCCATTCATGGGTGCCATTGTATGCCAACAGCTCTGCAACCACTTTAGACAGGTTATTAATGCCAGGCTATACTGTTGCAAACCAAAACCTGTTAAACACTTTTGTATTTACCGGTGGACAAGGATTCTGGCAGGGTAAACTATATTCGTCCCTTCATGTAACATGGCAAGGATGGTTCCCTGTTTTTCAGGCAGGGTTAGACTATGGCGATTCGGTAAAAATGTATGGGTTATCAAGTGATTATCGTTCAAGTGCCAGCAAATTCATAGTCTATACCAATGTATCTATACCATTATCTACAGTTAACGGGCAGTATGGCTTTAGTTTGGCACCTGGTGCAACATATTCGTATGACAACCGGTTGTATTCGGCACGTAACGGCGTAATATTTAAAGGTGCCCATAATTCAGTCTTTTCAGTCAATGCTTCGGTTACAAAAAATAGTGCTGCACGAGATTTATTTCCTATGCTTGGGGTTAAAACTGAATTCATATATGTACAGCCGATAAGCCCGTCCAATGTTTTTTCGCCACAGCAGGTAGGCTCTGTCAAAGTGTTTTTGCCAGGCCTGTACTATCACCATTCCTTGAGAATATCAGTAGCATACGAAGAACAGCAGTTGAACAATTATTTTCAGCCAGATCGTTTGCCAGCCCCACGAGGATACGAAATTTTATGGGATACAGCCACGCCTTCTTTTACAACGATGAAAAGATGGGCTATTGATTATAGCTTACCTTTAGTTTATCCAGATATTAACATATTAAAAGTATTTTACCTAAAACGCATATGGTTTACTGGTTTTCACGAAAACAGCCAGGCTAAAGTATATAAAAACAAGGCATGGCAAAGCCGCAATTACGTATCTAACGGTGGAGAATTATATTTCGACTTTAGGGCATTCTCCTTGCCACCAACATTGAGGATTGGCTATAGGTTGTCATTTGTCCCTTCAGAAAAAAGAAGTGAAGCAATGATAGTATGGGGATACATTGCAGATTTCTAAAAGTTTGACAAAAAAGCGAGGTCAACTATAGGCAAAATATATTGTTGTACCTAAAACATGAACATAGCTTTTGGCCAATTACAATAAGCTTTAAATTTTTCATACTTTTGCCTTGAAACATCCATATTTTGCAAACTACAAACATCCCGACAGCTATAGGGATAAATAAAATGGACAACTGGATGTTCAATCGGCTCACATTAAATGGCAGCTATTGACAGTATAAATAATTAAAATTCAATAAATTAAACTTTATACGGATAAAACAAAAATATGAGATTCTTATTCAGGGACAACAAAATTTGATTCTTTTGTAATTTTTCTCATATCAATTGACATTTTCAAAGGCATGCAAGAACGATGGATATTTCAACGTACCGAGCGGTTGTTTGGGAAAGAAAAGATGGAACAGCTCGCCTCCAAACGAGTAATTATTTTTGGTATCGGCGGTGTAGGCAGCTGGTGTGCTGAAAGCCTTGTGCGTACGGGCATCAAGCACCTTACCATTGTTGACTCGGACCGTATTTGCACCACCAATATCAATCGGCAGCTACATGCAACAACCCAAACTGTAGGCTTGGTAAAAGTGGATGTTCTGAAACAACGATTGCTGGAAATCAATCCTCATGCCGAAATTACTGCTATCCAGAAGATTTATAACCGTGCCAACCACCCTTCGTTTGAGCTGGGTACGTATGATTTTATCATTGATGCCATTGACAGTCTTGGCCCGAAAATGGAACTCATACGCAAAGCCACGCGTACCAATGCTTGCTTTTTTTCTTCTATGGGAGCTGCCCTGAAAATAGACCCTACACGAATTAAAGTAGGCGAATTTTGGAGTGTCAACGGCTGTCCGTTGGCTTCTATCATTCGTAAAAAAATAAAAAAGGGCGACCTTCCGGCGAAAGAATTTTTATGTGTGTATAGTGACGAGGTTCTTGAAAATAAAGGTGGTCATCTGCATTGCAGCAATGAAATGAATGACTGTCCAAAGAAGGATATTGTAGGTGACCCGGAACTGGCCGACCACGAGTGGACCAATTACAAAGCTTCGGTAAATGGTACAACAGCTCATATTGTAGCAATCTTTGGTTTTACCTTGGCGGGGTTGGTGATAAAGGCTATCTACAATGAACCTGTAGAATAGATTTTTGAATAATTCGAAAAACTGCATAAATCCCTAAACCCTTACGATAAAAAGTGAGGACAATTTGTGTTAACCAAACTTTCAACAACGAATAATTTGCCAACTATTTAGCCTATTTTTGTATCTCATCACAAAAAGAATATGAGCAAAACGTACGTTATTCTTGTAGATAGCAACGACAACCAGGTTGGTGTTGAAGAAAAAATGGCAGCACATGAAAAAGCCCTTTTACATCGGGCAGTTTCTGTATTTATTATAAACAGCAAGGGAGAATGGCTTTTGCAGCAACGTGCTATGGACAAGTACCACTCTAAAGGCCTGTGGACCAATACTTGTTGCAGCCACCCGTTTCCGGGCGAATCAACTTTCGATGCTGCAGCACGAAGGCTTCAGGAAGAAATGGGGCTCAAAGCCGGAATAAAAGAGGTATTTTCTTTCCTCTACCGCGAAGATTTAGACAACGGCCTTACTGAGCATGAACTGGACCATGTTTTTGTTGGTTACTCGGACGAATTGCCAGTACCCAATGCCGATGAAGTGATGGCTTGGAAATATATTGCTTTTGACGATTTGAAAACGGATATCTCCTCCCATCCGGACAACTACACGGTTTGGTTTAAAATGATTTTTGAAAAAGTAAACAAACACTTGTAATCCTATAAAAAATGAGAAAAATTCGCTTCTTCCTGTATTGCTTCATAAGCATTAGTGTCAGTGTATTGGGGCAGTCAAATTATAAATCAATCAAACTTTCGCCGGATATCGAACTGGTGAAAATCTCCGAAAACGCCTATATGCACGTTAGTTATGCCTTTATGCCAGGCTTTGGCAGGGTTGGGTCAAATGGCCTCATTTTTATCAATGAAAAGGAAGCGCTTCTTTTTGACACGCCAGGCAACGATTCGCTTACACAAGTTTTAACATCCTGGATTTGCGACACAATGCAATTCAGGCTCGTTGGATTTGTCCCTAATCATTGGCATGACGACTGCATGGGAGGTCTAAAATACCTTCAATCAATAGGTATTAAAACCTATGCCAACCAAATGACCATTAATATTGCTAAACAGAAGAATCTGCCTGTTCCTGAGATTGGCTTTACAGACTCTTTAGAATTGCGCCTTGGCAAAAAGCTTGTAAAATGTTATTACTTCGGGGCAGCACATTCAGCGGACAACATAGTAGTGTGGGTCCCATCTGAGCAAATACTTTTTGCAGGATGTATGGCAAAAGCAATAAGCTCACAGAATCTTGGCAACACTGCCGATGGCGATGTTAATGCTTATCCGGCTACCATTAAAAAGGTTTATAACAAATTTGGGTCGGCAAAGGTTGTTATTCCCGGGCATGGATCATTAGGCGGCCTCGAATTGCTCACGCACACAATTGATTTGGCAAAAAATATTAAAAAATGAACAAAGTAATCATTATACTTTCACTTGCGTGTCTGACTCTGGCCCAATGTTCCAGTAAAACTAATGCTTTTTCGGCCCTCGAAAAGGGGAAGGTGTTAAGCAGGGTTTGTGCCGGCAGTACCGAAAACAGCTATGCTGTATATATTCCCAAATCGGCTGAAGAAAAGCCATTGCCTGTTATTGTTTGCTTTGATCCCAAAGGAGACGGCACTTTGCCAGTAAACCTTTTCAGGATGACTGCAGAAAAGTACAAAGTAATGGTTGTTGGCTCTAATGTGATTAAAAATGGCATGCCCATGCAGGATGTCAATTACTTTGCCAATGAACTATTCAAAGAAATCAGGCAAAACATGCCAGTTGATTCGTCGCAGTTTTATTTGGCAGGGTTTTCAGGAGGCTCAAGGGTAGCTTTATATCTTGCTACTGCATCAGTTGTTCCTGTTAAAGGTGTAATAGCATGTTCGGCAGGGGGTGAGGCTTTACGCCTCAACAAAAACATTGTTGTTGCAGCTCTTACCGGAGATTCAGACATGAATTACCTCGAAATGAAGCAATTTGCCGACCAACTCGGCATGTACGGCATCAGCCGCGTGTTTTATTCATTACCATCGGTTCACCAATGGCCTGACAGTAATAGCCTGGCTAATGCCTTTGCAGATATTGTTGTGATGGGGATGGCAAATAACAACGTTCCCATGGATTCAGTTTTTGTAAAACAGCATTATTTATTTTACAACCAACAAATCAATGCTCTTTCCAAGAGTTTTAATATAAAAGATAGTTTGAAAAAAGCTGTCAGTATTGCAGCCAATGGGGCAAGGGTATTCAGAAATTTCACGAATTTTAATAAAATAGAGTTGTTTCGCGATTCTATCAGCAGTTTGCCTACTGTCAAAGCCTTATTTGTTGAGGCAGAAAAGATGGAACAAGCTGAAAAATCAGGACAGGAAAAGATTTATCAATTGTATGTTTCGGGTCATTATAACGAACTGCTCAATCTGCTTGACAAATTAGCTAAAGAGAAAAAGCAAAACATTGTTGCGTCAAGGCTGTTGGCATATTGTAGCCTTATGTCATACAGCTATGTTGGCAGGGCATTGCAAGCTAACGATTTAACGCTTGCAAAACCTTTGTTGGAAATTTATCATCGTTGTGATCCACAAAACAAGGATTATGCAAGGTTTTTGGAACGGTACAAAGAGCTGGGAGGACAATAAAAAGCTCACAAATATATCATCTTCTTTGTCATTCCTCCATCAATAACAATATTTGTACCCGAAATAAAGTCATTGCCATCTGAAGTTAAGTAAAGACAAGCATTTGCTATATCTTCAGGCTTGCCTACACGGCCTGCAAAGTGCTGGCTGTGATCATCTTTCGTCAGCAAAGCGTAATTGCCTGTTTCAATCCAGCCAGGGCTGATACAATTGACCTGTATATGGTCTTTGGCAAGTGAAGCGGCCAAGGCATGCGTCAAAGATACAATCCCGCCTTTAGATGCTGCATAAGCCTCTGAATCCGGTTCAGACATAAAGGCTCGTGTAGAAGCAATATTTACAATGGAGCCTTTCCCGGTTATCCGCATTATTTTGGCCACTTCGCGTGAACACAGAAACGTTCCCCGAAGGTTGGTATTGATAATCTCGTCCCAAGCTTCAACAGTCAGTTCAAATATAGGAGTAAAGCGTGATATGCCGGCATTGTTAATCAAAATATCAATGTTTCCGTACTTTCCGCACGAAAGATGTACCAGTTCATAAACATCATGAGGGTTGCTTACATCAGTCTCGATAAAAACAGCTTTATATCCGGCTTTCAGAATTTTTCTTTCTGTTTTCTTGCCTTCAACTTTGTCCTTATCTGCAATAACAACATTAGCCCCTTTACCAGCATATGTTTGGGCAATGCATTTACCTATCCCCCTTGCAGCACCGGTAACAATAACCGTTTTACCGTTAAATGTCATTTTTTCCAGAATTAAAATCAATGGGCATATTTCAACTTCTTCACAAAATCAATTAAAGTACAAAAATATCTGATTATATTAAATCAAAATGGCTGATGGTAAAAAATGACAAATTTAGGAAAGCATTTATTTGGGGCAATGGGCCGAAACAGTTGGCAAACCTTTCAGGTTTAAGAGGCAAAATCAACAACTTTAAACCAAGCTCTTAATCTGTCGTTAACTCATGTACCACACGCCTGAAGGCGGTGGGTTGTTCTAACGGACTGTAAGTCCTATTAAGGCTAAAAGCCATCTTAAGAAAGACTGTAAGTCTACTAAAGTTCTTTGAACCGCCTGTTATGTCGCTATTTTGAAATCA
>JAKPQD010000093.1 GCA_029572965.1 Bacteroidota bacterium | reverse complement strand
ATAATTGTTGATTATTAACTGAGACAGATACATAATTAAATTTTACTTGATATGCACTTCAATAATTTTACTCGTATCAATTCCTAAAATGTCAACCACCTTAACCATCACTTTGTATTTACCTGCTTTCTTGTATTCGTAGGCAATGCTTGTAAATTCAAGCGTTGGATTTTTCTTGGTGCGGAAACTCTGCCATTCGTTTTCAAACAGATAGTTGCCGGTCCAGTGTTCTTCGATCTCGCCTGATTCGTTTTTGATTTTGATTATTTCCTTCTTGTCTTCGTAGTTGAAGTCAATTGCCCAATAGTCAATCCAGTCGTGCCAGTCTTTGGTGAGAATGGTTTTGGTGATGATGCCGTTTTTGTCTTTTTCTACTTTGATAATCTGACCATCTTCAATTACCACTTTGCTTCCTGCTCTCATTGATTGTTGTAGTTCTTCAATGTCGTCTTGGGTGTAGTGAGTAACAAAGTCGGTCAGTTCGATGGTGATAGATTTTCCGTTGATTTTTTCTTTGGTGTTCAAATAAGCAACATCAAAGAATTTTACTTGTCCTTTCTCAACAGCTCGTTTGTCAAACACATCTTTGGGTATGTATTTCAATGTAATCGAAACACCTTTTTCTTTCAGTTCCTGAATGAACTGTGGCGTTAAGCCCATTTCAAACTCAAAGCCCAAAACATCAACCTGCGTATAAAGATTTTTGCGGCACTCTTCAAAAATATCCACCAATCGGCTTTGTGTAACCGGAACGTCTAAAGGCCCCACGTGCACAAACCTGCCTGCTTTTTGACCGTGGAGGGCACTGTGTCCATCTATACGTTTGGCTTTGTAGGCTTCCAAAATCAAATCCACATACAGGTCTTCTTTGGCTTTGCGTTTCCCGTTGGTAAGGTCGTCCATAAAGAACTGCCTTTCATACTTGCCTAAGTTAAGAATCTCAAATGCTCTGAAGTCTTTACCGTTTTTTTGCAGTTCACGTTGCACACCAATTAAACGCTTACGTGCGGTATGAATAGAAAAACGTCCTAAATCAGTTGTAATCCACTTTCTCCCTAATTTTTCTGCTACTGCTGCCGTTGTTCCACTACCACAGAAAAAGTCGGCTATCAAATCACCTTCATTGCTGCTGGCTTTGATGATGCGTTCTAATAAAGCTTCGGGTTTTTGAGTTGGGTAGCCTATTCTTTCAGGGTCCTTTTGTTGTAAATGGCTTATATCAGTCCAAACATCTGGTGGTGTCAATTTTTCATCTTCATAATATTTATATATTTTCCCTGCTGATTTAATGGTCCAATAAACTCTTCCATCTTCATCAACATTTTTTTTCATATTATTTCTTTTAATTGCACCACGTTCTTCACCGATATCATTACTATTAAATATCCAATTAGAGCTTTTTGCATAAAAAAGAATATTATCGTGTTTCCTTGAAAATATGTTTTCTTGTCTACCACCACTCTGATAATACCATATAATTTCATTTTTAAATTGACTTATCCCAAATATATCATCTAATAATATTCTAAGATAGTTAATAACACGATAATCAGCCTGCAAATACAAACTTCCATCCTCAGCCAATAAACTGTGCATCAACTTTAATCTCTCATACATCATTGAGAGATAAGAAGAAATGCCCTTTCCCCAAGTATCACGATAAGCAATTTCTTCAATGATGCTTTGTTTCTTTTCGGCTTTTTCTCCGCCAATTTCAATTTCAAAACCAAAGTCAGCCCCTACGGCAAAAGGTGGGTCAATGTAGATGAGTTTTAAACCGCCTTCTTTTTCTATTTCTTCCCGCATAGGTCCATTTG
>JAKPQD010000087.1 GCA_029572965.1 Bacteroidota bacterium | reverse complement strand
TTCACCTGTAATAATATCTGTAAAGCCTTCCAGGTATTCTTTGTAACTCTTTTCAAGAACTACATTCTTGGTATTCTTGTCGCCAAAAAGTGTAATAGCATCGATAGTTGCTTGTTCTAAATCACGGAATGTTACAATGTTACCAAAGGTCTTTGTGGCATCATAAATTCTGTTTGTTCGTGAAAAGGCTTGAATTAACCCGTGATAGCGTAAATTTTTATCAACAAACAAAGTGTTGAGTGTTGGAGCATCAAACCCGGTTAAGAACATACCGACTACAATGATTAAATCAACCTCTTTGTTTTTTACACGTTTGGCAAGGTCGCGGTAATAATTCTGAAATTCATTGCTATCAACACTATAACTGGTTTTGAACATGGCGTTATAGTCATTGATTGCTTTGGTCAGAAACTCTTTGGCAGTAACATCCATTGCCGAAGGCTCAAAATTCTCGTCTACAATTTCACCTATTGCACTCTGTTCCTCGTTTGCGGCAAAAGAAAAGATTGTCGCAATTTTTAAAGGCTTGTCACTGTCTTTTTGCAGTTTGTTTAATTCTTCGTAATAGCATTTAGCTGCATCCACACTGCTTACGGCAAACATTGCATTAAACCCTTTGTTGCTTCCCTGAGTCCTGTGCGTTTTTATTCTATAATTTTGTAAAATGTATTGAGCTATTTCTTTTATACGTTCCGGATGAAGCAATGCTTTTTTGTTTTCTGCCGCATTCAGTTTTTGCTCGTCTTGTTCGGTTTCGATGCTTTTAAACTTAGGTCGAACATCATTATAGTCAACTTTGAATTTTAGTACTTTTTCATCTCTAATCGCATCTGTAATGACATACGAGTGCAATTCACGACCAAAAACACTGGCGGTAGTTTCTGCCCCTAAAGCATTCTGCGGAAAAATAGGTGTTCCGGTAAAGCCAAATTGATAATACTTTTTGAATTTCTTTTTTAAGTTCTTTTGCGCTTCTCCAAACTGCGAACGATGGCACTCATCAAAAATGAAAACAACTTGCTTTTGATAAATCGCTAAATCACTCTCACTCTTCATGAGGTTATTTAACTTTTGTATAGTTGTTACTATAATCCTATTATCGTCTTTTTCTATATTTCGCTTTAAACCTGCTGTACTTTCTGATCCGTTCACACTATCGGGAGAAAATCGCTGATATTCCTTCATAGTTTGATAGTCCAAATCTTTACGGTCAACTACAAAGAATACTTTATCAATAAAATCCAATTGCGTGGCTAAACGTGCCGCTTTAAAACTAGTAAGCGTTTTGCCGGAACCTGTTGTGTGCCATATATAACCACCACTTTCTGGCTTAGACCAGTTTTTAGCCTTATATGAACTTTCAATTTTCCACAACATTCTTTCCGTAGCTGCAATTTGATACGGTCTCATAATTAAAAGTGTATCGCTTATATCAAAAACCGAATAGGTTAGCAATACATTCAACAATACTCTTTTTTCAAAAAATGTTGCTGTAAAATCTTTTAGATCTTTTATCAGCATATTGTCAGCTTTTGCCCAATTCATGGTAAAGTCAAAGCTGTTCTTGTCACGTTTTATAGTGTTCGCAAAATAACGGGTATCCGTACCGTTCGAAATAACAAAAAGCTGTATGTATTTATAGAGCGAGTTATTGCTATTAAAACTTTCTTTTGAGTATCTATGAACCTGATTAAACGCTTCACGAATAGCAACACCACGTTTTTTTAGTTCAACCTGAACCAAAGGCAATCCATTTACTAATATGGTTACGTCATAACGATTGGCATGAGTGCCTTTCTGTTCAAATTGCGAAATGACTTGTACTTTATTTCGTGTGATATTCTTTTTGTCAACCAAGTAAATGTTTTGAATATGACCATCATCAAAAACGAAATCGTAGATATAGTCGTTGTGGATTTTTCTTGTTTTCTCAACAAGGTTATCGCTTGGCTTATCCAAATATTCTTCTACAAAACGAGACCATTCTCCATCCGAAAATTCCATGTTGTTAAGCGATTGCAATTGCACTCTTACATTCGCTAACATCGCTTCAAGCGTATTTAAGTTTTTCGGATTTTCATAACCTTGGTTGACTAGGTCTTGAATAAATTCCTTTTCCAGTGCTGCCTCTGTTTGATAAACAGCAGGTGCTTCATTCACCTCAGTATACTTGGTGAATTTATCCAACACAATAAAGTTGTTTGATTCTGCTATGGTTTTATACTGTGACATTTTGTTCCGTTGTACTTGTATTTATTCTCGACATGATGACGTAAATTCTGTTCAAGTTCTTTTGGGGCTATCAACTGTTTATATTCACTAAACAAACAAGTATTACCAGAGCCATTAAAGCATAGATTAGTTGCACTTTTTTATCGGCGTCTCTTAGTGTTTGTGCTATTACTGTTAACGACTGTCCCATTTTATTATTCTATTTTATTCTTAGGAAAGGTTAGCAATAAATCACGATAATATTCGTATTGCTTTTTCCTTAATTCAATTTCTTTCGGAAGTCCTTCGCTAATTGAAGTGGTCAGTATGTCGAATTTGTCAAGGATAGTAACAATGCGTTCTTGTTCTTCGAGAGGGGGAACGGGGATTTTGATTTTTGCTAAATCATTTGCTGAAACATCAATAACCTTTGTTCCTTTTGCTAGTTTTCTTTTTTGTATTGTAAAGCCTTCTGTTTGCGTAAAATAAGCAAAGAATTTTCCATTAATATTTTTTGAAGGTTTAAAAATAGTTGCATGACCACCTGTAACAGCCTGTTCCCTGCCAAGATAAACTAATGCTTTCCCTACATCTTCTAAGTTTTCACTTGTATTTGTTATAACAACATCACCATAATTTACTTTACGTAATTTTTTTGCTGTTTCAAAAGAAACAAAAGATATTGTTTGTGTTGTATAAGTTTTATAAAAGGTATATATCTGACCGTAGTGAATTGCAGGAATTCCATTTTCCGTAAAGTCTGTTTTAGGTAAACCATTGCCTCTCACTAATTCACCTACCTCCCCCAGCGCCTTCCACTCCACTTTCCCCTCTTCAAAACTTAACAACTTCTCCCGATAATAATCATACTGTTTTTTACGAGCTGTAAGCTCTGCTGTAAGCTCTGCTGTAAGCTCTGCTGTAAGCTCTGTGAAACTATCCAAGATGCGAACAATTTCTTTTTGAACA
>JAKPQD010000186.1 GCA_029572965.1 Bacteroidota bacterium | reverse complement strand
CTCTGGCCGCAGCGTTCTTACGTCAGAAAAGGATTGGAAGCTTATTTTACCGTATTGATAGAACTTTTCTGGAGCAAGGAAAGAATTATGGAAGTTTACCTGAATGTGATCGAAATGGGAGATGGAATTTACGGCGTGGAGGCCGCTTCGATGGAATATTTCGGCAAACATGCTTCCAAACTCACAAAATCAGAGGCGGCACTTATTGCTGCCTGTTTGCCCAATCCCCGACGTTTCAACCCTGCCCATCCCTCAGGATATGTCTTGAAACGGCAAGGTCGCATCATGGCCATGATGAACAAAATCGAACCGGTGCATTTTGAACGTCCGGAATTTAAATTTTTAAAACATAAAAAACAAAAGTAACCATGACCCGGCAAATCGAATTTTTGGATTGGGGATTGACAGAATATGCCGATGCGTGGAAAAGGCAGGAAGATTTGTTTCAGCTGCTGCTTCAAAACAAAAAAAATGCCGATTTTAACACGCACTATGTTGTTTTTTGCCAGCATTTTCCCGTTTATACGTTGGGAAAAAACGGACATGAAGAAAATCTACTGCTCAACCAGATTCAGTTGCAAACCCGCGGCGCAAGTTTTTTCCGCACCAACAGGGGTGGCGATATCACTTTTCATGGGCCGGGGCAGGTGGTTGGTTATTTTATTTTTGACCTTGAAAAATTGCAACTGGGACTGAAAGTTTTTATTTACAAACTCGAAGAAGTCATCATCCATCTACTCGAACATTATGGGTTAAAGGGTACACGACTGCCCGGAGCAACAGGGGTGTGGCTGGATGCCGAAACGCCCCGGGCAAGAAAAATTTGCGCCATTGGCTTGCGGAGCTCGCATTTTGTTACCATGCACGGCTTTGCGCTCAATGTCAATACCGACCTGAATTATTTCAATTACATCCATCCCTGCGGCTTTGTGGACAAAGGCGTAACTTCCCTCCAAAAAGAGTTGTTCCAAACCGTAGAGGAAGAAGAAGTAAAAAACTTACTCAAAAAACAAATCGAAAAAGAATTTTTGTAATACACCTAAATATTTGTGGTTGTTTTTTCCATTTCCCGATGGAGCTGTTCAAGAATTGTTGCAATCTTTTTTAATGGATATTGGATTAAAAATAGGAAGAATAAATTTGTAGAAATATTTTTTTTTTGTATCTTTTTATTTGTTAATCAATAACATGAGTTACGTCCAGAGTAGTTTTTAAATCCAATGAACAAGGACAAATCGTTCTGTTCCCTGCCAGTTTGGATGAAAAAGTACCACAAGATTCTCCTGCACAGTTGGTTAATCAAATAGTAGATATTTTGGATATTGCTCAAATCATTGATACTTAAAAGGGAGGATGAACAAGTGCCAATCAACGCTAATGATGCTGAAGTATTTTGTACAGTTATTTGAACAATTATTCGATTCGAAAAATAGAGCAAGCACTTGCAGACCGGATCAGTTTCATGTAGCATTCATGCGATCAACCGTTTTCATTCCTGTCAGTTAAAAGAGGATATTCATCGGATATTTACCCAAGTTTTACTTATTTACTGTTAAATATGAACTATTTAACTTTGAATGTTAGTTATGTTGATATCGTATGAAAAACGGACAACTCAAACCTGTTCACAATGTTCTAACTGGAACTGAAAATCAACAAATCGACAAAAAATGCTAAAAACACCTTTATTCTTATTTTTTGCTTGTTCCAAAATAAAATTAAAAATAAAGCTATTTTCTATCAAAATTTAACCCTTAAATCGGCTGCTTACTTTAAAAAAGAAAGTGCCCTTTTGGGACACCCTCTTTTGATCGTAAGTGTTATATATATTTGATAATAAGATTATTAAAAATTTTAACAATTTAATCTTTCATCAGAATATAATTTATTTTTTAAAGGTCTGATAGAACCCTCATGTCTGAATATCATATTCATTCGTATTTGTGTATGCAATACATGAGGGTTTGATATAAATCAATTAATCATTAATTATTCCAATATTACTTTCTGTATTAAGTTGTTGATTTTTACAAAATACAATCCCTTTGGCAAAGAACTGCAAGAAATTTGTTCTTGAACCGAATTTTTGATTTCTGATTGCAGAACACATTTACCTGACATATCTACAAACTTTATGAGGCCTGTTTGAGGTTCAGTAAACTGAATTAAAAGCATATCTTTTGTAGGGTTGGGATAAATGTGGATATTTTCTAATTTAGGAGAAGAAATTCCGGCTTGATTACTTTTCGTTACAAAAATAGGATTGCTGTAAAACCAGAGGTCGTTAAAAGCTTCTTCGGCAGTATTTTGGCCAAACGGATCAACCAGAGGATTTCCCTTGTCGTCTATCTCGGCATTGGGATCTCCGAAAGCGTGATGCGTTCCACGCAAACGGAAATACATGTTTTGATTATTTAAATTTACCGTGTAAGTAATTTTAAAATATCCATTTCCAAGATCTTCCCACGGAATTGTCGTGATACCATTGGCATCAGTATGAACTGATTTGCCAAATCGTGCGATTACAGTAGTTGTTGTTACACTATCGACTTTGTAATCAGGACTTTGTGGGTCAATAAGTGAAGTTACTTTCCCAGCTATCAAGTCTATGTGATCCAGTTCAGGATTTTTTAAAGCAGAATAGGTATTATGAATGTTATTAACTTGAGGATCATGCACAATAATATTAACAACCACATTGTTATCCGCAGTAACAAAAGTTTCACCCATTTTTGCCGAACCAACAGTAAAACTTAATGAATCGATTAAATCTCCCATTACCACATAAGAGTTACCCGAACGAAGCCCATCAACGAGCGATTGTGGATTTTTAGGATTGCTTACAAATACTTTTGTTTTCTGATATTCACCTGGGAAGAAATCATTATCATTAAAATGACAATCAGAGTTGGCAAACAACCACCATTTGCGTCCTTCACTCAACAGAGCATCCCATACACCTCCTACTTTAGCAGCAAAGTATCCGGTTCCTCCCCATGTAGCTCCTACACCATTAGCTCCATAAGAAGTAGTTCTATAACCGCCGCGATTAGGTTCTTTCTGATGGCCGGGCTGACTGTCAAAACCAAAACATACGGAAGGACCAGCATTGTTCATATTACGAAAATCTTCAATTTTGAAAGCATTGGCTCTTTCGGGGTGTGTAGGAATAACCCATGAAGTATTCGGATAATTCGTTTGCAACCATTGAATGGCTTCCAATGTTTTAGCTTTTCCTGTATTTGTACCTTTTGTCCAACCATTGGGATTTGAATTATCTGAATCATTGTTGTCAAATTTGTATTCAAATTCGGCAATAGGAAGACAATTCTCTAGGTTTTCATCAAACTGGTTGTTAATAATACAAACATCTACATGTTCATGTCCGGGTGCATTCCATTCAAAACCCTGAATAATCGTTTTGTTTGGATATACTTTTCTGTAAAGCATTACATCTCTGAACGACCAGTCGCGCAACGATTGCCATCTCCACATCTTTTCTCCGTTTGCTTTCCCCAATTTTTCGATACCTGCTTCCGACCAGCTTACTTCCGTACCTAAATCGGCTCCGGATGCAAATCCCCATCTGTCAAATCCACCTCCGTGTTCACTATTCACCCACCAATCCAATCCAAACTGATTGTTCTTTTCCATCATGTAGCCAAACGTATAACTTCCATCAGAATAAGTAGTATGTTGATGGAAATCTGTTGCAGTATATTTTCCTTGTGCTTTCACTGAAAATACACTTGCTGCTATGCACAACAATGCAACGAAAATTAAATGATGCCAATTTGTTTTCATTTAAATGTAATTTTTTAGTTAGTAATTTGTTTTTAATTCTATGGCAAAAGTAAGAGGGTAATGTTATCAATTGGTTACGCGAATATTTCATTATTTGAAAATTGATATGAACAGAATGTTTCGGAAAGAGTTAATTTTTTTATTTATCTTTCCAGTTTTCTGCCCTTTACCAGTCGGCGCGTCCAAGCAAAAATGGAAGTAATAGGATTAGTAGAAGTTTTTTTTCCTTGTTGTTGAAGTTCGTAATGACGTGTAACTGTTGCATGTGTGGCATCTGCTTCCATCGAAGCGAGGGTTTCTAATGCAAAGCCTTGTTAATCAATGAATTTGTAATCTATAATTGTTAATTAGTCGAGCTTTAAAAAACCATTTTTGTATTAAATTATTGTTGACTTGGTAAAACATAGCGTTTATCAAGTCAACAATTTGTATCTTAAATTCAAACCAAAAAGATGATTTAGAAGAGTAAATAATTCAAGGAGTTGTTGGGCACCCAAGCAGGTTCGTCCTCTGGTAGCAAAACAAGTGGTAAGAGAAAGTTTTTATGTTTATGCAGGAATATGTTTGAAGTTAGGCCACATTAGTTCTTTAATATTACTGTATGCAAATACCGAAATGATGAGTTTATTTTTAGAAAATGTATCCAATGAATTTAAGGAATTTGAAATTATCATGCAGATAGATGGAGCAGGATGGTACAAAGCAAAAGGTTTAAGAGTGTTCGGAAATATACATTTCATACAGCAATTAACTTATAGTCATGAAGTTAATCCAACAAGACGTCTTTGGGATGAAATAAAAATAAAAAATTTTGATGCAGCAAACAAAATTAAGCACATTGTTACGAATAGGTTAATACTTTTCATACATAAATTTATATATTTCAATGAGTTTTATGGGTAAATGGAACTTAAATATCAATATTGGTCAAAAAAAGATTATTAAAACTCTACTTTTTCACGTATTTTTGTACTTACCGAAATTAATTTTATTACGAGCACAACGATGAATAAGAAATCCACTATTTGCTTTGCTGTTCTTTCTGTCTCATTTTTATCTAAAGCTGATATAAAATGCAAATTACAGTATTCTGTGTGGTAAAAAAAATAATCTATTTTAATTTAAATCGAATGCACAAAAAAGTATTTTTATTTTTGGTAATGTTGATAAATGCTTTTGCGCTTTATCCAAAAACTATTTACATACCTTCATCAGGCGACAATAGCAATGGTTCATCATCGAATCTTATTTTCGATGCTTTTGGCGTTCAGAACCTACCAAAACCTGTTGTGAGTGGAAGTAATGTCAATACAGGCTGGAGTACTTACAAGAATAATATCCTGATATCGGGCAATATATCAAAGTCTTCCAATTTGTTTGTAAACGGAAAGCTGATGTTGGTTGCCCGTTGGCCCAATAGTGGATGGATGAATATTGACAGCATCACTGAGCTAAACGGAAGCCTTACACTCAGTTGTTCAAAACTTGCAGCTCACAGTGCAATAGCCGATAATTACTGGAAAGAGTCCACTATGCGCTGGCGCAGATGGAGCTGGTGGTTCGAAACACCAACAATTACAGCATCCTTTTCTCCCGACAAGCTAAAAATTCCAGCGTCTGTTGCTGAATATTCAGCAGATGGTTGGAAATTTTATATCGATAATACATTCGAAGAATTATATACAATCGGCGAATAGATTTATTCGAAGGGAAAGTTTATGTTATACCGCCGGTAAGCGCAACAAATCAATACCTTATCGAAGGTGCAGAGCTCAGTTATGGTTTGTAGCTAAATGTATTAACCATTTGAAATGTGGTTTTCCGGCACCAAACCGACCACGAGCTGAGTATCAATAATGCCTGTGTTATCGAAAATTGCAGTTTCGATAATATATATGTAATACGGATAATTGACATTGATAAAAATGAAACTTGTTTGAGACTTATTAAGGAACAAAATGTATTTTAAATAAAGCATATTAAAGAATTTAAAAAAACAAATAGAAATCAGAATGCAAACCAGAATTTTAATATTACTTCTTTTTTTGGCTCAACTTAATACGTTGTTTCCCATGAGCAAAATTCAAACAGTTGAACCTTCTTATGTATGGATTGATCAAACAGGTGAAGGCCGAAATGTATATGCCTATTTCCGGAATGAATTCCAATTGATAGAAGTGCCACAGAATGCAATCATTTATCTGTATGCAAAATCACTTTACAATCTTTTTGTGAATGGCACTTTTGTTAATTTCGGGCCAATTCGTAGTTACGAAACACAGCCATACTACGATAGCATAAATATTGCGCCATATTTAAAAACAGGACAAAATGTAATTGCTGTAAAAGTTCATAGTATCGGCATTCATACCTATCAGATTCCTATGGGTACAGCAGGTTTCATTGCCTGGGGCAATATTCAGGATAAAAGCAATACAGTTTCGCTGGCAACATCAGGTAATTGGATTTGTAGGAAAGCATTAGGTTACAACCCTTTTTCACCTCGTTTTTCCTTTGCACAGGGACCGGTTGAAATTTTAGATAACTTGGCTGAACCTGATAATTTTAAAGCTGAAAAAATAAAACCTGATAAATGGATGAAACCCGTATTATTAAAGAATCAAAGCTATTTTGGAAAATTACGTCCCCGTACAATTCCGTTATTAACTAATGATGCAATTTTGCCGAAATTTGTGGTGAACAGACTTAACCTAAGCTCCGACGAATGTGTCTATAATATATCTTCGTATTACGAAAACACCGAAAACCCTTCCGATTTGCGTGCAATTTTATGTTATTCTTATATTTATTCTAACGAAGAAAAAGATGTGAACTTTGGATTCAGTTGGGGTAAGTATTGGATAAATGGACAGCTTATCGAAGGTGTAAAACAGCCTGAAAAACCGTTCAGAAGTAATGCAAAAGTGCGTTTAAAAAAAGGTTGGAACAGTTACTTTTCAGTACAGGAAATTATCTGGTCGAATCTGGATGGTATGCTTGCAGTCCCTCCCGATGCAGATTTACAATTTTCGATTCGACGCAAACTTAACGATACTATACGTTTTGCATTGACAGAACCCATCGAAAAGGAAAAAATTAATACTTTTGTTCCCAACGATAAGTGCCCCGAAAATCCCGAAAAGCTGAAATTAAAATGGCTGCATACATCTGGTACAGCTCCTATGTTGAATCCTGCCAAAGCGATAGCCTGGTTGAACAAGAATAAATTGCCCATAGCTGTACTCGAAACTGAAAATATTATTATTCCTGCCAACACACATCAAGCTGTTACTTACGATTTTGGGTCAATTCATCTGGGGCGAATATTCCTCAATGTGGAGGCTCCCGCAGGTACAGTTTTCGATTTAGTTTGGAGCGAAGATTTAAATAAAGACTCTCTTGTAACTTTATATAACCGATTCGAAATTAATGCAATTGCCCGTTTTATCTCAGATGGAAGTTCGTATTTCGAAACTTTCCGTCCTTTCGGGATGAGGTATTTACAAGTAGGTGTAAGCAATCATTCACAGCCTGTAATTCTAAAAAGTGCAGGCCTGAAAAGTCAGATTTACGACTTTGAAAAGACAGGAAGTTTTAGCTGTTCCGATCCTCTAATGAATGATATATGGGAAATGGGATGGCGTACCCTGCGTGTTTGTGCCGAAGATACGTATATCGATACACCATTTCGCGAACGTGGTCATTATGTAGGCGATTTGTTCCCCGAATTAGCAACAACTTTAGCAGTGAGTGGCGATCCTCGATTAGCAAAACAATCTATACGCATGTTTAATCAGCAATACAGTAAAACTTATTCGGATTTGGCACCTACGATTCACTCTGACTATCCGATTCTGAATATTATCATTGCTTGTTGGTATATTCGTCAGTTCAACGATTTGGATTTTGCCCGTGAAGTTTATCCCATTTACGCCAACTACCTGAGAAAATTGCATAAGAGCAGGCAAAAAGATGATTTCTATCGTCTGGATCATGTTTTTTTGGAATGGATAAACATTGACAAATCGGCTGACTTAACGGCTATACAATCCTATGTTTATGCTGCCTCCGACAACTTATCCCATATAGCAAATATGCTTGGACAGCCTGCCGATGCTTCTGAATTCAAATCTATTTCGAATGAAATAAAAGAAATTATACTGACTAAATGCTGGGACGAAAAGTCGGGCAATTTTGTGGATGGTTTTAAAAACAATAAGGTGCTTCCTACAAGACATGTCATCTCAAGTTCTTTGGCATCAGTATGGAAAATACCTTCCATGAGGCAAGAAGAGCAAATTCAAAAGTGGTTTAATGACGCGGTTATCAATATCGGCGAACCGGTAAACTCGAAACAGCTAACCACGTCTTATGGCGGTTTTTATGTGTTAGCATCTCTTTATCAGGCTGGCAATGTTTGTACAGCCGAAAAATTTATTCGCAAACACTGGGGTAAAATGGTGATAGAAGGCAACGATTTAACTTGGGAAGACTTCAATCGCGACGGGAAATCAACAATTAGCCACGCATGGTCAAGCTCACCAACTTATTACATGAGCTCGCAGGTATTAGGTGTCGATCTGGGATTTCCGGGTTATTTATCACCCGATACCATATACATACGTCCACAAAGTGAATCCGTATTGTGGGCTAAGGGATCGGTACCACACCCAAAAGGATTGGTAACTGTGCATTGGCAGATTCAGGGCGATATACTTTTTCTTAGATACAGTGCTCCTGCCGGTGTCCCGGTAAAAATTGAACCACGAGGCAGATTAGCTTCCTATAAATTAAAACTTACTTGCTTAACAGGCACAGGGGATAAATTATAGGTTTGAATGTAAAACTTATATCCATGTTCTGATAGTGATATAAACTAACTATCATTTATGGATAAAAAAGTATTGTTTTTTTTGAGGATTTAAAATTATCTTTGCTTCAACTAACTAAAGAATTAAAAGAATTAATAGTATGAGAAGATTACGCTTTTATTTTCAGTCAATGTTTATCGTGCTTGTAACTGCATTACAAGCCCAGCAAATTCCACCAACAAATAATACAGCATTCAGGTATCTGAAATTTCAGGTAGATAAGGCAGGTACATCGACAATTAATTATTTAGAAGTTGGTGAAGTGGAATGGATGGTTGGCACTACGGCATATCCGATAACAAAATTCACAACCAACACTACGCTGGTAACTTCTTCGACTACGGGCGAATGGGGCACATCAGGTAGAAATATGTACGATGGAGAAATTACTAAGCCATGGGCATATCTTCGGGAAAGACCATTTCCAATATGGGCAATTCTTGATAATACTACTCCGATAGTACCAACAAGTATAAAAATAACCATCCGTCCCGATTGCTGGTTCGCGGGATTTTCCTGCTATGGCTCAAATGACAATATTAACTGGTATTTACTCCTTGACAAACAAAATTACGATAAAGCCTCAACTTTTGGCAGTGGTTTAACAGAGAAAACTGTAGAGTTTCCGATTCCTGCACAGTTAATAGATAATCAACCTCCGGCAGTACCAACAAATATAGTTGCATCGAATGTAACTTCCCGCTCCTTTGACCTGACATGGTCTCCATCGGCCGATAATGAAGGCGGAGTTGGTTTTGTAACTTATGAAATTTACGTGGATGGAAAACTAAGAGGAACTACCCAAAATACTAGTTACTCTGTAACCGGACTCTCAGGCAACACTTTTATTGTAACAATTAAGGCAAAAGATGGTGCAATGCCAAATAATGTTTCGGAGGCAAGCGCACCGTTAATTGTACAAAAATATATTGACCCTGTTCTTAATAACGAACCAAGTATGGGTCAGATTATGTCAAAATTGTATGCTAATCGTGGTCAGCAAATTATCACTTTACCACAAATTAGCGATGGTGAAATAGATAAAAAACAAACTGTTACAATTTCAGTTGTTTCAAAAACGCCTGAATTACTAACCATCGACTCAGTGAGTTACAAACAAGGTAATAAAGTGGCATTTGTATATGTTAAGGATCAGGGGAAAATAGGCAAAGCGAGTATAGAGATTACTATTACTGACGATGGCGGCACTGCCGGAGGAGGAAAAGATAAAGCTGTGTTTAATGAGCAGATTGATATTCAGGCATTCAAAAATCCCTGCGCAAACTTTGTGGAATATGACACCCAACACTGGCAACCACGCCCTTCGCAAAACGATTTTCCCACACCAGGTTCGTATCAGAAAATTTGTACAACTAACTCTCCGATAGAAGACAAGGCTCGTGACTTTTTTTGGATGAAAATGTATGGTTATATTATTCCATCAAAAACAGAGTACTATAATTTTCAGGGATTTTCCAACGAGGGTTTTGATATGTTTATGAACCTGAACGGCGGGCCTGAAAGTGATTGGTCAAAACTAACTTCGCTGGTAGAAGGAGCTACCAGCATATGGACTTCAGAAGCTTATTTGCTCGAAGAAGGTAAACCGTATTATTTCGAAGTATATGGGCGCGATATTGTAAACACTCAGCCACTTTGGTTAAAGTGGACCAGTGCCAGCACGCCCCTCAGTTTCATTTCTAACGAAAATCTGGCACCGTTTTACGATATTGTAAAACCAACTGTTCCGCAAAATTTTAGTATTCAAAGCATCGGTTTATCAGATGTACTTGTTAGTTGGAGACCTTCAACCGATAACCGCAACAACCTTCAGGGATATAATGTGTTTATTGATGGAGAGTTGGTTAACATTAGTCCCGTAAAAGAAACATCGTACAAAATACAGGGACTTACATCCGGCAGGACATACAATGTGCATGTGGTTTCGGTAGATGATTCAGAAAATAATTCGTATCCTTCCCAGGTTTTGACTTTTAAAACCTACACCGCTGATGATATCCCACCTACTGTTCCTACAAATCTTAGCAGCGAATTTGTTACAGCATTTTCGGTGAAGCTAAAATGGAATAAATCTACTGATGCCGAAACCGAAGTGCGCGGCTACAATGTTTATCAAAATAATGTCCTTGTTAATGAATTAGTTAAAGATACTACTGTGTTAGTGATCGGATTAACTGAAAAAAGCAATTACAGTTTTACAGTGGAAGCTGTGGATGCAAATTATAATAAATCACCTAAAAGTGCTGCATATAATGTGTCAACAGTGGCTTTTGATCCCAATGAAACACGTGATGGTATCCGAAAAGGACGAGTGAGTATAAAACTTAATCCTCTCACTAAGTTCGAAGGTTTTGGCATAAATCTGAATTACCGAAAAACTGGTTTGCTTAGTGCCAATTTAATTACTTTTGGCGATTTTGAAGGTTCACAAACCGACACAATGAATGTAAACAATCTGAAGTACTATGATAAACAAGTATCCAATACTGGTTTTGTAAAGGATTTAACTACACCTTACGAGGGAAAAGTCGCTGCCAAACTGAGCCCCATTGCAGGTGGATATTTCCGTTGTATAATCAAAACAAGTATCGACAAACGATATACTTATCTGGTTCGTTTCGCAATGAAGAAGGATGCCTCGTTTACAGGAGTTATAAATGTCGACCTCAAAGGAATGTTTTCAGGTACTACCAATAAAGTGGCGGTCACTCCGACTACGAGTTGGCAGATGTATGAAGTCGAACTCACCACTACATTCGAAGGAGCTGAATCTACCTGGTACCTAGATTTTACATCCACTTCTAATGGAACGTATTATCTTGATAATATTCAGTTTGTCGAAAAGGGATCATATGTTCAAGGTAGTAAATTTTCGAAACGGGCTATGGATTTGCTTCGTGACTTTAAACCTGCCCATGTTCGCTGGGGAGCTATAGAAGCTAATTCGGAAAATTTCAAATTTACTTCGGGGATTGGTACCGGTGCTAATTTTTCGTATGCCGACTGGATTGAATTAGCCAACGAGCTTAATGCTAAAGCATTTATAACAGTTGGTGTTGGACCGAAAACTGATTTTTACCTGTCGCCTGCTGCCACGTTCAAAAAATTTGTGGAATATATAGCCGGAGATGCAACTACTGCCGGAGGTATATTACGGACTGCAGAAGGTTACGGCAACTTACTTTCAAAAAACAAAGGATTGATAATTGAACTAGGTAACGAAGTTTGGGGTGGAGCTGCTCATCAGGCAGGTAATTTCAACGATTATACTGCTTACGGAACCTGGGCACGCTCAGCAGCAACTACCATGAAGTCGACAGCCGGTTTTGACCCCAATAAAATAAAAGTGGCATACAGTGGCCGCTATCCGGGTCAAAATTACGGATTGCATAAAATTCTGCTTTCCGAAGATAAAGGTGAGGGAGACGTACTTGCAATTAGTGGTTATATGGGAGGAAATCTTAATCTGGATCCTACTATTCCGCTTAAATCATCCCTGTTAGACTACCACAAGGCTTCCATTAAAATGTTACAAACCAATCTGGAAGGTCTTAAAAGTGAATGGCGCGAAATGCTGGCTACCTGCAATAGACTACTTCCAATGTACATGTATGAGGGAAATATGACTACTGATTCATACAACGGGTCGTTGGGTCAAGCTGTTACATTTGCCGACTATTATACTACGGTACCATTGTATGGTGTGCCCGATGTGTCAGTATTTTCCTTCGAGAGTGGACAATGGCGAATTATCGAAGACCGTATTTCTCTGAAACCTCTTCCATTATTTACCATCGGAAAGTATATTAATAAGTACTGTACTGGTTCCATGCTCGAAACTGAATTCACTACTTCCTATAAAATTAAAGATGAAAAGGGGATTGATCTGACCATCGAACCGGTAGGTGCAAGGGCTTATACCGATAGTACAAGTTATTCGATTGCACTTTTCAGTCGCGATTTTGAAAATGATTATCAGGTTCAGGTGGATATTCCAGACTTTATTGGAAATTCTTCCATTTGCAAAATGATACGAATTTCGGGAACTAACTTTGATGACAGAGAAGCAATAGTTGAGGAACAAATAATTTCAGACTTTGCCGACAGTCTTATTATTACTGTGCCTAAATACAGTGTTGTTATTGTCCATTTTGAAGGTAACGATCAGCACTTTACCCCACCTGCTGTATATCAGAGCTACAAAAAGGTAACATCTGTAAAAATTACACAAGCTGAAAACAAGTATTATATTGATACTAAAAGGGGAAAATTGGCACTTAGTGCTTTAGTTTTACCTGAGGATGCATTTAGCAAGATAGTAAAATGGACATTACTTGATAATGAAACTGTTAAAGCTTATTTCGTTGAAAGTGGAAGTGGTATAATGCTTTATGGTTCAGGCGTAAGCTCCGGAAACGGAACCATTAGAGTGGTATGTGCGGCTACCGATTTATCAGGAAAAGCCGACACTGTCAGTATTGTTATTTCCAATCAGGGACCTTCAGCTCTCGACAGTTTCGAAGCTGAAATTGTGGAAATGCATCCTAATCCGGCCAAAGATTATTTACGGGTGACCATGCCCCAAAGTCAGGCTGGACAGTTTTTTGTTCTAGATTTGAGTGGAAAAATACATATCCGACAGGCCATAACCGGCAATGAGCAAGTGTTGAATATCAAAAGTCTAAAACCTGGTATGTATTTGCTTCGTATTTCAACACTTAATGGAACAAAAACATTGAAATTTATAAAGCAAGAATCCCCCACTTAAAACCCGATTTTCTTCAAAAAAGAGAAATAAAGAAATTCTATAAAATTGGCTTAATACCTCGCTGCTTGCGGCGAGGTATTAAGCCAATTTTATGGCTTCGCCACTGAAATTTCCAAAAAAATAAAAACAAAAGCTACCCCGACGCAAGCATCGGGGAATTCTTATTGATTATTTTTTTTTGTTTCGATATTTTAAATAATTTGCAATATAATCCACATTGCAGGTATTATGGAGATAAGTACCTGTAATGTGGGATAAGTTCTTCGGGCGAAAAAAATAAATCTAATTGTATTTCGTTTTCTGTTTTCCTGAACATTTATCTCTTTTTATCATATTTCAACCTCCTAAGATACTGAAATATAACAATATATGCAAATTTCAAAGAACTTTTTTGAATATTTTTTACCCTTTTTTATCTCAATGTCTTTAAAAAACTAATTCTCTTTGAGTAACTTTTCAGAGGAGACTCCTATATGAAAATTTAAAATTGAAACTAAAAAATTTTTCCATAAGAAATGAAAGAATTTAAAATTTGTGTACTTTTGTGCTTTAAATTCAAAGGGAGAAACTTATAAACCAAAAAAATTTTTTAATGAAATGATGAAAAAGCATAATTTTAATGCGGGGCCATCGATATTACCTCGTGAAGTGATTGAGAAAACAGCACAAGCGGTATTGGATTTCAATGGTTCCGGATTGTCGATTTTGGAAATTAGCCATCGTTCTAAGGATTTTCAGGCAGTAATGGATGAAGCCATTGCTCTTTTTAAAGAATTGTTGGAAATTCCTTCGGGTTATTCGGTAGTTTTTTTGGGTGGAGGCGCAAGTTTGCAATTTTGCATGGTTCCCTTCAACCTGCTTGAAAAGAAAGCTGCTTATTTGCTTACCGGTACTTGGGCAAGCAAGGCTTACAAGGAAGCTAAAGGTTTCGGAGAAGTAATAGAAGTTGCTTCTTCTAAAGATGCCAATTTCAGCTATATTCCAAAAAATTATGTGATCCCCTCAGACGTCGATTATTTTCATATTACAACCAATAATACAATTTTCGGAACCGAAATTTTGACCGACATCGATTCTCCGGTGCCTTTGGTTGCCGATATGTCGTCCGATATTTTTTCACGTCCTGTAGATGTTTCAAAATATGGCGTTATTTATGGAGGTGCACAGAAAAATCTGGGACCTGCAGGTTTGGCTTTTGCCATTGTAAAAGAAGACCTTCTGGGTAAAGTTTCTCGCCATATCCCGACTATGCTCGATTACAGAATTCATATAGAAAATGGTTCGATG
>JAKPQD010000044.1 GCA_029572965.1 Bacteroidota bacterium | reverse complement strand
GTTTTTTAGTGATTACAAAATTAAGCAAGTTATCATTTAATTGGCGATGTCCCCCCTTCCTTTGCTTCGTTCCGCTACGCTCCACTTCGCAAAGGAAGGGGGAGACGTTTTTCCATTAACAACGTGGTGAAACTAAACATTTACCCTTATTAGTAAGGTTCAATACTTTTTTAAAAAAAGCAATTCATTACCATTTGACGCTGGTTGTCACAGCAGAGGCCTCAATCAAACTATCAACAAACGCTTTGCATTTTCGAAAATGCAAAAGCGTTTAGTGCACAGACCCTGCCGAAAACGAAAAAATATGATAATATTTTTTGCTTCAAACAATTATTGGCGTAATATTGTGCATAGTATTCCAAAATTTACGCCAATATATGAAGTCAAGGTTTATAAATAACGTCATCAAACAAAGGTCAAAATCACCAATGGGGAGGATTATGGTCATTACAGGAGCCAGACAAGTAGGCAAAACGACCATTGCCAAACACTGTTATACAGATTTTCAATATATTTCTATTGAAGACCCCTTATTGCGCAGCAGTTACGCCAATCTTACTGCTGAGCAATGGAATGCCTATTACCCAAAGGCAATTCTTGATGAAGTACAAAAAGAACCTGTACTCATTGAAAGTATTAAATCTGTTTACGACCAGTTTGATGCTGCCCGATACGTCCTGCTTGGCTCAAGTCAACTATTGCTTATGCAAAAAGTACGCGAATCATTGGCCGGACGGTGTATCATTGAAGAAATATATCCATTGTGCCTGCCCGAAATGTTGACCAATGATATAGAGCAAGAAATTGTACTTTCCATGTTTCAACAATTTCTTACTAGTTTTTCTCTTCATCCCATGTTGCCTGATTTTAAATTAGCGCCAAATTACGCCAAACGTAAAAAGGCCTATGAATATTATTTGCAATATGGAGGCTATCCGGCCCTCGTAAACGAAAATTTTACAAATGCTGATCGTCAGCTTTGGCTGGACAATTATATCCGCACCTATTTAGAACGCGATATCAGGGATTTGGCTGAGTTTCGTAACCTTGAACCTTTTGTCAAAACCCAGAAAATTGCCGCGCTCTTAACCGGGAAACTGATAAACTTCTCTTCCATTGCCAAAGAAGCCAATATTTCGGTGAAAACAGTACAAAGGTTTTTCCAATACCTCGAAATCAGTTACCAAACGCTGACACTTCAGCCCTGGCACCGCAATCCCCTCAAAAAACTTAGTAAAAGCCCAAAATTACATTTTCTCGACCCGGGCATACAACGGACTATTCTTCAAAAAACTGGTGAGCTAAACGGAAATGAATTTGAAAGTGCCATCATTGCCGAGCTTTATAAACAAGC
>JAKPQD010000038.1 GCA_029572965.1 Bacteroidota bacterium | reverse complement strand
TTTGTCAAAAAGCAACAATTTATTCATTGCCATAAAATAGCCTTTGATGTCGAGTTTTAGAATGTAGCAGTCTTTGTTGTAGTTCTGAGAACATGAACGGATAAAATGGTCTATTCGATTTATGCCGTAATGCGTTCCTTTGCCTTTTCTACAGCTATAACTGTCGTTAATGAATGATTTCTCGAAAATGGGTGAAATGTAATTGTAAATGAAATGATGAATGACCCTATCACGAAAATCGGCTGCAAAAATCTCTCGTTTTACAGGCTTATCAACAATAAAACAAATACTTGGTTTCGGTGAATATCTGCGTTCAATAATCTCACTGGCTAAAGCAAACAAATTTGCTTCTAAATGCTTTTCAAATGCAAGGGCATTAATGGTATTCCGCTTGTTTTTACGTGCATCAAAATACGCTTGAAACAAATCGAGCGTAATTTTATCCCTGTCTATTTCTGAAAACAAATTGAGTTGTTGCATTCTTTGTTTTTTATAAAAGCCACAGGGAAATAATCCCCGTGGCTGTGTTTTCCTTCAAATCCCTCAAACAGCGTACGGAAAAACCAACCTCCTTATTGTTGTTGTTTCTGTTTACATTGCTGTTATTGTAGTTCATGTTACGGTTCCATGCGTTTGTTGCATTGTTCTCCGTAGCGCTCCACCAGTTACCGTTGTTTCCAATATTGTTGAATGTTCCATTATTGTTACGGTTGCCACCCGGCAGAGCTGTAAAAGTAACCACTTAATTTGTCGCACCGGCATTCTCAGCCCGTGAAATCTTTGATAGCTAACATCTACCTGTTTTGGATATGGCAGGTTTTTACAATGCCAGCGGGCTACCGGATTTAAATTGCTCGCTTCGGCAAACAATAGCTTGCCGAACTCAGGCGGAAAACTTTTATTTTTGGCTCTTTTGCCATCCGCTTAATTGTTTTGATACATTTTCAACTGCTTCGTTTATTCTTACAAATTTCTCAAGGCTTATTTGCTTCATATCTTTCATTACACGTATGAGCAACCGGATTACTTCTATTTGCTCTCGTGCCATTTGAAGCACGTCGGCTTTTTGATGCCTTGTATTGGCACGATAAATCAAAGTGAGTAGTTCTATCGTTTCTTTCTTCAAACTCTCACCTACGGTATATTTGTACTCTTTACTAAACTCTTTTGTAAACTGGAATATAGCTAAAAGTAAATCATACGTTGCCTTATATACCGGTAATTCATTATACTGTGCCATTCAAAAAAAATTACTTGCGTGATTTTGTGTCGTCATTCGGCAATATTAAAGCAAGCTTTATATTTCACTCATTCCTAACAAAATTCGACCACTTCACGGAAATAAACACCCTTCGACAAGCTCAGGGTAAAAATAAATCAAATAGTCAAATGAATCAAATAAATTCTAATCCCTTACGCAACGGACAGAAAACCCCAACTCCTTATTGCCGCCGTAGCTGCTTACATCGTAGTTACTGTAGTACAAGTCCCGGTTCCAGGCGTTATCGGTACCGTACTCGGTAGCACTCCACCAGAGACCGTAGTTGCCAATACTGTAGAATGCTCCATTATCGACACGGTTGCCACCCGGAAGGGCTGTAAAGCCGGTTTCGTTGGTTGCTTCGTAATTAGGACTTGCCCAATGCGTAGTTCCGGTTTCTTTAAGTTTACCACCGGCAACGCTTCTTCCGCCAAGGTAGTCGGTTAATTCTGTCCACTCGGCATCGCTTGGTAAATGCCAGCCCGTAGGGCAAACGCCTTGTATGCCGCTTGGATTAGTTGTGCTGCTTGCTTCACCATCCATGGCGGCAGTCCAGTTGTATAATACGCCATAGGTGGCGTAATTGTCTGTTGCTTTGGCTTCTGCTACATTTGTACCGTCGTAACCGTAAACATAATAATAAGAGCCTGCTGCATCTTCAGAACCATCGGCAACCCTGTTTACCCTAGGCAAGTAGGCAAGGTTTTCTGCCATCCATACTTGGTTGCCTATTTTAACCCATTTATAAACTTTATTATCACGATCGTCTGTGAATGTGCCGCTTGTTGGTTCAGGAATTGTTGGTTGATAAAATATAGCGCTATCTAAATCTGCCATCTTAATTGATTGTTTATTAACAATTAATCCATCTTTCATAAAATATATGGTGTCGTTTTGGGCAAAAACAGACGAAAATGATAAGACGAAAGTTAAAAACGTTGCTAATGATACTTTTTTTAGTGTATGTATTGTTTTCATAATTTTGTCCTCCTTGTTTATTGTTTAATGATTTTTACTGTTTTAATTTCGGTAGCATTGCTGTAACGGCAAAGGTAAATGCCTGTAGGCAAATGGCTAATGTCTAATGAAAGAACTCCTTGGTTACTTACTTTTCGGGTTACCAAAGTTTTGCCTTCAAAATTGAGTATGCTCAGTGTTCCTTCTGTTTCAGACATTCCTGTTAAGTTAATGTTCAGTATATCACCAACCGGGTTAGGATATACTTTTAACAGTTGGCTTTTAACAGACAAGTCTTCTTGTAAGCCTGTTGAAACATCCGAAAAATTCAGGTATCGCAAATCGCTCAAGGCATATATCCCGCTACTATTGTCGGTTTTGGTTACTGTGAGATTTCCTGATGAAAAACTTATTTTTTGTATGTTACTCAAAGTATATGCGGTTTGTGTGCCGCTACTTTCTTTTACATACATTGTTTGTGCTTGCAGTCCTGTCAGTCCTAGTCCTAACAAGAGTACGGCACTTAATTTTAATCGCTTGTGTCGCATTTTTGTCCTACTTTTTTAATTGTTTTTACTCATTTTATTTTGTCTGTTATGCTTACTGTTTCTTGTTTGCTCTGCGTTTTCTCCACTGAATGCTAACGTCTTAGCGTTTTATTCATCGTTCCCCAACAAAAATACAAAAAAAATACAATGAATAAAATTTGTTCGTTATTTGTTTGTGAGCCAAGAAGGAATGATGAATAAAACGAAGTTGGACTATGCCGCCTGCTATGGGA
>JAKPQD010000035.1 GCA_029572965.1 Bacteroidota bacterium | reverse complement strand
GACTTCGCAACAGGGAAAAATGCCCCAACTAAAGCCAATATTCCAAACATTAACATTCCATATTTTTTCAAAACATTACCTCCTTAATTTTCGACATATCAGCACTGCTCTTGGCGAACATTGAAATAACCTATTGATTCCTTAATGGTTGATGATAATTGGGATAGCGTTTGAGCCTCCTCTAAGGTGTATTTTGCATTTTGCTGCGTATAGTTGATATTGTTTGATACTTCAAGTATTTCCCTGGATATCTGTTCTGCTGTTGCAGACATTTCCTCCGTTGCGGATGCAACCTGCTGAATCATCTGCTGTAACTCGTCTGAGCTCTGTACAATTTCGGCCAATGCGGTATCGGCTTGAGTTGTTAATTCGACGCCCACCTTTATATGTTGCGTTACGGTATTTGTATATTCTATTGTCTTATTAATCTCTTGTTGTATTGACTTTATTGTATTTGTGATATCCGATGTTGACTGTGCGGTTCTCTCTGCAAGCTTGCGTACCTCATCGGCAACCACCGCAAATCCACGCCCTTGTTCGCCTGCCCTTGCTGCTTCGATTGCTGCATTCAAAGCAAGAAGGTTTGTCTGATCTGCAATGTCGCCGATGGTATTTATAACGTTGCCGATATAAACTGATTTATCTTCGAGTGCTTTGACAAACACAGTAAACTCATTAATAGTTTTTTCAATATTTAATACCTCTTCGATGGATTTTCTAACTATTTTACTGCCATCGTCTGCTACCATGTAAGCCTTTTTTGCGTTATCAGCAATATCCACGATATTTTTTGCTATTTCTGTAATGGTTTGCGTCATCTCTTCCGACGCAGTAGCGACGCTGTTGCTTCTATCGGTCGATGTTATAGATGAAGCAGATACATCTTTTGAGATATTCAGCAGCTTTTCGGATGACTCAGCCAACTTTTGCATCCCGTTCGACATTTGTAGCACAACACTGTGTAGATTTTTATTTAGCGCGTTAATGGACCCGGCGATAACGCCAATTTCATCCTTTCTGCTGGTATGCCTGTCGTTTACTCTTCTTGTCAGATCTCCTTTCGACAACGATTCAATATACTCTGCTGATTTCTTAAAGCTTATCCTTATATCATTGGATACTTTTTTAGCTATGATTATGCTTGCAGCAAATGCACTGCCACCCAACGCTATTGCTATTAAAAAAAGTATTAGATTAACCCTGGTGAGTAGGTTTATATTTTTTTCCACCTGCTCTTTTTGATGCATAACAAACTTGTTCAACATACCATGGATCGCATTGGCTTCCTGTTTGGTTTCTTTGACATAAAGTACCTGCGCTTCACCGTTCAGGCCGCCTTTTGCCATTTCTACCACTTTGTTATTTTTTTCTGCGGTTATCTTTATCTGAGCAAGTATTTTTTCTAATAGCTCTTTCCCCTTTGCGTCTACAGTTGTTTTTTTGACTATTTCTAATGCGTTATTGTATTTGTCCCTCAATACAGGTATATTTTTCAGTTCATTATTTAACTCGCTTTCCGGTAAAAAAGCTACCATTCCAAAAATCCGGGTTAGTTCAAACACATTTGTAGCAACAATGTATGCCTGCTCCAATCCGGTAACATTTATTTTGTTTATTTTCTCTAAATTGTTTTTTACCAGAATAAAACTAATAAACATGAACACGCATACTACTAATGCTGATACCATACAGATTGCATAGCTTATGTTGAGTTTTTTACTTATACTCATTTTGGATATATTAATCACTTATTGCCCCCATTTAATTATAGTTAGTTCCATATTATGTTTCTTCCGTCAGCACGAATGTGTTCTCGATGCGATTCCTCACATATATGCGATATGCCTGATTAATTAACAAGTTAACTCCAAGTCTCCCTTTTTTTAGAGTGGTGTATATCTTTAAGCTTTAA
>JAKPQD010000032.1 GCA_029572965.1 Bacteroidota bacterium | reverse complement strand
TTCCTCCAGCATTTTTTTTGATTCAAATACTTCTAATTTAAAATAACGATAGTTGTTTTTATAAAGCTTATCATTTATAAAAAGATGAAAGTAACCATGCGAGGCTATATAGCAGCCTTCACGAGAAAGCTGTTTTAACTCATCCCATGTCAAAACATACGGCTTTTTTCCCATAATAAAGGTATTGATGCCCAATAACGGTTTAATCCCCATTGGTTTTAACACTGAATAATAGGCATCAAGAACTGTTCTATGCCCATCATCGATGGTTACCAGAATATTTTTATTGCTTTTTACCTGTCCGTTTTTAATTTCATGAAAGGTAACAAAAGTAAAGCCGCAAGCTTTGAGTTCCAACAACTGTTTACGGAATTCATCCAATGAGATGTCATATCGAATATTTTTCCCCATAAATGTATGGTATACCAGAGCACATACCGTACCCTGTGCATATAATGGACTAACAATAAATAGTAATAATAAAACAATATAAAACAATCGCATGATTTTTTCCTGCCAAATGATATTGTATCAATAACTATCGGTACATATATAGTAATTATAAAATGTCTGTTTATAAAATATTGTCAATAATAAATGATCTATTAAAAAGGATTAGCAATAATTTTCTTTCATATACCAGATGTTGTTGCTGCAAAAAACGCTGGGGTAACAACAGGTATTATGAATTATGATTGACGCATGATTATTGGATGATAGAATCAAAAAAAATTAACAAGGAGGAGGGTTGTCATGAAGATAAGTTGTATTGAGTTATACCATGTTACGATACCTTTACGGTATACATTTTGGCCAACGTGGATGCCCGGATATCCGCAAACTCATAATAGATTCACACTGATAAAGTTGATTACTGATGATGGCATCGAAGGGTATTCAGCAGGCATTGCATTGGGTAAAGAGCGTGAAGGCTTGGGTGATCTTTTAGCAGGATATATTTTAGGGGTAGATCCAACTGATATTGATAGAGTACAAAGCCTTTTAAAGCAAGCAGGCTATTTGGGCTGGAGAAATTTCTGGATAGAGCCTGCTTTCTGGGACATTATAGGGAAAAAAGAGGGGAAGCCAGTGTATGAGCTTTTAGGCGGCAAAGCGCGACCGGTTGAAGTATATTGTTCTACTGGAGAAATGCATGATCCTCATAAGCGTGTTGAAGAAATTTTAAAATTGGCAGAACGTGGATTTAAAACCTTTAAATTAAGGGTTAAAAATAATGAACTCAAGGATGATATTCGTCATATAGAGGTTGTTTCCAAAGGTATTAAAGGCAAGGTAAGATTGGGGGTTGATGCTAATCAGGGGTGGCCTGTATCGATAATTAATAAAGTTCCGGACTGGGATGTGAAACGAGCCAAGGAGTTTATACGGGCATGTGAAGCAAATAATATTATTTGGCTGGAAGAGCCATTAGATTCAAGGGATTATAATGGTAACGCAGCAGTAAAAAGATTTTCAAAAAAAGTAAAAATATCAGGTGGTGAGCTGAATTATGGCTGGGATGAGATTAAAATAATGTTTGAAAAAGATTGTTTCCATATATATCAACCTGATGCAACGTTTGCAGGAGGTATAGCTCAGGTAAAAAAAGTTATTAATGCCTGTCATGAGCATAAACGAGAGTTTTCACCACACACATGGACAAATGGGATTGGTTTTTATATTAATTGGAACATGGTACTTGCAGATACAAAGAATAAACTGCCGTTAGAATATCCTCTTGAAGAACCATCATGGATACCTGAGTTCAGAGATGGTATTATTGAACCTATACTGCCAGATAAAAATGCAGTACTGCAACCATTTGTAAGTCCAGGATTGGGTTTTGAGATTGACAAAAAGTTGCTTTCAAAATATGGAAAACGATATTTTAAGATGACTGAGTTAGGATTAAAGATTAAAGTGATACGTGAAAAGGGATTAAAAGAAGCATTGTTGTTAAAGAAGCGTAAGGAAGGGCAATGATGTAATATAAAACAAATAGTACTTCTATTATTTTTGAATTGATGATGTTTGCTATATTGAATGTTCAAAATGAGTGAAAGTGCTGTTATTAGCATGGAATTAAAAAATTAAAAAATGACAGCGGAGCAGGTGATGAAGCGAATGCGTATTGTGGATTGTTTAAAAAGTGACAAAAGTTTAGAGTCCTGCACTGTTGCAGGATGGGTTCGTACCAAAAGGGAATCCAAAGAAAATATCTTTATTGAAATAAATGATGGCTCGTGTTTAACCAATGTGCAGGTGGTGGTTGGTTTTGGCGATAGTTGCTATGATATTGCACGGCAGCTGCATACCGGTGCCAGTGTTTTTATAACAGGCAAACTGCTCCCATCTCCTGCGGCAGGGCAAAAGTGGGAACTGAAGCCGGATAAGCTTATTGTATACGGAGATGCTGATTCTGAGAGCTATCCCCTGCAGAAGAAGCGGCATTCTTTTGAATTTTTACGCGAGATTGCCCATCTGCGGCCAAGAACCAATACTATGGGAGCTGTCCTTCGCATACGCAATCAGGTATCGTACGCGATCCACACATTTTTTCAGCAAAAAGGATTTTTATATGTCCATACCCCCATTATTACGACAAGTGATTGTGAGGGAGCTGGTGAGATGTTTCAGGTAACCACGCTTGATCTTCTGCATCTACCAGTGCAGGATGGTTTAATAGAGTATAGCCATGATTTTTTTGGCGCG
>JAKPQD010000005.1 GCA_029572965.1 Bacteroidota bacterium | reverse complement strand
ACTATGGCTTGTGCCAATGGGTGTTCACTGAAAATTTCTGCTCCTGCGGTGCAAGCCAACAATTCTTCACGGCCTGTGTTGTTCAACGGAAAAATATCTGACACAATGGGATTTCCGAAAGTGATAGTTCGTGTTTTGTCTAATGCAATTGCTTTGATGTTTGCCAGTGCTTCTAAATATTTCCCACCTTTTACCAATGCTCCTTTTGCTGATGCGTTTCCGATTGCTGCATAGATGGCAACTGGTGTAGATATAACCAATGCACAAGGACAAGCAATAACCAAAAGTGTAATTGCCTGTTGTAACCAATGATTGAGGTCTAATTGCAAAACGAAAACAGGAATTACAAAAACTAAAACTGCCATTGCAATTATTGACGGTGTGTAATACTTTGAAAATTGCTGAATGAATTTTTGTGTTTCGCTTTTGTTGCCCTGTGCTTCAAATGTTAGGCGAATTATTTTTGAGAAAGTTGTATCAACAGAAAGTTTTGTTGTTTCCATTTCTATAAAACCATTTTTATTGAGTGTTCCTGCAAATAAATTATCGCCTGTGCGTTTGTCTTTAGCAATTGGTTCGCCTGTTATTGCTGCTTCATCAACCATTGTTTCGCCTGAAATTATTTTGCCATCAAGCGGTATCATTTCACCTGCTTTGACTTGAATGATTGTGCCAACTGCAATTTTATCAATAGCCACATTTGCATTTTCTGTTTTTACAAATGCTGTCTTGGGTGCTTTGCTTACTAATTCATCTAATGCAGATTTTGAATTTTCAATGCCAATATCTTCTAAGCGTTCGCCCAAAACATACAATACAATTACTACTGCTGCTTCGGGATATTCTTTTAAATAAAATGCTCCGATAACTGCAATGGTCATTAGTAAATTGATGCTGCTGAATTGTAGTTTGAAGATTGCTTTTACTCCGTTCCACAAAACATTGTAGCCAATTCCTAAAATGAAAATGGCGAATACAAAAGGTGCATAGGGCATAGGTATGTGTATGCCTATGATGGATAAAACTTCTAACGCTACAACTATTATGATTGCTGATAGAAGAAAGATGAATTTTTTGTCGTGGATTGGTAATTTCATTGTTGATTTTTTTTAAATTAATTAATGAGAATGTGCCTCGCCTTTGTTATTCATTTTAGCCAAAATGAAAAATGCTCCATTCACAACTACCTTGCTGTTGGCTGGGATTTCTTTTAGCAAAGTAATTTCGCTGTAACCTACATCGGTAGTGCCTTTTCGGATGGGTATTTTTTCAAAGGTAGTTCCTTCTTCCTTGTGTTCGGGTTCTTCTTTTTCGCTGTGTTGGTGTCCGCTTTCATCGTGTTTGTGTTCGGCAGTTTCGGTTTCATTGTGGTGTTCTTCTTCTGCGTGGGCATCGGTAACAATAAAAATATAGTCTTGCCCTTCGTGGTTTACAATTGCGTTGGTAGGCACTGCATCAACGGTGGCATTTTCTAAACTTACTAATGCGGTAATGCTCATTCCATCAATCAAGCCTTGCTTGTTGCCTTTTACCATTGCGTGAACCGAAATTGCTTTGGTGTTTTGCTCAAAAGTGTTGCTGATTGCGTAAACATCTGCATCGTATTCTTTGCCCGGATTGTTGGTAAGTGTGAAATGTATGGTTTGCCCCACTTTTAGTTTTTGCAAATCCTTTTCATAAACATACAAATCTAAATGCAGTTGGCTGTTGTCCACTATTTCGGCAATTGGATTGTTAGCATCTACATTGCTGCCAATGTTTACCATTACATTGCTGATAGTGCCATTTATAGGGCTTATAATGTTTGCAACGGACTGAATGTTTTCGCTTGTGAGTGATGAGGTGTTGATACCAATTAACTCTAATTGTTTTTGTAAACTTGCTTTTCGTGCCTTTAAGGTTTTAAGTTCTGCATCGGCTGA
>JAKPQD010000360.1 GCA_029572965.1 Bacteroidota bacterium | reverse complement strand
CACCCCTTGAAATTTTAAGAACTGAATCTTTAGCAAAAAAAGAAACCTTCTTTTCATTAGAAACAAGAAATTGATAAGTTCTTACATCTTCAATTACAAAAACACCATTATAACTATTGCCATTTTTCAAATAAATGGTATCTGTATTTGCATTTGACTTTTGAGCAAAGCCGATAAATGAAAAAAGGCATAGGGCGAAAGAAAATAATTGTTTCATAGGTTTATTGGGTTTGATGTGTTACGATATTCAAAAGTACTTTTACTTTTCAATTTACTTCGTATTTCATACACACTTGTACCTTATTTGTACCTCCGCAAAGCTGAAAATGTAAAGATGTTTGATTTTAGGGCATTACGGAGGTTTAGTTACTTTCTGCATAGGAAAGTAACAACCACAAAACAAAGAAATAACAAACTACTAAATAAACTACTGTAAGCCCCTATAAACGGGGCTTTTTAATCTCCTATACTTATTGTTTTTTTTGTTTTGTTCCCTGTTTGTTTATTAAATATTTGTACCTTTGTTGTACCTTAATACGGGTTGAACGGCAAATTTGTACCTCAACCCATTTTTTAAGGCACTATTTGGCACTTAATTACACTAATGAATATTAAACGCTACTAAATGAGTTCTAAAATTGAGGTACAACGTATTTGCCAATATTGCGGTAACGAATTTACAGCCCGTACCACAGTAACCCGTTTCTGTTCACATAAATGCAACAAAGCAGCATACAAGCAAAAGGAAAGGGCTGGTAAGGTTGAAACAAGTAATAAGCAAACCCAGCAAATAAAAACCCAACCTATTGAGATATTGAAAGCAAAAGAGTTTTTAACTGTTCGGGACGTTGCCACCTTACTAAATAGTTCCATTCGGACTGTTTACCGATTAATTGAGCAGGGTAATATCAAAGCTGTAAACATTGCGCAAAGGAAAACACTTGTAAAGCGTTCAGACCTTGATAAGCTATTTAAAGAGCCAACCCACCGAACACAACCCGAAGGAATACCCGAAACACAAAAGCAGGAAATAAATGAATGGGTACAGGCTGGGGGTTTTGAAATTCCCGACTGTTACAACCTTACCGAAGTACAGGACAAATACGGTATTTCAGAAACAGCGTTACAAAACCTTATTAAGCGAAACAGCATACCCAAAATAAAAAAGGGCTGGTTTGCATACGTTCCGAAAGTTGTAATTGATAAACTATTGAGTTAAACACCAAAGCATAAAAGACAATGGCAATAAAAGTTAAGTTAAGAGAAAAGACAATTTCAGGGAACAGGCAAAGTTTGTATTTAGACTTTTACCCACCTATTCCACACCCCGAAACAGGCGAACCCACACGAAGGGAATTTTTAGGAATGTACCTTTTCGATAAGGCAAAAAGCCCAATTGATAAACAGCATAACAAAGAAACGTTACAGCTTGCTGAACAGATAAGACAGAAACGTGAAAACCACCTGAACAAGCCCGAAATTTACACAGGATACGAAAAGGAACAACTTAAGATTAAAGAGCAGGGCGAACAGAATTTTGTTGCCTATTTCAAAAGCCTTGCCGACAAACGTAAAGCCAGTAACCATGATAACTGGGTTTCAGCTTACAATTACCTTGAAACATTCACTAAGGGAAATTTAAAATTTGCCGACCTCAATGAAAAGTTTTGTAATGAGTTCAAAGATTATTTACTCACTACTAAAAGCAATAAGAGCAAAACAGTAACACTTGCCCAAAATTCAGCCGTTTCCTATTTCAATAAACTAAAAGCAACTTTAAAACAAGCGTATAAAGACGGATATTTAACCTCCGACCTAAACGGCAAAATACAACCCGTTAAACAAGCTGAAACCAAAAGGAACTTTTTAACCATAGAGGAACTGAACAGCCTTGTAAAAACGGAATGTAATAACCCTTTGTTGAAGCGTGCAGCGATATTTTCAGCACTCACAGGGTTGAGATTTTCAGACATTAAAAACCTTGTTTGGGGCGAACTGGAATACATTGAGGGCAACGGGTATTTTATACAGTTCAAACAGCAAAAAACAAAAGGGGTTGAAATGATGCCTATTTCTGAACAGGCTTACAGCTTGCTGGGTGAACGCAAAGAACCCACCGACAAAGTATTTGAGGGGCTTACTTATTCAGCATACGAAAACAAACACCTTGCAAAATGGATCGGTTTAGCTGGTATTGAAAAGGATATTACTTTTCA
>JAKPQD010000354.1 GCA_029572965.1 Bacteroidota bacterium | reverse complement strand
AGACCAACACGAAACCGATGTTTCTCCTGAAATCAAGGAACCAGATATTGTTTTACGCCAAATTGAATTGAAAAATCACACTTTCTTGGGAAAAAGCATTAAAGATTCTAAATTAAGAGAAAAAACAAAAGGATTGATTGTGGGCATCGAAAAACGAGGAAATAGAACCTTAAACCCTGAATCGGATGTGATTTTGGAAAGAGACGATATCTTATGGATTGTAGGTGATAAAAAACTATTAGCAGATTTGGCTCACGATTAAGAATAAAACAAACTTTATGCAATCAACCATTTTTGACCAGATTATTAAAAATTTTAAGTAAAGTTTCATACGCTTCAAAAGTATCTATATCGGCTATATTGTCCTGACTGACAATCTCTTTGACACAATTCTTATTCCTATTGACAATCTGTTTTGCACCTTCATCATTGGATAACGACATAAGTTCCCCGAAGAATTTTTTTGGGAATAAAACTGGTACGCCTTTGTAATTTTCTTTTTTAGTAATAATAATCGATTCTTTCTCTTTTAAATGAAGTTTAATCATTGCATTCAAATGAACACTACTGATAAAAGGTTGATCTGCTAATACCAACAATACAGCACTTAGTTCTGAATATTTGTTGTCTATTTCTGTAATTGCAGATGCTATAGAGCTTCCCAATCCCTGCTGCCATTTGCTGTTAATCAGTAGGGTTGCTTCTGATAAATTTGTTTTTTCTATAATTTCATTGCTGTAGGCTCCCAAAACAACAAAGAATTTATAGGCATCAATTGTCAAAACATTTTTTACAATATGTTCTAATAAAGTTGAATTACCCCAAGGCAATAACTGTTTTGATCTTCCTAATCTTTTGGCATTGCCAGCTGCTAAAACAACTACAGCAATTTTATTCATGATCTTTGAATTTAAGTTTTAGGAATGGATAGCACTATTCTTGTATTTTAAAGACATTAGTTCCTTTTTTCGTATAACTGAAAGTATTTCGGCAATAATACTAATGGCTATTTCCTGAGGAGTTTCTGCTCCTATACTAATGCCTGAAGGACCATAAGTTACTTCCAACAATCCTTCGTTAAAAGATTCCGTGTATTCAAAAAATTCGTTTAACAATAGATTTCTTCTCTTGACAGGACCAAGTAATCCAAGGTAAGCAGGCTGCTTATTTTTTAATCCAACAAGAAACTTCAAATCGTTTACATAACTATGTGTCATTAAAACTACTGCAGTATCCATATCTATGGAAAGAGTATTTATTTCTTCAGCTGATAAATGGACAAGCCTTGTTGCGCCAGGAAAATTAGCTTTGGTTTTGTAATCTTTTGCAGATGCCACAACGGTCACTTCCCAACCCGTTAAAGAGGCAAAATGACATAATTGAACTGCATCATGCTCTGATCCAATAATAATTAAATGAAAACGAGGTTTGAGCAATTGTATAAAATTAGGCAAGGATTTATCCAATTGTGTATTTGAAAACGTAAACTGATTTCCTTCAAAATGAAACACGGAACCTAAACCAGAATGACTCCCTGCCGTCTTTGTATAGAAAGATTCAATTTTTAATGATTGTCTCTGCTGCAAAGTATTTTCAAAGGCGTCCCAAACTGCTGCATCAGGAAAAAAAGGTTCCAAAAGAATATACAAAACACCCTCACAGCCCAGACGATATCTGCCGTCATAAACCATAATTTTTGCCTTATTATCCAATAATACCGACTGGGATTGTTTAAGGATTTCATTTTCAACACAGCCTCCGCTAACCGCTCCCACCATTGTATCATTTTCAAATATTAGCATTCGAACTCCCGGCCTTCTATATGATGAACCTTCAATGTCAACAACAGTTGCCATAACGCTTTTTAATCCCATAGCTTGGGCTAAAATGTATGATTCTTTCAATTTTAATAATTCGTGCATCATATTTAATCACTTTTCAAAATAATTTCACCTTCAATATTTATGGATTAAATTGGCTGCTTCTTTTCAAAAACATTTGTTTAAACTAAAATGCAAAGTGCTGTACCTGCTAATCCCGTATGTTATATAAAATTTCATTTCGATAATTATCATCCGTATTACTTTTTGTTATCGGATAATCGTTAAAACAATTTTATTGAGCAGGCGCATAAGCACCTGTTTGCAACCAAGTGATCCAGGCTTTTTTAAATTGAGCATAAGTCAAAGGTGGAACAGTTCTTCCTTCGCCCGGATTCCATCCAGCTTTTACTAAACCATCATCTGCATGAGCAATAAGCATTTTTATGTCTTTATGTCCGTTAAGTTCTGGGTTAAGCAATTGCTTGGCCAACTCGTGAGCCGTTTTCCCTTCAAACACCATTTTCATGTCGGCGGATGGTAAATGCCAATTTGGATTTCCCGGAGGTGCATTCAATCCCGGACTATTTGATTGCTGATGACAATTTGCACATTTCATTGCATACAAACCTTTTCCATCTTTTCCTCTTTTAGGCTGCATACTATGAATAACACTATTGTCTCCCTGAAGCGGAATATCGCCTTTTGGATGACAATTAACACAGCGCGGACTCATAAGTACTTTATAAACCTGTTTGAAAGCCTCCACAGAGGCTATACTGTCATTTTTTAACGGACTAATGCTTATGTAATCCTTTTCTGTTGGCCGATGTAGCGAAACAGAGAATGCTAATCCAAAGGCAGAAATGAATGTTAGACCCACCAATATAAATTTAGTTTTTGTCGACATGGTCGTGTGTGTGTTTTGAGAATTTAAATTTTATTATTTTCTTCCATTAATGGCTATAACCACATAGTGGTATATCAATTCCCTGCCTGATTTTGTGCTGGGTAATCGTTGTTTTCAGATAATCCTTCAATAATTTGAATAAAAATATGAAAAGGATAATTAGGCAATAAAATGTGCTTTTCTTTTGAGTAAACTAATCAATTCTCAAAGCTGACCTGCAAATGGCAACCTGCGAAGTCGCTTACCAGTAGCAGCAAAAATAGCATTACCCAAGGCAGCAGCTATAGGTGGCAAAGCTGGCTCACCCAAGCCTGTTGGGGCTTCATCAGATTCTACAAATTTCACTTCAATGTCCAAAGGAGCATCATACATGCGGAGAAAGTTGTAAGTATTGAAATTGGTTTCTTGTACAGCTCCATCGACAAAAGTAACTTTTGGAAACATGGCGTGGTTGATACCATCTACAATAGCACCCTGAATTTGATTTTCGGCACCACTTAGGTTGATAACCCTACCGCAATAAACTGCACAATATACTTTTGTGACTCTTGGTTTTCCATCTTCCAATTTTACTTCAACTACTTGAGCGGCATATGAACCAAAGGAAAACCATGTGGCAAACCCTCTATAAACCCCTGTAGGTGTTGTACCCCAGTTGCTCATTTTAGCCACCAGCTCTACCACAGTTTTATATTTTATTGGGTCATAACCCAATCGTCCTACAGGCGCATCCTTTGCTTTTTTGAAGAAATCCAAACGAAATGCCACAGGGTCTTTTTTTAATTCCAGGCATATTTCGTCAAAAAAACTTTCAGCTACATAAGCCATTGTACAAGCACCTGGAGCACGCCACCAACCCGTAGGAGTGTTGCTATTAAATCCTTGACTATCTGAACGATAATTTACCATAGCGCCTGCCACATAACTATCACCCCTAATACCACGGCCAATCCCTACGGCCGACTGATGCCATGCCAAAAGTTCGTTTGCCGTAAGTGCTGCGCGATAACGGTACATTTCGGCTGGTCGATAAAAATCATTTTGCATATCATCTTCACGAGTCCACTGAACCTGAACAGGGCTTTGGGCTGCTGCTGAAACCAAAGCGGCTTCTACACCATTATCTGTCATAAGCTTGCGACCAAAACCGCCACCTTGCCTTGGCACTACTACTGTGATATTATCTTTGTTGATACCTAATTTTTCAGCTACATCATTCCTTAATTGGTCTGGAACTTGGGTCGGCCCATACAATTCTACTTTTCCATCTCTCACATCAGCAAAAAAATTGAGTGGTTCCATTTGGCAATGTGAAAGGGTAGGTATTTCATAATATACATCAAGTACTTTTGTTGCTTTTTGTTTTGCAATTTCTACATCTCCATCATTTCTGCCTACGGTGGTTGGTCCCTTTTCTAAAATTTCTTTAAAACCAGCAAAATGGTCTGATGAATTCTCCAGTTTTCCGGTAGTGTTCCATTGAATAACCAAAGCATCACGTCCTTTTTTTGCTGCCCAAGTAGATGTAGCTAAAACAGCTACCGAATTTTTGAGTTTAATGACATTTTTAACGCCATTTACTTTCCGAGCCTTAGTATCATCTACATTGCCCAATGTTTTTCCATAAGCTGGGGAGCGAGCTATCATGGCAAACAACATTCCTTCTCTACGGGTATCTATCCCAAAGAGGGGCTTGCCAGTAACTATACTGTGAACATCAACATCGGTAATTCGTGTGCCTATGTATTTAAAATCTTTTGGGTCTTTTAAAGTGGGATTGGCTGGTATTTGCATTGTGACTGCTTTTGAAGCTAATTCTCCATAGCTCAATTTTTTTCCAGAACTTTTATGAATAACCATTCCATCATCGGCGATACAATCTGCTGCTGACACACTCCATATTTGGGCAGCAGCATTTACAAACATTTCACGAGCAGCAGCACCCATTTTACGTAAATCTGCATATCGCCCTCTAATAGCGCCGCTACCACCTGCTGTCTGCCTTCCATACCTATTGTCCAAAGGCGCCAACTCTACTTCTATTTTCTTCCAATCTACACCCAATTCTTCGGCAATTATAATTGGAAGTGAAGTTTTTACTCCTTGTCCGATTTCTGGGTTAGGAGCCATCAGCACAATCTTGCCGTCAGGTTTTATCTTGATATAAATATTGGGCATATAATCAGCTAAAGCGGTAGAAGTATCATTTGTCTCAAAGCTGGGAAATACCAAACCGAAAAGTATTCCACCACCTGTTAGGGCGGAAACTTTTAAAAAATTTCTACGAGAATTCATAAAATCCATAACTATTTAGTATTTAATTTTTTAGCTGCTAAATGAATAGCTTTGCGAATCCTTACTTGTGTACCACAACGGCAGATATTTGTCATTGCCTCGTCTATTTGCTGATCAGTAGGGTCTGGAGTGCTTTTAAGCAAAGTAGAAGCAGCCATTAATTGTCCCGATTGACAATAGCCACATTGCGAAACATCTAGTTCTTCCCAAGCCTTTTGAAGTGGGTGATCGCCATCTTCACTAAGTCCTTCTATGGTAACAACTTTTCTTTTACCTACTGCAGAAACGGGTAAAACACAAGAACGTAAAGCCTCACCATCGAGATCTACGGTACATGCGCCACATTGTGCCACACCACATCCGAATTTAGTGCCTACCAAATTTAGATTATCTCGGAGAACCCATAATAAAGGGGTATCGTCATCAGCTTCCACCGACATTATTTTACCGTTGATAGAAAGAGAGTATTTTGCCATATTGTACTATTTTAAAAATTTATTTTTTATTGATAATAAAAAAAACATTGCTAAAATTAACCAATTATTATCATTTTACCTCATTATTCGCAAATTAATAAATTTGCAGAAATAACATTACATTACAATAATCAAAAAAGGTGCAAGAACTAAATCTTGCACCTTTTTTATTTTAAGGATATACTATTTTTATCTCGAATAATTCGGAGCTTCTTTGGTAATCGTCACATTATGTGGATGACTTTCGGTAATTCCGCTAGAAGTAATACGAACAAAGCGTCCAGTATCTTGTAAAGTAGCAATATCTTTAGAGCCGCAATATCCCATTCCAGCACGAAGACCGCCAATGAATTGTTGCATACTTTCGTTCAATTCA
>JAKPQD010000341.1 GCA_029572965.1 Bacteroidota bacterium | reverse complement strand
GTAAATTCAACTTCCTGGCGATTATCATAATTTGGGCCCCAACATAAGGCGGATTTTTGTTTCCCTGGTATTTCAATTGGCTTTCTTTCATAACCTAATTTTTTATCAATATCTTTTGACACGTCCCTTGCTTTTGGAAATCCTGAATTATAGGCCCAAAAGATGGGCGTATAACTTATTTGAAATCCAGCTGCAGCAATGTTATTGATCATTTTTGAGAATACATCTTGCCGAGGCGCCGACATAATAAAAGCAAATGCACCGGGCTTCAACACCCTCAAAAGCTCTTGCCAGATCTTGACACTTGGGACATCAATATCCCATTTTTTTCCCATGAAAGAATAGCCATATGGAGGGTCAGTTACGCAAAGATCCACAGATCCCTCATCTATTGAAGGCATGGACTCCTCGCAATACCCTTGATAAATTGCACCGTTTGCATTGCTGTAATAAGGCTTTATTCGTGTCATATACTACATAAATAACGAAAATAAGTTTATTTAAATACTTTCTCCATTAATACTTTCCATTTTAGCATGGACTTGTTGTATTATTTGGGCCAAATTAATTGTGACCTTTTCCTGGTCTTGGGACTTTGGAGTCAGTTTGTATTCTGCAAGCCATTTCCTGATATTATCGCTTGTAGGATTCAAATCAATATCTTCACCTAATTGTAGCTTTGGAATCAAGAAACATTTTTGATAGACTATTGCAATTGCAATCTGGTCGGCCCCAATTTCATCAATTTTAAAATTAGAAAGTAAAAATTGCATTATTGCTTTATACATGTCAAGTTCGTTTGCTTCAAAAACATCTTTACTCAATTTTGAGTATTTCCCACTTTTCAGTTTTGATGTCATAAGCGCCCTCCTAGAAGTAATTTTTCCTTCTTCTGATCTTGGACCAGTGCTACATCCTCCATGGAATTTACACCGGCCATACCCCTTGTGTTTTGTACCGTATCCAGGAGTATTGTGGCATAGTGAAGGATCTGTTGTTCTTTGCCCCCCACAGATATCAAAAAGCCATGAAAATTGCCAACGCAAGATTTCA
>JAKPQD010000327.1 GCA_029572965.1 Bacteroidota bacterium | reverse complement strand
GAAATTTCCAATTGTTCTTGTTGGGAAAGATTATTGGGAAGGACTTGTAGCATGGATACGCGAGGTATTACTTGAAGATGAAAGCAATGTTAGTCCTGCTGACATGGAACTTTTTACCATTGTGGATACAGCCGATGAAGCCGTTGAAATTATCAACAGTTTCTATGCTAAATATTTATTGAGTCCAAACTTTTAATTTTTAAAAAGAATAAAATATTGATTCACAATACGATAACGTGTTTTTGTTTGAGTTAAGTTTTCAACAATTTGCAGAAAATATTAACAAACTGCTTGTTTTCATGTGTAAATAATTAAATTTGTTTTGTCAATTTGGTGAAAAGGAGTAGCTAATGTTATATATATATAGGAAATATCGTTACTAAAGAGTCGAACTATGTTAAAATGGTTGATAATACCTGTAAATGTCCTTATTAGTCTGTTTGCAGGCCTTATGTTCGATGGAGACGTTAATGTACGGGTTACTGCCCCCCAATCTGTTACAGCTGGTGATGAATTTCAGGTAAAGGTTGTTGTTCAGAAGGGCAAGGTGCAAAGTTTTTCGCGTTTTTTGCAAGAGCTGCCTATGGGATTGAAAGCAACTGCGGCATATTCGGCTAATGCCGACTTTACGTTTAAAGACAATAAGGTTAGGTTGATTTGGCTTAAGATGCCAGAAACAGATTCTGTAGAAATAACCTATACCATCAAAGTAGATCCGCGGTTGAAAGGAAGTTTTGACCTTGGGGGTAAGTTTTCGTATATTGACAATAATGAGCGGATGTCGGTAGAGTCGGAGTTGCTGCCAATTACTATTAACCCCAACCCCAATATAGACCCTTCGTTGATAGTAGATATTATGGATTTCAAAGAAAAGGTAATACCTGAATTGCCTACAGGTAAAGAACAAAATGTGGCTTGTTTCAGGGAAAAACCTGTTCCGGCTAATGATGCCGATAATAGTTATATTGTAAACCTTTTGGTTTATAAAGAAAATGCGCAGAAGTTTGCCAAAATTGAAGAGATTGTACCACAGGGCTATACTGCTTTGCGTATTGATAGTAAAGAAGGTATGTTTATTTATAAAGATGGGAGGGCCAAGATTATGTGGATGAATCTTCCATCTAACAATTATTTTATAGTTTCGTACCGATTGGTGCCTAACAAGGCTGGTATAGAAGCTCCTGTTTTGAAGGGGCAATTCTCGTATATGTCAGACGATCGCACGATTGTAAAAGATATTATTGAAAAAGATGTGATGCTTGCCTCATTAACAGAAGAAGAGATAAAGAAACTTATAGAAGAATCAAAGGTAGGCAATGTTCAGGTACCTATTTCAGAATTAATTGCCGTTCAGCCTAAAGTTGAGCCTAAAGATTGTGCTATGGTAGCTCGTCAAGAACCTGTTAAAAAAGTTATAGAACCTTTGGAAAAAAAGCCTGTACAGAAAAAAACCGGTTCGTCAATTAATGCTTCGGATCAATTAGAAGCACAAGAAGGTATTTATTACAGGGTTCAGGTAGCAGCCGGGCATAAGCCTATTAATATTAAAGCGTATTTTAAGAGATATAAAATTGCTGATGAGGTACGTGCCGAAGAACATGAAGGATGGCGTAAATACTCTATTGGCTCTTTTGCTGAATATAAACAAGCTCGAGACTACAGGGTTCATATTTGGAATACAACTCCTTTGACAGATGCCTTTGTTTCGGCATACAATAGTGGCAAACGCATTACAGTGCAGGAAGCGTTAATGATAACAAACCAGAGTTGGTATAGGTAAATATGAACAATATATCTAAAATATTATTTGCTGTTATATTATTTGTTGTTCCTGCATTTTTATCTGCCCAGGAGTTGGATTGGGAAAAGATGCTTATCCAGGATGTAGAAAATATTAACCCTGTATATAAGCCGGTTATTGGTTTTGGAACGGGGTATATCAATTATATGGGGGATATCAGAAATAATGGTTCTTCTATTTTTGCAGGCAGCCTGGCGTTCAAAGTCAATATGCATGCATATATTGATGCTCAAAGGCATTACAAGTTCAATTTTTATACCTTATTTACTGTCCCGGGAAATAGTAAAACATCTATGACCGTTATCCAAAGGGACTATACGGATCCTTCTAAAAATTTTCGTTTTACTTCAGATTTGCTTACATTTGGGTTGAATGCCCATTATGATTTTGATCATTTTATTTCTCAAAAAAGTTTATTCAGGCCGTTTGTTTCGCTTGGAGCCGAATTGGTCATGTTTAGCTCAAAAGCTAATTTGATGAACGGGAATAATATGTTTTATTATTGGAGCGATGGGACAATCAGGGATAAGATTCAATCTGCTGAACAAATTTCGACAATAGTGAAGCCTGATGATGAATATGAAACAGATATGCGCAGTAATACTGAGATAAATAAAGGCGAAAAGTACAATCAGTATAGCATTGCAGTACCATTAGAAATTGGGGTCCAGTTTGATGTGACTAATCGTACCAGTATAAGGTTAGGGTATGCTTTTCACCTTAATTTTACTGATAATATGGATAATGTATCATCTTCAAACCCAATACAAAGTACATTGTACAATTTGAATATTAAAGACAACGGAAGTGCATTTGACAATTTTGGTTATTCTTATGTTTCATTGCACTTTGACTTGTTTTCTGATCCAAAAATGTTGAGGAATAAACTTCTTTTTCTTGATTTGGAAGGATATGACTACGATTTGATTGGAGATGAAGATGGTGACAATGTATTTGATATCAATGATAAATGCCTTCATACCCCGAAAGGTTTAGCAGTAGATACTGCAGGTTGCCCTGAAGATACTGATAAGGATGGAGTGCCTGATTTTATGGACAAGCAGAATGATAGCCCTGTTGGGGCAATTGTAGATAAAGATGGTGTTGAAATACCAGACAACTTAATGTGGGACAATCTTGGTTTGGAAGCTTTACCTCGCGATCAGGTAGAAGCATTGCTTGCAATTACAAACAATATGTCTGCCGGGTCTGGCAGAAGGGTAGGGGCAATGGATATTCCTGAAAAGTTCAAATCGTTGGATGTTGATGGAGATGGATATATTTCCTTTGACGAAGTGCTTAAAGCTATTGATTCTTTCTTTGATTTTGATTCAGAGCTTAACACTTCTGATATTTATGAGTTAAATGACTTTTTCTTTGCCCAATGATGCGTAGTTTGGCCTTACTTTTTCTTTTTTTTTTGTTTAAACACCTTTTCTAAAAGTATTATTGAAGGGGTAAATATCGAGTATGCCCATACTCGAGTTGATTTTTTCACTTCTGCAGACCCTTTTACCGGGAAGGACAGTTTGATAGCTTATGCAGCTGTTGATGATACCGGCTATTTCAGAGTAGAGATTAACGATTGTGAGCCTAAAGAAATATATTCATATTTAGGTATATATAAATGTTATATTTATTTGGTACCTGGCAAACATTATCGGATTATCCTGCCCAAAAAGATTGAGAAAACTATGCAGGATAAGCTCAATCCTTTTTTTGAGCCTGTTGAGCTTCCTTTTGGGATTTATCCAAACCACGAAGGGGTTAATCGGCAGATAGCGGAGTTTGATTTTAAATATGCACCTTTTTTTCGGTCGCTTTCTGCCAATGTCAGGCCTGTACGAAAAAACCCGCTTCTGGATTCGGCATTAAATGTTCTTTCTGCTATGGTTGATACTATTAAAGATGAGTATGTAAAAGAATATTGCAATTATAGGATAGGATATTTAATGGCCATAGGTATGGTTCAAAAGTCGAGGGTTGTAGCAGGTACATACTTTGAAAATAAACCAGTTTTATATAATAATACTGCCTATTGGCAATTATTTAACTTTTTGTATGCCAAATTTTTTGTGTATATGGGCAGAGGGAAAGTAACAAAAAAGATTTTTGAAGATATAAATACTTATAAAAGTTTTGATAGCTTGCAACTAACTTTGGCTGGGATAAATGATTTGAAATCGGACACTTTAAGAGAACTTGTAATTTTGAAAAACCTGCATGACGAGTTTTATTCTACAAACTTTTCGAGGTCAGGTATCCTTGCTGTTTTAGACACATTAATTACACGTACAAAATTGCCTTTGCACAAACAGTATGCGCTTCAGATTAGGAGTAAAATAACACGTTTGATGCCTGATTATGCACCTCCGTCTTTTGCACTGTATGATATTGCTGGGAAGAGGCATGAACTTGCTGATTTTAAAGGGAAATATGTATATTTGAATTTTTGCTCGTGCAATAGTTATGCTTGTTTTAAAGAATATGATTTGTTAAAAAAGTTGTCTGAAAGATTTGCCGGAAAAATTACTATAATTAGCGTTATAGCAGACGGTAGTGTTGAAGATTTGGCAAATTTTGTAAAAAAAAGTGATTACCGTTGGTTGTTTCTTCATTATGGCAACCAGCCGGAGGTTATTAAACAATATGATATAAGGGGCTTTCCTGTTTATTACCTTATTGGGCCTGATGGTAAGCTTATTTTATCTCCAGCAAAAGGGCCTACAGAAAATATTGAACTGGAGTTGTTTAAAATCATGCGATCAAGAGGGGATTTGTAAAAGGCAAAAGAAATACTTAAACACAATTTATTATGGGAACAATCAACTGGGGTATTATTGGATTGGGCCGGATAGCTGAGAAATTTGCCCATGATTTGCAATTTGTCTGCAATGCGAAGCTTTACGGAGTAGCTTCGCGTGAAAAGGACAAAGCTGAGGAATTTCGGGTAAAATATAAAGCTGAAAAGGCTTATGGTTCCTACGAAGAAATGCTTCAAGATGCAAATGTTGATGTTGTATATATTGCCACGCCCCATGTTATGCATGCTGAGAATACTATTGCCAGTTTAAATGCAGGCAAAGCGGTACTGTGCGAGAAACCTTTTGCAATGAATGGACAAGAAGTGCAGGCTATGGTGGATAAGGCTCGTGAGAAAGACATATTTCTGATGGAGGCTATCTGGACGCGTTTTTTACCTACATTTTTAAAAGTTGAACATCTTATTGCCGAGCGGGTAATTGGTGATATATTGCAGATAAAATCTGATTTTGGTTACCAGGCGGTATATGACAAGGAATGGCGTTTGTTTAATAAAAAACTTGGAGGGGGCAGCTTGTTAGATATTGGCATCTACCCGGTATTTCTCACATTGCAACTGTTAGGTAAGCCCGAAAATATTGTAACATCAGCTGTGATAGGCGAAACAGGAGTTGATGAATCATGGGTTGCTGGTTTTACATATAAAAATGGGGCTACAGCTTCGTTATGTTCAACATTTATGGCTAATACCCCTGTTGAAACTGATATATGCGGTACAAAAGGAAGGATAAAGATGCACAGGATGTGGCATTGTCCTTCGTATTTGACCCTTACGATGAATGACGGTGCTGAAACCGTATTTAAGTTTGATGTTAAAGGGTTTGGTTATGAATATGAAGCCCAGGAAGTGACCAATTGTCTTTTGACCGGGCGAAAAGAAAGTGCCCTGCTGCCTTTGTCGTTTAGCATATCATTGATGGAAATGCTCGATGATGTGAGGGAAAGGATTGGGTTGCATTATTGAAATATTGCAAATGTTGATATTACGAGCCTGTAAACAATGTAAAGTGTGGTAAAAAAACGAGTTATACTTGGCGTTGACCCGGGAACCAACATCACTGGGTTTGGGATAATTACAAGCGATGGGAAATCTCCTGTTTTGCTTATTATAGATGTCATTAACCTTTCGAAAGAGAAAGATATATATAGAAAACTTCAGATAATTTTCGACAAAACCCTTGAGTTAATAGACCATTACCAAGTCACAGAGTTGGCTATAGAAGCTCCTTTCTTTGGTAAAAACGTACAGTCGATGTTAAAACTTGGACGGGCACAGGGTACAGCAATAGCGGCTGCGTTATTCAGACGTTTGCCGATAACAGAATATGCCCCCCGAAAAATAAAGCTTGCCATTACCGGTAATGGCGATGCCTCCAAGGAACAAGTCGCTTCAATGTTGCAGAAAATGCTTAATTTAAAAACTCTACCTCAAGACCTTGATGCTACTGATGGTTTGGCGGCAGCTATCTGCCATTACTATCAAAATGGGATGATAGAAGGTGCAGTAGGCTCTAAAGCCAAGAGCTGGAAGCAATTTCTTGCTGATAATCCTGAAAGGATAAAGAAATAGCCTCTCTGCTATTGTTTGAAAAGGGATAAGTTGTAAAAGAATTGCCATTGGAGGGATAGAAGTAACCTCAATATTGGTGTCCTCAATGTTGTTAAGTTTGAATGCTGACAGGCATTGCAAGTACTGTCAGATCTAAAGATGATTATAACTCCGTCAGGTCTATATGATGCTGGTGGAGTTTTTTTTTACTAACCGCATCAAATTCTAAACCGAAATAGTATTAACTACTGATTTTAAGCATTTTTCTGTTAAATGATTTATTTTCAAACGTTTAATACATGTCGCATTAAGCCTGTCGTTGCGCCATTTTAAAAAATCGTTCATGTTTTGTCTAAAAATTGTAAATAGTCAGAAAATAAGTGTAAATGAAACATTTTTTAAAGCCTTTTTTAAAGCTGTTGATTTTTGACAGGATTATTTTCGTTGTGTAATTACCACCTATTATATTTTTTATTACTAACTATTTTAATTAACTAAACGTATGAGCAAAACAAAGAAAAGGTTTCGGCATCAAACTTTTCAAGCGTATTTGAAGAGTGGGCTGCTGATCAAGATGTTCTTGTTTTCTGCGTTGATCTTTTATGGATCTATGCTTCAGGCGCAGAATAGCAAAACAGTGAAGGGTGTGATTGTTGATCCGGACAACTTGCCGGTTGTTGGGGCAACAGTAGTAGTTAAGGGGACAACAACAGGAGTTGTGTCAAATCAAAATGGAGAATTTTCGATTAATGTTCCAACGTCAGGGGAGCAAATTCTTCAGATTTCATTTATCGGGTTAACCCCTCAGGAAGTAGATGTTAAGGACAAAACGACTGTCAATGTTGCAATGACTGTCAGCGTAACAAATTTGGAAGATGTAGTAGTGGTTGGTTACGGGATGCAGAAAAAAGAAAGCGTTGTAGGGGCCATTACACAGACAAAAGGAGAAACACTTCAAAAAACTGGAGGGGTTTCGAGTGTTGGAGCAGCGTTGACCGGTAATTTGCCGGGGGTTGTTACGGTGGCTACTAAAGGTACCCCTGGTGATGAAGACCCAAAAATATATATCCGTGGCCAGAGCTCATGGAACAACAGTGACCCATTGGTTATGGTTGATGGTATTGAGCGTAAAATGAGCAGTGTTGATATCAGCTCAATTGAAAGTATTTCGGTATTGAAAGATGCATCAGCTACAGCGGTTTATGGTGTTAAAGGGGCCAACGGGGTAATATTGATTACCACAAAACGAGGACATGAAGGTAAAGCAGAAATTCATGTATCAGCTAATGCTACGATGAAAGTCCCTTCGAAATTGGCTACAAAGGCTGATTCGTATGATGCTCTTTCTGTTCGGAACGAAGCTATTATTCGTGAAGTGTCTATGAATGAGGCTTCATGGGAAGAATATACCCCAGTAGCTATTCTTGAAAAATATCGCAACCCGGCAAACCAGGAAGAAGCAGAGCGATATCCAAACGTTGACTGGAATGATGAATTGATTAAAGACTATGCCATGTCGTATAGTGCTAATATTAATGCTTCCGGAGGTACATCGCATGTGAAATACTTTACATCGGTTGATTTCTTGAATGAAGCAGATATTTTGAAAAAAATAGACAATGGTAAATCATACGATCCGGGATATGGTTATAAACGAACCAACGTACGTGGCAACCTGGACTTTTATTTAACAAAAACAACCACGTTGTCTTCAAATTTAGCAGGTTCTTATGGAATAAAACAAGATTGTTACAACCAGGATGCATGGGAGTACCGTATTTGGCAAAGTATATACAGTAACCCGCCAGATGCTTATTTGCCGCGTTATTCTGATGGGGCATGGGGATATATGGAAGATTATGAAGTATCGACAGTTAACTCATTGGCTACAATGGGTAACAATGGTATTAGAAAAACATCTACCATCCAGTTGAATACAGATTTTACGCTAAAACAAGATTTAAGCATGCTTGTCAACGGGTTAAGTGTAAAAGGATCTATATCATTTGATAACATATTTAAGACTGTCGGGGGGATTTATGACAATGGCAATGTACAGCAGAAATATATAAACCCTGTTACAGGTGAGGTTACCTATTCGAGGTATTTGGGTACCAACCAATTTGACTGGGTGCCTACTCAATGGAGTATCAATACAGATGCACCATATAATAATGGGAGTGGTGCAGGTAGCGACAATTACCGAAAACTGTTTTACCAGGGCCAAATAGACTATGCTAAGAAAATCGATGAACATGATTTTACAGCTATGGGTTTGTTTAGCCGTGACAGGAATGCTACAGGTAGCGAATTTGCCCATTTCCGCGAAGACTGGGTATTCCGTACCACATACAACTATGCATCTAAATATTTTATTGAATTTAACGGGGCATACAATGGCTCTGCAAAATTTGGGCCGGAGAACCGTTTTGCCTTTTTCCCTTCTGGAGCAGTAGGCTGGATGATTAGTGAAGAAAGTTTTATGAAAAATTTGACTTTTCTGAAGTCTTTAAAACTAAGAGCTTCATGGGGTCAGGTAGGGGATGACAATATCTCAACCAGTCGTTGGTTATATATGACCACCTGGACCAATGGGGGCAATTCTCCATTAGGTTCTCAGGCTGGTAATACCAGCCCTTATACCTGGTGGACAGAGTCAAAGATTGGGAACCCTGATATTCACTGGGAAACAACAACAAAGACCAATTTCGGGGTGGACTTTTCATTCCTGAAAGATTTAATTTCAGGTAGTGTAGATGTTTTTCAAGATTCTCGTAAAGATGTACTTTTGGCTGGTGGTAGCCGGGCTGTACCTTCATATTTTGGTGGGACCCCTCCAACTGCAAACCTTGGCAAGGTCCGTGTCAGAGGATACGAGTTTGAACTTAAGTTCAACAAAATATTTGCCAACGAATTGCGTGTGTGGGCAAACTTTAGTATGGCACATTCAAAAGATGAAGTTCTTGAAGCCGATGATCCTATTTTGAAAGATGATTATCTGAAGGCTGCCGGCAAGCAGATAGGCCAGACCAGGACTCATGTCAATGGTACGTTTTATAATACCTGGGACGAATTGTATAGTAGCACAAAATTGAATACCTATGATGCCCAAAAACTGCCAGGCAACCTTTATATGATAGATTTTAACGGAGATGGTGTTGTTGATGGTTACGACAGGGTTCCATACGGATATCCCGAACGTCCGCAAAATACTTATAATGCTACAATTGGTGCTGAATGGAAAGGTTTTAGCGTATATTTCCAATTTTATGGGGTAAACAATGCTAACCGCTATGTTTCTTTGAGTAACTTTTCAGAACATCTCGACAGGGTGTATAATATTGGTTCGTACTGGACCCCTCAGAATACAGATGCTTCATTTCCTATGTCAAGGTGGAATACACATAATGATTTTACCGGGACAACGTATTTGTACGATGGATCTTATTTACGTCTGAAAAATGTTGAGATAGCTTATACATTTGGGAAAGATGCCTTGAAAAAAATTGGGATCAGTTCGCTTAAAATTTTCCTCAACGGGAACAACTTATATATGTGGACACACATGCCGGATGACCGTGAGGTAAATATGGGGGCTTCATCTGCTTATCCTACTGTCAGGCGTTTTAACTTAGGTCTTAATATAACTTTATAAACCAGGGAGTATGAAAAAAACTATTTATAAAATATTTGGAGCCATAGTCTTATTTTCTTTTATTGGGCTATTCTCTTGTACAGAGTATCTTGATAAGGCTCCAGAATCGGAAATCTCTTCTACAGACGCATTTATAAATTTTGAAAATTTTCAGGGTTATACTGAAGAAATATATGCCTGTATCCCTGATTATATTGGTACTGTTTGGGCCTGTGACTGGCTTTTGGCGGATGAAGTCCTTCATAAAGAAGGCGGTATCTGGCTCAATGACTTGTTTGACAAAGGCGACTACTGGGGTTGGACTAACAGTGCCTGGATTTCATATTTAGATGGAAATATGAGCAATGGCAATAATGGGGTCAATACCAGTACCACCTCAAGTTTTGATAAAGACTTGTGGCCCAATGCTTGGTATGCTATCCGTAAAGCAAACCTTGGATTAGCAAATCTTGATAATTTAAAAAATGCCACTCAGGAAGAGAAAAATATCATTAAAGGCCAGTTGTTGTTTTTCCGTGGATGGTTTCATTTTGAACTTATGTCGTATTGGGGCGGTTTGCCTTATATTAATAAGGTTTTATCTTCAAGTGAAAAATTGACCCTTCCCAGGTTGCCTTATCAGCAAATAGCCGATAGTGTTGCCAGGGACTTTAGAGAAGCCGCTGATTTGTTGCCGGTTGATTGGGACAAAACCGAAGCCGGGAGCAGGACTTTAGGTAAAAACCAACAACGTATTACCAAAGTGACGGCATTGGCTTATTTGGGCAAGAATTATTTATATGCAGGAAGCCCTTTGATGAATAAAGTATCCGGAGGAGATGCAGCTTACAATACGGAATATTGCAAAAAAGCAGCTGCTGCATTTGCTGAGATGCTCAAGATTGTTGATAGTGGTGAAACATGGGTTAAATTGGTAAGCTTTGCTGACTATAGTTCGCTTTTCTATACTGATGGAAGAAGTACTATTCCTGGTTATCCTGAAGCCATATTTCAGGCTCCGGTTTATAGTTCGTGGTTTAAAGGGTGCCCTTGGGGGCCAAGCGCTATATTCTGCGATGCTAATATTGGCGGAGGATATGTTTCGCCTAATGCAAGGTATGTAGAGAATTATGGTATGGCCAATGGGTTGCCAATTGATGATCCTGAATCAGGGTACAACCCTGCTGATCCTTGGACAGGAAGGGATCCAAGGTTTTACAATGATATTGTTACAGACGGGCAGCAGGTTATAAAAGGTTCAGCTTCGGCAGATAAGGAAAAATACCGTTATGCATCGTTGTATAACGGAGGGGCAAGCCGCAATAACCAGGGTTCAGGCCGAACAGGTTATTTAATCCGCAAGCTTACCCCAATGTCTGCCAATGATATAGATGGTTATTCGAACAATTACATGCATTTGTCTTATATGCGTTTGGCCGATGTTTATTTGATGTATGCCGAAGCTGTATTGCAGGGATATGGTTCTGCTACCAGCAGCTACCCTGGTTATATTACAGCCGAAGAAGCATTTAACAAAGTGAGGACCCGCTGTGGGGCAGGAGCTGTTGCTGCTAAATATGTCAGCGATAAAGATAAATTTATGGGCGAAATAATCCGCGAGCGTGCCGTTGAGCTTTCTTTTGAAGGAGATTTCAGGTTTAATGACCTTCGCAGGTGGATGATTGCCGGCGAAAAGAAATATCGTGAAAAAACTGCCCTTGATTTTGACCGTGGCGCAGATGGAAAGCCTGTCAATATCAAGGAGAGGGTAATATTGACCCGTCCATTTGAAAGCAAACATTATTGGTTGCCTTTAAAAATTAGTGATGTTACTCTTTATCCTGAGTTTGGCCAAAATCCCGGATGGTAAGAGTGTAGTTTTTTAACTTTAAAATATTTAATATGAAACATATAAGAATACGAATGGTTTTATTCGGAACATGCTTGGGCTTTACACTTGCTGTATCAGGCCAGACTGAAACAGTGGAGGTAGCAAAAGTGGATTCATCCAAAACCGATTCTATAGTCAATGTAGCTTATGGGACTGTACACAGAAATGATTTGTCAAATGCTATTTCTGTATTGAACCCAACTGAATATCTTGATAAAAATTATGGCACCTATCCGGGTGATGGAATTGCTGCTTTTGTAGGTGGTAGCAACTTCTGGAATGTGGGCAACACTTTAGTGTTGGTTGATGGAGTTCCCCGCCCGATAAATGAGATTACAACCACTGAAATACAGCAAATTACTTTCCTTAAAGGGGCTAATGCTGTGGTTTTGTATGGTAGCCGTGCTGCCGGAGGGGTATTGCTTATTACTACAAAACGTGGCAAAGCAGGGCTTCGCAAGAGCAATGTTTATGTCAACACGGGTATTAACATTCCCAAATCGTATCCAGACTATTTAAATTCTGCCGAATACATGAAATATTACAACCAGGCTTGTATAAATGATGGGTTAGTGCCTTTGTACAGTGATGAAACTATCAATAATTATGCAAGCCATAGTAATATTTACCGTTATCCTGATGTTGATTACTATTCGTCAGATTATCTGCGCAGTATGTCTAACTACAACAGGGCCGATGCTGACTTTACAGGCGGTAATGACCGTGCCCAGTTTTATGCACAATCTGGCTTTCAACACAGTAATTCGTTGTTGAATTTTGGAGAAGGTAAGAATGAAAATGTTACCCGTTTCAATATTCGCGGTAATATTGACCTTAAGCTGAACGATTATATCAAAACATACATTAACATGTCTAATGTATTTTATGATGCCCGTTCTGCTAATGGCAACTTCTGGAGCAATTCTGCAAAAATACAGCCTCATCGCTACTCTCCATTGATACCTGTTGATATGATAGCTAAAGATTCGACTAAAGCTCAATTGTTGGCCAGCGAAAGCCGCCATGTTATTGATGGTAAGTATATCTTAGGTGGTACACAGGAATACTTGACCAACCCGATTGCAGATGTGTATGCTGCCGGCTATACTACTTATACCAGTCGTCAGTTTCAGTACAATGCCGGGGCTATTGTTGACCTAAACAATGCTATAAGCGGGTTAACCTTTGCAACCCAGATAGCTGTTGACTATTCAAATAGTTATAACGAAGTTGTTAGCAATACTTATGCAGTTTATTTGCCAACCTGGAATAATTCTGTGGCAAATGACAATACTATTTATGGTTTGACAAAATACAATAAAGATAAGAATGCCGGTGAAGCTAAAACCTTATCTGACAACTGGAACAGCCAGGTACTTGATTTTAACATGCATTTCGATTATGATAAAACCTTTGGTGATGTACACAATTTTTCTGGAAAATTGATTGCTGCTGCTTACAGAGGCCGTCAGACTGGTGATTATCAGTACCGTACCAATTCAAACCTTGGGTTACAACTGGCTTACAACTTTGACCACAAGTATTATTTAGATTTTAGCAGCGCTGTTGTCAATTCAACAAAATTGTCCACTAAAAAACGTGTGGCACTTTCGCCTACAGCCAGTGTTGGTTGGGTACTCAGCAATGAAGAGTTTCTCAAAGGCTCTGATGTAGTTAACAGGCTAAAGGTTTCTGTTTCAGGAGGTATTCTTAATACAGATGAAGGTTTGAGTGGCTACTATTTGTATAATACCAGTTATGTTTCTAATGGTTGGTACTCATGGAGCGATGGCAGTTGGAGTAACCAGGCTACTGTTGTAACAAGAGGGGCCAATGAAAACCTTACTTATGCAAAAAGAAAAGAAATCACCTTTGGGTTAGAAGGTGATTTGTTCAACAGGTTGATTAATTTCCAGACCAACGTATTTTATATCAAGAAAGATGGTATTCCTGTCCAGAACTCAAGCCAATATCCAAGCTTTTTTGTTACCGGCTGGCCACAAACTTCATTTTTGCCATACAACAACTATGAAGAAAACAGCTACAAAGGACTTGACTTCCAAATTAGTTTCAATAAAAAACTTGGAGACGTTAACCTGACAGTAGGGGCTTCCGGAACTTATGTTGTTACTGAGGCTTTGGTACGTGACGAGTTGTACCAGGATAAATACCGTAACCGTGCCGGGAAACCAATCAATGCCATTTTTGGTTTGCAAAACGAAGGGTTTTTCATGGATGAGAAAGATATTGAGACCCATGCAAAACAAAAATTCGGTGAAGTAAAACCCGGAGATATTAAGTACAAAGACCAAAACGGGGATAATATTATCGACGAAAACGATGAAGTAATGATTGGAGAGTGGGGCAATCCTTTTAATTTTGGTGTGCATATCACAGCCCAGTATAAGGCATTTACTTTGTTTGTGTTAGGTACCGGGGGTTTGGGTGGCACAGCTACAAAAAGTGGTTCATACTATTGGGTTTATGGTGATGGCAAGTATTCTGCTGTTGTTCGCGATAGCTGGACAGAAGCCACAAAGAACACTGCTACTTATCCACGTTTGACTACCCTGAGCGGGAGCAACAATTTCCGTGCGTCAGATTTTTGGACTTACAGTACAAATCGTTTCGACCTTTCAAAAGTTCAATTGACCTATACTGTACCCGAAAGGTTTTTCAAAGATTCGTACATCAAAGGGCTTAATCTTTATGTTAATGCATTCAGCCTGTTGACTATATCTGACAATAAAGACATTATGGAATTGAATGTTGGAACTGAGCCTCAAACAAGGTTTTACAACATAGGGGTCAAAGCTGTATTTTAATGAAAATCATTTAAATGAAATGAATATGAAACGAGCATGTATAGAAATAAATAAAAACTCGTATAAATCCCGATTAATCGGGACGGGTTCCATCCGACTTTTAAGATTTAATTATGTTCGGATGAACACAAAACTATGCATATTATTAGCTTTGCTTTTAGTTTTTGCCGGCTGTGAAGATGTGCTTTCGCCTGCAGACGAAAACAACCGCGAGCTTGAAAGTATATACGAAGATGCTGCTTTTGCCGAAGGGCTTTTATTAAACGGATATTTACGTTTGCCCCAGGGCAGCTATAGTTATAGTGATGTAGCTACTGATGATGCTGTGACAAATAATGTTAATAGTAGTTATTTGTTAATAGCAACCGGAAGGTGGTCGTCCATGTTCAACCCAACAGATGAATGGACAAGGTGTTATGCAGCCATTCAGTACCTGAACATTATCCTGGCTGAAACTGATAGCGTAAAATGGGCTCTCACTGGCAAATACGTTAAAGAAATGTTTAACGACCGCACAAAAGGAGAAGCTTATGGCTTAAGGGCTTATTTTATGTACTATTTGCTCAGGGCCCATGGAGGATATACTGCTGACGGGCAACTTATGGGGGTACCTATTTACACTAAGCCGGTTTATACTACTGAAGATTTTACCAAGCCTCGCAGTACATTCAAAGAATGTTTGGAACAAATCTATAGTGATTTAAAGCTGGCTGAAAGTTATTTACCGCTTGATTTTGAGGATATAAAAGATTCTCTTTCTATTCCAGCAAAATATTTGGGCAAAACAACTGTTTCAGACTATAACAGGGTTTTTGGGGCTTATAACCATCAACGTCTTACAGCCCGCATTGTAAAAGGGATACGAGCCAAAGTAAGCTTGCTTGCTGCCAGTCCTGCTTTCAGTCAGGGAACATCTGTTACCTGGGAACAAGCAGCAAATGATGCTGCAGAAGTACTCAACCTAAACGGAGGCCTTGCTGGTATTGCAAAAAATGGCTGGTATTGGTTTTCTAAAGCAAATGCTTCTGAAATAGGTGCATTGGCTAAAGGGGTAAACCCTCCTGAAGTTTTATGGAGAACCAATGTAGTTGATGACAATGCATTAGAAATTGACAATTATCCTCCATCGCTTTATGGAAAAGGATATGTAAACCCAACACAAAACTTGGTAGATGCATTCCCAATGGCCAATGGTTATCCTATTAGCGACCCTAATAGTGGCTATGATGCTAATAACCCTTACGCTAATCGTGACCCGCGTTTGGCCCAATATATTGTAGTCAACGGCAGTAAAGTTGGCCCCAAAAACACCAAAATTTTTACTAAAGTTGGACAAACCAAAGACGGGTTAAACAGTATCTCTACTTCTACCCGCACAGGTTATTATATGCGTAAGTTGCTTAGGGAAGATGTAAACCTCGATCCTGTTAGCATTACAAAACAAAAACATTATGTGCCCCGTATCAGATATACCGAATTGTATTTGGCTTATGCTGAGGCAGCAAATGAAGCTTGGGGGCCTGATGGTACCGGGACTAATGGTTACTCTGCACGCGATGTGATAGCTGCTATTCGTAAGAGGGCAGGCATTGAACAACCTGATGCTTACTTAGCTTCTATTAACAATAAAGAAGACATGAGAAAACTTATACGCAACGAAAGACGTTTGGAGCTTTGTTTTGAAGATTTCCGTTTCTGGGATTTGCGCCGTTGGAAAGAAAGTATTACTGAACCTGCCAAAGGAATGATGATCACTGCTGACGACCAATATGTTATTAATACTGTTGAGAACAGGCAATATAGTGATTATATGTATTATGGCCCAATTCCTAATAGTGAGGTATTGAAATGGGGCTTTGTTCAAAATGCCGGGTGGTAATATTTAAATCATAACACTTGAAGAAAATGAACATCCATAAGGTGGCAAGTATAAAAAAGTTATTTATGGGTGTTCATCATTCAATAAAAATAAAAAAATGAATATGATGAAAAAGTTAATTTTTATATCACTTATTGCCATTTCCTTTTTTACTTCATGTAAAAATGAGGATAATGAATTTGCAGACTATAAGTACACGACGGTTTATTTTCCCTACCAATATCCAGTAAGGACCATTGTATTGGGCAAAGATTTGTATGACAATTCACTCGATCTTGCTCATAAATGCAAAATTATGGCTACAATGGGAGGCGTTTATTCAAACAATTCAGACAGGATATTAGATGTAGAGGTTGATAATTCTATGTTTGATACACTATTGTTTGATGGAGAAGCCGGGAAATATATACTTCCTATGCCTTCTAATTACTACACTTTGCCAAGTAACATGCAAATTGTTATTCCTGCAGGTTCTATTTCAGGAGGGATTGAAGTGCAGCTTACAGATGCTTTCTTTGCCGATAAAAAATCTACTCAGGCTACTTATGTTATTCCTTTGCGAATAAAATCGGTTAAAAACGCTGATTCAATCTTAAGTGGAAAAGCTGCTGTGACAAATCCTAATTTGTTTGTTGCTTCTGACTGGTCCATTGCCCCCAAAAATTATATATTGTATTGTATCAAATATATAAATCCCTGGCATGGCGCTTATCTTCGCAGGGGTGTAGATGTTGGCAAAGGAAGTGCAGGTTATTCAAAGTATGATACTGTTTTGACTTATCACAAACAGTACGTTGAAAGAGATACTATAGCCAAAATGTACACTGTATCGATGAACGAGTGTTTGATGACTGTTAAAACCCGGAATGCCAGAAGTAAGAAAGATGTAACATTTTCTCTTATTATAAAAGTTGATGATGCTGGTAAATGCGTAGTTTCGGCCCCTGATACTGTTTCTTACAAAATTTCAGGAACAGGTGAGTTTGTTAAAGACGGAGATATGTGGGGAGGTGTAAAACAAGATGTAATGCGTTTGAAATATAGCGTTGACTTCGACACTATAACCCATACGCTTACTGATACTTTGGTTATGCGCGACAGACAAGTTGTTATGCAAACTTTTACTCCTGCTATACTGAAAAAATAGTGTTGTTAATTTTTCAATCATAATTTCTTAAAAAGAAGATGGTCTAAACATCTTGTTTAGTAGTTAGTTGTAGTTAGAAAGGGTTGCGGTCAAAAATGTGCCTCAACCCTTTTTTTTAACTCAACAAAATGGCAGTACAGCAAATGATTACCTTATATATTTTGGCTTTGATGTATGATAAAAATAAACTAATACAGCAACATAGTTGCGGCATATTTGTAAGAAAAGAAATCTACAAACTTATTGAAGCTACACAGTTTTTAACTATTTACCAGAGTATTTAATGTCTGAGGCCTAAATACAAGCTATTTTAAATTAAAAATAAATTTTTCCCCGATTTAAAAAAATGATTCATTTAATGATTAAAAAATGAAAGTAAGGTAAAATTAGTCTTATATGAAGGATATTTTATAGTCAAATTTAAAGTCCTCTGCAAAGGGTAAACATAACTTTGTATTTTACCTAATTGTATATATTGAACTTTTCGAGATAAAGAATTAATAGTTAATGATTTACATATTTTATTTAGTGAAAATGATAAGTATTATGAATAAAAGGTTTAATCTGTTTTTTGCTGTGGCTTTTGTTATTTCCGGACAGCTATGCTTGTTTGGGCAATCGTCATTTGAGACCTATACCAATCCTGTAATTCCGGGCGATCATTCGGATTGTACCCTGACAAAAGTTGGTAATGATTTTTATACTACAGGATCGTCGTTTAATCCAACACCTGTTATTTATCATTCAACAGATTTAGTTCACTGGGAAGCTATAGCCCAGCCTGTTGCTGCTGATTGGTCTGAATATGGAGATGCCCCTCAGGGAGGTTGTTGGGGTGGTCAAATTGTTTTTTACAAAAATAAATATTGGGATTTCTTTTCTCGTGCCAATACCATGTATTATGTAATTGCCGACAAGCCTGAAGGCCCATGGAGCATGCCAGTGAGAATCAAAGATCCAAGCCAGCTTTCATACGGCTTGGGTTATGACAACTCCATTTTTATAGACGATAATGGAAAGTGGTATTTGGTGATAAAAAATGGCCAACCTAACGGAGGTATTGTAGAACTGGGTGATGATGGCCAGCCTACCGGGATTGTGTATGATTTAAACTGGCTTAATGCTAAAATATCTTCAAATCCTGATGTTTACCAATATAGTTGGGCTGAAGGCCCTGTAATGTGGAAGCATAATGGTTTTTATTACTATTCTTTTGCGCGTGATGTATCTGGCGGCCAAAAAGTAATGCGTAGCAAAACCCTTACCGCCGACAAATCTGCTTGGACTACTCCTGTTGACTTTTTTAATGAAAATGATCCAGATAAAGCGAACGCTATTTTTCAGGGGCCTAACCATAGCTCTGCAGCTGTTGAGCTTGCCGATGGTACAAGTTGGGTGCTTCACCCTGTTTGGGCAAGGAATAGTGGCGAATGGTTCGGACAAGGCCGTCAAGGCATATTGAACCAGGTAAGGTATATTGGCGATGAAGTAGTGGCTGATTATCCGGCTAATAAGAGCTTTACAGCTCCAAAGTTGCCTAGTAGTGGTATTCCCTGGTGTGTGGCCAAATCCGACTGCTTTGTTTCGGATAAACTTAACCCTGAATGGTCATTTTTGGGTTTTACCCCAAAAAATACATGGTCATTGACCGAAAGGCCCGGCTGGTTAAGGTTGTATCCAAAATCTCCGACAAAAGCCAATACTGTTATAAAAACAGACGCAGAACATAATTATTCTCTTATTACCCGCCTGGATTTTGATGCAAAGTCAACAAACGATGAGGCTGGGTTGCGTTTAATGAACGGTCTCGAAAATTTATATATTAAACTTTATAGCAGTGTAAACAGCAAAGGGCAAAAAGTTTTTGCTATAAAGTTTGACTCAGTATATGCTGAAGTTGAAAATAAAATTGGAAATGTAGCTTGGTTGAAGCTTGTACGTGTGAACCACATCATGACCGGATATTATAGCGCTGATGGAAGTAACTGGCAACAGGTTGGCCATGAAATAAATATTGCAGCTCTTGATAAGTTCAATAAAGATTGGAACGGTTGGTGCGGTAACCGTCAGGGACTGTATGTTGCCGGGAAAAGTGCAGATTTTGACCTTTATATTTACAGAGATGCTTATACTCCTATTTTGGCCGAGTGTCCCGCAAATCAATTTGGTACAACCCGCACGCAAACAGCATCAAAAGATTATAGTCTTGACAGTATCCACAATAATGACTGGGCATTATATGCAGGAGTTGAGTTTGGCAATGACGATTACAAGAAAAAACCGTATATAGTTAAAATGACTGCTGCTTGCACAACAAAAGGCTCAGCTGTTGAGGTGTGGATTGATGCTATTGGAACTGGTCAAAAAATTGCCACTTGCAATATCGAAAGCACTGGTGGTGTTGATGCCTATAAAACATTTTTAGCCAAAACTGCTACTATTAGTGGTAAGCATGATGTTTATCTTCGCTTTGTTGGTTCGGAAAAGGCCAGATTGTTCAATTTGAAGAGTTTCTGTTTTGAAGCTAAATAAAGACATTTGAATTAGGCTTTTAGCAAATATATCAAAAGGTAGCAGAGATTAAACACAGTTTGCTGCTAATCTGCGATAAATGAGATACTATATTAGTTAAGAGCCTAATTCAATAAAGTAATTTGATTTGTAACTGTATTATAAAGAATAAAAACCCCAACCGATGAAAAAAATATTAATCATACTGCTTGTTGTCATTGTTTTACTCATGATCATTAGTGCTGTAAAAATTGAGTTATACACAAGTAATTATTCCAATAATATACAGACCAACTGGAACAATTCGAAAGGAATCGTTTGGTTAAGTGGCAAAGTTGGAAAAATGGAAGATTTGCCTCAAGACTCTTTTCCTGTTGTTGTTAAATACGATACTCTTGTTGTTGGTGATATCCATGAGCCTCACCCAATAGTGGTTGACCTTAACGACGTCGATTTTGGGCCTATCTGGATGCCATTCTATAAGGCTTCTGATTATTCCATTTCAGTCAATCTAAAAAAAGAATACGAAGTAAACACTGATAAAGCTAATATTAAGTATCGCATTGACGGACAAATCTCGATTTCTGGCAAGTATAAAATTGTCGGGTTGTGTTCTACTCAAAAAGCAAAGGAACTTGTGATACGCGATGCCATGGAGAAAATATATTCTGATGCAAAAATTAATGGAATAAAACTCTAAAACTTTTATAAACTAATAAACAAACTAACATGGACAATAGATTAAGCTTCGATTCATTTATCAACCTCGAACTGCCGAAATGGTTTATTTATATCTTGTTGATATTTGTGTTTTTATGGGCTTTTACAGCGGTGATGGATTTTCTTCGCAAGAAGTCGGGCATAGAAGCCCAATCCAATTCGGCCCATTTTGATATGATCCCATTTTTAATCCATTTTTTCAAATATTCTGGAATTGGGATGCTCTGGAGTTGCTTATTTATACTGTTGTTGCAGCTGGTTGAGAGAGCAATACGCATAGATTTTTCAGGGCTTAGCGTGTTGTTGTTCTGTGGCATCCTGGTATTGTACATTTCAAAAGCACTCAGGGTGTATTTCAATGAAAAAACTGAAAAGGAAACGGATTAGGTGTAGCTGTGGCTTTTCGTTTTCGGCATAACGCCCTATTCAATAAGTTATTAAAGATATTTTAAAAATTACTAATCATGACAAATCTTTTTAAGAAACTGGGTTCATTAGCAATAGCATTTTCAAGCTTTGCTTCTTATTGTTTTGCTGATAACCCAATAATTCAGACTAAATATACAGCCGACCCGGCTCCATTGGTTTATCATGATACCGTTTTTTTATATACCAGTCATGATGAAGACGGTGCTTTTGGCTTTCAGATGGAAAATTGGATGTTATATACCTCTACAGATATGGTCAATTGGACTGACCGTGGCATTATTGCTGGCGTAAAAGAGCCATATCGGACTTTTGCATGGGCTGATGGACATAGTGCCTGGGCTCCTCAATGCATTGAGCGAAAGGGCAAGTTTTATCTTTATTGTCCTACTATTTACCAGGGGAAAATGGCGATTGGTGTTGCTGTATCCGGCAGTCCTTATGGTCCCTTTATTGATGTACTTGGCAAGCCGCTAATTTTTAGGTCTAACCCTGGCGATTATGACCCAACTGTCTTTATAGATGAGGATGGTCAGGCTTATCTATACTGGGGTGGAAATGGCCCTTGTTACTATGCAAAGCTCAATGAAGATATGGTTTCGCTAAAAGGTGAGATTCAGGTTGCCTCTATTGATTTTACAGGGACTCCTGCTGAAGCTTCCTATACAGAAGGCCCCTGGCTTTGGAAAAAGAATAAGTATTATTATCTGGCCTGGGCTTCAAGATGTTGTCCTGAAGGTATTGGTTATGCCATGAGCGATAGCCCGGTTGGCCCTTGGAAATGTAAAGGTACAATAATGGATCCAGACGTGAGATCTTCCGGAAACCATCCGGGGGTCATAGAATATAAAGGGAAAACTTATGTCTTTGGGTTCAATTACAATGTGTTGAAGCGTACCATGTCTAAACATTATGAAAGGCGCTCTATTTGTGTTGAGGAGATTAAATACAACGCTGATGGTACCATTCAGAAACATCCCTGGTGGTCAGCAAAAGGCGTTGCCAATGTTGGCACTTTAAACCCTTTTGTGAAAAATGAAGCAGAAACAATGTCTTTTAGTGAAGGCCTGAAAACAGAATTTGCTACTGAATGGGAACGCAATGTCCCGTGGGATAAAGGAAAGAAAATAGCCGATAGGTTGTATGTTACTTCCATCCACAATGGAGATTATATCAAGGTTCAGTCTGTTGATTTTGCTGAAGGTGCCAAGACTGTTGAGGTAAGTGTAGCCTCTTTGTATGGAGGAAGGATTGAGTTTCATATAGACAAGATTGACGGGCCTGTTGTGGCAGATATTAATATTGTTTCATCAGGTGAAGGTGATTTATGGAATACTGCCAAAGCTTCTGTTAAAGATGTAAAAGGCATTCACGATTTATACATTGTGTTCAAAGGTGAGAAAGATTTGTTCAATTTTGATTGGTGGCAATTTAGCAATAAGTGATGCTGTATAGTTTTTATTTGAGAAATAAATTAATAGACATGATGAGAAAATATTTACTCTTAGCTTTTACTGTTGGCTTTCTGATGAAATCCTCAGAAATATTGGCCCAGGCTGATTTAAAGCCCGGTGTTGATTATCCTGCCGAAATAGAAAACCCCGAACTGCTTGGGATAAACAAAGAACCATATCATGCAACCCTTATGCCTTATGCAAATTTGCAGGAGGCATTGCAGGCTAAACGCCTGGCATCTGGTTTGTGCAAAAGCCTCAATGGAAACTGGAAGTTCAACTGGGTGCCCAGCCCTGAACAACGGCCGGTTGACTTTTACAAGCCCGGTTTTGATGTTTCATCATGGGCCGAAATACCTGTGCCTTCCAATTGGGAAATACATGGTTATGGTACTCCTTTTTACCGCAATTTTGGTTATACCATAAAAAAGGATTTTCCGCGTATAATGAGTACTCCCGAAAGTTGGTTTACCGCTTACAAAGAGCGCAACCCGGTGGGTAGCTACAGAAGGGATTTTGAAGTTCCTGCCGAATGGGCCGGCCGACGCATTTTTATCACCTTTGAAGGCGTAGATTGTGCGTTCTTTCTATGGATTAACGGCGAAAAAGTCGGATATAGCGTAAATAGCCGCAATGCTGCCGAGTTTGACCTGACCAAATACCTGAAACCCGGCTCCAATACTATTGCTGTTGAGGTGTATCAATACAGCTCTGGTACATGGCTCGAAGACCAGGATATGTGGCGTTTGCACGGCATATTCCGAAATGTCTATCTTTGGAGCGCTCCACAAGTACATATTCGCGATTTCTTTGTAAAACAAGACTTAGACAAAGACTATAAAGATGCTTCTGTTGAGGTGGTGGCTAAAATCAAAAACTATGGCGACAAAGGAGCCAAGGCTCAAACACTGACAGCTACACTATATGACAAAGAGGGCAGAGAGGTAGTAAAAGGCAATGCGACTGCCGCTGCTATTGCTTCAAAACAGGAACAGCAAGTGCAGATTAAGTTTCCGGTTAGCAATCCGGCCAAATGGACTGCAGAAACGCCTAATTTATATACCCTTGTATTGGCAAGTACCGAAGGGGAAATACTTTCTACAAAAGTGGGTTTCCGAAAAATAGAAATCAAAGGGCGCGTATTTACTGTAAACGGTGTTCCTATCAAACTGAAAGGCGTTAACCGCCACGAACATTGGTCAGATGTTGGCCATGCCATTACCGAAGAACAAATGATCCGCGACCTCGAGGTGATCAAACAAGGCAATTGCAACCATGTGCGTACCAGCCATTATTGCGACAACCCACGATGGTACGAGCTTTGCGACGAATGGGGCATTTGGCTTGTAGCCGAAGCCAACTGCGAGAGTCACGGCTACGATGGCCGTTTCGATGAAGAGCCTACCATGAAAGCCGCCATCATTGACCGTAACGTGGCCAATGTCGAAAATTTCAAGAACCATCCTTCGGTCATCATTTGGTCGTTGGGCAACGAGTGTGGTGGAGTGGGTTCAAACTTTGTTGCTGCTATGAATGCAATAAAAGCAATAGACTCATCCCGTCCTGTGCATTACGAGCGCTTTGGCGCTGGCAGCCGCAACCCTGCTGACCTCGATGGCCGCATGTATGGCACTGCCGAAGATTATGTAAACATGGTTAAATACTGGGGTTTGACAAAGCCGCTTTATATCTGCGAGTTTGTTCATGCCATGTTCAACTCTATGGGCTCGTTGACCGACTATTCTGAAGCTTTTGACAATAATCCTGAGATACTTGGCGGCGCTATCTGGGAGTTTCAAGACCAGGCGCTGTGGAACAAGCGCGACCCTAACCATCCGATTCTGGCTTATGGCGGAGGCTTTGGCGAAGCTCCTAACGACCATTATTTTATTCATAAAGGGGTTGTTTCCTTTGACCGTGCTACCGGGGGCACCCGTGTTAAACCTCATTTCCCTGAAATGAAAAAGGCTTTTCAATGGATAGACATAAGCCTTGTTGACCCTGCTAATGGCGAAATTCAAATTAAAAATAAATACCAGTTCATCTCTTTAGATGGCTTTGATGCCTCATGGAGCTTAACCGAAAATGGAAAAGAAATAGACAAAGGCTCATTAGAAATCCGCAACCATTGGGGGCGCACTATCGCTATCATCCCTTATAAAATAGAAAACCCAAAAGCCGGGGCTGAATATTTTGTGCGGGTTTCGTTTACACAAAAAACTAAAACATTATGGGCTGACAAAGGCTATGAAGTGGCCTGGGAACAGTTTAAGCTGCCCATAAAGACTTTGCCTGTGGTTGAAGCTAAAGTTACTCAACCTGTTAAGCTTATTCAGGATGCCCAGCAGGTAAAGGTTTCAGGTTCGGGTTTTGCTCTCACCTTTGATAAAAAAACAGGCTTTTTGACCCAAATTGAAAAGAATGGCAAGAATATCCTGACTTCTGACGGTGCCCCCAAATTGCATTTATATAGGGCAATGCACCAAACCGACGATTGGTGGGTCGATAGAGAATGGTCAAAGTACGGGGTGAAAGACCTCAAGTATTCTGTGGTTGATATGAAAACTGAAATTATTGATAATACTGCTGCAAAAGTTACTGCCACCATTAAAGCTGAAGGGAAAGAAGGGTTTGCAGCATATCATACTGCTGTATATACTATAAAAGGTGACGGCACTGTAAAGGTTGACAATAAAGTGCAGTTTACTGGCTTTCGTATCAACCTTGCCCGTATTGGGGTACGCATGTTGCTCGACAAAAAGTACGACCGCCTCAATTATTTTGGCCGTGGCCCGGTCGAAAACTATGCCGACCGCAAAAGTGCCCAGGATGTTGGCTTATACGAATTGGAGGTAAACAACCAATACGAGTATGAAAAGCCTATGGAGTATGGCAACCGTGAGGAAATGCGTTGGGTGAAATTCAACGGTGCCGACATGCCTTTGTTTGAGGTAAAAGCCGATGAAAAACTGATGCAGTTCTCGGCATTGCCTTATACCGATGAGCAGATGAACCCTGTGGAATATAAGATTGACCTTCCGGCAAGTACAGCAACTGTATTCTGCTTGTCAGCAAAGACACTGGGTGTTGGTTCGGCCAGCTGTGGCCCCCGTCCGTTGGAAAAATACCAGGTAAAGTCTGATGATACAGATTTTAGTTATGTTTTGAAATTAGGAGACGAAAAGGCTGAGAAATAACAATTGATTGTATGGAATTAATCACAGGAACGGGTGTTATATTGGGTCTTATTATGGTTGTATTGGCAATGCTGTTGCCAGTACTTGCCTTAATAGATATTCTGAAATCCAGATTTGAAGGCAATAACAAGTTGATTTGGGTCATAATAGTACTGTGCTTAAATTTTTTGGGCTTCATATTATATATTGCTATTGGAAGAAAACAGAGGGTAGTAAACGAATAGTGTGGGGTTGGTAATGTTTTTTTATAAATAAGAAAGGTTTTATGAAGTATTTTATTGCAATTATTACAGGTTTTATATTGTTTGGCAATTATGCGCAAGCATTGGATTCGCCTGATCCCAATTTTCATATCTATATATGTTTTGGGCAGTCCAATATGGAAGGTAATGCAGCTATTGCTGCCGCTGATACTATAGGTGTTAGCGAACGTTTCAAAGTGATGACAGTTAGTGCTGGTGATTTTCTGCATAATGGAAGGTCGGCAGGAAATTGGTACACCGCTAAGCCTCCATTATGCCGATGGGACAACGGGCTTACCCCGGCTGATTATTTTGGCCGGGTTCTCGTTGATAGCCTTCCTGACAGCATAAAAGTTGGTGTAATAGTTGTTGCCATGGGTGGCAGCGGTATTGATGCTTTTGATAAGGACAATTATACGCAGTATTACCAGAATGCCGATGCATGGCAGAAAGGGCTTATGGATATCTATGGCGGCAACCCTTATGCCAAGATTATAGAAATGGCCAAAATGGCCCAGAAAAAAGGGGTGATAAAAGGCATATTGCTTCATCAGGGCGAAAGCAATAATGGGCAAACCGATTGGCCCGAAAAGGTTAAGAAAATTTATAACAACATGCTGGCAGATTTGAATATTGAAGCAAACTCAATTCCTTTGCTTGCTGGTGAATTGCTGGGTAAAGATGAAGGGGGTATTTGCTGGGGCATGAACGGCATTATTGCTACTTTGCCTTATTATATCCCTAATGCTTATGCAATATCTTCTAAAGGATGTGCAGGCAATGGCAAGGATGGTTTGCATTTTTCTACTGAAGGCGCTCGTGAGTTGGGCAGACATTACGGGTTGCAGATGCTCTCGCTGTTAAAAACCTATAACACGGTTGAAGGAAATACGGTTGATTCATTGAGTGTTGAAAAAAACAGCTACACTTTGTTGACAGGGTCAATACAGAGGTTGTCTTTAACTGCCATTTATGCAGACGGACATACCCTTGATGTTGCCAATAAAGCAGGTTATTCTGTCAGCAATCCTGATGTTGTAAAGATGACAAACGGATATATTGAAGTTGTACGAGATGGCGCTGCTGTTATTACTGCAAGTTTTAAAGGTTCACAAGGGACAATGAAACAGGTTGATTTTAAAATCAATGCAACAACATTTCCGCTTACAAATGAGTTGTTGAACCCTAATATATTCAGCAATGGCAGTTTTGATGAAACTACTAAAACGCTTAAAACAGGCCAATGGGGCTTCGGTGGCTGGCAATATTCCAAAGGGGTTGATTTGTCTGGTTATAAATACCTGGTTGCAAAATTGGGCAGTGCCAACAAAGCGGATGTTGAATTCAAGCTTTTTGACGGGAATAATTACTGGGGTGCTTCAACCTCCGGTAAATTTGGCAATAGTCGCCAAGTTGTAGTCAACCTCAAAAATGTCAAAAAAGGGGATGGAAGTACACTTGAACCAAGCCATATTTATATTGCCGGATTTTGGTCTAATGGCAGCAATGCCTTTGTAATTGATACTGTTTTCCTGTCAAATTCACAAGAGTTTGATCCAACAGGCATCAATGATATGCCTGAAAACAATTCTGAGCTTGAAATGGTGGATGTTTATTCGGTTTTAGGAGTAAAATTAAGGTCGAAAATAATAAGAAAGCATGCTATAGAAGGACTTCCAAAAGGAGTTTATATGGTTGGGAATAAAAATGGGTATGTAAAAGTGATTCAGAATGTGAATTAGAATCAAGAACAAAGAACAAAGAACAAAGAACAAAGAACAAAGAACAAAGAACAAAGAACAAAGAACTATTGCTATGAGAACAAACACTAAAAAATTAACATTGGTATTGGCTGTAATGACGTTGTCATTGAGGCTTTTCGGTTGGGAAGGTATGCCAATGCCTGCTCTTCACGTTGAAGGGCGATATTTAAAAGATGCTTCGGGGCATATTGTAAATTTACATGGTTTTGCCCAGACTTATTCTCCCTGGTTCAATGAGCAGGGAAAATACTGGACCAATTATGATGTAGCCGGTTGTCTGGACTACAATAAAGGGATTATTGATGGTATTTTGGATGCAGGATGGAAAGTAAATTTTATCCGTTTACACATGGACCCTTATTGGTCTAATACTCCGGGAGTTGCTGTTACTGGTGAGGCTGATATTTCGGCTTTCGATTTTACCCGGTTTAAAAAATACCTTGATGAAGTGTTTATCCCTATGGCCGAATATGCTATTTCTAAAGGGTTGTATGTTGTTATGCGCCCTCCGGGTGTTTGCCCCGAAAAAATTGCGGTAAACGATACGTATAATAAATATCTTATCAAAGTGTGGGGCTATGTAGCCCGGCATGCTAAATTGAAAAACAATCCATACATCATGTTTGAGCTGGCCAATGAGCCGGTTAATATTCTTGGGCCCGATGGTACTTATGGTTCGGGTTCGCAAGGCCATTTTGACAACCTGAAAACATACTTTCAGGCTGTTGTGGACACTATCAGGGCCAGTGCCAATAATATTATTTGGGCCCCGGGTTTAGGTTATCAGGCTTTATATCAGGGATATGCCGTAAATCCTATTGAAGGCGATAATATTGGTTATGCTGTGCATGTTTACCCGGGTTGGTTTAATAGCGGACAGGGATATGCAAATTTTCAGAAAGGATGGGATACCCAGGTTCAGCCTGTTGCCGACTTTGCCCCAATTTTGGTTACCGAAATGGACTGGGCCCCTGCAAGGCACAATAAATCATGGGGAAAGGACAGTACTGGTGTTGCCGGGAAAAATGGTTTTGGGGCTAATTTTAAAAAAATTGTAGATGATTGTGGCAATGTTGGTTGGTTGCTCTTTACCAGCCCTGAGCTTTTGGCCCAGTACGGAGATGTCACTGCCCCTGCCGATATTAAAGATTTTCTGACCGACCCTGAAGCATGCCCTAAGCCTGTTTATCAATGGTATCAGGCTTATGCAAGCGATTACGGGCTTAGTGGGGCTTCTGAAAGTTATTTGACTGTTACAGGTTTTGTTGTTGAAAGTGGCAAAAATATGACCATACTGACTAAGGGCTCGGCCGGGTTAAAAATTAACGCTGTTTTTGCCGACGGGCATATCGAAAATGTAAGCTCATTGGCTAAATTTTCGGTTGATAAAACTGAGGTGGTAAATGTTGCCAGGGGCAGGGTCTTTGCTTTGGCCGATGGACAAGCTACGGTAGGAATTCTTTATACCGACCCTAAAGGAAATGCCTGGCGTGATACTTTGCATGTTTCCTCTACCACTTTCCCCCTGACCAACCAGTTGTTTAACCCTGATATTTGGGGCGATGGCACTTTTGACGAGGCTACAAAAACCCTGACCACCGGGCAATGGGGCTTTGGAGGTTGGACCTACAGCAATGGCTTAGATATTTCAGGGTACAAATATTTAGTCGCAAAATTAGGGTCAAAAAACAATGCCGGCGTTTCGTTCAGGGTATTTGACGAAAACAACTACTGGGCCGGCGCTGCCGAGTATGATTTTGGAAATAAGCAGATAGTAGTGGCCAATACGGGGTGGATGCCTAAGAAAGACAAATCGGCTACGCTTAATCCTTCGCATATTTATATTGTGGGGTTTTGGTCAAACGGCAATATTCCTTTTGTTATTGACACTGTATTTTTGTCAAACTCCAGCGAATATGATGCATTGGCTTCTGTAAAAAATGAAACAACCAATAAAAACAATGAGCCTGAATTAGTTGATGTATATAATTTACTTGGTGTCAAAATTATGTCGCAGGTGAAAAAAGAACAAGCCATAAGAGAATTAAATAAGGGCGTTTATCTGGTTGGCAAAGAAAAGGTTGTAATAACGAGAAACCGTAAATAATAAGCTTATTTATAAATTTTTAATTCGAAAAAAATGAAGCTATTTCGCAATTATTTGGCTATGTTGATGCTTTTTGCAATTGGTATAGCCGGAGCAGCGCAAACTTTCCAAAAAACCGACGTTGGCGTAAAAGCCAAAGCTGGATCGGTGAATGTTGAAGTTCAGTTCTACACTTCCGACATTGTAAGGGTTGTAAAATATCCCGAGGGTAAAGCTTTTGAAAAACAAAGCCTTTCGGTTGTTCTTGCCCCTCAAAAAATATCTTTTGGCGTTAAGCAACAAGGCGATGAGTTGGTGCTGACAAGCCGGAAGATGCAGGTATCTTTAAACCTGAAATCGGGGAAGGTTATATTTTCTGATAAATCAGGAACGCTCTTAAATGAAAAGGATGCCGGGGCTGCATTTGCTGATTTTAATGATGCCGGGAACAAGACTTATACTGTTTCGCAGGCTTTTGCCCTTGATAAAGACGAGGCTATATATGGACTCGGGCAACAACAGCGTGGTAAAATGTCGCAACGAAACGTGAAGCTGCACATGGTCCAGAACAATACCGAGGATTTTATCCCATTTTTCGTATCATCCAAAGGGTATGGGGTATTTTGGGACAATTATTCCCCAACGGTTTTTGAAGATAACACTGAAGGTACATCGTTCAAATCGGATGTGGGCGATGGAATAGATTATTATTTCATGGCTGGCAACAATGCCGATGGCGTGATTGCTTGTATGCGCCAGCTTACCGGACAAGTCCCCATGTTCCCCTTATGGACATTTGGTTTCTGGCAAAGCCGCGAACGCTACAAATCGCAGGATGAGTTGACAGAGGTGGTCAGAAAATTCCGCGAATTAAATGTTCCAATAGATGGTATCATCCAGGATTGGCAGTACTGGGGCAACAACTACCTGTGGAATGCTATGGAATTTCTCAACCCTGGCTTTTATGACCCGCAAAAAATGGTCAATGACGTGCACAACATGAATGCCCATATAATCATTTCTATCTGGTCTTCTTTCGGTCCAATGACAAAACAATATAAAGAGCTTGATAAAATAAAAGCATTGTATAATATTGAAACCTGGCCACAATCGGGTTCTGAGAAATGGCCACCCAATATGGATTATCCATCAGGGGTGCGCGTGTATGACGCTTACAATCCCGAAGCCCGTGATATATATTGGGACCATTTGAACAAAGGTATTTTCTCGCTGGGCATGGACGGATGGTGGATGGATTCTACCGAACCTGACCATTTTAGTTGGAAATCTGAAGATATGGACACAAAAACATATCTTGGCTCATTTCGTAAAGTGCGCAATGCCTATCCTTTAATGACTGTTGGCGGTGTATATCAGCACCAGCGTGCTGTTTCGTCCGACAAACGTGTGTTTATCCTTACACGCTCGGCTTTTGCCGGCCAACAGCGCTATGGTGCCAATACCTGGTCTGGCGATGTGGTGGCTTCATGGGATGCTTTGCGCAACCAAATTTCGGCCGGCTTAAACTTTTCGCTTTGCGGTATCCCTTATTGGAACAGCGATTTGGGAGGATTCTTCCTGTGGAACTTTAAAAATCCTCTTGAAAATGCCGATTATCGTGAGCTTCATGTTCGCTGGATCCAATTTGGCGCATTCTGCCCTATGATGCGCTCGCATGGCGAAGGCTCGCCCCGCGAATTGTACCAGTTTGGTAAAAAAGGAAATGCAACCTACGATGCTATTGAAAAATACATCAAACTCAGGTATAGCCTATTGCCTTATATTTATTCTTCGTCGTGGGAGGTGACCAACAAGCAATCTACCATGATGCGGGCTTTGGTTATGGATTTTGCGGCCGACAGACAGGCGCTGGATATCAATGATGAGTTTTTGTTCGGAAAATCGCTCCTGGTGAGCCCTGTTACGCAGCCTTTGTACCTGAAAAACGAGGTTCGCGGAAAAGATACCGTTAAAGTAACAGATTTTTCTACTGTTAAAAGTAAAGCTGTTTATCTGCCTAAAGGAGCTGACTGGGTTGACTTCTGGACTGGCGACAAATTCTCAGGTGGCCAAACCGTAAATAAAGAAGTGCCTTTGGATATTATTCCGGTGTTTGTCAAGGCGGGCTCTATCCTTCCTATTGGCCCTGAAGTCCAATATTCGGGCGAGAAGAAATGGGACAACCTCGAAATACGGGTGTATGAAGGGGCTAATGGCGAATTTACCTTGTACGAAGATGAAGGCGACAATTATAACTACGAAAAAGGGGCTTATTCAACCGTTTCGTTTTCGTGGAACAACCAGAAACGCACGCTGTCTATTGGTGAAAGAAAAGGTTCATTCCCGGGAATGTTGACAAACAGGGTTTTTAACATTGTCCTTGTTGGAAAAGGTAAAGGTACAGGCTCTGTTCTTTCTGCAAAGTTTGATAAGGCGATAACCTATTCGGGGAAAAAACAGGTGGTGAAGTTTTGACATAAAATTAAACCTGTTTAAAACTCATGGTCAAAAGGGGCAGCTGATTTCCATCTGTTTGAGACAGGCTATTAAACCTTAAAAAATAAAATAAAAGATGAAACGAGCATGATTCGTTAAACACAAACAAGGATGAAAATTCATCATGCGAGTTTTCCTTCGGAGAACCCTTCGGGGTTCATCCGACCTTATAAAAAAAATTATTTACGGATGAAAAAGAACATAATATTCTTATTGCTGATTGCTGTTGGGGTTAGCTTTTATGCACAAAAAGCACCTGAAAAGGAAAGTACTCCATATACTAATCCTGTGATGTGGGCAGATGTGCCAGATATGTCCATTGTACGCACAGGTAGTGATTTTTACCTGATAAGCACTACCATGCACCTGATGCCGGGCGCCCCGGTAATGAGGTCGAAAGACCTTGTAAATTGGGAGATTGTCAGTTATGTCTTTGACAGTATTACTGATAATTCAAAATACAACTTATTGAATGGCACTGTGTATGGGCGTGGCCAGTGGGCTTCGTCCATCCGCTATCACAATGGCAAGTATTATGTACTCTTTTCGCCTAATGACCAGCCTTTTAGGTCGTATGTTTACGAAACGGCAGACCCTGCCAAGGGAAACTGGAAGCTATTGGCCCGGATGCAGCATTTTCATGACAATTCACTGTTTTTTGACGATGACAACCGCGTGTATGTGTTTTCGGGGACAGGTTCGCTGCGCGAGTTGAAAAGCGATTTGTCTGATGTCTTGCCTGGAGGCGTTGATATGCAGATTTTTCAAAGAGATTCGACCGAAAACGGGCTGTTGGAAGGCAGCCAGGCTTTCAAATACAATGGAAAATATTACCTGCTGATGATATCCTGGCCCAGGGGCAAGCCACGCAGGCAGGTTTGTTACCGTGCCGACAATATTACCGGGCCTTACGAGAAGAAAGTGATTTTGCAGGACAATTTTGCCGGTTTCCCATACTGTGGACAAGGCTGTATTACTGATGACGGAAAGGGAAACTGGTTTGCCCTTATTTTTCAAGACAGAGGTGGGGTAGGACGAGTGCCTTTATTGATGCCGGTCAGATGGGTCGATGGTTGGCCAATGCTGGGCGACGAGAACGGAAAAGTTCCTTTGACAGGTTTTACACCTCTAAAAACATATAACTCAGGAAACAGGATTGTTGAAAGTGATGATTTTTCGGGTAAAAAACTGAAGCTTCAGTGGCAATGGAACCATAATCCCGTGAACAGCGCATGGTCGTTGACAGAACGTAAAGGATATATGCGGTTAAAGACAAGCCGTGTGGTTGAAAACATTTATTTAGCCCCAAATACTATTACACAGCGTATGGAAGGCCCTAAATGCAGTGGCGTTGTGTCGTTTGATATTTCAAAAATGAAAGATGGCGACGTTGCCGGTTTTAGTGCATTTAATGGAAATGCTGCCCTTTTGTCTATTGTTGTGCTGGGGAACAAGAAATTCCTGACCATGTCCACCAATGTTGTAGAGCTTGACAATGACTCAAAAGCCGTGCTTAAAGTTGATGTGGAGGAAAAGGCCAGGGTTGAGCTGAGCAAAGATGTTATTTTTCTGCGTATCGATGCCGATTTTAACCTGAATAAAGATTTGGCTACGTTTTATTACAGTTTTGACAACAAAAACTGGACTCCAATAGGCGCCGAGTTTAAAATGATTTTTGATTACCGAAAATTTTTTATGGGGACAAAGTTTGCCCTGTTCAATTATGCTACAAAGACCATCGGAGGCTATGTTGATGTTGACTTTTTTAATTATAACAGGATTCAATAAGGCTAAGCTTTCTTTTGGGCGTTTTTCAAACGCTAAATGACCTTTAAAAACCAAAATCAAATGCATATTAAATTTAAACGATATTTTAAGCTGGATTTTTTTGAATATTTGATAGTTTTAATCATTTGTTTGTCTATTTTGGTGTTTATTTGGATAATGCTATAAAGATGAGTAAAGTTGCGAAAATAACCCTGTTTTTTTTCTTCTTTGCCCAGGTAATCCGGGCAGATGAGTCAATGAAAATTGACCTGTATTCATACAAAGATGGGTTGACCACGTCTTCTGTCAACAGCACGTTTAAAGATTCTAAAGGTTATTTGTGGGTTTGCACTGCAAATGGCCTTTTTCGGTTTGACGGTTATAATTTTCGAAACCTTAATACGCTTACCAGTAATCCTGTTTCGTGCGAAATAATAAGCATTACAGAAGACGCTAAACATAACCTTTGGTTGGGCTCAGCTGGCAATGGGGTGTTTTTTTTAGAAGACCAATCTAATAAATTGATTCATCTAAACATCAGGTTTGAACCCAATGTCCGCATTTATGATATGATTTATTTGAATGGCAGGGTTTGGATGGCTACCACAAAAGGCTTGCTAATAGTGGATCCCGAAGATGTCAATGATTCGGATGAGCCTGTTAAATATGAGATTTTTATCCCTGACTTTAAAAATAAAAGCCCTCAAGCCCGTGTTATCAACTGTATATATCATGTTGAGGGTAGTAACACCCTTTGGATAGGCTCCAATGCCTCGCTTTATGCAATGAATCTCAATACAAAACAGTTCAAAGGTATCTATTCTCATCCTCAAAATTCAATCCGCTCGCTTTCTTGTTTCAACGGAAATATTGTTGCCGGAAGCTGGGATGGAGGCATATTTATTGTTGATACAGCCACTTATGCCAAAACTTCATCTCCTTTTGTAGATTATATCAACGCTGTTATTGGCGACAAAAGGGTGGTATCTGTATTTTATGATGTTAAAGGGTTGATGTATGTGGCAACTTATAGTAACGGATTGTATGTTTTTTCGGGCAATAAAGCCGGAGATTATTCATACACCAATTACAGGAATGACAAGAATATTTATGAAAATATCAAAACCAATACAATTAACCATGTTTTGAAGGATAACGATGGCGTTGTATGGTTGTCGATGAACCTGCCTGCGCTGGCCAAAATTTACAAGCAGGAAAGTGATATTTCTTTTTTTTCGCCCAAAAGAAATAATAATGAAATAAAAGAATTTTCTACGGTTTCGCAATCTAAACTTAAGGACAAGCTTTGGATAACCACCAATGGGGACGGGATGTACCTTTTCAATACAAAGACTAAGGTTTTTGAGCATTTCAATTCGTCAGCAAATAAAGGGCTTAAGCTTCATTATGACAATGTGTCCCGCTGTTTTCAAGATAAAAAGGGCAACCTTTGGATTGTTTATTCAATGAATGGCTTGTACGTGGTGCCTGCTTTGTATGCAGCCCAGCTGACTGAGGAAAAAAATACAAAAGTCATAGTGCCTGTCAATGCAAACGAAATGATTTCTAATGACAGTAAGCTAAATTCTTATATTACAAACTTCTACGAAGACAGCAAAGGCCGTCTGTGGATAGGTAGCTGGGGCGCTTTGTATTTGGTCTCGACCAATACTGATTTTCAGTTTGCCCGTACCACTCAGGACCTTATCAAAAACAGTAACACAAAGTGCGTTTATTTTGATGAGTATAAAGAAATGGTTGATTTTCCTATCTATCCGCTCATTTCAATGGTAGAAATACGCAATAACAACTTCTGGCTGGGAACTTTCGGTGGGGGAATAATTGAACTTATCGAAAACTCCCCAAATAACTTTACCGGCCATGTTTCTGAGCTGAATAAAGATTTGCCCCAGATGAACATTAAATGCTTAATTAAGGACAAGTATAATGGCATTTGGATTGGCACAAACAACGGGCTTGGGTATATCGGCCCCGGAAAAAGCAATTTGAAGGTGTATTCAAAAAATGATGGCCTTTTGTCTGACGATATCAACAGTATTGTTGAAGATGACAAATCAAATATTTGGCTATCAACAAATTATGGCTGCATTTTGTTTAACAAACCTAAAAATTCTATTAAAAACTTTCTTTCATTATCCAATGATGATATCAATCAGTATATTGTAAAATCTGGTGCTGTTGATAATAGCGGCCATGTTTGGTTTGCAACAAGCGAAGCCGTTGTTACTTTTGACCCTGATGGGGAGAAAAACAATATGTCGAAAAGCAGCTTCCGTTTTACTGAATTGAAAATAGATAATAAGTATATTGTTCCTCTTGAAAAGGTAAACGGAACCCGTGTCATTGATAAAAACCTCGATTATTGTACAGAAGTCAACATACCATACAACCACACCCTGAGCTTGACATTTGCTATGCTTGACTATAAAGCTGCCGGGTACACATTGTTTAAATACAGGATAAGCAAAAAAAGTGAATGGATTATCCTCAACAATGGACAGCGAAGTATCAACCTTTCAAGCCTAAAGCCTGGCAAATACCTGCTTGAAGTAGAACCTGTCAATTCAAATGCTGGTGTACAAGGTATTAGCCTGCAATTGAATTTTTTGCCGCCATTCTGGCAAACCAAGGTGGCATTTCTGATTTATTTTTTCTTTTTGCTTGGTATGTTCTGGGTTTACCGAAGGTTGACCCTGCAAAAGCTGAACGAAAAAAAACTGGTTGAAATTGAACGTTACGAAAGAAAAAAACTTGAAGAAATGGACAAAATGAAAACCGAGTTTTTTTCAAATATCTCGCATGAGTTCCGTACTCCTCTTAGTTTGATTATCAATCCATTAGAAAGGTTTGTTAAAGACGCAAAGTATTCTGATGAAGAAAAAGAACGCTTTCGTCTGATATTGAAGAGTAGCAACCGCTTGCTCAAGCTTACCAATGAGCTGATGGATTTTAGCAAAATAGAAAAAAATCTGCTTGTCCCGGAATTTGAACTTTGCAAAATGCTTGATTTTATAAACGAAATATGCGCCTTGTTTAGAAATGTTGCCGATTCTATGAATATTGACTTTAAGGTGCATTGCAATGCCGGGGACATTGAAATACCTGTTGATAAAAAAATGATTGAAAAAGTGGTTTTCAACTTGTTGTCAAACGCTTTTAAATATACCCCAAACAATGGGACAGTCCTTGTTGTTATTGATAAAATTGAAAATTTAGACAAGCAATATGCCAAAATTTCTGTTATTAATACTGGTGAAGGTATCTCCAAAGAAAATTTGTCCAAAATTTTTGACCGTTTCTATCAGGTAAATAATGTGCAAAACCGCAATATGGAAGGGACGGGTATTGGATTGTCCTTGGTCAAAAGCTATATCGAACTGCACAACGGCATTGTTGAAGTAAAAAGTATCCCTAATGTTGAAACTTCATTTGAAGTTTTCTTACCTTTTGTTCAGCCCGGTTTTTCAGATAGTGCAAAAAAGAATAGCTTTGAGCCAATGAAAGTTAGCATCGAAAATCCAGCTATGCTTAAACCTACCTATCATTACCATCTGTTGGTGATTGAAGATGATGAAGAAATCCGTAATTTTATTGTTGACGAGCTCAAAGCTGATTTCAACATTTCAATAGCTGTCAATGGCGAAGAAGGCCTTAGGTTGGCAAATGAACAACTCCCCGATTTAATTATTACCGATGTGATGATGCCCAGATTGTCGGGTATTGAGCTTTGCAAGAAGCTGAAAAACCAAATGAGTACATCGCATATCCCTATAATTATTTTATCTGCCAAAGCTTCTACCAGCAACCAGATTGAAGGCCTCGAAATGGGCGCTGATGTTTACATGGTCAAGCCTTTTAGCATCGAGCACCTTAAAATTCAAGTGCTTAGGTTGATCAATTTTAAAGAGGCCATTTATTCTAGGTATTTGAAAGAAACTTCATTGCTCCCTGATGGGGCTTTGGCTTCAAAGCTCGATGAAGAGTTTATGAAAAAAATCATGGCTTATATTGAAGAAAACCTTACCGATACCAACCTGAGCGTTGACCAGCTTGCAGAAAGCGTCTCGCTGAGCAGGGTACAAACATATAGAAAAATCAAAGCTATTACCGGTCTTTCGGCAGTTGAGTTTATCCGTACTATCAGGTTGAAAAAAGCCGCCCAGCTTGTTGTCGAAAAGCGTCTTAGCTATACCGAAATTGCCTTTGAAACAGGTTTTGCCTCTGCTTCTTATTTTTCAAAATGTTTTCATGACCATTTTGGAAAAACCCCATCTGAGTTTGCTACAGATTATGGAGAAAAATAGGTGACTGGCGCTTTTCAATTCGTGATTTTGAGGTTAAACGGATTGTTTGTTTTTGAGATATTTTCAACATAAGGTCAATAAGCAAAAACATTTGTAAAGGCCTTTTTAACTTGGGGCATATATTTTTGTATTCACAATTTGAATCCGAGTTTCTATACTTGTTTCCTTTTTAGAGAAAAAGGTTACAATGGGACGGGGAAATACCTGAAAAGGCGTTTCCCCGTTTTTTTTAGTAGCACAACCTTTTTGTCATGTTTTAGCCCCCTAAATAATCGGACGAAAGTATAGATAAAAATCTGTACTTTTATCATTATGGAAAAAAGAACTTTTACAAAAGAAGAAAAGCTTCGGATAATCAAAAAAGCTTCCGAAAACGGAGTGAACCCGACACTTGAAAAATACGGGGTTTATCGTGCATCGTATTACACGTGGAAGCAGAAATTTGAAGAAATGGGAGAGGAAGGCTTTCATCATGGTATGCCCTTCGTTCATCGTAGCCTGCCAATAAAAGCGGTCTGTAGCATCCTGCTACGTCGCATAGTAACCGGCCTACGGCCGTTTAACATGGCATGTCAAGGCTTGGCGTGGTTTGGTTTGAGCAGGCCTAAAAGCTTTGCGTTTTCTGAAAACGCAAAGCTTTTGTAGCCCGGCCAGGTAACCACCAAATACTACATAGGCAAGCTATACGAAAAAGAAATCCTTCCTTCGGGCGAAGTTAAAGAAACTCATTATATATTTGCAGGAGGGGCAGCCATGGCAATATACACCCAAAGTACGGTTACGGCCAATACTAAGCTGGTATATTGCCTGCGCGACCACCTGGGT
>JAKPQD010000322.1 GCA_029572965.1 Bacteroidota bacterium | reverse complement strand
TGCCAGTTCTTGAATTGACATAGGGCAATTCATAGCATTTATGCCACGTCCAACTATCAGGTAATTGATTTCTGAGTTTCATAATTTCCTCTACCGATAAGGCAGCAGGTAACACGGGTTTGGCAAAATTGCCGTTTTGTTTTTCAATTAAACTTTCGTGCATAATTTCAACTTTTGTTTTTCAATTTAGCTTTCGGTTCGGCAACTTCGCCAATACCCATCCGTTAGCGGTAATTTTAGACCGACATAGATTTAGCATTAGACACTGCTATCTCACATGCCCATAATTGACGCTTTAATATCTTTATACGCTTTTCATTCCTTTTTATAAAATTATCTAATGCTTCTTTTTTTGTTGGATAAGCGAATCTTTTTTTAGACGTTTTAGAAACCCATTTTGCTTGCGATTTTAAACTTCTTTCGTCCCAAAAATTCCCGTGACCAATCCAATAGCCTTTTTTAGTTTCCTTAAAAAGATTAAATTTTGTTAATTCAATTTTAGGGTTAGGAATTTCTGGACTTACAAAATCGCCCCATTGGTCAACGACTGCATATTGCACAGCATCGTAACGATAAAAACTACCGCTAACAAGCAGTTTTGCGTCATGCTGGCTGGACGTTGTGTTTTGAACTTCTGTACTCATTTGAACTTTAGATTAAATGTTAAGCATTCGTTTTTTAAATGCCAGCACGAACGCAAAGCTGGCAGAACGTAAGTGGCAATTAATACGACCAGTCTAATACTTCAACATCTTTTATTTCTACACCATCACCAATTACAGGCAGGACGGAAAAACGATAGCTTGCTAAATCGTCAACTAATTCCTTTTCGTTTTTGTACTCTTTGACAATTGAGTTATCGTTATCAACTTCAATTGTGTACTTAATTGTTACTTCGACTTCCAATGTTTTTTTTGACATTTCGTTTGAATTTAACTGCCACCAACAATACGTTTTGTGCAAGTGGGGCAGACGGTTAAAGGCTCGTCATTTTATCTTTATTCAAATGTTGTGCAAGGGTTGGGCTGACGAGCCTTGAAACCCCACCTGCACAAGGCGTTACCGTTAGCTGCTACTTTAAAACGGCAGCGTTCCATCTTCGGGCAGGTCGGACAAAATCTCATTGACAAGTACCGACACCTCCAAACGACTTTTATCTTTTATCTGTAATTCTTCGCCAGTAATTGAATAATATAAATTTTGTAATTCGTGAAACCACTCAATTTTTGTAAATAGACCAGAGCAGTTATAATAGTAAATTCCGTTACTATCTTGCTGCAATGGAACGTAGCAATAAGAAGGAAAGGGAAAATCCCATTCGCAATCAATACAACTTTCGTTTTTAGGCTCATACCAAGTTGCAGAAAATGTTTTACTGTTTAAAGGGATAGGCTCAAATGTTTCCCAAAATGATTTTGGGTTTTCTTCCATCCATTTAAAGTCTTGCCAATCTAAAGCATTTGGCAACCATCCATCTTCGGACGACTTGTAATAAATCAGGTTCCCGTAACGAAAAGCAGCAGGTAACATTGCATTGCTGCAAGGCTGGCTGACGGAACTCGGCTCAACTTTTTTCTTTCTACTGTACATTTGAATATATTTTAAACATTAGTAATTCTATTTCAAGCCCTGACAGCAATGCTTTGACGTTATAGATTTTTAATTTGTTCGATTAGTTGGGTGTAGTGGCGAACCATTATATCGCTGCCAGCCTTTCTGAAAGCTTCTATCATCAATTCTAAATGTATGGTAGCACAATGTTCAGCATCGCTTCTTTGTAGGGTTTCAAATGAATATCCACCATCATAGGAGAAGTCTGTTTCAAATGATGAAAACTTAGCTACCAACTCCCTTGCCTCCGCTTCCATATCCTTTACAGGAGGAGTGGGGGATTGTTTTAGTAAATTTGCAAGTGGGAAATGTCGCTGAATGGCTACTGTTTTATGACCTACCCAGTTTTCAATGTCTGAATCGGGTTCGGTATCTAATCTGTATTGACCTGTAACATCCTGCCCGTCTGTGAAGCTATGAGGGCCGGTAACGGGGTAACTGTCGTAGTCATGTACATTGGCTACATCAGGCAATCCAACATATATTCTACCGTCTATATAAATATCTTTTTTATCTGCCATTGTATTTAGTTTTTATGATTTGATCAACGGAACCTGGCGGCGGCTATGTTTATAGCCTTTTGCGCTTTTTCTTTAAACTTCAGCGGAACCATAACATATATAGCAACCTTTTTTTCGCTTGGCG
>JAKPQD010000310.1 GCA_029572965.1 Bacteroidota bacterium | reverse complement strand
TAGCTTTCATCTGAAAAATGGGTGTAGTTAGAGCCTGCGGGAGAGAAGTTTTTGGAATAAAAGAGCGATAAGTAGTTTTCAGGGTCTGGATAATCTGCAATCCATGAAGCACGGAACATTTCCATTTTGTTGTTGGCTATCATATCTCTGAATGCAAGGCCATTAGTAACTTCTATGTTGCATGTTATATTTATTTTTTCGAGTTCGTGTTGGATAAATTCGCAGAGGTCAAGATAATCTGATGAGGTGAAAAGTTTGAAAGGCTTTAGTCCTGCACCCTGAGGAAAACCGGCCTTAGCAAGGAGCTTCATAGCTGAATCCGGGTTGTGGCTATAGCCCTGGGTTTTCATCTTTTCAAAGTCAGGCATGCCGTTTGGCGTGAAACCATACTCAGCGGGGTATCCCAGGTTGTTGCGGAGGTATTGTATCATATTCTTTCGGTCTATGGCCATATTTATGGCCTGCCTGATATAAAGATTGTGTAAGGGAGAGTTTTTAAAGGCCGGTAAATTGTTATCAAGTTGAAAGCCGAGGTATTCGGTATTTAAATAAGGACATTTGAGCATGTAAAAGCGGTTTTTATATTCTTTTCTGATATTTCCTTCCATATTGATAAGTTCGTCTTTAAACGAAGCGTTTACGCCAATAATAAAATCGATATTTCCTTTGATAAACATCATGAATTCTGATTGTTTGTCTGCAACAAAGGAAATAGAAATACCATCAAGGTAAGGAAGGTGTTTTCCAGATTTGTCTGTTTCGAAATAAGAAGGGTTTTTTAGTAAAACGAGTTTTTCGCCATCCTGCCAGAGTTTTAGCTTGAAAGCCCCTGTTCCGACAGGGTGTGTGCCAAAATCTTTTTTATAATAATCGACTACCTCATGTGGGACAACAAAACAATAAGAATTGGTGAGGATACCAGCAAAGCTGGCATTGGGAACTTTCAGGTAAATCTTTAGTGTGGTGTCATTTGTAGCTTCAAATCCATGATTGGCCTTTGTTGTATCAATACCATTGAAAACCCATGAGCCTGGCGAGGCTGTTGTTTTGTTCATGACACGTAAAAAGCTGTAAATAAAGTCGGAGGCTGTGACTTTTCTTCCTTTACCCTGGGCAAACAAAGGGCTGTCGTGAAAAAAAACATCATTGCGGAGAGTAAATGTATAAACTGTTCCATTTTCAGAAATAACATACTTCTTTGCTATGCAAGGTTTGATATTGAGAGAGTCGTCGAGTTGTAGCAGCCCATTGTACAATTGAACAACAGCTAATATGGCCGGGTAATTGCGGGCATAAGCCGGGTCGAGTGTCGGTATGCCTTTAGACTCGTTGTACCGTATGATGTTGTTGTGATTAGGGCTGAATGTGTTACACCCTGTGAGAAGTATTGCAAAAAGTAAGAAAAATGGGTGTTTTAAAGCCTGAAACATATTTTTTTATTTGCGTTAAAATTAGAAAAATCCTGTATTTTCGCCGTTAAAAAGCAAAAAGCTTTTTTAGTTTTGTTGGCTAAAATTTTTCGCCGACCAATGCGTTATATTTTCATTTAATGATTTAATATGGTTAGAAGATTATTTCAGTTGATAAGTGTTGTTGCATTGTTATTGTTGGTTTTCAGTTGTGAAGATGATACAGTATATACCGGATCGGATGCTCGCCTTGAATTTTCTACAGATACAGTTATGTTTGATACTGTTTTTTCTACATTGGGAAGTACTACCAAAAGGTTGAAAGTGTATAATCCATTGAATCAGCCAATTGAAATAAAATCTGTAAAGGTGGCCGGAGGAGCCCAGTCTCCTTTTATAATAAATATTAATGGTTTGGCAGATACAGCCAGCAATTTTAGGATTGAGGCCCATGACAGCATGTATATTTTTGTTCAGGTGAAAGTTGACCCAACAGGGCAAAATTCGCCTTTAGTGTTGGAAGATTCCCTTGTTTTTAATACAAATAATAATTTGCAAAAAGTAAAATTGCTTGCTTGGGGGCAGGATATACATCTACTGAAAGATAGTATTATAGGGACGCAGACTTGGACAAATGACAAGCCCTATGTCATATATAAAGCCCTATTGGTAGATAGTTTGGCCACGCTTACCATCAATCCCGGGACAAAAATATATATGCACCGCGGAGTTTGGTTTGGGGTTAAGGGGACAATGATTGTTAATGGTACAAAAGAAAATCCTGTAGTTTTCAGAGGTGACAGGATGGATGTTTCGAACTATGCACCTCCTGTTCCTTACGACGAGATTCCCGGGCAATGGGAAGAAATCAGGTTTATGAATGGCAGTAAGGGAAAACTCAATTATGCCATTATCCGCAATGGTCAGTTTGGTATTGTGGCAGGGGTGCTGAATAAAGAAGAAAAGGCAGAGTTGGAGCTGTCGAACTGTAAGATATACAATCATGCTATAGTGGGCCTGTTTGCTATCAATGCAAAGGTTACAGCTAACAATTCGCTTATTGCCAATGCCGGTTATGCCTCATTCATGTGCTCGCCCGGTGGAGAATATGAGTTTTATCATTGCACATTTGCCAATTATCCGTCATTTGGGATTAGTGGAGGTAGCGCTGTTGTTTTGATGAATTATGCTGTTGAAAGCGATACGACCTCTTCAAATATATACGCTAAGAAATATTACTATGAAAACCTTACCAAGGCGTATTTTGGCAATTGTTTGATTTTTAGCGAAAATGTAAAATCTCTTGTTCTTGAGTTTTCAGATAAGAAGGCCGCCAATTACCTTTTTGACCATTGTTTAATTAAATATCCGAAGAACGGCCTCAATCTTTCTGACGAAACAAAGTTTCTTACCACTAAAGTGTCAGATAAAGCAGAGCCTGGATTTGTTAAGGTTGATGTAATTAATTACAAATACGATTTTCAGCTAACCAGGACATCAATAGCCCGCGAAATTGGCAGTATTGATATTGCCAATTTGTATCCGGTTGATTTAATTGAAAATAGCCGTCTTGTAGATGAAATGCCAGATGCCGGGTGCTATGAATATGTTGCTCCTGCTGAAAATAAATAAGGGAAAAGAAGGGACTTGATATTTCCTGCAATTAGCAAAGGGAAATTGAATAATCGTTTTATAGGTTTATGAAGGTCAGGGTTGCGTTTTGTTTTATTTTCTGTTTGTTGGGAATATACAGTATTTTCGGCCAAAAGAAGGCTGTAGCTTCTGTTGGTATTATGTTTTACAATGTTGAAAATCTTTTTGATACAGAAGATGATCCTGAAAAAAATGATAATGACTTTTTGCCAACATCTAAACATTACTGGACTATTGAACGGTACAAGAAAAAATTGGATAATATCAGTAAGGTTATCTTATCGGTTAATGTTGACATGCCTGTAGTTGTGGGTTTGGCCGAAGTAGAGAATGAAAGGGTGTTGGATGATTTGGTTAAGAATACCGGGTTAAGTAAGTTCAATTATAAAATAATCCACAAAGAATCGGACGATCCTCGAGGTATAGATGCTGCATTATTGTATCGGCCTGACTTATTTAAGCCATTGAGTTCAAAGTTTATTAAAGTTATTGGCAAAAAGGGACGGGGACAGTTGAGAACCCGCGATATTGTTTATACTAAAGGAGTGTTGGCAAAAACTGACACTGTCCATATTTTTATCAACCACTGGCCATCGAGGTTGGGAGGGGAGCTAAAAAGTGAACAAAAAAGAATGTTTGCAGCTGCTGTCATGCGGGTTCAGGTTGATTCTATCCTGAAACAAAATAGCCGTTCAAGCATTGTGGTTGTGGGGGACTTTAATGATGACCCGGACAATATGTCTATTAAGAATACATTGCGGGCAAGAGGCAAAGCAGAAGCTGTAAATAAAGGTGATTTGGTAAACCTTAGTGCTGAATGGGTTGGAAATATTAATAGAATAGGAACACTTAAATATAAAGGCAAGTGGAATGTGTTTGATCAGGTGATTGTGAGTCGTTTTTTAGCTGATAAAACAACAGGACTTTGTGTTTCCAAAGCAGAAATAGCTGCACTGCCTTTTATTCTTCAGGAAGATGAGAGGCATGGGGGCAAAAAGCCTTTAGAGACTTATGATGGGATGAAATATACAGGTGGATATAGCGACCACTTGCCTGTACTGCTGAAATTGCAGGTACATTAGTATGAATTGCGGCTATAAATCTGCTCTACAGGTTTACGTATTTTTTCACGTATTGTGTCATCCTCAGGGTAACCAAGGGTAATAACCAATACAGCTCTTTTTGAGCTTGGGATATTGAGCAGTTTCTTTACTTTCTTTTCATTGAACCATCCAATCATACATGTTCCAAGGCCTTCGGCTGAGGCTTGCAAGCAAAACTGAACAGCTGCAATGCCTATGTCTATCAAGGTAAAAGGTTTATCTCTAATTACAGAACCTACAAAAGAAGTTAAGTTTGGGTTCTCCATCACTAAAACTACATGTACCGGGGCTTGTTTGGTGAAATGGTTCATTGGAACCATCTTAGTTGTGGTCAAATCGGCAATCTGGTTTTTTATTTTCTGGTCGTCAACAACAATAAATTTCCAAGGTTGGGCATTACATGCCGAAGGTGATAAGCGGGCAGCCTCAATGCAACGGGCTATTTTTTCAGGTTCAACTGCATCTGTTTTGTATGCCCTAACACTTTGACGTTTTTTTACCAGGTCAAGAAAATATTGTTCCATATACCAAATATGTCTTTATTAGCCAGCAAATGTAATATTAAAACGCTATTTTTCCATGTCGCTTTGCTTTTTGATAAGGGCATTGGAGTATCCAAGCTTTTGCAACTGTTTCAGCCTGGCTTTGGCTTCGGGGAAGGTTTCAAATGTACCTGTTGAATAGCGGTAAACGTTGTCTGAAGTTTTGTTAACTTTTATTGGTCCTACATTTCTAAATATGCTGGTGTCTTTAGGTGTAAATCCAGTCCATAATTGAATTGTATAGCCATTCAGCTTTTTATCCAGCAGGTTTCCTGTAAATTTTGCCATAGGGGCAATGAAAGCATCGTTATATCCTTGTTTTCTTACTTTTAGGAGGGTTGGGTAAGCATTGTCCCATGAACTGAATAGGCCATAAGTGTAACGGAGCAAGCCATCCATGCCTTTGTACTCTCTAACATCTGTATAGGGCTTAAATGCTGTAGTTTTCATTTTTCTTTTTGTGGCAAGAAGTTGAATGGTGAAGTTGCCTGATGATGCATAACGATATGAACCTACAGTACTGACTTTTTTAACTTTTGTAAAATAGTTGTCAGGGATAATGTAAGCTTCAGGGAATGTGTTGTTGATTTCTTCAAGTTTTTTTATTGCTTCAGCTTTTGACATTGGAGGGTTTAGAGTAACAATGTACCCTTGGCCAATATTATTAATTTTAATCATTGATGTGTCAGCTTTTGAAATATATTCATCTTTTGAAACCATTGTTGGGCTTTCTTTGAGGCAGATATAATATTCAAAGGTTTCTTTAATCCTTAAGTTTTCAGGGATTTCCAATTCTGTATTTACAATCTTTAAATTGCTGTAATTTGCTAATCTTAGCTCTACTCTTCGGTTGAACCTTCTGCCAGCCGGATTGTCGGAACCGTCGGGGTTTACGTCAATGGCAATGGCTAAAGCATCTCCAAAACCAAATAAAGTGAAGCGGTTTTCATCTATGCCCTGGTTGACAAAATAATCGGCAACGGCTCTGGCCCTGTCGAGCGAAATCTTTCGGTTATATTCAGGGTTTCCTTTGCTATCGGCATGTCCAATAATTTCTATTGTTAAAGAAGGGTAATCGCGCATAATTCTGATGAGCCTTTCAAGCATTGTTTTAGATTCATTATCAAGTAATACAGAATTATAGTTAAACAAAATGCTGCGGATTGATACATATTGTTCTTTAATTACCTCAGGTCGCATCATGATATCTAAAACGGCAGGTTGTCCTTTAGTAATCAAGATGTTTTTAATTACTTTTTGATATTCATTGGCTTCAAAAGATATTTTGTATTGACCTGGAGAAATAGTTTGGTCAAAAGTGCCGTCACTTCTGATTGATAGGCTTTTTTTGTTGTTGTTTTTATCCATAATAAAGGCATTTATTATGTCAAAACTTTTTGAATCGTCAGAAAAGCTTATTTTTCCTTTTAGTTGAGAAATGACAGGTTCCGCAACAACAGGAGCGATTGGAGTAGTATCTTTTTCAACAATTGGTTTACTTGTAGTATCAAATGTTTCGATTACATGAGTAACCTGTTTTACTGTATCTGTTTTTACTGTATCAGCATTTGCTAAATTGAGGGTGTCTGTATTGATAATGTTGTTGACTTTAGGTAATATCTCCACTTGGGAGATGGCAAAAGGGGCAGAGTGGTCAAGCTGATATAATGCTTTGTTAGAGTCTAATGGAAAATAGAACAAATCGTCAGAGGTGGTATTAATGGGGTATCCAATGTTTCGAGGTTCGCCCCATTCGCCATTTGGTAAGCGATCTGAGACAAAAATATCATATCCGCCCATACTGGAATGTCCTTGAGAACTGAAGAACAGGTGCTGGTTGTCATTGCTTACAAATGGTGTTTCTTCGTTAAAATAGGTGTTTATGGTATTTCCTAAGTTAGTTGGGGTATCCCATTCTCCATTGGTTTTAAGGCGGCTAACATAAATGTCAAGGTTGCCAATGGTGCCTTTACGATTAGAAGTAATGTACAGCTCTTTTCCATCAGGCGATTCGGCAGCATGAGTTTCATCATTGGAAGAATTTATTTTGCGGTTAAGCGGGGTACATTCGCTCCATTTTGTGCCTATCAATTTTGCAACATAAATACGAGAATCAAACTCGTCTGTAATTTCAAGGTATAGCCATCGTCCGTCAGCTGACATAGAACAGATATTGAATAAGTCTATATTGGGGTCGATTTCTAAGTCTTTGGTGATTTCTGTTGGTGTTGACCATTGCCCTTTAGTAAGATATGTGTAAAATATTCCTGGTTTCCCACCCTTGTCGGCTAAAAAAACCATCTGTGATTTTTCGGCATTGGTAACCATTCTTAATTTTGGTTTAGCTTGGTTAAAAGATATGGGTAATGGAGTTACAGAAATATTTAAACTGGTTTGGCTGAAAATTTCAGCATTGTCGCAGTATTTAAGTTGTTGGTTTACAGCATCGAGCTCGGCTACTTCTTTAGGTTGAAGGTAGTCTTTGTATTTTTTAAAGGCTTCGCGAGCCTCGTTTATTTTGTTATTATTTAGCAACGCAATGCCATAAAGCATAAAGGCGTCAGGAGGGGCTGTTTTTTCGTTAAAACTGCCAGCTTTGTAATTGACGGAGATTTGTTTAATGGCTTTTTCTAAGTAAGTTAATGCTTCTTTTTTTCTTTCAGTTATTTGAAGGCAACAATTTCCTGCCCGGTAGTTTAGATTACAGTTTTCTGGGTCTTTTTTAAGAAGAATAAGGTAGTTTTTTAAGGCTGGTTCAAATTCCATAATTTCGAGGCTGTATTCGGCATCAAGAAATAATTCTTTTAAATTTTGAGAGAAGCTTGTTGAAAAAGCAGGATAAGTAACTAATAAGAAGCAAAAGGCCTTTATTATCAATGGTTTTGTGAATTTATTTATGCTGCAAATGGCCATTTATTATTTTATATGATAGTTTAACAAGCTAATTTAGTTTAAAAAACAAGAAATATAAACAATTTTATTTATAAAATGTTGATTTTGTGTAAAATGAAAAAGCCTGTACCGTGTATGTTAACAGTACAGGCTTGTATATCGAAATGTGTTTTTACAAAAATGAAGGAGCTTGAAATTCGTCTGTTTCAGGTTTGTTTTTCTCTGCTTTTTGGGGGTCTGCTTTTGGAGCATCTGTTTTTTCTTCTGTTTTCTTTGCAGGAGTAGCTGATTTCTTATATCTTTGAGCGTCAATGCCTTCTATTTCAAATTTGTTTTCGCGCAAAAACATTCCCGTCAATAAAGCTGTTTTAAAATCTTTGAATTTGAGTTCTACTTCCCAGTCTGTTTCTGGGAAAGCTTGTTGCCTTACACTAAATTCGATTGATTCGTCTAAGCAAAAATCAATAATTACAGGGATTTGTTTTTTCTTTAGTATCACTTTGGGAGCAGCGAGTTCGGCCATAATGTATTAATTTTAAATAGTTTATAAGTGATAATGAAAAAGAAAGGAGCGGGCTCAATGAAGCGCCATATCCTTTCTTTGTGTTAATTTTAGAATGATTTAGCGATGGTGATAAAGCTTTCAGCTTTAAGGGCAGCTCCGCCAATCAAACCACCATCAACGTCAGGGTTTGCAAATAATTCAGCAGCATTTTTGTCGTTGCAGCTTCCTCCATAAAGGATAGAAGTATTGTCTGCAACAGTTTTGCCATATTTAGCAGCGATTGCTTCACGGATTACTTTGTGTATTTCTTGTGCTTGTGCAGATGTAGCTGTTTTACCTGTTCCAATAGCCCAAACAGGTTCATAAGCAATAACTAATTTTCCAAAATCTTCAGCAGAAAGGTCGAATAAGCCTTTTTCGAGTTGGCTTTTTACAACATCAAAGTGTTTGCCAGCTTCTCTTTCGCTCAAAAGCTCACCAATACAGAATATAGGAGTAAGGTTGTTTGCCAAAGCAAGTTTTACTTTCTTGGCAAGAATTTCGTCTGTCTCGTGGTAGTATGCTCTTCTTTCGGAGTGGCCAATGATAACATATTCGGCACCTGTAGAAGCAACCATTGAAGCTGATACTTCGCCTGTATAAGCACCTGATACTTCAGCTGCACAGTTTTCAGCACCAAGCTTTACTTTCTTGATAGATTTTTTAACTTCGGTTAAGTGGGTGAAAGGTGTGCAAACAATAATAAGAGCATCATTTGATACGCTGGCTGCCAAAGCTTCAACTTCCTGGGCAAGTTTTACGCCTTCTTGCAGTGTAGTATTCATTTTCCAGTTACCTGCAACGATTTTTTTTCTCATTTTATATTTATTTTTATGTGTTTTACAATGAATTGCAAAAGTAATTTTTTTTGCTTAGAAGCAAAAGAAAACAATGTTAACACAGAATAAATGTCAACATTGTTTATCTTAAAGATTTTCAGAGATTTACAGTTACTGGTTTTCGTATTCTTTCAGAATGTCTTTAATCCCTTCAGGAGATACGCGGCCATAAGTTTTTTCGCCAATCATCAGCACAGGGGCAAGGCCGCAAGCGCCTACACAACGTAAGCAGCTAAGTGAGAACTTGCCATCCGGAGTGGTTTCGCCAACTTTGATGTTAAGTTCTTTTTTTAATTCATCCAACACTTTTTCGGCACCACGTACGTAGCAGGCTGTACCCATGCAAATAGAAATTGGGTTCTTGCCTTTGGGTAGCATAGAAAAGAATGAATAAAAGGTAACCACGCCGTAAACTTTTGCCACTGGTATTTTTAATTCACGGGCAATAACTTCCTGTACTTCAGCAGGTAAATAGCCAAAGGTGTGTTGAGTTTTGTGAAGCACGTTGATTAACTCACCTTCGTCATTGTTGAATTGTTTGCATATTTCGGCAATCTTATCTATTTGCGATTGCTTAAGCTGTATTTTTATACTTGACATAATCAATAATTTAAGTTGTAAAACATACCAAAGAATTAATCGGCTTGATGTTCATCGCTGATGATCACATTTTTTTTGCTACGGTCAAAATATATGGTATGTAGCAGGTGATGAGATTTTTCGCTCATCGGTTTGCCAAGGAATTCTTCATATATTTTGGTGATATATGGATTTTCGTGCGATTTTCTTATAGGTTTAAGTGCGTCTTCTTTGTAAATGGCTTCGTGACGAGCTTTGATAACCTTTGAGTTGCCGTGATGCAATGGTTGTCCACCTCCGCCAATACATCCTCCGGGACAAGCCATGATTTCTATAGCATGGAATTTAGATTTGCCAGCTTTGATATCTTCAAGGAGCTTACGTGCATTTCCAAGTCCATGGGCTATACCAATGTTGATTGGTAATCCGTCAAAGTCTATGGTTGCTTGTCTTATGCCATCTAAACCGCGTAATTCGTGGAAGTCAATTTTGGGCAATTTCTTTTTGGTGTGCAATTCGTAAGCAGTACGAACAGCCGCTTCAATAACACCTCCGGTAGTGCCAAAAATAACAGCAGCACCGGTAGATTCACCAAGTGGGTTGTCGAAATCCTGATCAGGAAGTGCCGTAAAGTCAATGTTTGATTGTTTAATAAGGTTGGCCAATTCTCTTGTCGAAATAGAGAAGTCAACGTCTGGATTTCCGTCATGGCCAAGTTCTTCACGTGAGCATTCGTATTTTTTGGCAAGACATGGCATGATAGAAACAACCACGAGGTTTTTACGGTCAACTTTAATCTTATCTGCAAAATATGTTTTGGCAATAGCTCCAAACATTTGTTGTGGAGAACGTGCAGATGAAGGAATATCAATCATATCAGGGAATTGATGTTCGAAGAATTTTACCCATGCAGGGCAGCATGAGGTTAATATTGGTAGAGCCACTGTTTTATCACCATTTAGATGACGAGCAAGACGGTCGAGCAGCTCTGTTCCTTCTTCCATAATGGTAAGGTCTGCAGCCCAGTCGGTATCAAATACATAGTCGAAGCCAAGTTGACGAAGCGCAGATACTAATTTGCCGGTAACCAATGTTCCGGCTTCAAGGCCAAATTCTTCGCCTAATGCGGCACGTACAGCCGGGGCTGTTTGTACAATAACTGTTTTTGTAGGGTCTGCTAATGCACGTATTACGCTATTGGTATGGTCAACCTCAGTAAGAGCGCCTGTTGGGCAAACAGCCACGCATTGTCCGCAATAGGTACAAACTGAATGATCGAGGTTTTGTTCAAATGCAGGGGCAACAACGGCCATAAAGCCTCTGTTTACAGCAGATAATGCGCCTACAGTCTGGAAGTTGTTGCACATAGTTTCGCAGCGGCGGCACATAATACATTTGTCCATATCGCGGATGATAGATGGCGATGTATCTTCGCGGTAGGTTGATTGTTCGCCTTCAAAATGTATTTTGCGGATACCGAGCTGATGAGCCATTGACTGAAGGTCGCAGTTGCCAGATTTAGCACAAACAAGGCAATCGGTAGGGTGGTCGCTCAAAATAAGTTCCATAACGGTTTTGCGCGCATTTAAAACCCGAATAGTGTGAGTGTTGATTTCCATGCCATCTAAACATTCTGTAGCACAGGCAGGAGCAAGGTTTTTACGGCCTTTAACTTCAACAACGCAAATACGGCAACCTCCGGGTTTATGTTCGATGTTTAGGTCTTCAAGGTGCATATAGCAAAGGGTAGGGATATGTATTCCGGCTTGCTGGGCAGCTTTTAGCACGGTGGTTCCCTTTTCGACTTCAATGGGTTTATGGTCTATTGTAATTTTTATCATGACTTTCAATATTTTCGGTTATTGGACAACAACAGCATTAAACTTACATTTTTCAACACAAGCGCCACATTTGATACAAATGGCCTGATCTATGACATGAGGCTTTTTGCGCTCACCGGTAATTGCATTGACAGGGCAATTACGGGCACAAGCTGTACATCCTACGCAGTTTTCAGGTAAAATAATGTATTGCATAAGAGCTTTACATTGGCCTGCTGGGCATTTGTGGTCTTTCACGTGTGCAAGGTACTCGTCGTAGAAATGGTCAAGTGTTGATAGTACCGGGTTTGGAGAAGAACCACCAAGCATACACAATGAGGTGTCTTTAATAACGTTTCCAAGGTTGCGTAACAGTTCTAAGTCTTCAATAGTGCCTTTGCCCTGGGCTATTTTTTCCAGGATTTCATTTAGGCGCTTGTTTCCGATACGACAGGGTGAACATTTGCCACAAGATTCTTCAACAGTGAAGTCGAGGTAGAATTTAGCCATAGCCACCATACAGTCAGAATCGTCCATAACAATCATACCTCCGGAGCCCATCATTGAACCGGCAGCTGTAAGGCTTTCGTAGTCAATTTCAGTTTCAAGGTGTTTTTCGGTTAAGAAGCCTCCTGAAGGTCCTCCAATTTGGACAGCTTTGAATTTTTTATTTCCTTTAATGCCGCCCCCAATGTCGTAAATAACATCTTTTAATTTTGTACCCATAGGTACTTCAATAAGCCCAACGTTGTTGATTTTTCCGGCAAGGGCAAAAACTTTTGTTCCTTTTGATTTTTCTGTACCGTAGCTGGCAAACCATTCGGCTCCATTCATTATAATTACAGGAATATTTGCATAAGTTTCAACGTTATTTACGTTGGTTGGCTTCATTTTGTATCCAGCAACAGCCGGGAATGGCGGTTTGAAAGTAGGTTCGCCACGTTGCCCTTCCATAGAGTGGATTAAAGCAGTTTCTTCACCACAAACAAATGCTCCTGCACCGTATTTTAGTTCGATGTCAAAACTAAAGTCTGTACCAAATATGTTTTTGCCAAGTAATCCATATTCTCGAGCCTGATTGATGGCTATTTTCAGGCGTTCAATGGCTAATGGGTATTCGGCCCTGATGTAAATAAGCCCATTTGATGCTCCAATACAGTATCCACAAATAGCCATAGCTTCTAATACTGAGTGTGGGTCGCCTTCGAGTATAGAGCGGTCCATAAAAGCACCGGGGTCGCCTTCGTCTGCGTTACAAACTACATATTTCTCAGGGCCGGGAGATTTAGAGGCTATTTCCCATTTGAGACCTGTAGGGAACCCTGCTCCACCTCGTCCACGAAGGCCTGATTTTTTAATTTCTTCAGCAACTTGCTGAGGGGTCATTTCTTTCAATACTTTGCCTAAAGCCTGATAAGCATCACGGGCAATAGCTTCGTTAATACTTTCGGGATCAATAAAACCGCAGTTGCGCAGAGCTATACGTACTTGCTTTTTGTAGAAACCCATGTGCTTTGAGTCGCTAATTATTTCATCCCTCTGAGGGTCTTTGTACAATAAGCGCTCAACACGTCTGCCTTTTACAAGATGTTCTTCTACAATCTCAGTAGTATCACTGGGTGTTACATGTACATAAAAAGTGTTATCGGGCAAAATTTTGACGATAGGGCCTTTTTCGCAAAAGCCAAAGCACCCGCTCATTACTACTTGTACTTCTTCTGTAAGTCCTTTTTGGTCAATTGCCGTGCGCAGATTGTGGGCAATCATGTCGCTGTCGGACGATTTGCAGCCAGTACCGCCACAAACCAAAACATGCATTTTATATTTCATCATAACAAAATTATTTTTATAAGGAATGATGGAACCCCATGCAGCTGATTTTGTTTTCATTGTCTTTATGTTTGCCAAAACATGGGAGTTTCATTGTTATAAGTATTTTAATGTCAAAATTTTATTTTTTGTTGATATTTTGGTAGGTAACCGGGATGATACCATCTACCAGGATGCCGTTTTTGATATGTTTCTCAATGATTTCATCTGCTTTAGCTTTGGTTACATTACCATAGACAACAGGTTCGTGCCCGGGGATAGTAAGTTCTATGGTAGGCTCGGCATAGCAATATCCCATACAGCCTGTTTGAGAAACAATAGCATCGATGTTACGTTTGCGGAGCTCGTCCATGAAGAAGGACATGATTTCGCGGGCGCCGGATGCTATACCGCATGTAGCCATAGCTACTTTTACCTGTACGTGGCTCTCGGGGTTATTACTCTTTTCACGCAACTCAATTGTTGATTTAAGCTGTTCTTTCAGCTTTTTTAAGTCGTCTAACGTTTTAACTTTTTCCATAATATTGAAAATATTGAATTTTTTATATTTCTTTGAATTGTCTGTTAAGCATGTCAATATTTTGCTTTAGCATTTGATGTATAAATACTCGTACTTCAGGCGAAGTAATGGGTACTTCTTCCAAAACTTCCTTTATTTGCCTGGTATCAAAGTAATATGAGTTGTTGTTTATTTTATGTTTATAAGTAAAATTAATGTCGGGGTTTGAAGCAACCAGTATACTTATGGTTTGTGGTATGTCACCAAGCGGTTGGCGGTCAATATGAGAATGTTGGTATATAGCTTTTACAGTGGTGCCTTTATTTATCTCAGATTCTATTGAAAAACTTCCGCCGGCCATTTCTGCACTTTGTTTCAAAAGAGATAAGCCAAGTCCAACTTTTCGGGTTGTCCTTTTGGTGTAAAATGGATCTGCAACTTTATCTAACAGGTGCTTTTCAATGCCCTTGCCATTGTCAACGATAATAATAATGAGCCTGTCGTTGGCATAGTCTTCTTCAACCTCTATTGAAATCAGGTTAGCACAAGCTACAATAGAGTTTTGTACAATGTCCAGAATATGTAAAGCTATTTCTTCCATCTGTCAATCAATAGTTACAAGTCTTCCGTTTTTGTATTTCAGGGCCATCCTTATTTCAGAAAAAGAGAGTTCGTTCATGATAAACCAACTGTAATATTGGCCTATATCATCGAGGTGATGGGCGTCAGAGTTCCTGATAAAAGTATAATGGGTAAGGTAGCCATTCTCTTTCATAAAACGAGAAATGGAGGTCCGGTTAAAGATTTCAAGCGCATCAGCATTAATGTCGTTAGGGACAAATCCGAGCTGTGACATAAGGCTGAAACGCACCCTGTCGATATGGGCAGGGATAAAAAGCCCGTTGAGCTGGTGTACTATTTCTTGTATTTGCAAATAACCTACATCCATAGCCATACCCAGGTAGTTGTCAATTTCGGCCGTAATATTATTGTCTTTGTCAACAACTACCTGGTATCCAAATGAATTGTTTGTATTTGGCTGCTTAAGCTGGTGAAGCATCAGATATTTCTGAAATTCTGCAAGGGATTCATCGTCTTCAAAGAATGCAAGGCAGTGAATTTCTTCTTTTGAGGTAACCTCGGCTCCGCAAAGAACCATAATGCCATGAGGGGCAGCTAATTCTTTCACAGTGGCACATTGAAGTGTCGAGTTATGGTCAGTAATACCGATGATGTTTAACCCTTTCATTAAAGCCCTTTTGACAATATTCACCGGACTCATCTCAATGTTGGCACATGGAGAGAGAACAGTGTGAATATGCAGGTCTGCTTTGTATCGGTTCACTTGAGGGAGCTTTATTGGTTGGTTGTCAGTTTGTTATATTTATTAGTTTGCTTTATGAAAGTTAAGCATTATTCTTGAGAATTTCAAAAAGCTTTCCGCTAATTTGGTAAGCATTGAGCGAAGTTGAAAGAATAGGAATTCCTTCAATGTTACTTTGTTCGGCGCACTCTTCAGAGGGCAATAAATCTTGTACCAGGATGATGGCTGCAATATCTTTCAGCGATGCTATGGCTATGATGTTTTTGTGAGTTTGGAGAGTAATCCAAATTTGGTTTTCTTCAATATTAGCCATTACATTACTTAAAAGGTCAGATGTGTAAGCTCCTGTTACTTCTTTATCTAAACCGTTTTGGCCACTTACTACTTTGGCATTTATCAAAGAGGCAATATCTTTGACATTCATTGTTTAGCTCCTTTCTTATTACAGTTTTTTTCTAATCTTTTCTCACCCCAGATTTGCTCAATAATATGATAAGCATGGTCCGGATTGAGTTTATGTTTTTGTTCCATTACGCGTTGCATGAAAAGGCAGTGCGAAATATGGGCATGACCTTGTACAATATCTTCTGCTAAAGCATTGCATGATGGGGCCCCGCATACGCCACAGTCAAAACCTGGTAAAAAGCACATTAGTTTTTGTATCTTCTGGACTTTTTCAAGTGCTTTGGTTGTATCATTGTCCAATTGCATGATGCTTCGGGGTTCAACTGCTTGAATGTCTTTATTAGCATGCAAGAAACCTATATATTGGTCGATATTTTTAGGTTCGTTTTTTGCAGCATTCGCTTCTTTTTCCAGTTCTTCTACTACCATAAAACGATTGGTGGAAGAGAGGATGCCGCCGGCACAGCTTTCGTCGCAAGCACGAATTTCAATAAAGTCAAAGCCTGAAGTTTCTTCGTTTTCAATTTTTTCCAGAAAATCTAATGCATTTTTTAGCCCATCAATAGCCACAGTCCTGCCATTAATGTTTTTAGCTTCACCCTTAGTTAAGGGCCAGGTGTATCCTATTTTTGAAGGCCTTTCAAATGGAATAATGTCGTTTTGTTTGGCACCGGGGTTGTTTGTTATATTTCTGCGAATGCGATTGTATAACAAATCCATGTTGATAACTCCAGTTACGGCTGATTTTTCTTCTCCTACAGGGCTTTTAACTGCAGCTATTTTAGCGGCGCATGGGGTAATATAAAATATGCCTGCTTCTTTTTCAGAAATACCAGCATCTTCAAGTCTTTTTCGGCAATACATGGCTGCATAGTCAAGTGGTTGTTTGAGCGTAATCAGGTGTGGTGTCAGTGAAGGGAATTTAACCTGTATCATTCGCACAACAGCAGGGCAAAAACACGAGATTAGCGGCTTGAATTCTTTGTTTTGGGCAATATATTCTTGTTGAAACTGGCGAAGAATGTGGGCGCTGTTTTCAACTTCATAAATATGGGTAAATCCAATATTGGTAAAGGCAGAGAATATTTCGTCCATTGAATAGAGTAACGAAAGTTGTGCTGTAAGGACAACAGGCACGATTGCCACCCTGTATTTGTAGTTAAATATAGCATTAAAATCGTCTTGTTCAACATAAATGGCATTAGAAGGGCAAACTCTGAAGCATTCGCCACAATCGATGCATTTGTTGCCGGTAATATTGGCTTTGCCATTTCTAATCCTGATTGCTTCGGTAGGGCACGAACGCATACAATGCGAGCATGCCGTGCAAAGCTCCGGCATAACTTTTAATGCATGGTGAAAATGCGTTTGTTCCATATTAGTTTACATTGTTTAAATATACAATAATATTCAGAGATGTACCTTCTCCGGGTTGGCTTTTTATGATAAATTCGTTTGCATTGCGTTTGATGTTTGAAAGCCCCATGCCAGCACCAAATCCCATTTCGCGGACTTTTTGACTGGCAGTAGAAAACCCTTCTTTCATAGCCAATTCAATATCTTCAATGCCAGGTCCTTTGTCAATAACAGAAATATCAACTTTTTTTGAGTCAATGTTGACCAGGATTTCACCTTCATAAGCATGTGCAACTACATTTACTTCGGCTTCGTACATGGCAATGACAATACGCTTAATGGTTTCGTTAGAAATATTGATTTTGCGTAAATATTTTTTTACTTCGCTGGAAGCAAAGCCAGCTTTGGTAAAATTACCACCTTCGATGTGAAATTTTAGTTGCATAGCGGTCAATATACCGGTTTTAATCCCATGTTGTACAAAATACCTGAAGTTTTGAACATTGAGTTTGAGCTTTCTGCAATAATCATATCGTTTTGCATAGCAAGTTCAATCATTTCGGGGGTGGCTTTTTTGTTGCGGACTAACACAATGGTGTGAATGTCGGCCATTTCGGCAGTACGGATGGTTTGTATATTGGCCATGCCTGTAATGAGCAGAATGTTTTTTGCATTGATTGTTAGTACATCACTCATCAAATCAGAAGCAAAAGCATACTCAATTTCTTTTGTTTCTAAATGTTCTTTTCCGCAAACCACATTAGCTCCCAGTTTTTCTACCAAGATGCTTGTTTTCATATATGTTTTATTTTAAATCAAGTTTAAAATTCAGTAGTTTAATAGAAAAGCGTTTATTTTTCAGCGTAAAAAAGTTGTTCGTTGAGTGTTAGTTGACTTTGCAAAGATATTTATTTATGTTATAAAAATAACACTGTTACAAAATTCACAATAAAGTTAAAATGATTCTAAATAAAGAAGAAGTTGAAAAAAGAAATTTGGACAAAAAATAAAAAATAGCTAACTTGTATAGGATTTCGACCCGGTCGAAAAAACAAAAAAGGAAATCATGAATAACCCTGTGAACCCCAAATTTATAGATGTACTTCAAATTGGTCTGTTTGATCTTTCTGCAGACGGAAAGCTGCTTTATATAGATGCTAAATTTTCCGGCTTATGGGGGCTTGATACAAACGAAAAAGTACCAGCTTCTGTGTATGAGATGCTGAGTGAAGGAGAAGCAGATTATTTGATAGGAGAAATGAAAAGAAAAGAAGTCATCAGGGTGCGTTCAACCTTTTCTTTGAATGGGAAAAATATTGAGGCTTTTGTTGTGGGGATGCCTTTGGATGAAAACAGGTATAATTTTCTTTTTATTCCGGCCAATCAGTGGTACGATCAACGTGTTTTGAAGGATAAAAACGGTTTTTTCAATTCATCAGGCATGAATGACAACTTGATGTTTGAATTGACCGGTATGAAAGAAAAGCTTAAGCAGCTTATGTCATATAATGAAATTCTTGCCTCAAAGATTGTTGAACAAGAGTTGGTTGATAAAAAAATTTTTACCCATATCAATGAGGGTATTTGGGAGTATGAATTTAAAACAAAGAAGTTTAGTTTTAATGACAGGTTTTTAGAAATTCTTGGATATGAGGCATTTGAGTTTGAGCAAGATATAGCCACCCTGCATAAATTGTTGCATGAAGAAGACAAAGAGCGAATAATTAAGGCTATTGAATATACAGGCCCGGATGCTTCAAACTTTATTCTGGAATGTAGGCTGCGCAATCAAAAGGGTATATATCAGTGGGTACAAATAAATGCTATGCTGGACGAAGGGTTTGAAGATGCAAATAGCAGAAAGTGGCTTGGCACTGTTGCAGACATTGACATTCGTAAAAGTTACGAGGAACAAATAAGACAAAATGAACAGATACTTGCCGAACAGAGTGAAAGTTTTGAGAAAGTAAACAGTCAGCTTGAAATTAGTTTAAAGAAAATAAATAAGTTATATACACAATTGCAGGAAAAGCAGAAGTTGCTTGATAACATTTTAAACAGTGTCCCGGCTTTTATTGGGTTAGTTTCAGATAATATCATTTTGTTTGCTAATGAACATGCCTCATTGATGACGGGATACAACATGGAAGAGATTAGCGGGAGGAATTTTTCATTTTTATTTGCAGATGAGGACGAATATTTGAACGTAAATAAAATCCTGTCCACTTATCTTGTTGAGCAAAATACCTCTACGGTCAATACTCATTGGAGGATGAAAAACGGGGTGCGGCTTGATGTGATGATAACAGCTGCTAATTTGGAGTTATCGGGCAGCAATTCGTTTTCGTTTGTGGCATTTGATATTACATCTCAAAGGATTTATGAAGAGGAGCTAATTGCTGCCAAAGAAAAATCTGAAGTGGCAGAGCGCCTCAAATCAGTGTTTTTATGTAACATTTCTCACGAGCTTAGGACACCGGCCAATGGTATTATAGGGTTTGCCGAATTGCTTAAAAATTGTAGAGATGACGAAAAAAGGGCCCAATATATTCAGATTATTATTAATAGTTCAAAGCAATTGGTAAAGATAGTATCTGATTTGGTAGATGTTTCAAAAATAGAAATTGGAGAAATAGAGTTGTTTTCTAATATTGTAGAGCTTCCGAAGCTGATGGGCGAGTTATTTGAGTATTTTAAAAATTATATGTTAATACGTGGAAAAACTCAAATAGAGCTTGTACTTGAGCCTCTTGATGCGTTGTTAAAGGAGCCGGTTGTGACGGACGAGCCAAAGTTAAGGCTTATTATGCAAAATCTGTTGAGCAATGCTGTGAAATTTACCGATAATGGCCAAATTAGGTTTGGATGTAGCAAGCGCGAAGATTATCTTGAGTTTTTTGTTTCAGATACCGGGATTGGTATAGCAGAAGAAGAAAAAGAGCTTATTTTTGAGGCTTTCAAGCAGGTAGAAATGTCTTCTAAGCGTTTATATGGGGGTAATGGTTTAGGGCTTGCCATAGCTAAAGGTTATGTAAAAGCCATGGGAGGGACAATTTGGGTTGAGTCGAAGAAAGGGGGAGGGAGTAAATTTTCATTTATCATACCATACAATGTTAAGAGCCAGGTTATTATCAAGGCTGATAATGGGGCATCGTTTAAATGGGAAGATAAGCATATTTTGCTGGTTGAAGATGATATTACCAGTGCAATGCTTATAAAAGCTTTGTTAGAAGATTTCCCTGTTAAGATTACCCATGTGGTGACAGGCATTGAGGCGGTAAAAGCGTGTAAGAAAGACGAAAGTATTGACCTTGTGCTTATGGATATGCGTTTGCCCGAAATGGATGGTTTTGAAGCCACGCGCCTTATCAAGCAATATAACCCCCAAATGCCTGTTATTGCCCAGACTGCTCATGCTTTTTCGGAAGACAAAGGGAAGTGTATGGCTGCCGGGTGCGATGGTTATCTTACAAAGCCTATGCAGCAGGAAGATTTGATTAATGCCATACTGAAGTGCTGGCAGGTATCTTGATTGATGTTAAGGATTAGTATATAAAACCTTGATAGTAGGGTTCTTATTTGCGTTGATATTTGAAAAATCAATAATTTTTACGTTTTTGTAATAAAAATTTATGATTTGCTCATAAGTATAACCCAAAACAGCCATTTGCATTGCACCTTCCTGGCACATACCCACCCCATGTCCGTAGCCTCTTCCGTGGATTTCAATGTTAGGGTTTTTTACTTCAACAGAAAAGAAGGCTGATTTTAGTTGAAAGTCGTTTCGGATTTTTCGGTAAGTTAAAGAATCTGTACCGATTTTGTAATACTGTTTTCGGCTAAACTGGGTATTGTTAAGCAAAGACAGACTAATCTGGTCGTTAATAGTAAACCCGTTGCTGATAAGATATTTAATCCACTGGTCGATAGGTATTTTACGTTCCCAACGGCTATTGTTGCGGTCCTGGCAATAGGGATCTTTTATCGGGGCCAGGTAATTTCTTTTTATAAGCCATACATTTTGGGCGCTTTCAGTTTCGCCGCCGCAGTTAGCATGAAAGGCTGCTGTAATGAGCACAGAGTCATTGTCTTGGATAACTTTGTTATGGGTAGTTCTGGCTGCATCAACAATGGCATTTTTGCCAGAGCATTTTCCGTGATAGGCTTGGCAATGCACACCGTCACAAAGGTAAAAGCCTTCTTCGTTGTGTCTGTCGAGGTGGCTTAGCGTGTATGTTCGGCAAAGTGTAACCTGGGCTTTATAAAATTCTGGCAAGGCGTTATTGCCGGCTTCAGCTTCAACAACGCCAGCCAGGTAGTTGTCTATATCAACAATATTGATTGTTTGAAGTTTGCCTAAGTCAGCATATATTTCGAGGTCGTCATCGTAATAGTGCAGTTCATTTGAAGGGTCGATAGGACGAAGGCTAAAAAAAGCATTTAGCGATATATGTGATAGTTTAACCTTTTTAAAGGTGTATTTTTGCTTATCTGCGCATATACATGTTACAGAATCACCTTTTTTAACTAATAAGATGTTTTGTTTTTCTTTTAATGTCAAAACAGCCCTGTTATCGCCTGAAAGAAGATAAGATCCCTGAACCGCAGAAAAGACTGTTGCTTTTGTGGTAATGTTGCTGAAAAGCCCTATTCTGAGGGTTTGAGCTGGACTTTTTACAAAAGGCAGCATAATTATCAAAACGAATAGAACCTTTTTAATCATAACTATTTTAAAAGTTCAATAATTCTGTTAGCCACACGTTTGGCTACTCCTGGTTCGCCTAATTTTTGGGCTATTTCTTCGTAGTTGTTGAGCATATTCTGTTTGTAGTTGTTGTCATTCAGAATGAGCGATATTTCATTTCTGATATTTCTTTCCAAATTAACCTGAAGCAGTTCTTTTACTACTTCTTTGCCTTGAATAATATTGACCAGCGAGAAGAACTTAATCTTAACCAGCATTTTACCTACGCAGTAGGTGGGCCAGTTTGTTTTGAATACAACAACCTGAGGGGTTTTGAGTAATGCTGTTTCTAAAGTTGCAGTTCCTGATGTAACAGCGGCAGCTGCTGCGTTTGAAATAAGCGTATATGTTTGGTTGTAGATAATGGCAATGGGTTTATTGCCCACTATTTTTTGGTAAAATTCCAGAGGGATAGACGGGGCTGCCGTAATCACCAGTTTGTATTGGTTAAGACCTTCCAGAGCTTTAATCATAGGAGGTAATAAGTGTTTTACTTCTCCTCTTCGGCTTCCTGCTACTAATGCAAGGTATTTGCCCTTTTCTAATCCATACTGGCTGGCAATAATGTTAAAACCATCTTCTGAATTTTTGAAAGCATGAATGTTGTCATTCAGAGGGTTGCCAAAATATTCGCTTTGAATGTTATGTTGGGCAAAATATTCTTTTTCGAAAGGGAATATGATGAAAAGTTTATCGACAAACTTACGGATTTGCTTCACCCTGTTTTCTTTCCATGCCCAGACTTTGGGGGCTATGTAGTAATATGTCCGGATGCCATTGGAATGGGCAAATTTGGCTATTCGCAGGTTAAAGCCCGGATAATCAATGAGAATCAGTACGTCGGGTTTCCAGGCAAGTACATCTTGTTGGCAGTATTTCATCAACCGAAGGATGGTGCGCAAGTGCAACACAACATCAAGGCCCATAAAAGCCATGTCTTTATAGTGTTTCAAAAGAGTGCCGCCTTGTTCTTCCATCAGGTGGCCGCCAACAATCCTGAATTCAGCTGAATGGTCAGCTTCTTTTAATGCTTTCAACAGGTTCGAACCGTGTAGGTCTCCTGAAGCCTCGCCTGCGATGATGTAATATTTCACTTTTCTTTAAATTTGTGTTATGTCAATTTATAAACCACCTCAACCCCTTCCCGTCTTAGGCAGGAGGAAATACTGCTATTTGCTAAAATCTTTTAGAAAAATTACATAACATGGTTATCCGAAATTTAATATAATCCAAGAATAAGCACCCTCACAAAAATGATATATAGAATACCGGTTGCCATGGTTATTTTACACCATTTGCTGGCTAAATGGTATTGTTCTTTGGTTTTTGATGATAAAATCTTAACCATAACAAATATTGTAGGGGTAATAACAAACGGAATAATATATATTACTGAAAAAAGGTCATGCAGATATTTGATAAGTATAAATATTTCGAGGCATAGAAGCAGTAAGCTTAATGATAAGGTAATGTATTTGGATATTTTAATGCCCCAAGTTATAGGGATAGTCTTTTTTCCATAAGCTTCATCTCCTTCGAAGTCTTCCATATCCTTTAGAATCTCACGTAATAGTGTTGAGATAAATGCAAATGCTGAATAAAAGGCAATCCAGGCAATGATAAAATTGAAATTGAAAGAACTACCAGTGAAAGAGGCATACTTGATAGTCAATAGCGGTAGTTCAAATATGATAACCATGAATGGTACAAGTGCTGTAATTGCTGCTATAGCAACATTGCCAAGTAGTACAGTGCTTTTATAACTGGTAGAGTAAAAGTAGAGTAGTCCTGCAACAATAGGGAATAACAGGCTCAGCGAACGCAGGTTGACAGTGTATGAAACGTAAGCCCCGCAAATAATGGCAATTAAAGTTAAGCCAACATATATATTCTCGGCTGTGCGCAGTCTGATATATTTCCCTATGATGAGTTTTTCGGGTTTGTTTATTTTGTCAATATCAACATCATAAACATCATTGATAATATACCCTCCGGCAGCAATAAACACTGTAGCTATTGTCAATAAAAGGAATTGAATATGTGTTAGTTGGTTTGCCAGTCCATTGGAGGTTAGCAGAGGTAGTATTAACCCATAACGCAAGATATACATAACTCCGGCAATGATGGCAAGGTTTTTATAACGAATAAGTTTGATAAAATGCTTCATCTGGTTACAGTATTTCTTAAGTGTTACCAAATAAAAGACTCGGCAGAAATCCATTTATTCTGCACTTTCAATACTTGTTCTATTACATCGCGCACAGCACCTTCGCCTCCGGCTTTGTCGGATATATAGTGCGATATTTCTTTAATTTCGTTAGCAGCAGTAACCGGGCATGTAGCTACACCAACCATTTTCATAACCTTATAATCGGGCATATCATCGCCCATGTATAATATTTCCTCGTTTTTTAGGCCATGTTTTTCGAGGAAATGTTCATAATCTTTGATTTTATTGCTCGATTCGAGATATACATCGTCAATGCCCAAGCGGGTAAACCTATGCTTGACAGATTTTGATGTACCACCAGTAATAATGGCTATTTTGTAGCCCTGACGTATGGCATAGTTCATGGCATAGCCATCTTTGATGTTCATGCTCCGCATCATATCTCCATCGGGGAAAAGCAGCACTTTGTCTGATCCCAATACCCCGTCCACATCAAAGACAAAGGCTTTGATTTTTGTTAGTTTTTCTCTGTAATTAGCCATGAATGGTATTTTTTTTGATACTCTCGGAGACAAAAGTATATATTTTTTGCCATTCGGGGTGTTTTGCCAACAAATGATTGTGTAACTCCATAACAGCTTTGTTGTTGCGGATAGCCGGGCCAGTTTGGGCTTTATCAGCTCCAATTGTCTGCGCTTTCTTAAATGTTTCTTCCAGCAAAGGGTTGATATTTTCAGCCGGAATATTGTTTTCTTCCAGCAATTGGCTGGCAATAGCCATCATGTGGTTGGTGAAGTTGTTGGCAAATACGGCTGCCAGATGCAGTTGTAACCGTTTTTGGCTATCGGCCTCAAAAATCTGAGGTGAAATGCTGGAAGCTAATTCTTTAATGGTTTTTAAAGTTGTATAGTTATTCCCTTCAATGAAGAAAGGAACTTTAGTTATATCTAATGTAAAGTTGGTAGTAAATGTCTGTAATGGATATAGTACACCATAGTCAGAACTTCTGTTTTTAAATATTTCCAGAGGGAGAGAACCGGCAGTGTGCAAAAGAAGCTTGTTGTGCCAATCTTTTTTTTCTAAAACTTCTTCAATAGCGGAATCTGAAATGCAAAATAGATAAATATCAGCATCATCAGTTAAAGCAGAGATGTCAATGGTGCAACTACAGTTTAATATAGAAGAAAGTGCTTGAGCTTTTCCCTGAGTCCTGCTATATACCTGTACAATATCATGTTCGGCCTTTTGAAAAGCTTTTGATAAATGGTTTGCAACATTTCCAGCACCGATGATGGCCAGTTTACTCATAAAGGATAATTTGTAAATTTTAAACGCTAAGACGCTAAGACGCGAAAATTTAATTATTAGCGCCTTAGTGTCTTAGCATTTATGAATTAATTAAGCCAAACCGTGTTCGCCCAAGAACCGCTCGGCATCTAACGCGGCCATACAGCCCGAGCCGGCAGCAGTAATAGCCTGACGGTAGTTTTTATCCTGAACATCGCCACAGGCAAATACTCCAGGGATATTGGTCTGTGAAGTGCCTGGTTTAGTGATAATATAACCTGCCTCATCAGTATTTACGTATGGTTTGAAAATATCAGAATTGGGATGGTGGCCAATAGCTAAGAAGAAGCCTGTTATGTCAATTTTTACCAATTCACCTTTGGCATTGGTAAGTAAAGCACCTTCAACAGCATCTTTCCCAATAAGTTCTTTAGTTTGGTGTTCGAAAAGTACAGTAATGTTAGGTGTATTGAAAACACGTTCTTGCATAGCTTTTGAAGCACGGAGGAAAGGTTTTCTGACAATCATATACACCTTGTTGCATAAGTTGGCCAGGTAAGTAGCTTCTTCGCAAGCTGTGTCGCCACCGCCAACTACGGCTACATCTTGTTTGCGATAAAAGAAACCATCGCAGGTAGCACAGGCAGATACTCCTGAACCTTTAAATTTTTCTTCGCTTTCAAGGCCCAGGTATTTAGCTGTTGCGCCAGTAGCAATAATTACCACCTGGGCTTCAATAAGTTTATTTTCATCAATAACTACTTTGAAAGGCCTTTTTGAAAAGTCCACTGACGTAGCAATGCCAAAGCGAACTTCTGTGCCAAAGCGCTGTGCTTGTTTTTTTAGGTCTTCCATCATCTCGGTGCCTGTTACTCCTGAGGGATAGCCAGGGAAATTCTCAATTTCGGTAGTAGTAGTAAGCTGTCCGCCAGGCTGGATGCCTTCATATACCACAGGGGAAAGGTTAGCACGAGCAGCATAAATAGCTGCAGTATATCCGGCAGGGCCAGAGCCAATGATTAAACATTTTACTTTTTCAGCTTCTCCGGTAAGCGCACTATTGCTGCTTTGCGGAGTGTCTAAATTTTCCATTTTTTTAAAAAAACTCATATCTGATTTGTATTTATTAGCCTTGTTTTATGCAAATTTCCTCAATAAAACCTTTTAATGGAGAAAAATGCCAATAAAGTTTTCAAAAATATTGTTGAACTTGTTAACAGCTTGTTTTTTCAGAAATATAAACCTTTTTTTATGAAAAAAGTTGACTGTCTAATAAAAATTTTTTCAAAAACTTGCTTTTGTAAAAAAATAAGTGTAAATTTTAATCGATAAAATTGATTAAAATTTAATCATAAGATGGTAAGTGAAAAGACTTTGGAGAAGGTGAAAATTCTTGCTGGTGCTGCCAAATATGATGTTTCGTGTGCATCGAGTGGTAGTAGCCGCAAAAATTCCGGGAAAGGTTTGGGTAATGCTGCTCCGTGGGGGATATGTCATAGCTTTGCTGAAGATGGCCGATGCGTTTCGCTTTTTAAAATTATGCTTACAAACAATTGCATATACGACTGCGCCTATTGTCTTAACAGGCGTACCAATGATGTGAAACGCACAGCATTGACGGTAAATGAGGTGGTTGAACTTACCATGTCCTTTTATCGTCGAAACTACATTGAAGGGTTGTTCCTGAGTTCGGGGGTAATAGTTAACCCTGACCATACGATGGCTATGATGGTCAGGGTGGCAAAGGATTTGAGGACAGTGCACAATTTCAACGGGTATATCCATCTGAAAAGTATCCCGGGTGCAAGTGATGAACTGATAAGGGAAGCCGGATTGTATGCAGATAGGTTGAGCGTCAATATTGAAATTCCAACGGAGCAAAATTTGAAATTGCTTGCCCCAGAGAAAGATTACAAAGGAATCTTCATGCCTATGAACGCAATCAGGCAAAACATCCTTGTAAGCAAGGAGGAGAAGATGAAATACAAGTCTGCACCACGTTTTGCGCCCGGGGGACAAAGTACACAGCTTATCGTTGGGGCTACACCTGATAGTGATAAGCAGATTCTTGATTTGGCTTCATCGCTTTATCAGCAACAGCAACTTAAGCGTGTGTATTATTCTGGGTATATCCCAATAAACAACCACGATAGCCGATTGCCTGCAATAGTGCAGCCTCCATTAGTCAGGGAACACAGGTTGTATCAGTCAGATTGGTTGCTTAGGTTCTACAATTTCAGGGTTGATGAAATTGTAAACGAGAAATATCCTGACCTTGACCTCGATATCGACCCCAAACTGGCTTATGCGCTTCGCAATCCGTGGATTTTTCCCATTGATATCAATAAGGCCCCGTATGAGATGATTTTACGGATTCCCGGAGTGGGCGTAAACTCTGCCAAGATGATTGTTATGTCGCGCAGGTATGGCAAAATCAACTCTTTGCAGTTGCAGAAAATGGGAGTGGTGATGAAACGGGCAAAGTACTTCATTACTTGCCATGAACTAGCTTCGCCAACGGTAAATGAATTAACGCCCGACAAATTGAAAGTGTTATTGACCGAAAAATCGACGAAAAAAGCTAACGAAAATTTGCCCAAACAGTTGGAACTATTTACTGATGCTCATTTTGCTAATTAATTATGAATGTTTATTATATTCTATCCTATCCTTTTTTCCTTGATGAAAAAAGGAAACGATCTCGCCTCAGGCGAGAGCGCGCTTTTATGACGGCCAGTATTGGAATTAGCTTTGAATCGAAGGCTGCGAAGCAGACAAAAAGAAAATTCCTTATTTGGCTGTGAACTGTTTGAGCGAAGCCGATAGGCGGAGTGAGTTTTCACAGCCAGTCTTTTTTGGTTTCTTTTTGACGAAAAAAAGAAACATTATTATTGCAAACCTTACTGTAAGACGAATTTTATTTTGAATTACTGTTGTACGGTAAAATAAAACAGATACTAATAAATACTTTAGTAATATCGTTGATTAGAAACAGGTCGCCCCGCTGGGGCTTAATTTTAACGATGTTTAATTTTGCTACAAACAGAACGTCGCTACGCGACTAAATAATAGCAGCGTAGCTGTGAACTGTTTGTAGGATAACCAAATACACCAAATGTTTCTAAGCCGCATAGCGGCGACCTGTTTTTACCGGACAACAATGATTTTGAATTTAGAATAATCTTTATGATGACAATTAAATATGATGGTACTTTTGAGGGTTTACTGACCCTTATATTCGAATGCTACGAGCAAAAGCTGGAGCCACAGTCTATTATTCGCGATAATTCAAGTAATAATAATCTTTTTAGCTATGAATATTTTGTAAATACTGATGAGGCAAAGGCTAAAAGAGTGTGGAACGGATTGCACAGGCGTATTTCGGCAGTTACATGCCAGATGCTTTATTATACTTTTCTTTCAGAAGAGCGAAATGTTGAAATGCTTATTTTACATTATGTAAGAAAAGTATTTGCTTCAAACATCACTATAGAAGCTAACTTTGGTGATGCGGATGTGCTGGAAATGAAAAAGATTGCTAAAAAAGTAAATAAAGAGGCTGGGAGAGTACCTATGTTTGTGAGGTTTCAGAAAACAGCAGACGATATCTATTATGCTTCTTATGATCCGCAATATAACGTGTTGCCTTTAGTGACAAAGCATTTTGAAGAGCGGTTTGCCGACCAGCGCTGGATTATTTACGATACGCGGAGAAACTTTGGTTATTATTACGATTTGAAAACGACCAGCGAAATCAGGTTTGGGGAGAGTAAAGTCAATACTGCCGATGGAAGTTTTGCAGAGGAATTTATGGCCGCTGAGGAAAAAATATTCCAAGAACTCTGGAAAAACTACTTTTCAGCCATTTGTATCCGTGAACGGTTGAACCCTAAGTTGCATGTACAGCTTTTACCTAAAAGGTTCTGGAAATACCTGATTGAGAAGCAGGCTTAGGTATAGTTTGGTTGTGCTTATTTTGTATGTATATAAATTTTAAATTGTCGAAAATTTGAAATTTCTCGAAGTGTTGATTACTTTTGCAGCACGAAAATGACCTTTGCTAAAGCTTTGGTGATAGAAATGGGGCATGGTTCCGCCTGAGGCGAGTACTTGCTTCCAAACATAATCGGGGTGTGGCGTCTCGCCTGAGGCGAGAGCAGCGTACTTAGAGTGTTAAAATATAATCGGGGTGTGGCGCAGTTGGCTAGCGTACTTGCATGGGGTGCAAGTGGTCGACCGTTCGAGTCGGTTCACCCCGACTTCACAAATAGAAAGGCTTTCAGAGATGGAAGCCTTTCTTTGTTTTTTAGAGCCTTTAAATATACTTTAAACTTTAATTAGCTTCAAACTATTGCAAACAATTTCAAAATCAACAAATTTTATTTGCATTGATTTTATTGAATTATGTTTGGTCTAAGGATGAGGCTACAAGTAGTTGGGGACAGAGAGACTTCACAACTGTCCCTTTAGAGTCTGTGACTTGTGCCTACTATTCTTGCAGTTTGCAACTGTTTTAGCTTTTTAAGGTTAAGAATACAGTTCAAGTCGAAGTCTTGAACTATTTAGAGAAGGTTACAGGCTGGATAGCTGAAGTTGTAAACTTCAATAAAAGAGGCACAAGTTGCAGACCTTGCGCCATTAGAGGTAGTCCAAGTCTAATATTTGAGAACTATTTAGGACTTTGCGCCACAAGAAGATGATTATTTAATCAATATCATTTGTTTTGTTTCTACAAAATTAGCTGTCTTTATTTGATAAAAGTAAGTACCCTCGTTCGGCTAAGGCTCTGCCTTAGTCGTAAGTATTTCATCAGGCTATAGCCTGTAAAGATAAGAGCAGCTGAGGCCGGAGCCCTCGTTCATCGTAGCTTGTCGATAAAAGCGGTTCGGCGTAGCATCCTGCTACGTCGCATAGTAACCGGCCTCTGGCCGTAAATCAGTAAACAAGCAAAAGTAGTAGATATCAAAAAATGTAGTAAATTAGCCAGAGGCTAATAGAAGAATGCGACGTAGCGTGGATTGTATTGTTAGAAAGCCGGAAGAGTACATATATTCAAGTGCAACAAACTATGCAGGTTATGAATCTATATTGGAAGTGGAAATATTAACTACACGATGGGAAACTTATTCGTAAAACATGGCCAGAGGCCAAATATAATGCGACGTAGCGGGACGCTACGCCGAACGGGGGCTGTGGAACAAGTTATTCAAGAAATAATAAACAATCATTTTGACAAACTTGACAAGGGAAAGCCTGTAGGTATTAAAATTGAGGTAAAATCTAACAAAGTCACATCTACTAGCAAAACCTATAACGATTATAAGCTTGAGATAGAAAAATAAGTATGAGTAGTATAAACCCCGACTCAGTATATACATACTTTCCCAAAGGAGAAAACCCCTTTGTTACAGAAGTGCGAAAAGCTAAAGAGTTACGAGGTAATTAAATAAGAAAAAATTTATTTTACTTCACATTACTAAGGACGTTCGAGAGTGCGTCCTTTAGTTTTTTACAAGCTGTATGGGTCAATAACCGAAAGGCCTGTAATATTTTTAAAATCTTTTACATTATGGCTAACCAATGCAAGGTTGCAAACCAAAGCCGTGGCAGCAATAATGGCATCGGGGAGTTTGGTTTTATGGGTTTTCCGGAGTTCTATGGTTTTTTCAATAATTTCATCGTTTATATTTAAACTCGAAGCCTGTCCGGTAAAAATATCAAGGGTCTCTTTGTCTTTCTCAGTAAGTTTGCTATAAGCGTAAAGCTCAATCCGGCTAATCACCGAAATATTATATTCCTTGTCAATAATATTGTCCATAAAAGCCAGCCCGCTTTGCGGCATGGCTTCGCCAAGGTAATCAATAGCAGCGTTGGTGTCAATTAAATATCCCGTTGTTGCCATTCGTTGCGCATTTGTTCCAGTTCAGATTTCATTTGCTGGGCTGTTTCCTTGGAGAAAGCACCACGTAACCTTTTAGAAAGCCTTTGGGGAATTTTCTCCTGGGCTGTTTGTATCAGCCGGATTATATGGGCCTGTTCAAGTTCCTGCAAAATTTTTAACCCGGTATTGTCTTTTACTTCTACTAATAGTGTTTGCATAATCTTAGACAATTAGTTTTTCTTTTAAATCTACTTTCAGGATATAGGCAGAAAGGAAATCTTTAACCGTTTCCTTTTGCTTCTCATTTAGCAACTGAATTTTGCTAAACATGCTCAACAGTTCCCTGTCCTTGATATTTTGTTCGGCTTTATTATTCTGGTTGCCATATACAAGCTCATCAATAGTCACTTCCAGGGCATTAGCAATTTTTTGCACAACGTCAATAGAAGGAACCGATTGCGCCCTTTCGTAACGGGAAAACTGCACGGGATGAATATCTATTTTTTTTGAGAGTTCTTCCTGAGAAATCCCTTTTTGAGTCCTGACCCTTTTAAGGTTTTCCGAGAAACTTATCATAATAAAATTATATTTTTTTTCAAAATTAACATAAAGATTAATTTTTTACAAGGTTAGGATAGTATAATTGTTAATATGTGTTGATAAAATAAATTAATAAGTATTGTTTCTGTAAAACAAATATGTTGTGTTTATAAACAAAAAAGTTTAGAAAAAATATTTTTCAACAATGAAAATAACCGTCATCAAAAAGCGGTTCTCAATACTTCAAGTGTTGGCAAACTATAAAATCCAACCCCTGTCCATCCTATACTGCCAATAAAAGCGGTTCGGCGTAGCATTCTGCTACGTCGTATTATATTCGGCCACTGGCCGTTTCACGAATTACAGTAAAAAATAGTACATTTGAAATATGTCAACCGGGTATAAAATAAAAGACCAAGAAGGGGCATACCCTTGTTCATCGTAGTTTGTTGAGAAAAGAATTAAATGAAACGAAACGAAAGAAATAAGGGTAAAAATTAGCAACTTTGTACCAAGTTGGTACACAATAAAACTAAAAAATATGTTAGTAATAAGCAGCAGAGAACTTAGGCAAAATCAAAAAATGTACTTTGAAAAAGCCGATAAAGGAGAACAAATAATTGTTCAACGAGGAAAAGATAAAGCTTATGCCTTAACTCCTGTTACTGAGGATGATATTTATTTTAATGCCGAAATGGTAGAAAGAATTAAACAAAGCATTAAGCAAGTTGAAGAAGGGAAAGTAAAGAGGGTTACAACCCCTGAAGGGATAAGCAATTTATTGGGATTATGAGCTATATTTTAGCATTTTCTGAAACGGCCAGAGTCCGAAGAGTTTAATCGACGTAGCGGGACGCTAGATTATTTTTGCTGATCCTAAATCATGATCGGCCTTTTCAATCCATCCTTTTATTTCTTCAATCTGCTCGTTCATATAATGTTTTTGAATTCTTCAATGCAGAATTTAAAAATGAAAAACTATTACTTTTTTCTTTCTCAAATTCCAAATTTGTATAAACCAAAATATCAAATGGAATCTTTGTGCCAATCAATGACATACGAATGTCGAACCCACGAGATTGAATTGGTAGATCGGTATCTTTAATTATTAATAAGTCTAAATCGCTATCTTCATTCTGCGAACCTGAAGCGTATGACCCAAATAAAATAATTTTATCGGGATTAAATTTTGTAGCAATCCTGTAAACAATATCGTTTATCTTATTAGAATCAATCATTGTCATATTGAATTTTGAGTGCAATTTACAAAAAAAATGCTAAAATGCTCAAATTTATTACGTTATACTGAAAGCTAACAATGGTGGTACGAAACAAAGCGGCCTTTGAGGTTGAGCCCGAATCCTTATAAACTCTTTTTAAGATAAATCATATCAACAAGTTGTATATCGCCGTCGAACATAGGGTGGTCGTAATTGTCTGTAAAAAAGTTTTTAACACGATGAGATTGTTCAAATCCACAACTTTCATAAAACGATAAGATTGCCGGTGTTTCGCCTGTTCCCACAAGCATTGTTTTGTAGTCGTTTTTGTAGAAATCAGAAATGAATTGTATCAAAGCCCTGCCGTATCCTTTGCCTTGATATTTTTCGTATGTTGCTATATTTTTCAATTCGCAGGTCTCGCTATTTATGGGTGCTACAACGCAAACACTTTTCAAATCATCGTCATATAAAGCAAACAAGTCGCCACTGGGCAAGTACTTGTCAATCATAATTTCAGACTCGTCTGCCAACAACAGTAAGTCAAGGAACTGTTTCTTGTTTTCGTTGATTTTTTCTATTTTCATATCTCGGTTATTTCCGTATTTGTTAAGTTTTGTTCCCTTTTGTTCGGAATAACGTTTCATTGCATCGTTTTATTTTTATAGTCTATGGCTCTTTGATATATTCTTTATTTAGCCGCTTCAGTTGTTTTCTTCTACTTACGGACAGAGGTCGATTTTGAAAACGAGGTGGCAAGAAACAAAGCCGGACAGCAGTGAAACGTTCGAGATTTTTCTTTAATCATTATTTTTTATGGCATATTGTTTGCCTTTGTTTTTCTAATAATAAATCAGGTAAAGTTTGGATTTTCCCATCGAATTGTATTCAAAGGTTGTAAAAGGTAATTTGACAAAAGTAAGGCCCTTAAAAATTATTTTCAACATTTTTGAACTTGTCTTAATTTTTGTCCAATCAATATCAAGCGAAATTAAAAACTGTCGGTATCTGATTGTCTTTGGGATATCAACACCTTTGTAGGAAGAAATGTTTTCAAACTCACCAAACATCCCATTTGCTCCATATCCAATAGCTATATTTAACCATTCTGGAATAAATTGACTTTTGAAAAATTTATTTACGGGAAAAGAAAACCAATATGTATGGCCGTTGTAGTCTTTTAACATTCGGTTTAATGATGTTTCTCCCAAATAACCGTTTGCATCATGAGCATAACTGGACTCCCAATAACTAAATTTATATTTAATAATTTGTTCATTGAATAATAGTTCTTGACCAATTACTAATCCTGAACCTAAAGCATTTGCAGCTATATCTCCTAATGAAAATCCATAACCTTGATGAATTCCATCCATAATTTCAATAGGTGCTTGCAAGGTGAAACCTAATGTTGCCCCGTAAAATAATGCTTCTTTTCTGGAAAAGCCAGAATTAATTAGATAATGGTAACCGATATAACTGTAAACATAAGAGCCCCATGTATGCCCAAATTTATCAACTTGCAGGTAGCCACTATTATCGTTATAAAAATGGAAAGAAACTAAATCTTTGTCCCTATACCAGGTTTTACTTAACACATACATAGAAGCTCCATAATAAGCAGTAGTTAACCCAAGAGCCTTATATGTATTATTATTTACAGAAAATATAGAATCTTTTATTTCATTTTTCTGCGCATAAACAGATGATAAAATTAAACTGAGAATATATGTTGTAATTAAATATCTTGACTTTATCATAATTGTTTTTAATACCTTTATATTACGACAATATTAAGATATTTCAACCTTATCAAAAGTAAAACATTTTTCATGTCACAGATATAAATAATTCATTTTCAACCAGGTTGGTTGAGGGTTCTTCAAAAAGAATCTTATAATAAAGTTAGCTTGCTAATTTACAAGCCCCAGGGATTCTTTAGTATAAATACCCCGCTTGATTAATCCATAAATACTTGCAGAATCGACTACTTCGAGGTCGATAAAAAAGGAAGGGATTTTAATTTCACCTGTGTTGCCTTTTGCAGTAGTAAAGCCGTTTGTCTCGGGCGTTTTGCCTTCGGCACATTGAATGGCCATAAGTGCGGTTTGCCCGGCTATTTTTTTGGAATCTTTTAACACGGACATGCTTTGTTTTCCTTGTAAAATATTCAAACAAGCTGTTAATGAACCATCCTGACCAGTTATAAGTGGCCATTTTGTTGGTTTCAATTCTTCAAGGGCTTTAATGGCTCCTGTTGCCATATTGTCACTGGAAAGTATGATAGCATCTACGCGTTCTTCAGCACTCAGTTTGTAGTATTTTTTCACTGCAGCATACACTTCGTCTGCGCTCCATTCTTCCATAAAGTTGTTGTAAACAATCTTTACTTTTGAAGCAGCAATGCTGGTGTTTAAAACCTCCATGATGCCGCTTCTGATTAAAGGGGCATTCTCGTTTCTTCCGTCTCCGCCTAAAATCATGTAGTTGCCTTCCGGAACATTTTTCAGGGCGTATCCTGCCATATACTTGCCCACTTCTTTGTCAGAGAAACGAATGCAGTAATTTAAAAACTCACTTCCGATGAAACCGTCATACATGATGGTGATTATCCCATTTTTATTGGCTTCTTTGATGATGGATTTTCCGACGTTATTATTTACAACAGAGATAATCAGTACTTTTATACCTTCATTCTTCAATTCTGCAAATTGTCTTTCCTGCTTAGACGGGTCGTTTTCTGCATCTCTCAGGAGATACTCATAATTTTTCTCTTTTATAAATTGCTCCATGATGGAGCTTTCTTTCTGAAACCGTAGTTCTTTCAAATTGGAGAACATAACCCCAATTTTTATTTTATCATTTTGCTTTTGAATGCATCCATTGATAATAAGGATAGCTGTTAATGTCAGCATTAATAAATACTTCATAGTCATTAGAATAGCTTCACAGGTTATTAGGTGGTTGAGCCAAATCATGAATTTTTTCAATTCATGTTGGCTACTTTTCAAAGTTAATAAAAATGCTAACAGCTGTGCAGTATAGCTGTTAAAATTTGCTTTTAATTCTTTTGATGAGCTTGCGTTAATGCGCATCATACTGCACTAGAACATTTTATAAGTTTTGTGCTTGGTGCGCTTTATTTAATGCCATTTACGTTAGGTCATTAGCAGAGAAGTTTCTATGAAAAAGGCGAAGCAATAAAAAGAAAAAATTCCTTTTCATCGCCTTTTTGTTCGATTTCGGCCGAGAAGCCTAAAGCTTCTATTGTTTGCATATTGCAACATTACAAGGCTTCGAGGGTGAAAGAGTTAAGGCGATAAGAGTTTTTGAGCAACTTTTTTCGATAAAAAAGTTGCATAGAGACTTAGTATTTATTGCTTTTTAAATATTAATTGACAATGTTATTCTTTCATCGAATTGTCGTTATTTGATGTAACCTGTTTTCTATAAATATGATGTCCACCGCGGCGGACATATAAATCTAAACAAATCTTTTATTTGGGCAAAATATTCACCAAAACCCTTTTATACCTTGATAATTGCGGGGTTCCTTTGTCGGTAACTTTTAAAATGAAATGAACAGTTTCTTTTTTAGACACTTCAGGAGCTACGATATATGCGCCTCTGGCATTCTCTGCTGAATTGAGAGGTATCATCTTTTTGTACGTCCCTGCTTCGGGGTAGTTGAACCATAGGAAACTGAGGTTATCGCCATCAGGGTCGGTAGAATTGCTGGCATCTAGTCCAAACCCTTCGCCTGACTTGACCGTTAAAGTATCTGCATGGCTAAGTACAGGCACCGGCGGGTGATTGACTTCACTGAATGGTTTGGTACACCAGTCCATGCGGGCTGCGAAGTCATTCTGAAAGTCATCACGCCAGCGCCAAAGGGTTACCTTGTAATCGGTAAAGGTTGAGGTGTCTGGCTTTATCGAACGTCCATAATCATTGTGGAGGTAAGGAGTGTAAGTGTCAATGGCGTTGGTCCAGATAGCTCTTGTCTCGGGTTCGTTAGGAGCACCAGAGCTTCCTTTCTTATGTTTTGCAAAATCAGGTTTGTACAGCTCGTAACGACCGCCCCATCCACCATATTCAGGATGCTCAGGAACATTAAGCCCATTAGGTATCAAAGATAGCCAGGATGGGGTGTCGCCTTCCATACCATATGATACATCGGGATATTCAGCGCCAAGGGGGCCATGCCCCTGCTGAATGTGCTGAGAAAGCCATGAGTTGCTAATTTTCTCATTGTTTATGCCTTGTATGAAGCTGTTTATGGCCGACCATGTGGCACTTCCGTAGTCGTCGCCCGGGCTGACAATGTAAAACAGCTCAGGGAAATTGTTACGAATCCAAATGCCGCTGTCATCCTGGTCTGAAATGGTATATATCCTGAGTTTGGCCAGCAATCGCTTGGCTTCTGCTTTTGACATGGTGTGGCTTATTTTGTGTAAAGCTTGCGCCAAAGTGTTAACACCACCCCAAGTGGCAACCCACAATGGGCGTTCGTCATCTTCTTTCAATACTTTTATTATCCATTCTGAGCCTTCAGAGTCGTTTCCTTCGCCAACGCCCAGCATTCCGTATTTTGGTAAACCTTGTTTTACTGTATTAAGTAAAAATTGAGCTTCTGGAAATCCAGTCTCGTGTTTTAACAGGTTTGGCTGAACTTTTTTATATGCTTCAATTAATTTTTTAATAGACTCAGGGGCTATGCTTGTCCTTTTCCATACAGAAGTTGTAGCTATAAGTCCTTTAATGTCTATTTGGTTTGAATATAAGAGCAGACGGACTAAAGATTCGGTATCGTCCACCTCGGCCTCAATATCGGTCAAAACAATCAACCGGCTTTTTTGGCCTGACAAAGTAGAAGTAGAGAATGTTATAAAAACAACTGAAAGCAGGATTAACATGCACTTTTTCATAAGTATAGTAATTAGTGTATCAATGTCATTAAGTTAAGGCTATATTTTTGATAAATCAATCATCAAACATCCTTCGACTCCGCTCAGGGTGACTGTCAGACTGAGCGGAGTCGAAGTCTTTTTCAGAACTAAACGACATTGATTTGTTTTATAAATTGTAAATTTAGCCTCGAATTTTTGTTATAACTACCTGTTTTTGTAAATAAATATGTTGGATTCCGAGAATTTGAATAAATTCAATGAAAAACGCAACGAGTTTAAACCTTATGGCCTGACCTGCGAGTTATGGACGCCAAGTGTAATGCGTAAACCAGATAGGCATAATGAGGTGGAGATTAACTATTTTCTGGAAGGCGAGATGACCTATTTGGTGCAAGACAAAAAGATTACCATTCCGGCGCGGCGTTTTGCAATTTTCTGGGGACTTGTGCCGCACCAAATCGTCCAGTATGAAGGAAATACGCCGTACTTTGTTTGTACTATCCCTTTTTCACAGTTTTTGGAATGGAAGCTTCCGGTATTATTTGTTGACAGGGTACTGAAAGGGGAAGTGCTTATTGATGCCTCTGAAAAATCAGCAATTTATGATGAATATCTGCTCAATAACTGGATAAATGACATAAGTAAAAGTCCGTCTATTGAATTAATCTTGCTGGAGATGCATGCACGATTGTACCGAATGGCAGTAAGCAATATTCCTGCTGAAACAAAAGAGCATCTTTCTATACATACACATGAAATAAGCCAGGTAGAACAAATAGCTATTTATATAGCCCAAAATTACTGCAACCCGATTAAAGTGTCGGATATTGGCAAGGCTGTTGGCCTGCATCCGGATTATGCCAATGCTATTTTCAAAAAAGCCTTTGGCTGTACCCTGACAGAGTATATTATTGACGAACGCATTGCCCATGCTCAACGAAAGCTTGTAGCAACTAATGAAAGCATTACTGCTATTGCTTTTGAATGTGGTTTCAATTCAATGAGCCGATTCAATGCTGCTTTTCTGAAAGTGAATGGCTGTACTCCAAGAGAGTTCAGAAAAAGGTTTCAGTAAAACATATGTTAGTAATACAACGGCAGTTCAATGTAAAAGTAATTGTAAGATGCATAAATATAATTATTTATCTTCTTTCCTTTTTTCCTTGATGAAAAAAGGAAACGAAAAAAATCAAGAAAATTTAACGCTATACGGTTTTTCATTGGTTAGCTTGCGCTTCGTAGGAACGCAAAATTTTCACGCTCTTATGAAGGGTAGTATTGGCAGTAGCTTTAAATCATAGGCTGCGAAGCAGACAAAAAGAGAATTCCTTATTTGGCTGTGAACTGTCTGAGCTAATCCGCCTTCGGGCGGAGGAGTGAGTTTTCACAGCCAGTCTTTTTTGGTTTCTTTTTTTGACGAAAAAAAGAAACAATATAAATATAATTGATTATCTGCTTGTTAAAAAATACCTTATATCGAATTCACGTTAAAATAGTCTTTAGCCAATAACAAATTGTGTATTCAATTCATTAACTTTATAGTAAACACTATAGGTTATGTCAGAAATCATGGAAAACAGGAACGATAAGCTGAACAACTTGTTCGATTTTGCACATCGCCTCATTGATGGCGAAAATGGCAAAATGCTTATAGAAACATACCAACAGTCAATAAACACGGTAAATGCCGTGGATGCCATGCAGGTCTTTGACCGTCTTTTACAGGAAGGATACCAGGTAGAGAAGGTTAAAGCCAATGTAGGAAAGATTATCAATGTGTTTTTCAAAGCGTTGAGTACTGACCATTGGACAAAACCTGACGAAGGACATTTTATGTATTACCTGATGCTCGAAAATAGGGAGGTAGAAAAGTTAATTGCTGACATTCGTCCTTATATCAAGATGTTTCTAAAGTCTGATACTTTTGAAGCCCATGAATCGTTGCAAAAGCTGAGAGATTTCATTAGCAAAGTGAAGGAATACGAGCTGCATTACATTAAAAAAGAGAATATTCTCTTTCCATACCTTGAAAAGACGTTTACCCAGCACCGCTGTTTGCAGTTGATGTGGTCGTTTCATGATGATTTCAGGCGGAGTGTAAAAGCGCTGGAATTGCTTCTTCAGCCTGCTCGGCCTGATGTGAACGCTGTAAACACTGAGCTGGGAAAGCTGTTTTTTGTTATCATGCCCATTATTTTCAGGGAAGAGCAAATAGTCTTTCCGGTGGCAATACGCGCTATTCCTCATAAAATATGGAACGAAATGCTTGAGCAAAGTAAAGAGATTGGCTGGTGTTATGGTGTAACGCCTAAATATTCCGGGCGTACTTCCGGGAAAGAAGTTTTCAATGGCTTGGTTAACTTGGGCTCTGGGTTTCTGAAGCCCGAACAACTCATCCTGCTGCTTAACAACTTGCCGGTGGATATTACCTTTGTGGACGAAAACGATGAGGTATGTTACTTTTCAGAAGCAAAAGACCGTATATTCCCTCGTTCTAAGGCTATCATAGGCCGTAAGGTGCAAAACTGCCATCCACCCGAAAGTGTGCATGTGGTAACCCAGATAGTAGAAGCTTTCCGTAATGGCACAAAAGACCATGCCGATTTTTGGATACAAATGAAAAACCATTTCATCTATATTCGTTACTTTGCAATGCGTAACGAAAATGGCCAGTATAAAGGGACTGTTGAAGTGAGCCAGGATGTTACTGATATTAGGGCATTGCAGGGTCAGCAAAGATTGTTAGATTGGAAATAAAAGGTTTTATGATACAGCAAGTTTTAAATGAAATGATAGCGTACTTTGGCAACGATGTGCGCCGTATAAACCATGCTATTAAAGTTTATGGCTTTGCTACAGCCATTGGACGAACTGAAAATATTGATATGCAGTCTGTTCAGATTCTTGAAATTGCTGCTATTTTGCATGATATAGGCATTCCTGTATCGGAAAAGAAATACGGCTCTTGCATTGGTAAATATCAGGAATTAGAAGGCCCTCCAATTGCCAGGGCTATACTGGAAAAGATTGGAACCCCTGCCAATATCATTGACCGGGTATGCTTTCTTATCGGGAACCATCATACCTACACCAAAATCGATAATATCGATTTTCAAATCCTTGTAGAAGCTGATTTTCTGGTGAATATTTTTGAAGATGAAATGTATAGCAGCGTGAAGAGTATTGGCGAAAAATATTTCAAAACCAAGACTGGCTCTCAAATTCTATACACTTTATATCCGAAGAATAATGGTTAATGAAATTTGGGCTTGGGGTAGGTTTGGTTGTTAAGAGTAAATGCTTAACGCTTCCCGGCTATGCGGCGTGCCGGATACACGGAGCCACCGCCGTCACAACCGATAACAAATGTAATGGAAAGAACGGACTTTTGCAACTTGCTAAACCCAGCATGACGTATGAGCTGTTGTTACTATGCGTTTTTATTCTAAATCCAGTATTATTTGAATATTCTCCTTAACCTTCTCAATTAAGTCTTTGGGTAAATCTCCCATTTTCCTAACCAATCTTCTGTTATCAATTGCTCTAATTTGATCAATCATAATGTCGCAATTTTCATTTAATCCAGCTTTCCCTTTGCTAATATGAACTCGCAATATATCACTATCTTTCTGAACATTAGTAGTGATTGGACATATTATTGTTGAAGGATGAACTTTGTTCAAATGGTTTGTCTGGATTACCAAAACCGGTCTAACTTTTCCCGTTTCTGTGCCTCGCTGTGGTTCCAAATCAGCTATCCAAATGTCATATTGCTTTATTGTTGTCATTGAGTGCTTCGAATTCGATTAATACTTTCATTGATTCATCCTTTACTAATTCTGATTCTTTTTCTAATCTCTTTGCAAGTAATGCCTGTTTTTGAATTCTATTGTAATAATCTATCGCCTCACTTATGTATTTGTTTCTTGTCTTATGGACTATTGAGACAACTTTCTCAGTTTCCTGAAAAATTGTATCATTCAATCTTAACGATAATGTTTTCATGTCAAATCATATTTTGGTACAAAAATAATCAATCTTATTTGTATATCATAATAAGATGTCATTTTTTAATGCAAGGCAACGTCTTCCATCTATGTGGTGTTCACGAATCTGCCACCGACTGTTTTACCCTTGGTGAAACTCATTGCGGGATGAGACGCTCGCACATCCTTTAAATCCGGCATGTTTATGATTCGTTGTTGGGTATAGGTTATTTTATCTTGTTAAAATCCGCTCTAATATTAACTTTCTTTATATTAATATCTGAATACCAATTAGTAATTGTAGTTATTAAACTTTGGCTAGAACTTTTAAAGTTAAGATATGTCTTATAAGCCTCAGCATTGCCTTGATAATAATCAATCCTTTTATTACCAGAATTAAATATTTCATCATCATTTAATATCTTCGATTCCAAAATAACCATTTTATCACTTATTAAATTCATCTCATCATAAGTAATAACCTCACAAAAAGAATTTTGAAATTTTATAAGTTCATCAGCAATCTCAATCGGCATTAAGGGATTATAGGCGAATCCTTTCAAATCCATAATCTGAGTTGAATTAAAAAAAACAACTGGAAAATCAAGGTACTCATTCTCCAACTTAAAATTTGATTTTGAAAACTCAAACAAAGTCCACGTCTTTAAATCTCCACCGTACATATTACCAGCCGATAATCCATAAGTAATTTTTATATATGTCGTATTTAAACAGTAAACTAAATCATTCACAACTTTAATCTTATCTTCAGTTGCTTTTCTTTTGGCAAAATTTTGATTTATAAAAATAGCAACAAATAAAGTTAAGCTACTTACTAATAATCCAACTGATTGCAGAATCAATTTGGTAGTCTCAATATTATTACAAAGTATATTCATTGCTTATCGTGTTTTTAACTTATACTCAACTTATGTATAACAGCCTTAATCCCATTTCTTCCACCTTTATCAAAAGTAAATAATATAAGCTCATTATCAAAATCATAGTCCATTCAAAATTGTCTGTCTATAGCTAAAAATGCTGTTGACTTGAATGAGAATATTTAGTACCTTAACAAGCAAATTTGCAATTTGTCAAAAGACGCTAGCTTTGTTGGAGTTGGGGATTTAGAGAAAAATTCAATAAACGTAAACAGTATGAAGAAAAATGGTTTCATTATAGCTATAGTGATTACTATTCCCCTCATGTTTTCCTGTACAAAAGACGATGAGGCTATTAGTCCTGAAGCAGTTGAAAAATGGACTTTTTATAACGTCAACAATGGTTTGCCTTCTAACATTGTCAATTGCCTCACCGAAGATGATTACGGGAATATATGGATAGGTACCAACAGGGGACTTGTAAAATATGATGGAACAGGTTTCAGAACTTATTCCAGCCGCTCAGGCTTGCCATCGGATACCATTCTGGGGCTGCATTGGGATAATAATGATGAACTGGTTGTCGGGTCTGCCAATGGGTTGGGGATTATAAAGTCCCAAAGCTATATCAATATATTGACAAACAGCGGGTGGGAATGCTACAACTCCTGCGAAGATGCCAATGGAAACCTATATACTGCCTCGATGTATGGTTTGTTGGTGTATTCAGACAACCAACTACACCTGTACAAGTTAGATACGGGCGCTTATGACAACTACATTACCGATATCCTTTGCGATGATTACGGTAAAATATGGATGGCTGCGCCTTTTAAAGGCTTGTGCTATGTGAAGCAAAACAAATTGACCTGTTTTCCAAAAAGTAAAACCGGGATGATGCCTTACCGGATAATAGAAGATAAGGCTGGCAATATTTGGATGACGTCTGTCATAAAGGACGAGAAAGTGGTGTTTTATGACGGCTATCAATTTGTGAACGATACTATCCTTTCAGAATATGGCGATCCCGATTATTACGACCATTATAAAGCGATAAGCCAGGATAAGTACGGCAATTTTTGGGTGGCGATAGCTGAAAAGGGTATATTTCATCATGCAGGGAGGATGACAAAAGGCTATACCACAGCCAATTCGCCAGTTTTGATGAATGACGTTAACGCTATCCTTTGTGACAGCAAAGGCAATGTGTGGTTTGGCTCAAATGGTGCAGGTTTGTATTGTTTGCAAAATATTAAACCGCTGCAATTCCAGTTTGGCCCCGAATATAATCCCTATCCGTCCAATTACCCGAATAATTAACCCTAACAGAACCGAAAATGCAAAAAAATAGATTGATATGGAAATCGGGCATCACACTGGCAGTTTGTATGGTACTTTGCCTGCCTTCTGTAGCCCAAATAACGGGGCTTTCAGACCAGCCTGAGCGATATATCGACAGGCCGTTGACGCTTCACAGCAGTAACATGGAGTTTTCTTTTGGCTATCAGTTTGGGGTGCTTTCTTCTATTTATGACAATAAAAGCAATAGTGTCAGTATTGCTGATGCGGGCATTGCGTCTTCCAGCCAGGCCGCTAATATTCAGTTTACCTACGGGGTTACAGAAAACTGGCAGGTGCAGGCTTTTGTCAATTATTCGTATATCAATACTTCTACCGCTATGGTGGCTCAATCCACCGGAAATACGGTAATGCAGACAGAAGGCATTGAAAAAATATCGGGAATGTTTGATCCTGAACTGCGTATGGCTTATCTGTTAATTGGAAGTGATAAAAAGCTGAGTTTGTCAGTAGGAGGAGGGCTAACGCTTCCTGTTTCGGCTCATAAACCTGACAAACCTGAAATTAAATATTTTGCAGGCAGCCTGGATGAGTACCGGTTTGTCTATAATTACCGTAATGGTGCAGGTTCAATGGCTTACAATCTCAATATGGCTTTAAAATACAGATTTGGCGGAACTTCTGACAATAATCATTCGTCAAAGCTTATAGCCAGGCTTTTTACAGACTTTTATACAACTCCGGGCAAGGTTTCTACAAATGATTGGCAGTATGTTTTTGACGCTGAAAATCCCAATGACTTTACCTATCAGGAATTACCTGTGAAATACAAGAAAGGGGATTGGCTGGTGAACAGGCTGTACTTCGATTATCAGGCTTACACCATAGCATCGTTTATGTTTGGGATTTCTAACCGCCTGTATTTTCATGGATGGAAGCAAACTGCCGATTTGAAGGTGTCTGAATACGATGTTTCAGAAACTGCATTTTCTGTTGGAGCCCATATTCAGGCATCTCCAAGATTAAGAATTGACGAGTCGTTTACCTTGCCTGTGATGGGAAAAAGCATTCGGACATTTTTTACATGCCAGTTGTCGCTCGTTTATTTAATACAATAGTTATGAAGAAGCTGATAATATTATATATTTCGCTGGTTTGTATATTGCCTTTATTGGCACAGACCGAACGCGAGCTTACTGTTACCGAAATACGCCAGCAGACCTCTGTTGCCGAGCCTATAACCCTTCAAAAAGGTTATTTTAAGGTATCTACAGCGCTGAGTTATGTTTCATTGGCCGGTGATTGGTACAATAACGATTGGGAAAAAACGCCTTCATACAGCTTTCAATCAAAAGACTTCACGTTTCCATTTACCTTTTCGTATGGTGTTACCAACAATTTTCAATTCAATATTTCGTCTGGCTATCAGTACAGCAAAGCAACGCATAAAAAAGAAGCGATTGACTATATCGGAGGATATTCTAAAAATATCAACATAACGAACAATGCCATTGGTATTACAGACATTTACCTGGGTTGCATTTACAAACTGATGGAGCAAAACGGCTCTCTTCCTACAATAGCAGTGGGTCTTTCGTTGGATATGCCCCTGCCCGGCAGAAAGCCTTCTGTTGATGCGAATACATATACGGTTGATGATGTTCCCGGGCCACAATCGAGTGCGGTAGGCATTGAGTTTTATGCTAAAAAGATATTTTACCCTTTTGCCCTTACGTGCGATGTTTCATACACATATCGGCTTTCGACAGATGTTTACCCGTTTTTGGACGTGTTTGATTTAACTACAACAAAGGTTAAGCCTGGCGATTTGTTTATGGCTAATATCGGGTTTCAGAATATGTTGTGCGACTGGATAACATTGAAAAATGAAGTGGTTTATAATTATATTCCTGCTGCTAAGTACGATAATTCATTGTTTGGTTATTTAGAAATACCTTCTGTGGCATTTTCATGGAACCCGGCGCTTGTTTTTCAGATTAGAAATTTCAGGTTCAGCCAGTCGGTAACCTTTCCCTTTTATGGAAAGAACACCGGTACTAATCCTACGTATGCGGTAAATGTCGGAGTTAAATTTTAACATCATGAAGTTAAGAATAGTTTTTCTTTTCAGTCTTTTATTGTTACTCTGCCGGTGTACCCCTCCGGCCGTGTTGTCAAACCAGGAGATTTTGCAAGGCGATGAGGCTGCAAACCGCTCGGACTATGCTTCTGCGGTTTTTCATTACCAGAACTTCTGTAATATAAATGCTAAGCTTGGCTTGTATCGCAACCTTGAACGTGAAAGCGAGGTGCACCGCAAGATGGGGTATGCTTATTCCATGATGGGCAATTTTAAAAAGGCTTTAGCGTCGTTCAGAAATGCAGCATCAATTGACTCGTTTCAACAAGCCAACACAAATCTTGTTGAGGATATCAGGGGGATTGGCAATTGCCATCTGTATATGGGCGATTATAAATGCGGGCTTGCTGAGTTGAAAAAGTGTATAGCCCTTAGTAATAAATACGAAGCTACATTGAAGCAAAACCAAAGGCTTATTGCTGCTAATGTTTATCTGTCTTTGGGTAACTGTTATGCCATATTTAGTCAGTTTGATACCAGCAATTACTATATGGACAGGGCAATTGGGATATTTTCAAAAGAAAGTGACAACTATGGTTTGATGGTTTCCTTATTGAAGTCCGGGATTAATGAGCTTGATCTTTGTAACTATAATAAAGCAGAGGAAAAAATAAACCGTTCTATGAAACTGGCTAATGATCTAAAGTTGGGACTTTCTGAACACTACATAGCACTGGGGGAGGTCAATAGCGCAAAAGGTGATTATGAAAATGCTTTTTTGTATAAAAGAAAGGCATTGAGCCAGGCTGATTCGTCCGCCAATGTTACGCAAAGAATAGCCTGCAATATTAGTTTGGGCGATTTGTTTACCGAAGTGGGAGATAACAAGGCTGCTTTGGCTTATTACAACATGGCTAACTCTATTATGGAAAAGAATGATGTAGAGAAAAAGGATGCTGCAGCTATGTTGGCCACGCGAAAAGGTGATTATAGCAGCAGTTTGCAGTTTTACGCTGGTTCTGGCGCTACATTTAGCAGAGGAATAACGCTCTTGAAGATTGGAATGGGCTTTTTTGAAAAGAAAAGTTTCGACAGTTGTCGGTTTTACCTGGCAGAAGCTGATAAGCTGATTCCTTTGAATGCTAAAAATGACGCCAAGACGCTGATTTATATTTACAAAGCGGCCTCGCAGATTGAAGCTGGCTCGGCACAAAACGTTCAATTTGTCTTGGATTCTGCAAGGCATATAAATCAAAATCCTGATAACGATTGGAAAATATTTTACTACCAGGGACGGGCTTTTGAAGCTGATAACAATGATGCCGGAGCAGAAAAGGCCTATAAACAAGCAATTGACGTTATAGAGACCCTGAGGGGCAAGATTCGTTCGGATGAGCTGAAAAGCTCGTTTATGGATAAGCGTATAGAAGTGTATGACAGGCTTATCAGGTTGCTCAATAAGCATGGCAGGGTAGAGGAGAGCTTTAACTATTCCGAAAAAGCGCGTAACAGAGCTTTTTTGGACATGCTCGCACGACAAAAGAAAGGCATTTCGTACAATAGCGCTGACTCTGTATTGGCAATGCAGGAGCGGAAGCTTAGTACAAAGATTATAAAGCTCAGAGAGGAGATATACAGTTTTTCTAATGCTAAGAATAGCACCGATTCTACCTTTCAGGTTAGGGGTGTTCTGGAAAAAGAGCTTGGACAAACCAGTGCTGAATATGAAACTTTCCTGACCAGTCTTAAAAAGGATAACAATATGTTTATTGAACTTATTCAGCCATCAGTAACAGATGTAAAACAGGTTATTGCTGAAAACAATGACAATACTATACTTCTGGAATACTGGCTTAGTGCAGATATCCTCTATATCTGGTGTTTGGATAACAGCAATATCTCTTTTGCTTCTGTGCCTTTTGATGAGCAAAAGTATAATATGCTTTATGAAGGTCTGGCCTACTTTTCAAAAAAGTCAAAAAAGACAGGCTACTATCTGGGCGAGTTGTACAAGTTATTAATAGCTCCTGTCAGGGATAAGTTAAAGGAAAACAGCAACTTGGTTATTGTTCCGCATGGCATGCTTCATTTTGTGCCATTTCATGCGCTTATTGACGGCAGTAAAAGCTACCTGGCAGAACATTATTGTATTTCGTATGCTCCATCTGCCAGTGTACTCAGGGAAACTAAAAATAAAAAGCGTTCTGCCGGGAATTCCCTGTTAGCAATGGCTTTGGGTAACTTGTCTCTATACGGTATGCCACCCTTGGCTTCTACAGATAATGAAGTGAAAAATATTGCGCCATTGTTTGAAAAATCGTTGGTAAAGGTTGAAAACGAGTGTACAGTTGATTTTTTTGTAGAGAATGCACCGTATTTTAGTTATCTGCATCTGGCAACTCACGGGGTTTATAATAGTAAAAGCCCATTTTCATCGTATATCCTTTTTAATAAAACGGCTGACAATGATGGTATGCTCAAAGTGAGCGATATATTTGGCTTACAACTTAAATCAAACATGGTAGCCCTGAGTGCTTGCCAGACCGGGCTTGGCAATATATCCAACAGCGATGAGCTGGTAGGATTAAGCAGGGCATTTATATACGCAGGGACACCGTCTATTGTGGTTAGTTTGTGGAGTGTGGCCGATGAACCAACGGCAAAGCTGATGACCTACTTTTATGAAAACCTGAAAACCAATCCGGCTAATGCAGCCCTAGTACAAGCAGAACGAAAGTTGATGAAAACGTACAAAGAACCTTATTTTTGGGCTCCATTTGTGCTGATAGGGGACTATGAATGACACTATTCTTTCAACCCATTCACGTAAAATCCCAGCACCATAACATCATCCACTTGTTCGAAATTGCCTTTCCAGTCAAGGAAAGAGTCTTCAAGCAATTTCTCAGGACTGGAATACTCTTTACATACGTTAATCAAAAGCTCTTTCAAACGCTTTATCAGGAATTTTTTGCCATTGGGGCCTCCAAACTGGTCTTTGTATCCATCAGAGAAGAGTACAGCAATGTCTCCTTCTGTATAGTTTATACTCTGAAGGTTAAAAGGTTTCATTACTTCGTAATACCCTGCTGGCATTGGGTCTGCGTCAAGTTCAACTATTTCGTTTGTAGAAGTGCGGACGATGAGCATTTTGTTGTTGGCCCCGGCAAAATGGATTTCTTTAGTTTCTTTATTGAGGGTGCAAACAGATATATCCATTCCATCACGCACCAATTCAGCGTTTTCGTTGGTCGGGTTAAGGAGCTTTATTAATCTTTCCCGCAGGTTGTTTATAATTATGTCAGGCGATAGAATCTTGTTTTCGAGGATTATTTCATTCAAAAGGCTTATACCCAAAAGGCTCATAAAAGCACCTGGTACGCCATGTCCTGTACAGTCCGCAGCAATAAATATATAAGTGTTGTCCACCTTGTTAACCCAGTAAAAATCACCGCTTACCACATCGCGTGGCCTGTAAAATATGAAGAAGTTGTCGATAATTTTTTTAATATATTCATTTGAAGGTAGTACAGCAGATTGGATGCGTCGGGCGTAATGGATGCTGTCGGTTATTTCATGGTGAGCTTTTTCTATTTGTGTTTTCTGGTTTTCTATTTCTTTGTTTTTTTCAATTAAAGCAATAGTCCTTTCGTGTACTTTGTTTTCCAAAATGGCATTTAGCCTGCGCAAACGCCATGAATAAAGCCTTACGATGGCTATTACAATTGCTACAATCAGGATGAAGTAAACAACGTAAGCTAGCGGCTTCCGGTACCACGGAGCTTCAATGGTTATGTATATGGACTTTACCGGACTCTCTATGCCATTAACAGCCACAGCCTTAATCTCAAAAGTGTAATGGCCGGGAGTTACATTGAAGAAAGAACAAGAGTTTTGGTTGTTATTGTCATTCCAAGGTTCGCTGTTTTCTTTTATGCGCCACTTAAATCGGGCAGGGATGTTGTTGTAAAAGTACGTGGAGTTGAAAATGATGTTAAAGGAATTTTGGTTGTAAAGCAAATCAATGCTTGCAGCAGAATCATTGAAGTCGAAAAAGCTCTTTCCGGCAATTAGCGAAATAGTGAAACGTGGAGTCTGCTTCTGGTTTATTTTTCGGTTTGAGAACAGCGTATAAAGTCCTTTATCAGTTGAAAAGTAAATGTTGCCATTAAATCTTTCAATATTAAAAAGCTTTTGAAATTGAATGTATTTAAAACTGCTGTAATCAAAAGTGTTTTCGGGTTTAATATAGCCAATTTTATCACCTAATACAGCCAGTTCCATCTCCGAATCTTTGTAATATGCCTGTATTGGTGCATATTTCCCAAAAATTCCCGAACATCTCTCAAATTTGTCATGGTTTAACATGTAATTGACTTCTGGTGTAGAGAAATAAACGCTTCCATTGATTAAATGCACTTCTCCAATTCTGGAAGGTGCGGAAATAGTAGAAATAAACTCAAGTTTGTTTTCAGTAACCTTATATTTTAATATATTTTCGTTGTTTGAAGCTGTGCTGTATTGCGAAATATATAAGGTTGTAACATCATGGTCAACAGTCATTGCACTGCCAGTAATAGTTTCTATTTGCAAATCTTCCAGGTTAAGCGAATCCACTAATCGGAATGAGCTGTTATAAAGCAACAGGCTTTTTTTGCCAATGCAACAAAATTTTTCATTTTTCATGGTTTGAATAAACCGGCACGGACTCTGAGATATCTTTTTAATAGTGCCATTTTTGCTGGCATATACCCCGTTGTCAGAAGCAATAATCATCTGATAGCCAAAGACCTTTATGTCCCAAACATTAGATTTAACCTTGGTATTTTGGACAAAGGCTGATAAGTTATTGGCCGGACAGGAGTACAGCCCTGATGATGAAGCTACAAACAGGATGTTGTCTTTGTTAGCAACGCAATGGATCTTTCCGGGAAGGTTGAAGCTGCGGTTAAAAAGCATGATGGAAGAGTTGTAGGCAATATAATGAATGCCGTTTTCGCCTGCTGTCCATATATTTCCATAGATGTCATTTATGGCACTGCTTATTTTATCGGATATTAAGCCGTTTTGGGATGAAAAGTGTGCATATTCATGGTAAAGTGAATCTATTACAAACACTCCGTTGTTGTTGGTAAAGATGCACAAATTGCCATCATTCAGTGATAATGCCCCGCGGACTTTAGCTGTGCTAAGGCAAGGGATTGGTATATGTTGTATTTCTCCTTTATTGTAAAGGTAAATACCATTGTCCACTGATAAAATTTCGACTTTTCCTTTATAATTTCGGATATTAAATATGCCCATATCGCTGAAAAAGTAGCCATTTTTAACTTCTACTAAGTCCTTGTCCAGTTTTAGCAGGCCTTTGCCGGCCTGTCGGACATAAAGGACATTGTCCACAATAAAAACGTTATGAAAATAGCTTTCGTTGGAAAAACCTCCAACAGGCTTTATTTCCCTGATAAATTTGTTCTTTTCGTCAAAAAAGTAAAGTCCTTGTTTGGTACAGAAAACAATGATGTTGAGGTATTTCAGAATCTTATAGGTTTTTTCATGGTCCTCAGGTGATGAAAGCTGGTGATATATGTACTTACCGGATTTTGATTTAGCTAAATAGCCAAAACCATTGGAAAGTCCGACGAATATTTTGTTTTCATCAATAGGAAGGCATGAGATAATGTAATCGTTTTCAGAAACCTGATAATACAACGTGTTTATGCCATCAAAAAGGTATATGCCACTTTTAGAGCCGAAAATAAGAGTGCCACCTTGGCATTGGCCTATGCAATACAAATCAGACGAAAGACTGTCGTTGTTTTCGGCGGGGTCATAATTTTTTATAAAATACTGGTTGTTGATGGCCAGTAAGTATGTGTATGCAAAGAATAATATGAAACAGAGGAGATACCTCATGGTGCATAACATTATTCATTGTTCATTGTTCATTATCTCTTCAATATCGCTGTTGGCAATTTTCCCATAATTAATTTTAATAAATTCAAAGAGCATACGCTTTAAATTAGCCTTGTCTGTTGTAACCTTCTTAATAACAGTGCATTCATTATTAAAGCTTTTGTTATCAGGGATTATAAGCAAAAACTTACTTAGAACAGAGGAGCTTTTGTCATTCTTTTTTACTGAGCATAATTGAGCTTCATACTGACCCGGCTGTATGTTTACGATGTCTCCATTCTGCAATACAAAGCTGTTTTCGGTTTGTTTGAAAGGTAAGGATACTTTTTTGGCGTTTATAAAAAGAGTAAGTATATATTCCTGGTTTTTAAACTTTTCATAAAGGTTTTGTGGCAGTGTTACCGAAATGCGCTTATAAAACACTACGGTGTCCGTAAAAAATTCAAACAAAAGCTCATCGCCTTCGCCCCTGTCTTCAAATACTTCAATATCGGGCATATAAATGTTTTTCTTTACGTTGAGCTGAAATATTTTGCCGCTTTTGGGGTTTATCAACGAGGCCGTTGCAGTAGGGGCTTTGAAATCGAACTTCTCATTTGATGCAATCTCAAGCCCTGTTTGAAGTTCTTTGTTCAGGTTTTTGGCAATTATTATTCCGTTTACTTTTACCACCAACAGGCGGTCTTGAGGAAAGAGGCTGGTATAAGTAATGGCCAGAAATATTAAGGTATATAAAGTTTTCATAGCAGAGGGTTTAAGTAATCATTTATAATATCTGAAGGTATAAATTATAAAATTATAAACTTACCAAGAACAGTTTTTCTATACCCAAATATAATGCATTTTATTGGCTTAATAGCCTGATTGTTAGGAAATAATTACCTTGTCAATTGGAGAAAGTTAAATTTTTTGAAGATAATAATTTATCTGTAGCAGTTGTTTATTTTCATCCTTGCTTGTGTTTAACGAATCATGCTCGTTTCATGCAGTGTGGCAAACACAAAAATGTCTTCTTTTGCATGGCCTGGCCTCCAAAAAGAGTTTCATTAGCATTAATGGTTGCTTCAATTGCTTCCATTGCTTTTTTTGAAGCAAAATATTATTTTTAATGAACATAAGTTCATAATTATATTTTTATAATGAACTTATGTTCATTATATTTGCAAAAAAGAATGTTATGGCTCGTACCAAAAAAAACAGGCTGATACAGATGGCTCCGCATTTTTGTGGTTTTAAGCCTCAGGGAGTCCAATGTAAAAAAGGGTCAGAGGTATTTATCAACTTTGAAGAATACGAAGCGCTTAACCTTTGCGACTACGAGTTGCTTACACAGGCCGAAGCTGCTAAGATGATGAAAATATCGCGGCCTACATTTACCCGTATATATGAAAGTGTACGTCGGAAAATTGCAAAAGCCTTTATTGAAGGGTCATGTATTCATTTCGAAGGTGGAAATGTAGATATTTCCAGTTGGTACAAATGCGAACATTGTAAAATAACCTTTACGCTGGGCGATGAAGCCACAAAGGCTTGTCCGCTTTGTAAAAAGGAAGTAATAACCCAAAATGTCTGAAGCCATGAAAATAGCTATAGCTGCCACCGAAAACCACGTTAAATCGTATGTCGATCCTCATTTTGGCCGTTGCGATTGGTATTGTATTTACGATACAGAAACAAAGAAAGCTGAATTTATTGAAAATATTGGGCGAAACCAACATGAAAAAGCTGGTTGTGATGCTGTTGGGTTTTTAGCAGATAAAGGTATCAGTTTGGCAATTGCCGGGCGTTTTGGATCGAAGGTAGTAGAAGCCTTCAGGGCCAAGGATATCCAGATGATTGTCCCTGAAAACAGCCGGATTATAAAAGAAATTATTAATCAATTCAAGTAAAATATGAAAATAGCAGTACCTACAAGAGACAACTTTGTTGACAGCCATTTTGGCCATTGCGAAGCTTATACTGTTTTTACCATTAATGAAAATAAGCAAATTGAGAAAACGGAGATGTTGCCATCGCCACAGGGATGTGGTTGCAAGAGCAACATTGCCGGAGTGCTTCGCGAAAAAGGCGTTAGCGTCATGCTGGCCGGCAACATGGGCGGAGGCGCTTTGAATGTGTTGAGCAATCATGGCATACAGGTCTATCGTGGCTGCGCCGGAGATGTCCGCCAATTGGTAGAATTGTTTTTGCAAGGCAAAATTGCTGATTCGGGCATGGGTTGCCAGCATCACGAACATCATGATGACGGGCATGTTTGTAACCATTAAAGAATGTTGCAAATAAAGTGTTAGCTTTGCAAAGTCCATGAATCAAAGATGTCCAGGTTAAAACATATCATAGCTCTTTTTCTGGCTTTTGCCTTGTTGGCGCCAAATGTTGTTATCCTTGAGCATCATCATGACCATTTTGTCTGTCATGCCAAAAATGAAAAGCATTTTCATGTTCATCATGAGAAATGTTTGGTTTGTAGTTTTGAGTTTTCGCTGTATTCGATGGGTAACAATGTTGCAGCACCATCGAAAATTGGCCATAACTCAGGCTACAACAATAATTACAGGCAGGGTTATTTTCTTAGCAATTCCAAATATTCATTCTTATTACGTGCTCCGCCAGCGTTTACAGGTACACAGGTTTCTTAATTAAAGTATTTGTAAAACAATTTAAACGTATTAGAATGAAGTATTTATTCATTGTAATGGGCATGATATATTCATGTACATACATAAATGCCCTAAATAATATTAAAGGGAAGGTCATTGACCAGGACAGCCTTCCTTTGCAGGGGGCATCTGTGGTTATTCCTGAACTAAACAAAGGCGCTATCACCGATGAAAATGGACATTACGAACTTAGCAACCTGCCCAACGGCAAACTTAAAGTACAATTCTCGTTTGTGGGGTACAACAATGTTATTGAAACGGTTGATTTATCCGGTTCAGATTTGGAATTGAACCAAACCATGAAAACAACTACTATTGAGGCCGAAGAGATAGTGGTTTCGGGTGGTTACAACTCAACTCAGCATGAAAATGCTGTTAAAATTGACGTTCTGAAACTTAATCCTTTAAACAACACACTTACACCCAACTTTTCCGAAGTATTGACCAAAGTACCCGGTGTTGATATGATTTCGAAAGGCAGTGGAGTGTCAAAACCAGTTATACGTGGTCTTTCGATGAACGACATCTTGGTACTGAATAACGGTGTACGTTTCGAGAATTATCAATATTCGAGCCACCATCCGCTTGGCATTGACGAGTTCGGTATTGATGATGTAGAAATCATCAAAGGACCGGCTTCATTGCTTTATGGATCTGATGCTATTGGCGGCGTTGTCAATTTTATTAAAGAAAAACCAGCTCCACAAAACAGCATTGCCGGGGATTACAACGTGCAGTTGTTTTCAAACTCTCAGGGAATAGCTAATAACCTTGGCATAAAAGGCTCTTCAGATAATTTCTTTGGAGGGGTCAGGCTTGGGCAGAAAAGCCATGCCGACTATCTTCAGGGCGGAGGCGAATATGTGCCCAATTCAAGGTTTAACGAATACTCGCTGAAAACTAATGCAGGATATTCGGGCAAACCGGGTACTTTTAAACTGTACTACGATTTCAACCGCCAAAACCTTGGCTTAGTCGAGGATGAGGCCATTGAACTGACCGCCAAAAGAGGCCGCCAGTGCGAACTCTTTTATCAGCAGTTGAATACACATCTTCTTTCTTCTCAAAACAAACTGTATTTGGGCAACATGAAGTTGGATGCAAATGTATCTTACCAAAACACTGAGCTCATCCATTTTGGCGAGATTGACATGTATGAAATACAGATGAAACTGGGTACCTTGACCTATGAAACAAAACTGCATCTGCCTTCTGATAAAAATTCGGAATATATCGTAGGTTTTCAGGGGATAAATCAGCAAAACACCAACCTGAACGACAGAGAAACCAAGCTGTTGCCTGATGCCACAACTAACAACTATTCAGCATTTGTGCTGTTGCAACATACTTTTGTCGAGAAACTCAAGCTTCAGACAGGTTTGAGGTACGATTACAAAAACATTGACACAAAAACCATTGGTACTGTGCAGGATATGGATACATACCGTCCCGCATTAGACAAAGATTATGGGAGTTTCAGCGGGTCTTTCGGAGCAACTTATAATTTTACCGACGACTTATTGCTCCGTGCCAATGTAGCTTCGGCATACCGCACGCCCAACCTGGCAGAGCTTACCTCGAACGGACAACACGAAACCCGCTATGAGGTTGGCGACCAGCAACTTGTCCCAGAAAAATCTTATGAAACGGATCTTAGCCTGCATTATCATATTGAAAACTTCACGTTTGACGTGGCTGGTTTTTACAACCTCATCAAT
>JAKPQD010000306.1 GCA_029572965.1 Bacteroidota bacterium | reverse complement strand
CAAATTGAGCGTTTGCTGTGCAGTTGAAATTGCCTGTCAAAACATCTGGACAGGCAATTTCAACTGCACAGCAAACGCTCAATTTGGATTCAAATTGGACGGCCGTAAAGTTAGTTTTACAAATAAATCAACCGGCAGTTTTGATAAATATTACTGGAACTTTGGCGATGGCTCAACCTCAGCCCAGAAAGACCCTACATACACTTATAATAAAGACGGGTTCTACCTCGTCACGTTAACAATCAAAAAAAATAATTCTGAATGTGCAAGCTCTTACAGCGAATATATCTCAATAGGGCAAAGTAGTTGCCTTGCAGATTTTACATACAACGTCAACCTCGAAAAATTATCGGTTGACCTTGCATTTAGCGGAAAGGCAGGCTCAGGCACATTATACTACTGGGCTTTTGATGATGGCTCTTATTCAGACAAAGCTTCATTCACAAAAGTATTCGCCCAACCCGGGTTACATTATGTTATGTTAGCTGTTTATAACCCTGCAACTATGTGTATGGATTACATCGAAAAACAAATCCAAATAGGGGAAGTGCAATGTACAGCCGGGTTTACTTATTATGTCGATGCTGCTACAAACAAAGCCTGGTGTTCTAACACCTCTAAAGGCGACAACCTTTATTATTTCTGGGATTTTGGAGACGGAAAATACAGTACAGAAAAAAACCCCTCACATACATTTAAAAATGCCGGTTATTACACCATTGGTTTAACCGTGTTCAATGACAACTGGTGTACAGACCACTTCGAAACGGTTGTTACCATCTCAGGCAAGGGCATTGACTGTGAGGCAGACTTTGCAGCCATGGTAAACAATACCACTCGCACTGTAACCTTCTCTGACAAATCTAAAGGCGATATTACTAACTATTTCTGGAACTTTGGTAATTATCCCAACTTTTCAAGCTCCTCAAGCAGTTCCCCAACATTTACCTATCCAAAAGCAGGCCAATACAATGTTTGTCTTGCTGTAAAGAACAATGAAGGAATATCTAACATGACTTGTAAAAAAGTCAAAGTAGGCTCAGACAATGCCATTAATTGTCAGGCCAAATTTAAATTTAGCGTGGACTCTGTCAATAAAAAAGTTTACTTATTTAACAAGTCAGTTAGTAATACCAGTAGTTTAACCTGGAATTTAGGAGATGGCAAAACAATTACTTCCACCAAAGATACCAGTTACACCTACAAAAATGCCGGTTATTATTTAGTTTCTTTAGAAATCAATACCAAAGAAGGATGTTATAGTAAGGCTTATGATGTAATTAATGTTAGCATGAGAGACACCTTGCTTTGCCGTTTTGGATACAACATTGATGAGTCAAAACAAAAAGCAGGAGGCTATCCGGTTGACTTCATTGGCGCAGGCCTTGGAGACCAGGCTAAGTTGAAATGGGATTATGGCGATGGTACAACTGATACTACCAGCACTTCGCCTACGCACGAATACCAAAAAGCAGATACCACCTACAATGTTTGTTATACTATAATTGACCCTATTACCAGCGACTCATCTACATACTGTGAACCTGTAGAAGTTAAGAAATCTGGTGTAAAAACAGCAACAACCAACAATGTCCAATACACCGTTTATCCTAACCCGGCCAAAGATAACATCACAGCAATATTGTACATCAAACAGGCTACTGATGCCAAAGTTGATATTTGTGACCTGTCAGGGCGCACCATTATGAACCTCAACAGCAAACTGAAACTTGAAACTGGCAGCAATTCCATTAAGTTTAACATCAACAACTTGCAATATGGGTCGTATATCTTGCGTTTCACCACCTCTTCCGGTGATATTTACAAAAAACTGATTATCAAATATTAAGAATTTGACACAATACATAAAAGAGGCTGTCAGAATTTGGCAGCCTCTTTTTGTTTTCTTAACATTACAAAACCTTTAAACTTCATACTTTATTATTACCTTGCAAAAAAAATAAACATGTTATGAAAATCCAGTTTTTAGGCGCAGCACGTGAAGTAACAGGGAGCAAACATTTACTGACAACTGACAACGGAAGAAGAATACTACTCGATTGTGGTATTTATCAAGGGAAAGGGATGGATACAGAAGAGCTTAACCGCAAACTGAATTTCGACCCCAAAGAAATAGATAATATCATCCTTACTCATGCTCATATTGATCATTCGGGGCTTATTCCGTATATATATAAACTTGGATTCAGGGGTTCTGTAGTATGCACAAGCGCCACACGCGACCTTTGCGCATACATGCTGGCAGATGCAGGCCACATCCATGAACAGGATACCCGTACCTACAACAAAAAAATGCAACGACTCGGCAAAAAACCTGTCGAGCCAATTTATACCAAACAAGACGCTATTGACTGTATGGAGCTTTTCATCGGTGTACCATACGACCGTAAATTCTACATCGATGACAAAACCCGTGTACGCTTTACCAATACCGGGCATTTACTTGGCAGTGCTGTAGCTAACATTGAAATACTCGAAGCAGGGCATACCAAACGGCTTGCTTATACCGGAGATATTGGCCGTCCTGAAAACAGGATTATCAAATCCCCATCCCCTTTCATTTCTGCCGACTATATTATCTGCGAATCAACTTATGGCAACCGCCGCCACGACAATTCTCTGAAAGCCGACGAAGATTTGTTAAGCATAGTGCATGACACTTGTATTATAAAAGGCGGCAAGCTTATCATCCCTTCGTTCAGCGTAGGACGTACACAAGAAATTGTATATTCTCTCAACAATTTTTATAATGAGAAAAAGCTGCCTAAAGTAGACATCTTTGTCGATAGTCCGTTGGCCATGAACGTTACAAACGTTTTTCGCCTGCATGCCGATTGTTTCAACAAAAAGATTTTGCATATCATGGAAAACGACCCCGATCCGTTTGGTTTCAATTCTTTACATTATGTAAAAAGTGTTGAAGAATCTAAACAGTTAAATGATTATTCGAAACCTTGCGTAATTATCTCAGCATCCGGGATGGCCGAAGCTGGCCGAGTAAAACACCATTTGGCCAACAATATTTCTAACCCCAAAAACACCGTGCTAATGGTAGGTTACTGTGCTCCTTCAACACTTGGGGCCCGCCTGCTGAGGGGCGAAAAAAACATTTCTATTCACGGGTACCCTTACGAGGTAAAAGCTCAAATATGCAGGCTGGAATCTTATAGCGGGCATGCCGATTATGTTGAGATAGCTTCATTCTTATCCTGTCAGGACAAGAAACGCCTGCAGAAAATGTTCCTCGTACATGGCGACTACGAAGCTCAGACAGAGTTGAAAACTTATTTGGAAAGCAAAGGATTTGCGAATATAATTATTCCTGAAAAAGGCAGTTCATATAACATGTAACCCAAAGTATTATTTTCCGCTACATTCAAGGATAATCATTTTGCAGGCATTGTTATTTCCCATAGAACAAGCTTTATGAAAACGTTCGCAAGCATTGCGTTTGTCATTTTGCTTGAAATATGCCATCCCCATGTTGAAATATAAGGCTGCATTATCAGGGTTACATTCAATAGCTTTTTTATAATCTTCAACAGCCATATCAAACTTACTTTGGTCATAATAAAGCTTGCCACGGCTACTATAACCTAAAGCATTATTAGGGGCAATACTAATAGCCTCAGAAAAAGCAGCTTCTGCATCATGAAACTCCTGCAATGCCATAAAAACAGTACCTTTAGCTAAGGTTACATTATAAACGTTATACTGGGCATCTAAATTGGAACATTTGTTCAAATCTTCCAATGCCTTTTCATTCTTCTGCTTAAGGCTATAAAGAATGCCCCGGCCAAAATACAAAGCAGCCTCATTAGGCATAGCCTCAATTTTGCTATTCAAAAGTTCAAATGCTTCTTTTTCTTTTGATGATTGAAAAAGCACCTGCGATTTCTGCACATAAGCCTCAGCATAAGCACTATTTACCTGTATAGCTTTATTGAAATCAGCAATTGCATCATCTGTCTTTTTTAAAGCCGCATTAATCATCCCCCGAATAGTAAAAAACTTTGCTTCATTAGCATTAGCTTCTATAGCTTTATTGACATCATGCATAGCTTCAGCATACTGACCCAGGTAATATTTAGCTTCAGCCCTTCCACAATAAGCCTCAGCAATGCCTGGTTTCATGCGCAAGGCCCTGTTATATTCTTTTATTGCACCGGTAAAATCCTGTTGAGAAGCTTTCTTTTTAGCATTAGCCATAATCAGGTTTACATCATTAGCATCCTGGGCAAAAACCATGGTAGCAAAGAAAACCATTAGCAGCAATGAAGCAATTCTTTTCATAAACTTCAACTTAAAAATTCTTTAAAAAAATAATACTTTTTAGCGAATGTATGAAAACAAGGCGAAAAATAAAAATCCATTACCTGTTTGACTGCCTGAATAAGAAATCTTTTTCATCATTAGTCAAACTTCCATATCCGCCTTTTGCAATCTTATCTAGAATCCGGTCTGTTTCTTTTTGCATTTCAGCCTTAGTCTTAAGGTACTCCTTATCGTCAGAAGGCTTTTTATAACTAACTTTCATTTTGGGCCTGCGTTTAAAAACGCCTGTTATTTTACTAAAAAAAGTAATAAAAACTTTCGAAAAATCTTTTCCCGAACGATACCTGACAGCATAAATATATCCCCATAAAGCGCCTCCCAAGTGGGCAATATGCCCGCCGGCATTGGAAGATTGAATACTTAAAATATCAAGAATAATGGTAAAAAGAGCGATGTACTTTAGTTTTACCTTCCCAAACAGCAGTAGATTGATTGAATAATCTGGCACAATAGCCGAGATAGCAATAACAATAGCCATTATAGCCCCTGAAGCCCCCACTAATGAAGAGCCAAACCGTTCCATATCAAATGCAGGTGAAATATTATAAGCCAATGCGTATAGCAATGCCCCCACTATCCCACCAGATATATAGACAAATAACAACTGTTTTTGCGTGAGATATTGAAGAAAAATCTGGCCAAACCAATACAACCACAGCAGGTTAAACAATATATGCCAAATCCCTGCATGGATAAACATATAAGTAAAGATTGTCCAAGGTTTTAGCAGGAAAAGGTGCATATTGGAAGGAAAAGCAAAAAAGTCGCTGATATCATAACCAACACCCCGAACAAGATAAGTTATAAGGCTCACTATACTTATCGCAATAAATACTGCAACATTGATATAAATAAGCTTTATAAGCGTACCTCCATACTTATATTGCCTTTTTAAGTCTTCTATAATATCCATAGTATATTAATAAAAATGCTGTCTGTCTTTGTTCCACATTTTAATCATGATAAAGCCAAATATCATCCCGCCGACATGGGCAAAATGGGCAATTTGGCTTCCAGGTTGCTGAAAAGCCATAAACAATTCTATTCCACCAAAAATTAAAACAAAGTATTTTGCTTTGAGAGGTATTGGAGGGATTAATAACATAATCTGCGTATTGGGAAACAACATACCAAAACCTAACAAGATGCCATAAACTGCCCCCGAAGCCCCTACTGTAGGAATATTAATAGCCTGTTCCGAAATTTTATTCACCCAATTGGTAGCTTCGTTGATATATACCTGATTTGTAGGGTCAACAGACCATTGGTTGATAAAATCGTACAACTGCCTTGGGGCATCCGGCACATAGTTTTTTAGAAATGAGCCAAACAACTCTGGCGAAGGGGTATTCATAAAAGCATGTGCACTGTTTACCATAGGCACAAGCTCTATATAATTTACAAAAGTATGAACCAAAGCAGCACCGATACCTGTAACAAAATAAAAAATCAAAAACCTTTTGCTTCCCCATACCTGTTCCAATGCAACCCCAAACATAAACAAGGCCCACATATTCATAAAAATATGCCAAAAGCCACCATGCATGAACATATATGAAACATATTGAAAAAAATGAAAATGCTCGGAACGGAAGAAATAAAGCCCAAGGTAAGAATTCAGGTCAATACCATAAGTTTTTGTCACCGCCCAGGTCCCAATAAACATAATGACATTGATAATAAGAAGGTTCTTTACAGCAGGTGAAATTCTGAAAAACATATTCTACATATTAATTATGGCAACAAAAATAACAAAATACAGCTTCAAATGTTTTGTCTTTCAAAACATTTGCCAAAGAATAAAAAAGCCAACCTGTCAGCATATTTGTGTCAGGTTGGCGTAAATATAAATACTTCAACAAATTTATCCGAGGTAAGCTTTCAACAGCTTGTTACGGCTACTTTTTTGTAGGCGGCGCAAAGCATTTTCTTTTATTTGTCGCGTACGTTCACGCGAAAGGCCAATCTCCTGCCCTATTTCTTCAAGCGACATTTCTTTCTTGCCCAATCCATAGAACATTTCAATAACAATACGTTCTTTTTCAGAGAGAGTAGCCAATGTACGCTGAATTTCTTTCTTCAATGATTCGTTGAGCAGGTCATTATCAGCCATAGGGGAGTCCTTGTTTTCCATCAGGTCGAGCAATGAGCTTTCTTCGCCTTCAACCAAAGGTGCATCTACAGACACCGGACGACCAGACATTGAGAGGGTACTTGCTATTTTTTCTTCAGGAATATCTACAACTTTAGCTATTTCATCAGCCTGAGGAGTACGTTGATACTCTTGTTCAAGTTGGTTAAATGCTTTATGGATTTTGTTTAATGTACCAATTTTGTTCAACGGTAAACGAACAATACGGGATTGCTCGGCAATGGCCTGAAGTATAGATTGCCTGATCCACCAAACAGCATAGGAGATAAATTTAAAACCTTTGGTTTCATCAAACTTTTGGGCAGCTTTGATCAAACCAACATTACCTTCGTTGATAAGGTCAGGCAAACTTAAACCCTGATGCTGATATTGTTTTGCCACAGAAACCACAAAACGCAAGTTGGCTTTTACAAGTCTTTCGAGCGCTTTTTGATCTCCTTTTTTGATACGTTGGGCCAGCTGTACTTCCTCTTCCACAGTAATCATCTCTTCCTTAGCTATCTCGCTAAGGTACTTTTCCAGCGACTCACTATCACGATTGGTAATAGATTTTGTAATTTTTAATTGTCTCATCCTTCTTCTGCTTATTATAATAAAAACAACTTATTGCTTACTATGTTTGGAATAATTGAAATTATTCAACAATTTAAAATATAAACTATTAAATATCAATGTTTTATAAAATACAAAAATAAACCCGCAATTTACAAAATGATTATAAACTATCTATCAAAAAGTGTACAAAAATTAGTTTTAGTCATTTTTTATCTTAAATAAACTATAATATAGGTTCACTTATTGGAGCTTTCTAACTTACTTTAAACGAAAATACCTTCAAAAAGTTTCACTAACAAAAGTTAAAAAAACAACGCTTCTTTCATATTCACTATGTTTTTTACGCAAAAAAATATGTTTGGTTATTTTTTAACTTGAAGTTGACAGTAATTTATTCATTGGATTTGGCAGTGAAATGTTACTTTTGCCAAAAAAAATTGAAAAATCACAATAAAAAGCTGGTTTACCTGAGCGTAATCATTGCCATGATTTGCTGGAGCATGTCTTTTATCTGGTACAAACAAGCTTATTTGAATTTTGGCCCTTTTGCTACCGTCTTTTTAAGGCTCCTAATCTCTGCTTCAATTTTAATGTGTGTAGCTTGGTTTACCGGGCGGCTTAGAATAAAACGCGAACACTACAAATTATTTTTTGTTGCCGCATTATTTGAGCCTTTTTTATATTTCATTGGCGAAAGCATTGGTATGTTAAGTGTTTCACCCGTTGTCGCAGCAGTGATTGTTGCTACAATCCCGGTTTTCACCCCTATTGTTTCGAGCATAATGTACAACGAACGGCTGAATAAAGCTAATCGCGTTGGCATTGTTGTTTCTTTTGTAGGTGTGCTTTTTGTGATAGTGCGTAAGGGGGCGGCTTTAGACGCTTCTTTTCCGGGAGTGATGTTAATGTTTCTTGCAGTATTGTCTGCCATTGCTTATGCCCTGGCATTGCGCAAACTAACCCCGTATTACGATTCGTTGACGATAGTGGCTATACAAAACACTATTGGTATGGTTTTATTCCTTCCTCTTTTCATCTTATTTGATAGCAAAACAGCTATAGCAAATTTATCGGTAAACACTTTGATCCCGATATTTTACCTGGCTATTTTTGCTTCGTCAATAGCATTTATCCTTTTTGCTTATGGTGTTGCCAAACTTGGGATATCTAAAGCTAATGCTTTTACCAATCTCATCCCGGTAATAACGTCTTTGTTTTCGTATTTTTTTCTGAAAGAAACATTTTCTTCCTTAAAAATTGCCGGAATAATACTTGTAGTAAGTGGTTTATTTTTGACCCAACTAAAATTTGGCAAGAAAACTATAGGTTAAAAGAACCTATCCTGCGGGTTGAAAAATTTTCCGACCTTATGTAAGGTATCAGGCATAGCCAGTACAATTACTTTATCAAAGGGCTTAATGTGAACATCATCATCAGCAATTATCGCTTCTTTACCTCTTACAACCCCACCAATAACAGCCCCTTCAGGCAGTTTAATTTCTTTAAGCGGCACCTGGGTTACTTTTGAATCAGGTTTGGCCATATATTCAACTACTTCGGCTTCAGAGCAGGTCAAACATTTCACAGATGACACCTCATCGTTAAGTGTAAAGCTAAATATCTTACTTGCCGTAACGCTTTTTTTATTAATAACGTTATCAATATCCATATTTTCGGCCAACTTAATATAGTCGCTATTTTCAATAGCAGCAATAGTCTTCTTTACACCAAGCTGTTTTGCCAAAAGGCAGGTAATAAGGTTTATTTCGGGGTCACCGGTTACAGCTATAAAAGCATCAATATGTCCAATACCTTCATCTTTCAGAAGCTCAAAATTTCGGCCATCTCCATTGATGACCAACGCACCCCTAAGCATATTGGCAAGCTCATAGCTTTTGGTCCTGTCTTTTTCAATGACCTTTACTGTCTGTTTCAGCGAAAGCTGACGGGCTGTGTTTATCCCAACACGGCTACCGCCAAGTATCATCACAGAACGAATGTCGTTAGTTTTTTTACCAAAATTGCGGACAATAATATCTATCCCTTTTGGAGTAGTAATGATAAGAGCCAGGTCATCTTCCTGAAACCGTTCATGAACAGTAGGTATAAAAGTCTTGTTATTACGTACAATGCCAACAACTTTATATTCCGGGTCACGTGTAAGATTGTGAAACTCTTCAATAGTCTGGTCAATAGCGGGAGCATGTTCTTCCATGCGCATCACATAAAGCTGAAGCTTGCCATTGGCAAAGCTCATAGAGTCAGTAGAAGCTGATTCCTGTATCTGGTTTGTAATTTCATTGGCGGCAAGCAACTCAGGATAGAACATATAGTCGATTCCCAGCTCATAAAACAGTGCTCGTTTATCTTCATCAAGATATTCAAGGTTGTCAATGCGGGCTAAGCATTTACGGGCACCAAGACTTTTTGAAATAATAGCTGACATGACATTTGCCTGTTCATTGCTGGTTACCGAAATAAACAAGTCGGCCAATCCGGCTCCTGCCCGCATTAAGGTATCAACAGAACTTGCCAGGCCGGTAAATGACTTAATATCTGTATCAGCAGCAATTTCTTTCAGGCGTTGCTCCCTCGAGTCGATAAGTGTAATTTCATGATTTTCACCAGCCAACATACGAGTAAGGTGCACCCCTACATCACCCGCCCCAGCTATTACAATTTTCATTTTTTAAAAATTAAAGATGTCCAAAATCCGGTTTAAAAATGCATTTGGAGCAGATTGACAAATAACACGGTGATTATTAGCTATTTTGCTTCAACAAATACTTTTGTAAATATAGGCCATTTTTAGTAAACCTTTTTATCATTTGCAGTTCTTTGAAGTCCACTTATCAAGTTCTGTTTGCACAAATTACTTCGATCGATTTTCCAGCATTCAGCTTTTTGAATTGTCCCCGTTTTTAGCACTTTGATATGAAGCAGCATTTTTTCATCTTTTACAAGAAAATCATTTTCACCTAATCTTAACACTGACAATCCATTAAACGTCAACTCTTCACTTATTTTTAACTCAGACAACATAATATGTTTCTCATCTTTTATTCCATAAAAAGCTTTAAAATTCTGTGTTGCCCAATCCAAGCTGTATTTTTTATTTGCCAGAAAATGAAATAACGAATCTCCCTGCTTAACAGTAACCACCTGACTATTATAGCTCACTTCAGTTAAAAAGACCATTGTTCCTGTATTTGAAGTAATTTTCCTCGTATTATACCTGACAAAAAGAAAAAGAACAATAGTCAGCAACGGAATAACAAGTCTGCTTTCTCTTTTATGAAGAAGCAAATATACAAATGCAATGATTATAGCAAGAATCACTGCATCGACAAAAGAAAAAGAGAAACCATAGGCTGTTGACCAAGGTAAGTCGGCGATAAAACGCACCAAATGATTAAAGAAGCTATACAACACTTTAAGAATATCAGCAAAAAAAGAGGTTAAGGCGTTATCAAACGAAGCAAACAGCATAAAGCTAGAGCTTGCGTATAACAGTATCGATGCGGCAGGAACAATAATGAGGTTTGCCACTAAAAAGTACAATGGGAAAGAATGAAAATAATACAAAGTAAAGGGCAATGTGGAGAGTTGGGCAGCCAAGGACACTGCCACTAAAGCAGATATGTTTTTTATAATCTTGTTTTGCCCCGGCATCAAAGAATTGATTGGTTCATAAAAAATAAAAATCCCTGCCATTGCTGCGTACGAAAGCTGAAAACCCACATTGAAAAGCTGAAGAGGGCTAACAATGAGAATAATAATTGCCGAAGCTGATAAAATATTGATAGACTGGCCTTTTCTGCCAATAATCCCTGCAAAGGCAAACATCGAAAACATAATAGTGGAGCGTATTACAGGTGACGACATGCCCGAAATAAAAGCATATAACCACAATCCGACAAATACCAGGATAGAGTGAATAATGAGGGTTTTTCTACTTTTCTTTAAAAACCAGAACAAATAAGACAAGTAAAGATATACAATACCAACATGCAAGCCTGATACAGAAAGCACATGCATAACACCAGCTTTGGCGTATGAAGATTTTAGTTCAGGGGTTAATGAAGCTGTATAGCCCAATGTTAGGGATGCAAACAAACTTTGCTCGTCGTTTTTGCCAAAATAATGGCTTATTCGCTTTAGTAAAAAACCACGAAAGTTGAGAAGCCTGTACTTCAAGCTTTTTTCAGTTATATTGAGTTTTAAATAATCATCTTTCCGAACTTTGGCCAAATAGGTAATTCCATTATTTCGGCAATACAAACCATAATCAAATTGCATAGGAAAAACCGGAGGATCAGGCAATGAAAGCCCGGATTTTATAAGCAGCACATCTCCTGGTCTAAGCACAGAATCCCTGACAGCTATGAATGAAACAATTGCTTTTTTATCCAAAGCTATCCATTGCCCATCTTTTTTAACAGCTATTACCTTTGTAACAGCAACAGTTTTCGAATCCTTAACAGCAGGAATTTCATCAATAACAGCAACAAAAGAGGACTTTTCGGGATGACTGATAGTATTTTCAACATTCGTAAGTTGAATATCGGCAACAGCAAAACCAATCACAAACAATAACAGATAAAAGGGGAACGACCATGTCTTACTGCTTTTCTTAATAATAAGAAGCAGCAACAGTAATAGCAACGCGCTGATTATCGACATCCATACAGCTGAAAAACTGTCCATTGAAGAATAATACCGAACTGTTATCCCTAAAATAATAGGCAACAACCACCTGACCAGAGGTACAGGGCTAAAAGTATTTTGCATAAAACTGAAAGGTTTGGGTTTTTCAAAACCAAGTTATAAAAATTTCTCTTAACACATGCGATTTCTTTTAAAAACTATAAAGAGTTTTTTCAAGGCTTAACAAACCAATTTTAAAAACAAACTTTCGCAAACATTTGCCTTATATTTATTTACTTTGCAATCAAAAGATTTTTACCATGGCTGCCAAAGAAACCGGCGTACATATTTTAGTAATAGAAGATGAGCCAAAAGTTGCCCAATTTATCAAAAACGGATTGGACGAATCTGGATTTATTGCTGATATTGCTGCCGATGGCTTACAGGGAAAAACAAAAGCTTTGTCGGGCAAATATCAGCTCATTGTTTTGGATATAAACCTGCCGCATATCAACGGATTTCAGCTATGTAAAATCATCAGGGCCGAAAGAAAAGACGTTCCCATACTCATGCTGACAGCCTTAAGCAGCCTTGACGACAAAATCAAGGGCTTTGATGAAGGGGCAGACGATTACCTTGTCAAACCATTTGAATTTGCTGAACTTTTAGCTCGTATCAAAGCCCTGATAAAACGCTATTATAGTAAAACTGAAACAAAACCCATCATTACCATTGACGACCTCAGCATTGACAGAGAAAGTAAAAAAGTAACCCGCAACAACAAACCCATAGAACTGACAGCCAAAGAGTTTCTTTTGCTGGAATACCTTGCCCTCCACGAAGGAAAAGTAGTTTCGCGAAATGAGCTTTCGGAAAACGTTTGGGGCATTAATTTTGACACAGGAACCAATGTTGTTGATGTATATATCAATTTTTTAAGAAAAAAAATCGATAGTAGTTTTGATAAAAAGCTAATACATACACGTATTGGGCTCGGATATGTACTTTCAACTCAATAAAGCATGAAAATAAAGACTAAGCTCACTATAAACTTTACTGTCATTGTAGCATGCCTGTTGGCTATCATGTCTGTAAGTATCTATTTATTTTCTATTGCCCACAGACGTAGCGACTTCTTCTCGCGTCTGCGGAACAAAGCAATAAGCACCTCAAACCTGTTGCTCAACGTGCGGGTTATCGATGCTAACCTGCTTAAAATTATTGACGACAACACCATTAACACGTTGTCAGACATTAAAGTATGGGTGCTTGACGATACCAAAAAAATTCTTTATAGCAATACCGATTCTGCTTCTACAGCACAGCTCCTTCCTGCATTTTCATATATGCGTTGGCAGGACAGCAACTTCCGCACCCAGGATGGAAACGTATATCTCTGCATTGTCCACATGTACAATGATAAAGAATATTTCGTATTAGCTTCTGCCGAGGATTACTTAGGTATTTCGGAGCTAAAAAACCTGCGTCTTATATTAATAGGCGTATTCCTGATAGGGCTTATTCTTACCCTGCTGGCAGCAATGCTCAACACGCACCAATCATTGAAACCCATCAAGGAGCTTATTAAACAGGTTGATGACATCAAAGCATCCAACCTCCACAAAAGGCTTGAAACAGCAAACAGAGATGAAATAGCTGAATTGTCAAGGACTTTTAACAAAATGCTTGACCGAATTGAAGAAGCCTTTGAAACAGAGCGTATGTTCGTAGCCAATGCCTCGCACGAACTTCGCACGCCTATCACTTCCATGATGGGACAAATTGAGGTAGCCCTGCTCAAGGAACGTGCAAATGAGGAATACAAAACTATTTTGGCTTCCTCTCGTGATGACCTGAAAAACCTTGCCACCATTGTCAATGGCTTTCTTGAACTTGCAGAGACTAACCTCCAACCCGAATCGGTACGTTTTGAAAAAATCCGCATTGACGAATTACTTTTCTCTGTCAAAGATGACATACAACGCCAACACAGCCAAAACATAGTTGATATTGACTTTGAGAACATACCCGAAGACGAAAACGCTATTTACATTAACGGTAACGTCCGGCTGCTCAAAGTAATGTTTACGAACCTTATAGACAATGCCTGCAAATTTTCGTCAAACCACAAAGCATTAGTTAAAATAGGGCATGAAAACAAT
>JAKPQD010000291.1 GCA_029572965.1 Bacteroidota bacterium | reverse complement strand
AAGATAAAGTTCTCTGTAAGCATTAACCATTTTCTCATAAGAACAAATTGCGGCGATCTTTTTTGCTGCTTCTTTGCCTTTCTGATACGCGGTCTCAAAATCCTGGGCTATTTCTATAAAGGTCTTTGCCAGCTCTGCATTGTTATCTAAAGGAACAATATAACCCGTTTGGCTATCCACCAATTCCAAAAGAGAAGGCAGGTCGGAAACAATTATCGGCAACCCTGAATGCATTGCTTCAATGATGCTGAAAGGCATCGCTTCCCAACGCGAATAGAGAACAAAAACATTGAAGACCTTCAACCAGGGCAAAACATTTTTATCCCAACCCGGAAGCAATATCCGCTCGTCCAAGCCGTAACTGTGAATAATGGCTTTACACAATTCATAATATTCACCCTCACCCAAATAGATGAATTTTAATTTTTGCTCCTGTAAACAGGCATTACAAGAAGCAGTTATTAAATTGATTACATTTTTTTGAGGACAAAACCTTAAAGTGGAACCAATAATAATTTCCTGTTCCGGTTTTTTTCGGTTTTGGGCAATTTCCTGTAAGGCAGCAGCTAATGTTGGAGGAAGTGCATTGTAAATAGTAATTGCTTTTTCCGGTTTGATTAAGCCCATCTTTAGGGATTTCAACCGATCAGAATTATTCACGAAAATATTGTAATCACCCAACCGGTTGCCAATCCTTTCTAAAGTAGTAAAGAACTTGTAGGTTATCGGCTTTTGCTGTTCCAGAAAAGGAAAAGTGTGCGTTGTATGAATAATTAACGGAACCTTTCCTAAACGAGCTGCTAAACGACCTAAAAATCCTGGCTTGGAAGCATTGGTATGCACAATATCAAAACGGTGCTTTTTAATTATATATAGTAAGCGGAAAAAGGTAAAGATGTCCCCAAAGCATATCTGATGACGAAAAGTAGGCAAAGGTAAATATTGATAACCTCTGGCTTTAATTTCGTCCACAAATTCACCATTCGGCTTACAGGCAACATAGACATCAAATTCATTGCTATCCAAGCCATCCAATAAATGCAAAGAAAATCTCTGCACTCCGGATAGTATTGGCAGTAACTGTATATGCAATACCTTTTTCATCTCTCTCCCTCGCCGGGTTAAAACCCGTCGTTAAAATCTGTCGTTCCT
>JAKPQD010000171.1 GCA_029572965.1 Bacteroidota bacterium | reverse complement strand
CATATTTTTTGTTATTAGTTAAATTTAAAATTCGTAAGAACGGCATCCGCTAACACGCAATTGGCAAAATAAAAGCCATCAAGTGTAGTGCTAACCATCAACAGTAGTGCAAGGCTTTTACTTCGCCAATCGCCACCGTTACCTGCAAGCGTAAGAACCCCACTGCTCCGACATAGCTTTTGCAATTCCAGAAAAGGTTTTTGACCTTGCTTTTCTTCTTTCTTCTTTTGGTAGTTTAAAGGTTTCATAATGTAATCGGCTATCAGTTCGACCGCTTTTGTGAATGATAATATCAGGCTCAACTATTTCAGTCGGTTCTAATTTTGGTAATCCGGCAAGCCACAAACAAGTGCTTTTTCTTTCAGTATGTCCAAATTGGTAAGGTTGTATAATTTGAGTTGGCTTTTTATAAAGTCGGCTCATTATTCCAATCGGGTTTTCAATGTAACCGCATCCAATTTGTTCTAATGCTTCGGCACATTTCAAAAAGTGTTCAACAGCTTCTGCTCTTTGTTCGTGGATATTTGGAAACCTATCAGCATATTCAGGCTTATAGTATTTATTAGCAGCAACCGTTAGCCTTGTGCATTCCGGGTGCATTCCCAAAAATGTTGGCTTAATCAATTTGATAGCTTCAAAGCAATCCATCTGCAAATGCCTTTCCGGATATTTTCCGCTTGACGGTAATAAGTCGCAACTATAAGCATCAAATCCAGCGTTTAAAAATGCTTCCATTACCGTTTGACTTTCTTCGTGAGTAATTAGAACACGAGAAACGCCAGCAGGTAACAGCACATTGCCAAAAGTGGGGGTTTCGTTTTTCAAATCAACATTTTTCATATTATCAAATTTTGTTTTTCAAATGAGCTTTATTGCTGGAAATCCCCAACGAACGCAAAGCCCGAAAACGTTATAACCAATAGCTACGACACCGCTTCGTAACGAACCTTTAGACCTAAATACATCGCAATAGTATGTTCTATAATCGCCCCCTTACTATCAATCCAATTTGAA
>JAKPQD010000250.1 GCA_029572965.1 Bacteroidota bacterium | reverse complement strand
CAATTATACATTAATTTTTAAAAAAATTCCAAAAAAGGTTTATTTAACCTAAGGGATGTAACTAATCAGTTCAATACAATCAGGTATGCTTATTGTTTCTCTTTTTACGATCGTTAATGTAGAGCTGATGCAACTTGATGTATTTAAGAAAGCTGGTGTAGGCCGATAAGGAGCTTATAACAAACCCATTGTATCCGTCCAGAAATCCTAGTTTTAGAAAGTAAGCTTTGAAGAAACGCCACGATGAGTTAAAAATTATTTTAAAGATGCTGCTCTTAACACCCATTCGGTAGTACTCCTTTGCCGAAATTGTACTGAACCGGTTAGCTTTGTCGATATGCTCCTCGTAGGTGTGGAGGCTCCAGTGAAACAGGTCGCCCTGTAAGGTGCAAATCCTAGAACCTGGTTGCATCTTTACTGTTTCGTGTATGTTCAATCCCCCCCAGCGCCCTTTTCTGCGGTCAAACAGCCTGATTTTTCTATCGGGGTACCAATTGGAATGATATATCCACTGCCCGCAGTAGTTGTTGAGCCTGCTGAATTTATAGGCATCGCAAGTCCAATTATTTTTTACCTCCAGTATTGATTTTTCAAGTTCAGGCGACAAGGCCTCATCGGCATCGAGCGAAAGGATACAATCAAACGACGCCTGCTCTATTGCAAAGTTTTTCTGATCCCGGTAACCCGTAAAAGTATTTTGAATAAATCTTGCTCCAAACTTTTCGCAGATACTCCTGGTTGAATCGGTAGAGAAGGAATCGACCACCACAATTTCATCAGCAACCTTAAGAACAGAATTTAAACACCTCTCAATATTCCTTTCCTCGTTTAAAGTTATTATAACAGCTGAAATTTTTGGCATTTTCAAGAATTTTGAACAGCAAATATATTGAAATTTCTAAAAACTTTTTTTGCCCCCTTGTTTTGTCTGTTAAGTTTCTGAATAAATTCTATTTTTGCACCTTAAATATTAACTAAATGAGTAATAAAAATATTCCTAATTTGACCAAAGGAAATTTAGCCAGAGCAAGGAAAATGCTTTTTGATGTTGTTGAGGTGCTTGATAATGCTAACATTGTTTACCATCTTGAAGGGGGAACCCTTTTAGGCATTGTTAGAGATGGCGACCTACTCCCCTGGGATCATGATGTGGATCTGTCAATCATGATTACCGATACCCCAAAATTCTTAAA
>JAKPQD010000223.1 GCA_029572965.1 Bacteroidota bacterium | reverse complement strand
AACATACCCGAAGACGAAAACGCTATTTACATTAACGGTAACGTCCGGCTGCTCAAAGTAATGTTTACGAACCTTATAGACAATGCCTGCAAATTTTCGTCAAACCACAAAGCATTAGTTAAAATAGGGCATGAAAACAATCTGGCCATTGTAAAAGTTATAGATAAAGGCATTGGAATTCCGGCTAACGATATTGAGTTAATATTCAAGCCACTTTACAGGTCGAAAAATGCAGGAGACCTTCAAGGTAGCGGCATTGGATTATCTATTGTGCGAAAAGTAGCAACTATCCATAATGCTCAAATAGAATTTGAATCGGAGCAAAATATAGAGACAACGGTAACTGTGAAGTTACATAATTGCCTTGACTTGAGTATAGACGCTGTTTCTATATCTTAATCTTTACTCCCAGCCCATTGGTTTGTCTTTGAGTTTCTTTGTCCGGCCATTGCAGCCAAAAACCCAGTTCATCCCAAGCCTAATATTCATTCTATCCATTTTATACGGGAAAAAATTTTTCCCATAATAAACGGGGATGTTGTCCCAAACAAAATAAAGCTGGGTAGGCGGTATGATACGAAAAGAAAAACCCATACCAAAGGTATGAGCAGCATTATCAATAATTGAATAACTTAAAGACAACATAGCCATTTTTGCAGGTTTCAGATTAGCAGAAAACGTAAGTTGTTCAGAATATTCAGCCTGATAAATCCTTGTGGAAGAGAGTACCCCAATCGAGAAAAACCTAGCCAAAGAATATTCCCCTCCAACATATATTTTAGTAGGAAGAGCTGTAGAATATGACACATTGCTTGAGCTGGTAAATTTGAAAGAATCTTTCAACGCTTCAAAAGAATCATCAAAAGCATTGTCAAAACTATCAGCCACAAAATCAGTCCCATCAAATTCAAAATTTGACGACAGCTTTAAGTTGCTGATATTATCTTTCCAGGAGATAGAACCCAAATCAATGACAGAAGCAGAAAGCACAAGATTTTCAATACCCGAATAAGTAGCTCCGAAATCCCATGCAAAACCGATATTCTCAAAAGGTTTAATCTTATAATCGTTATCTTTTTCAATAAGGCTGTCTAATGAAAGGTTCACTCCTTTGTTTACCTTGTAATAAGGAATGGCCATATCAACAGAAAAATCTGACTTTACGCGCAAAACATACAAATCATTTTCATCAACTGTACCTATTGAAAATTGGTTATTATTTGTCCTGACATTAGCTATACCCCGCAACACCTTCATCTTAGCCCCTACTGTCCAAGATTCATTAATTTGCCTTGTCAGCCCAAAACCAAATTCAACATAAGAATTCATTGAAAGCCCCAGTTTTGAGTAATCATACATGGTATTCAGTTCAAAACCATTGATTAGCAATGACTCTACAAATGTCTTAGGATAAGCAAAACTAAAAGTTGAGCGGGCAGAAGCATTGAAATGAAAATACCAATCTTTAATTCTAAACCCAAAACTTAAGATATCATCCTGAAAATCAGTATATAGCTCATTGTTTGAATTTAATGTATTTAGGAACGAAGCCTTAGTGTTATCATTTCTCATGAAATTCCCGACCGTTTTATCCACATTGTCATAAGGAAAAATAATATTAAACTTTAAAGGAGCAAAATTGATATTGTTATGAAAGTTTGAAGCAGGGATACCAAAATAAAAGTTGCATTTAGGCACAAAAGCAGGGTTCATCATGCTTGCCTGCGGCACCCTGTCCATAAAGTACAATGTATTGGGCTCCTGAGATTTAACATTTATCCCTGTGAACAATATTACTATGGCTATAATAGCTTGGCGCATATACTTTAGGTTTATTGGTTCTACTTATTCTCTGGTTATCTTTGGTTGTACCTGACAGGCAAAAGATATTTTCAGGCTGTTTTGCTTCTGAAATTTGACATAAAGGTTAGGCTGTGTATCGTATAAAGCAGTAGCAACAGAAACCTTATATATCAACTTTTTCATATTTTTCATCTTACTTAACTGCGAAGGAGTAAACGAAATATCTTTTACAGTTTTAGTTGGCGCTGTTACCAGGCTTGTTGCAGGGTCAACAGTTCCGGCTTTAAGTACCTGCCTGCTTTGCCCGGCAGTATTAAACATAGAGTCAAGAATATTGTTATGCTCATCCAAAAAATAAGCCTGCAAATTCATATCAATAGGCATATTGTTAATAGAAACCAATCGGATCAACAAAGATTTCAGTTCTACATCCTGGTTATCTTTTTGCATCCCGGCCAAATCAAAATCAAGCGTATCGGTATATCCAAAGCCGCCTGAGCGGAACCAAATAGGCAGTTTAAAGTAAAACTTAGGAAAAATAGCGCTTGTATCCATAGCAATATTGTGTTTATCAATTACTGCATCAGGATTGGCAACAGCCGACACATGATAAATAATAGATTTGGGGGCACTATTTTCTATCCCTTCATAAAAACTTTTATAACCATTGTATTTAGTAAAACTGATATTATCACTCACTTCCTGAAAAGCAGCTTTTGGCGAATTTATAAACCTGGGATTGTTGGCCGTTGCATCAGGGCTAACATTTATCAATTGGTTTTGAACCGAAGAGAACATTTCAATTTTATCAATGGAAAACTGAACAGGGACAGCATAACTATTTCTAATTTTAATCCCTATTTGCGGATTATACCAATTAATATTCCGGGCCATTTCTCTATTCAGAAAATCGACATTAAAAGTATATACCATGTCAAGAATAGTTTTCTTTCCAAGATAACCATACATAACGCGGTATCTGAGCTCATTGAGCTGCATAATAGCTGTAAAATAACTTGCCGGGTTAATAGGGGTACCTGCAGCACCTGACAATGTCAAGGAAACATTTACAGATGTTTCAGAAACACTGTCTTTAGTGGAAGAAAACCTGAGCTTATAATTGTATGCTTTGTATTTATTAGGTGTTAAGTAGTTATAATTAGCTGTTGGGCTAAATTCTTCAGTATATGTCAGGGAGGTTTTGCTGCCTCCAATAACTGTATCTTTTTTCATATCTAAAAATGCAATCTTAGCTTGAAGGGACAAAGCCGGATCAAAAGTTGACTGTCCCCAAATATTGGCATAAAAACATTTGGTAATGAGGCTATCTACCTGTTGTGTTTCAAGAAACCTGACCGGAAATATAAACGTTACTTCCCGGGTAACAGAACCTGAAGCAGGTATTGTAGCAGGAAAAATAACACCAGGAACTACAATTTGGTTTTGTAAAGGCACTAAAAATACCTGTTCGCCGCGCAAAGGCTCAAGCTCTTCTTCGTACTCAACAGTAAAGCTACCATCTGTGCCTTCTTTCAAATTTTCGGGCAAAGCATATTTTTCGAGCAAATCGCCTAGTTTAATAGTAGTACTCCCAATAGGAAAAGCCAGGTTAGGGTCATACTCCATTTTCATAGATATATCAGTAATGTCGTATTCATTATCAACACACCCCCATGCCAACAGGGCTACAAAGCCTGCAAACAATATTTTTGGCACTATGCACATTTGGTTTTTCATCGAAACTAACTTTAATGATTTTACACCAATAACTCTAATGCAATCATTTATAAACAATTAAGCCTGTCTGACTAAGTTATTCTTATTTATAAATATACAAAATTGGTTTAAATATATGAAATACTTTTATGAAAGCTCAACAATTTATATTGAAAAAGCTGTTTTGTTATTAAGGCACAGAATAGGCAGCAAGCTTTTTATTTTCGCAGACAACAATAATATTGTCAGGTTTGTGTTTTTTTAAAGTACAAAAAATAAAAGGAGAAAAGGCATTGACCGGAAAGCCGCTAACCACTTTTTGCTGGTCACAAAGTGTTACCAAGCCCGAGAGTTTGTCAAAAGCCGCTATAAAACCCATATTATCTGAAAAAGTATAATCTGTAATTGATGAAACAGTGTTAAACAGTGCCCTGTCAATTAGCGGTTTAAAGTTGGTATTATATAGTTTTATTGTCAAAGAATCTTTCTTAACAAAAAATATTTGTTGGCCGTTTAAAAACATGCTGAACGAATCACAGTGAAGCTTTTCAATATGGCCATCGGGAAAGACAGATTTTAAACAACCATCTTTCTCCTGTGTATATAATTTGAAGTACCTGCCAAGCTTTTCAACCCCCATCACCGCTATATTTTCCCATTTGGCAGCTTTATTGACCTTGAAACGTTCAAGGCCATTTCGCATAAGAAATAAGGGTTTATTATCATCAGCAACAACAAGATAATCTTTATTTTTATAAGAAAAACATAAAATAGGCAGGCGAACGACACCATTAGTCTTTTTAAAAGCCCAACCATCAACTTTTTTCCCTTTTTGGTCTAAAGCTACAATATCTTTATTTTCAAGGGGCAGGTAAAATCGGTAATTGCCATTGTTATCAAAATCAGCAGTTGCAATTCCGGCAGAAGCATTATTTCGTAGTTTTATCGGGCTGTTTTCTAAAAGCATGCCGTTGAAAGTAACGAAATAAAGCTCGTCAGAAGAATTAAATGCGATACAATCCTGTTTGCTTTTATTTTTATAAAAAACAGGTTGCCCCAACATCTTACTATGGCAGCTTATTTTAGATAAAACATCTCCTTTTCCTGAAAGAATATAAACATTCCTGAGGCTATCCTGAGCTATTATACGACAAATGGACGAATCAGCATTATACATTTTATACACTTCGGCAACACCAGCAGATACAGGCACTTCCCAAAGCTTCATCGAAACAGGGTTAACATCTACTTCATTTCTGATGAAACCATTGCAATAAGACATTTCGTTATTGCCAGAAAGCTGAAAGCCCCAGGTAGCTTTACCCGTCTCCAGACCCAAATAACGACTGGCAACATCAATTCCTTTATTAGTAAGGTTTTCAAAAAAGACTTCTGAAGCTTTGCTTAAGTTGAAGTACGTGATATAATTACTTTGCGTTGAAAATAAAGTTTTGCAGCCCGAAACAAAGACAGAATCGTTAAGTATTGACTTGTTTACCTTTAAAACATCCAGATAACTGTATAAAGCGTACTCAGACTCGGCAAAAACAAGAAAATCATTGTATTTGCAAACAATCTCGTATTTGCCAGCATCTCCTTTTTTATCAAAAAGTACTTTTATAATATCAGGATTTTTAAGCTTTCGGATCAATATCACATCAGAAGTATCAGATTTAACAGGCTTATCTTTTTCTTCTTTACAAATTATATTTAAAAACCTCACTGTAGCATCTTCCTGGTTAGTTTTAACTATATAATAGTTATTTAACTGACCGCCTGGACTTTTTACAGTCATCGAAATAACTTGCGAACCAATACATTGCTGGAAGCTTTTCAGCAAGTTATTATTTAAGTCATCATTTAGCTTTCTTATATTTTCAGACCATTGGCCAATGGCTTTATACAATTCATTGGTCGATATAGTATAGTTGTAAGGGTCTGACATTGAGAAGGCTGAAAAATTATACACTCCTTCCGGCAACAATCTCCAATCAACAGCTTCAACAGGTTCTTCAGCCCTAAGAATTTTAGGCCACAGAGAATTGGAAGCCGTTCCTTTTGAAAAACCCTGAAAAGCGATAAAACTATTGTCAATATTGATGTCTAAAGCAGTAAAACCTTTATCTGCAACCATAAGTTCCAGGCTATTATATATGCTTTCTGCAATGTATGGCTTTAAAGCCTTCAAACACCTTTTAGGTTGAACAAATAAATTAGCGGCAACTTTTTTCCCGGCAATATTGGCCATTTGCCTGAACAATGTATCAGAAAATAAGGAATGTCGGCCAGTAAGACATTTTTTTGAAGCTTCCAAAAAATGATAATTATTTCCCAACACTAAAATTCCGCTTTTCAGATAAAAGCCCCATGAAGTATCCAACGCAGAAACATTTGAAATTAAAGCAGTGTCAATTTTTTGAAAAGTGTTACCAAAAACATCTTGCCCGTAACCTTTTATCTCACTAATTGTTATCTTTTCAGAAATATTAAACAATACAAGTATCTTAGGCTTATTGTTGTACAAACCTTCAATAGCAATATAAACCGAAGAATCGCTAAACAACGACAAACCTCCTGAAATATCATGAGCAATACTATCGAGTTTATTTGATAGTATTGCTATTTCAGTCTTAAAACGCTCATCTTTAATGGCCCGATAAACGTCATTTTCTTGTAAATGCTGAAGAAAAGGAAGAATGCCATTTATTTTTATAACTATTGCAGTATTTTCAGGAACTGCATTCAATGGCGAAAGAAGTATCTTCTGAGGTTTGAAATATTGCCAAAACAAAATACCCAGACAAAAAAAAGCAACAACAATAATCCCAACGCTTATTTTTGTCTTTGCACTCATTTTTTGTCAGGTTCGTTATCGTTAATTTCTGTAACACCACCAGATACAATAAATTTCATTGCTTCGGCAGGAGTAATATCAAGCGGGGTAACAAGTTCAGACGGAACAATAAAAAGTTCGCCAGAAAAAGCATACGAATGTGGAAAGTAAACCGCTACTTTTCCTTTTACTTTAAGCGCTGAAAGGTCATTGGCAGTAAGAAAACCAATTTTCTCGAGCTCAGCAGTTTTATTCACTTTCACCAAAACCGGCTGGTTGAACTTTTTGTCTTTCCCTACAAAAGCCGAAATCAGGTCGCGAATAGAGGTATAAACCGACTCAATAAGCGGGGCCTTGCTCAACAGCTTTTCCAATAAGAGCTTGAAAGGGGTAAAAATCAGCTTATGCCCAAAATACCCGGCAATAGTAATAAGTGCAAACATTAATATCACTCCCAAGCCAGGAATATGGAAAGGGAGCCATTTATCAAAATATTCCTGGGCAAAACCACCGATAAACTGAAGAATTAGCACAAAGAAATACACCGTAAGCCCCAAAGGAGCAATATACAGAAGCCCTTGCAAAAAGTAGTCAAAGATTCTCCTGTAAAATTTTTTGGTATGTTCTTTCCACATATTTTAATGTATTATGCTATTTATGCAAATGTAGTAAAAATGACGAATGACGAATGACAAATTACGAACTAAATAAGAGCTCAAAGGCAATAGCCAAAAATTGGCAGATTGGAAAAAATATGTTTTCTTTGCAGCATCAAAGGAGAGTTGGCCGAGTGGTCGAAGGCGCACGCCTGGAAAGTGTGTAAGCTCCAAAAGGGCTTCTAGGGTTCGAATCCCTAACTCTCCGCAGAAACATAACCAAAACGAATCAAAAGCCTGTAAATCGTATGACTTACAGGCTTTTACGTTTTTAGTCTTCATCAAAATATTCACCAATTATCACAACTTTGGTGAGTCATTCGGTGAGTAAAACAAAGGCTAAAAATTACTCACCAGAACTACTTCAAACGCTTGTATAATAGGTGGTTCAGAATTTGAACATCTTGTATAGCATTGGCTGAAAATCTAAATTTGTATCATTAAAAAGTGAGTTAAAAAGGTCACCAGCCATGAACACAACTTTTAGTTTGCTCTTCTATTTGAAGAAGCCAAAGACCTACGAAACGGGTCCAGTTCCTATTTATTTGCGTATTACTGTTAATAGCCAACGAGCTGAAGCATCAACAGGGCGTGAGTGCATACCCGACAAATGGATTCCGTCAGCGGGTCGGGCATCGGGTAATAAAGAAGAATCGAAAGCCCTGAATACCTACCTTGATACCATTCAGACAAAGGTTTACGAAGCCCATCGTCAGCTATTAAATTCGGGAAATTTAATCACAGCCGAAACATTGAAAAATAAATACATCGGTAAAGGCGAAAAGCCCCGTTCACTGGTGAAAATATTTGAAAACCACAACAAACAAATTGAGGCTTTGGTGGGTTCTGAATATGCCTCAGGAACTTTACAACGCTACAAAACTTCATTAAAACATACCATTGACTTTTTAAAGTGGAAGTATTCTGTTTCCGATATTGACATTAGGCAGGTTGACCATGCTTTTATAACAGAATTTGAGTTTTATCTCCGTAGCGTTCGCAAGTGCAACAACAATTCAGCAGTCAAATACATTAAGAATTTTGGCAAGGTTATTCGTATTTGCATAGCTAATGATTGGTTAGAAAAGAACCCTTTCAGGAACTACAAAGCCAAAATTAAAGAGGTTGAACGGGCTTATCTCAACAACGAAGAAATACAGGCTATTGCAAATAAAAGGTTCAAATCCGAACGACTTAACCAGGTACGGGACATATTTTTATTTAGCTGTTACACAGGTTTAGCTTACGCCGATGTAAAAAAGCTTGACAGCTCGCAAATATCAATGGGTATTGATGGTGAAAAGTGGATATATACCCATCGTCAGAAAACAGATACCCGTGCAACTATTCCTTTGTTGCCAATGGCATTAGAAATACTGGAAAAGTACAAAAATCATCCACAATGTTTAAATTCTGGCAAGTTACTTCCTGTGCTTAGTAACCAAAAAATGAATAGCTACCTAAAGGAAATTGCCGACTTTTGCGAAATTGAGAAAGAATTAACCTATCACATTGCCCGACACACTTTTGCAACTACGATAACTTTAACTAATGGTGTTTCAATCGAAAGTGTAAGCAAAATGCTTGGGCATAAAAATTTAACCATTACACAGCACTATGCTAAAATATTAGATAGAAAAGTAAGTGATGACATGATGCTTTTAAGTGAGAAACTTTCATCCAAACCTAAATCCCGATTAAGTAAAATAAATTAATTTTCATGGGTGCAGCTCATACAATTTAGGGCTTTTTGCATCTTTTCAACAACCATCTGTTCAAAAGTTAATACGATTTGCTATTGTTTAGTTGAAAAAATGACATTCCTTTGTTTCGTTAAAATTTACAGGTTCCTGTCCCGAAACTTTCGGGATTGTGGATTAAAAGGGAACCCGGTTTAAATCCGGGGCTATCCCCGTAGCTGTAAGTCCTTTAAAAAGTTTTGGCACACCCTCGCCACTGTTCCGTTAAGCCGGAATGGGAAGGCAGCCAAAATAGGACGAGCCAGAAGACCTGCCTGTAATGTAATTCGTAGCTTTCGGGTGAAAGGCGAAGAGTAAAGGCTTCTGAGCGCAGATATCTTTATTTTTCATTCCCCTTTTTTATTCAAAGCTACCATAATTTAGGTTTATTAACTTACTAAATATCAAACCTATGGTGATTAATGGTGCATTAAAAAATGTTCAAATCAGTAAACGTGACGGGCGTATACTCCCTTTCGAAGCTGAAAAAATCACTTTTGCTATTTTTAAAGCCTTGCGTGCTGTTGGCCGTCCCGACCGTCAATTAGCCGAAAATCTCATGCTCGATGTGTTGAAACAATTGAGTATGTTCGAAAAGGTGAATTTCACGCCTTCTGTCGAAGAAGTACAAGACACTGTAGAAAAGGTGTTGTTTGAAAATAAATTGTTTGATGTTGCCAAAGCATACATACTTCATCGCAAGCAACATGAAAATATTCGTAATGCAAAAGAGCTTTTCTCCAATCTTGACATCGTTGAAAAATACCTTAGTCTCGATGATTGGCGCATAAAAGAAAGTGCAAATTCATCCTATTCTTTACAAGGTCTAAACCAACATATTGCCACCATTGTAAGCTCTCAATATTGGTTAGAACGCATCTATTCCGATGAAATTAAACAAGCCTATCAATCAGGTCGCTTTCATATCCACGATTTAGGCTTTCTAAGTGTCTACTGTGTTGGCTGGGATTTGGAAGATTTGCTTATTACAGGTTTTAAAGGCGTAACAGGAAAAATAGAAAGTCGTCCGGCAAAACACTTGCGTACCATTTTAGGGCAAATAGTAAATTTCTTTTATACCATGCAGGGCGAAGCTGCCGGAGCACAAGCTTTTTCAAACTTCGACACCTACCTTGCGCCATTTATTCGCTTCGATAAGCTAGAATATGCACAGGTAAAACAGGCCTTACAGGAATTCATGTTTAATATAAACGTGCCAACCCGTGTAGGTTTTCAAACACCGTTTACCAATATTACGCTTGATCTTAAAATACCTGAGTTTTTAAAGAATCAGCCCGTTGTAATTGGCGGAAAACCTCAAGAAGCAACCTACGGTGATTTCCAGCCAGAAATGGACATATTCAATGCTGCATTTGCTGAAGTAATGGCCGAAGGTGATGCAAATGGCAGTGTATTTTCATTCCCAATACCAACCTATAACATTACCAAAGATTTCGAGTGGGACAACCCTGCTTACACCAAAATATGGGAAATATCAGCCAAATACGGTATTCCTTATTTTTCCAACTTCGTAAATTCCGATATGAGTCCCGACGATGTGCGCAGCATGTGTTGCCGCTTACGCTTAGACAAACGGGAACTTCAAAAACGTGGTGGTGGCTTATTTGGTGCAAATCCTCTTACCGGAAGTGTTGGAGTAGTTACCATAAACTTGCCTCGTTTGGGTTACGAATCTAAATCAGAAACCGAATTTTTCCAACGCCTCGATAAGCTGATGGAATTGGCCAAAGAAAGCCTTGAAGTAAAACGCAAAGTAATTGAAAACCTTACCGAAAAAGGGCTTTACCCGTATTCAAAATTTTATTTACGCCATGTAAAACAACGTACAGGTAAGTTTTGGAAAAACCATTTTTCAACCATTGGTATTGTTGGCATGAACGAATGTTGCCTCAACTTCTTAGGTTGCAATCTGGTACAGGAAAAAGGCTATGCCTTTGCCCAAAAAGTAATGGACGTAATGCGTTCAAAACTCGAAACATTCCAGGACGAAACTGGCAACATCTACAACTTAGAAGCCACACCAGCCGAAGGCACATCGTACCGTTTGGCAAAAATTGACAAAGCAGAATATCCCGACATTGTTACTGCCAACGAAGTACATGTGCGAAAAGGGGCAAAGCCTTATTATACCAATTCAACACAATTACCTGTTAATTATACAGACGATTTGTTCGAAGCTTTAACTATTCAGGACGGATTGCAGACCAAATACACCGGAGGAACAGTATTTCATACTTTTTTGGGCGAAAAACAGTTGCATGTGGATTCTGTAAAAGCGCTGATTAAGAAAATAACCCATACGTTCCATTTACCTTATATTACCCTTTCGCCCACATTTAGCATTTGCCCGGAACATGGCTACCTGTTTGGTGAACACAAACAATGCCCTAAATGCGCCGAAACAGGCCAAACATCTGAATGCGAAGTTTTTTCAAGGATTGTTGGCTATCTGCGACCGGTGGGACAATGGAATGATGGGAAACAGGAAGAATTTAAAGAACGGAAACTTTTTGATAAAATGATAAAAGACTGATTTTAGAATATAGAATTACATATCGGTTCCTGCTTAAACAGGATTAAAAGGGAATGCCGTGTAAGTCGGCAATAGTTCCCGCTGCTGTAAGCTCAACAAAAACTTTTAAACACAGAAGCCACTGTCATTAAAGATGGGAAGGCGTTTAAAAGCGAGCAAGTCAGAAAACCTGCCGATATTCCGATTTGTAGCTTTCGGGAGAAAAGCGAAAAATCATCCGGCTTAAGCCTTTTGATTTTCTATCCTTCTTCACATTGCTGCATATCGGGTTTTAACGTGTATGTTTCACTTAAAATTCGATAGTTATGACAGAAAAGAAAAATTTACACCTCCGTTACGGGGTTATTACCCTGATGGTGCTTTTGGCAGCATTCAGCCGATTGCTGCCTCATCCTCCAAATTTTGCCCCCATCGGGGCAATGGCTTTGTTTGGTGCTGCTTATTTTTCGCAACGATACCTTTCATTCTTGATTCCCATTATCAGCATGTGGTTAAGCGACCTTGTATTAAATAATGTTGTTTACAGCCAATATTTCGACCATTTTGTATGGTTTTACCAAGGCTGTTACTGGACTTATGGTGCTTTTATCATGATAGGTTTGATAGGTTTTGTTGCCCTAAAGCGGATTAAAATCCGAAACCTTATTCTGGCAAGCCTTTTAGCTTCTATTATATTTTTTCTACTCTCCAATTTTGGGGTTTGGGCTTCTACAAACATGTACCCTAAGAGTTTTAGCGGGTTAATGACTTGCTATGCAGCCGGACTACCATTCTTTAAAAATACACTTTTAGGTGATTTTGTTTATATCGGGGTTTTGTTTGGCGCATTTGAGTTTGCGCAAAGCCGAATGCCTGTTTTGCGGTTGGAATCAATCAAATATTAATTTTAATACTTACTTTTTATGAAAAAGAAACATTTGTTTTTATCACTGGTTTTGAGCATTTTCCTTTCAATAAATGCCTTTTCTCAATTTTCGTTCAATGATATTCAACTTTGGGCTGGTTCAGGAACTAATAAAGCTGCTTTGGTAATTGAATGGACAACACCCGATGGAAATTATGTTACCAAAGTTTGGGGCTATAAATGGACAGGAACTAAAACAGGCCGGGATATGCTTAATGCAATCAAAGCTATAGACCCTCGGATTTTCGAAAAAGCTGGTTCTTATGGCGACCAAACAGTTTACGGTTTAGGTTACGACATGGATTGCGATGGCTTTACCTATGTTGCCGGGGCAAATGAGACAGGCCACGCAGGTGATTCCGATGATGTTTATAAAGAAGGATGGCTATATCAAGGCTATTGGAGTTACTGGTTAAGTACAAACGGAACCAGTTGGACATACTCAAATTACGGGATAGCCAACAGAACACTTACCAATGGCGCATGGGATGGCTGGCGTTTTGCTTATGCCCCTTCCTGGACTGCAAACCCTCCACGCACACCATTTACAGCAGCTACAGCCTGTGGCAGTTTAAAATCGGCAAGCACTTCATCTGTTGCAAGTGAAAACAGCGCATTAAGTTTACCTAAAGCGGTTGAATACGATATAAACATTAGCCCAAACCCCTGTACCGAATTTATTAATATTTATACCGATAAGCCTGCACAGGTAACTATTATTGATTTGCAAGGTAATGAAATTCTTAAAGAATCTTACAGCACTCAAAGTCCTTCTGTTAATGTAGCAAACATAGAAAAGGGAATTTATACGTTAAAAATTGCTACAGACGGGAAGACTGTTTACAAACGAATATTTAAAAATTAACCAATAAATTAACATGAGAAAAATTTTACTTTTTATGGCGGGTTGTATGTGTATAATGCACAATTCACCTGCACAAAACAAATATGCCCCCGGTGCTGGCAATACTGGTTCTACGGCCATATATACCGATTCTTCAGTTATTAAAAGCTGGGCTACTGGCATTGAGCTATACAGAGGTTGGGTAAACATTGCCGACACTTCTGTAAAATACAATGGCACAAACAAAGCTTCGTTTGGCTATCCTGCAATTGCTTTGGGCAAAGCACAAAACTCGCCTTACGATGTGGTAAGTTTGGGCGACAGTGGAGTTGCTATCCTTTCTTTCGACAGGCCTATTTCAAATGGAAAAGGCCCTGACTTTGCCGTTTATGAAAACGGTTTTTATACACCAGCAGGGCAGAAAAGTACAACTTTTTCTGAATTGGCTTTTGTTGAAGTTAGTTCCGACGGCAAAAGATTTGTCCGTTTCCCTGCGGTATCACTTACACCACAAAGCCCTCAACTTGGAGGCTTTGCAGCTATTGACCCAACCAATATTTACAATCTGGCAGGCAAAGATATTGCTGGCTATGGGACTCCTTTTGACCTAGACGATATTAAAGACAGTACTGGCATTGACCTGAATAATATTCGTTTTGTAAAAGTGGTTGATGTAGTGGGCAACATAAATGCTCCTTATGCTTCGCACGATTCTAAAGGACATATTGTTAATGACCCTTGGCCAACCCCATTTCATTCTTGTGGCTTCGACCTCGATGCAGTTAGCGTGGTAAATGCAGGGCAACCATATTCTATAACAACACTCGATGAATTACCTTTAGCCAAAGATTCCTGGTGGTCTCCAACCAACGATACCAGTTGGGCTTCTGGCTTGGCAAAATTTCGTTTTTTTCATGATACTAATTTCGATTATGGGTTCATGTATTCCAATAATCGAAACGACACAGCTATTGACCAAAGTAAACTTGAGACCTCAACGCTTAGTGCAATCACCAAAGGTGGTATGAATGCCCCCGACACTGGGGGTACTAACTATGCAGTTGCTTTTGTTGCCCAAAACTGGTTGGGCGATTTCTCAAACATGCCTGTTGAAATTACTTTTAAAGATGATAAAAGCTATGCTGTAAGCGGTTTTTATGTGACAAACTGTACGTATGCTTATTTGTCAATGAGAGATGGTGATATGTTTGCCAAAAAGTTTGGAGGCACAACCGGCAACGACCCTGATTACTTCAAGCTTTTGATTTGGGGAGAAAAACAAGATGGCTCAAAAACAGATACCATCGAGTTTTATCTTGCCGACTTCCGTTCTAACGACAACTCCAGGGATTACATTGTAAAAAATTGGCGATGGGTAGATTTAAACAAGTTGGGAAAAGTAAAAAAACTTCGTTTCAACCTCGCATCATCTGATGTTGGTTCATGGGGCATGAATACACCAGCCTATTTTTGCATCGACAACCTTACTATAATACCCGATGCCCAACCTGTAAAACTTACCCCGCTTGACGATGTGAACGTCAATATGAATGCACAGCCTTTAAATGTCGATTTAAGTTCTGCATTTACTGCTTATGACCCTTCTGGAATTACTTTAGCAGTAGCATCGAATTCAAACACAGGGCTTGTTTCTACAAATTTATCGGGAAAAACACTGACATTAACATTCTTGGCCAACCAGCACGGTGAATCAGAAATTGTGGTAAGTGCAACTTTAAACAACCAAATGGTTACAGATACTTTCAAAGTTACCGTAACCAATAGCGCAACAGGTATTCATAATGCTCTTGCCAACAATGTCAAAGTTTATCCAAATCCGTTCTCTGCAAATCTGAATGTTGAATGCGAGGCTAATAGCAGGGTTATTTTGCTTGATATTTACGGAAGGATTATTGAAGAGCAAATTACAGCAGGTAATACCGTTCAATTCTCTACTGAACATTTAACGCCTGGTTACTATATCTTAAAAATTTCAGGAAAATCAGACAGCCAATCTGTTAAAATATTGAAACAATAGTAAAATAAAGGTGCCGGGAGCTTAACTTCCGGCACCTTTTAAACTTTTCGATGAAACAATTATTTTTAATCATATTATTCTCTTTTTCAGTATTTAACTTGTTTTCCCAAAAACTAATAAAAGACACTGTAAAACTCGAAGAAGTAACAGTAACCGCAGTAAAGCCACCCGAGAAAGACAAGTCGGTTGTCCCCATGCAATCTGTTACAAGGGTAGAACTCGACCGGATTTCAGGCACTTCCGCTGCCGATGCTGTTAAGACCTTTTCGGGCATTACAGTTAAAGATTATGGTGGTATTGGAGGGTTGAAAACAGTAATGGTGCGTAGCTTGGGGGCAAACCATACCGGTGTATTTATGGATGGGGTACAATTTAGCGATGTTGCTACAGGGCAGGTTGATTTAGGTAAAATTTCTACCGATAACGCCGACAACGTGTCGTTGTTTATCGGACAACCAACAATTATATGTCAACCAGCAAGGTATTATGCCTCGGCAAGCGTAATAAGCATTAATTCATCTATTCCCAACTTTAGCAATAAACCTTTTAGATTCAAAGTGGGCTGTAAAATCGGTTCGTTTGGGTTAATTAATCCCCTGTTTTCAATACAAAATAGACTGGGGCAAAAATCATATTCCGATATTTCATGCAATTACACCAAAGCCAATGGCGAATACCCTTTTCATATACAGCTTGGCAGAAGCAAAGATACCACAGCTATAAGAAAAAATTCAGATATTGAATCTGTCAACCTCAACGCTGCATTAGTTACAATATTGCGAGACAGCTCAAGGCTTTCGTTAAAAATGTATTACTACGGTTCTGAAAGAGGGTTACCGGGTGCAGTTGTGTTTTACAATCCGTTTGCAACGCAACGGCTGTGGAACAAGGATTTCTTCTCCAACCTTCAATATAAATCTGACACTAAAAAAAGGCTGCAATGGCTCACAAACATAAAATACTCTCAAAACTGGTTACGGTATTTAGACCCCGAATACCTGAATGCCGAAGGGAAACTTGATAATAGGTATCTGCAACGGGAATATTACATATCGCAAGCGGTAAACTGGAAAGTTATTGATTCCCTCCATCTTTCCATAGCTTCTGATTTTTTTGTAAACACACTAGATGCCAACCTCTACCAGTATGCCAAGCCTACACGTTATTCTTCGCTTTCGGTTTTGGCATTTCAATATTTACGGCCTCGCTGGGAAGTAAATGGCAATATATTGGCCACGCTGGTTCGTGAAAAAACAATGGAAGGACAACCAGCCCCCGACCGTAATATTTTAACCCCTTCCGTTTCGTGTGGTTACAGACTAACACAAAGCCCCAATATCCGCCTGCGGTTCTTGTACAAAGACGTATTCAGGATGCCCACATTTAACGATTTATATTATACCCTTGTAGGCAACAATAACCTTAAACCTGAATACGCAAAGCAATACAATGCCGGAGTAACAGCTTTTTCCCATTGGGGCATTATTGAATATATTTCGTTTAAAGCCGATTTCTTTTACAACCACGTGAAAGATAAAATAGTCGCCGTTCCTACGAAGAACCTGTTTGTTTGGTCAATGCGAAACATCGGGTTAGTCGATATAAAAGGCATGGAATTGCATGGCCAATTGCAAACCAAACCTGTTTTAGGATTACGCTATTCGTTGTCGTGCAATTATACCTATCAGGCAGCAACCGATGTTACCGATGAAAATTCGGCAACCTACAACCAGCAGATACCCTATATCCCTTTCGAAACATTCACGGCAATGGGAACTGTCGCCTACAAATCATTCTCGGTAAGCTACAACACGTTGTTTAATGGCTATCGTTATGTGTTGGGCGAAAATATTTATGAAAACATGATTCCGTCATGGTGGACGAGCGACATTTCTGCGTTGTACGAGTTTAAAATAAAAGATTACACTTTAAAGATGAAAGGTGAAGTAAACAACCTTTTAAACAAACAATACGAGGTAATAAGAAGTTTCCCGATGCCCGGACGCTCATACACCGTAGCTTTAACTTTACTATTTTAAAAATGAAAAATATGAAACAAATAATATTGCCCATTCTTGCACTATTGTTCATAACACAATCTTGCAAAAAAGACCCGATTGAACCTGTTGTTGACCCTCCGGTTGTAAAACCCGTAACCGATACAACCTATACCACCAAAGGGCTATATGTGTTAAACGAAGGATTGTTCAATATGAACAATTCAACGCTTACCTATTACAGTTTTGCTGATTCTGTGCCCCAAACCGATTATTTCAATTTGCAGAATGGCCGTAAACTGGGTGACACAGGGAACGATATTGCCATTTATGGAAACAAAATGTATATCATCGTGAATGTTTCGAGCCAGTTAGAAGTAGTAAACCCATTTACTGGTAAAAGCATCAAACAAATACCGTTTTTTAACGGCGACAAACCTCGCCAACCCCGATATATCGCTTTTAATAAAAACAAGGCATTTGTTTGTTCGTTCGATGGTACGGTTGCGGTAATTGACACGGCTACACTCGAAATAGAAAAATACATTACCGTAGGCCGTAATCCCGACGGGATTGCCGTTGCCAATAATAAAGTGTATGTGTCAAATTCCGGCGGGCTTGATTATCCAAACTATGACAATACTGTTTCTGTAATTGATGTTGCTACGCTTGTTGAAACAAAGAAAATAACGGTACGCATTAACCCTTATATTATTGTACCCGATAAATATGGCGATTTATATGTGATTTCGAGGGGCAATTACGGTGATGTAAAAATGTGCCTTCAAATTATAGACAGTAAAACCGATGAGCTAAAATATACCTTCCCCGGTTTTGAAGCCTTGAACCTTGCTATAAATGGTGATACTGCTTATGTTTATTACTATGACTTTATGACGGGCTCCGGTTCAAAAATAATGCTTATTAATGTTAAAAACGAAACGATCATCCGCGACAATTTCATTACCGATGGTACTGTAATAGAAACGGCTTACGGGATTACGGTTGATAAGCAATCGGGCAACGTATTCATTACCGATGCGCACGGTTTTGTAAACACTGGCAATGTAGTTTGTTTCAGTAAAGAAGGCAAAAAGAAGTATTCTTTTAAAGCCGGGTTAAACCCCGGACACATAGCATTTTTAAACGAAACAAAAATTGACACATTAAAAACAACAATAAAATGAAAGGGTACATTCAAATTTACACCGGAAACGGTAAAGGAAAAACAACTGCCGCTTTTGGGCTTGCATTGCGGGCTGTCGGTGCTGGTAAAAAAGTATATTTTGCCCAGTTTGTTAAAGGTCAGGTATATTCCGAGGTAAAGGCTGTATTTAATTATCTGCCAACCATTTCAATTAAGCAATTTGGTTTGGAATGTTTTATAGTAAAAAGCCCGACTCAGGCCGATATTGACATTGCCCGGCAAGGCTTTAAAGAGGTTTCGGGCATCATCTTGTCAGGCACGTACGATGTGGTAATTCTCGATGAGGCCAACATTGCCCTTTATTACAACTTGTTTTCAGTGGATGAACTCATTCAACTGCTGAAAAAGAAACCCGAACAAACCGAAATCATTATTACCGGACGCTATGCCCCACAGGAACTAATAGACATGGCCGATCTAGTTACCGAAATGAAAGAGGTAAAACACTACTACACTCAAGGGGTTGAAGCAAGAATTGGCATTGAATGTTAACAGCTAAAAAACTGATTACCATGAAAAGAAAACCATGTAAGCCAAATACTGCACCTCTTTTGCTGTGTTGGGATATATATTCAGAATGGCTCAATAATAGATTAGGAATTCTGCCTACTCGGTTTGAAAAACTAAAAAAGCATAAAAAACTATGAGAATAGGTGGTTTCGTAAAACAAAGTCTTATTGACTATCCCGGTAAAATTGCAGCCGTTGTGTTTACACAAGGCTGTAATTTCCGTTGTGGGTATTGTCATAACCCGCAGCTTGTGCTACCTGAACTTTTTATTGAACATCTTGAATTAGCTCCTATAAACATAATAAGTTACCTTGCAAAACACAAAAATTGGCTTGATGGAGTAGTTGTTACAGGCGGTGAACCAACCATTCACAAGGATTTACCATTATTTCTGAAAGAATTAAAAGATTTGGGCTATTCCATTAAACTCGATACCAACGGATCGAACCCATACATGCTGGAGCAAATCGTTGAAAACAAGCTAGTAGATTACATTGCTATGGACATAAAAATTGCGCCCGAAAAAGATTTGTACGGCAAAATCATTGGAATTCAAATGACAGATGAAATTATTGAAAAGATAATGGTTTCCATTCTTCTTCTCAACAATACCTCAATCGAAGGCGAATTTCGCACCACGTTTATTCCTGGTATTCATGACGAAGCAACTGTAAATTTGATACAACGCCTCGTTGGGCAAAATAAAAGCTATAAAGTAAATGAATTTAGGGAGGGCAAAACAATAGAAAAATCAGTTGTAAGTTATGAGTGACCACATTTGCAATATATGCCAAAATCTTGATGATGACCTAAAAACAATCGAGAGTGAGTTTTCTAACATTCTAAAAATATCAGAACGCTCAATTGTCTGTATAAGTGCCTGTTTAAAAGAATTGAAAGATTTCGTAAGTCAAAACAAATTTCCAAATCAGGAAGCCGAAATATTGTTTTTCAAAGAAACAAAACCGGCAATTTACAGCAAACTAATTTACTTTATAAAGATTTTCAATATCGAGTCAAAACGGCCAAACGGGAGCGATGAATCTCAAAAAAGATACTTGCAAAATGAACTCAATAAGCTCGAAAAGTTCTTTGCCGAGAACCTCGAATTTTACCAATATATGCGTAACAAATTGGTATATCTCGACGATAAATATTTCGTCAGGGGTAAGTACGATTTGCATCTTTACCTCGATACATTTTATTTCGACGCCGACCCCGCTTTCTCCACCAGCCACGATTTCAAAGTTGCCAAAATATTAGCTAATGATTTGCTTTGTGTATACCTCAAAACTGAACTGGCATTAATTGACCGCAAAGAATTTAAAAGAACAGATCAGGTGCGAAAAAGTAAATATGCCTGGACTGACCCTAAAATTGCACTCGTAGAACTTATTTATGCTTTGCAAGCATGTAACAGCATTAATAATGGCTTAATAGATATTAAGGAAATAGCCCTGTTTGTCGAAGCTGTTTTTGATATTGACTTGGGCGACTTTTACCGTACCTACCTCGAAATTAAGCAACGCCAAAATCCATCCAAGTTCCTTGATGCATTAAAAACGGCATTGCTCAAAAAAATTGAACAGGATGACGAACACCCAAGATGATACCAACTTGGTATTTTATCATTTTTGACACATCAGAGCCTAAAAGTTATATTATTCTGTGTCAAAACATATCAAAATTAATGTGTACCCAACTTGGGTATAACTTGGGCTTTTTTTGGGCTAATCTTTTGAATTTTGGTGTAGAAACCAAATTTTTTAAAAAGTATGCCTACATCTATTATTACAACCGACGATTTGCGGGAGTTTAAGACAGAACTTCTCGAAGACCTTAAAAAAATTCTGAAAGAACAAGGTTGCCAATCAGAACAAAAACAATGGCTCAAATCTGCCGAAGTTCGTAAACTGCTAAACATCTCTCCTGGTACTTTGCAAAATCTCCGTGTTAATGGCACATTGTCATTTACCCGGATAGGTAGTATTATCTTTTACAATTACAACGAAATTGAAAAGATAATTAACGGAAATCAAATCAACAATCAAAAACCACATCCTTCCAATTTGCAAAAAGGCAAGAGTGGATTATGAACTACATAAAACACCTTACTGGTTTTTTCGATCGTGTAGTTCCCGACGACAGGCTTAACCCCACACATATAAGCCTGTACCTGTCTTTATTTCAGTTTTGGAATATAAACCGTTTCCAGAACCCGATAAGCATTTGCCGTGAAGAAACCATGAAGGTTAGTAAAATATGTTCGAAAGCAACCTACCACAAGTGTATGAAAGATTTGCACAATTTCGGATATGTAAAATACATGCCATCATACAATCCTTTCAAAGGCAGTTTGGTTCATCTTGTAATATTCGACCCCGACTACAAACCAGTTCAGCAAACAGACGGGCAGCCGTTCAAAAATCAGTCAGGTAACGAAACTACTACTGGTACAGGCACTGAACAAGCATTAGTACCTTCTATAAACAATACAAACTTATTAAACATAATAAACGATAGTGATGCGAACTCACAAACACAATTTTCCAAAAATGAGAATTTACCTTTTTCGGAAAACAATAACCCCGGTATGCTACAAAGCCAAAATTCAAAAAGAAAAAAAGTTGCGCCAAAAAAAGAAAAGCCTGATTCAATACCGCCAATCATGGAAGAAGTAATAGCATTTTTTAATACCGAACAGTTCCCAATAGTTGAGGCCAATAAATTCTATAACCATTTCGAAAGCAACGGTTGGCGTGTTGGGGGCAAAACACCCATGAAAAACTGGCAAGCAGCCGCACGAAACTGGATGCTAAATGCACAGCATTTTATAGCCCCACAGGGTTTGCCAAAACCACAATCAAAGCCCCAACCATCGCCAAACGGCAAAAACTACAACGAACCTCTTTAAATCATTTTCATATTTTCAAACCAGCACATTATGACTTTCGATTTTACAAAAGGCCTAACCTTTATCGAATCTACAGGCAAAAAACTGTACCATCCAAGTTTTAAAGTAATTCCTGAAGATTACGAAATTATTTACAAGCTGCTGGTGTATATTCTCAAAGACAATGCCGGAGCAGAAAAACACAAACTTTCCTTGCGGAAAGGTATTTTACTTTCTGGCCCTGTTGGTTGTGGTAAAACTTCACTAATGAACATTATCCGGCATATTCAACCACTCGAAGAGCGTTTTGTAATGAAAACCTGTCGTGATGTGAGTTTTGAGTTTATACAAGAAGGCTATTCGGTAATACACAAATACAGCAAACAATCATTCAAAAACGACATTCCTCGAACTTATTGTTTCGACGATTTAGGCACCGAAAACAGCCTGAAATACTTTGGCAACGACTGCAACGTAATGGCCGAAATTCTTCTTTCACGGTACGAATTATTTGTTTCACGTCAAATGTTCACACATTTAACTACAAACCTCAATAGTAGCGAAATTGAAGATATTTACGGCGCACGAATTCGCAGCCGCTTGCGTGAACAATTCAACCTCATCGCTTTCAGCGAATCGGCAAAAGACAAAAGAGTTTAACCAAATTATTAATACATTTTCAAATTATGGAATCAATAACATTTGACACCGTTTACTCAGCCCTTAAAAATAAAGGCTACGAAATATTTGAAACTGACACCAAACCATATAACCTCAACATTATCGGGATAAGAAACAATAACCGTGTACCAAATTCCTTCGATGATTACATCGTTATCATGTGGAAGTACAAAGGTCAGTGGAACTTCCACAAATACGAAGCAACAACCGACCCTGGTTTGTATTATCTCAATCATCCCTTAAGCCCGCAAGGCACAGCTATATTGAAAGCGGACCAGTATTTTCATTGCTATTGCCTTGGTTTACATCAGGGCAAATACAAAGCATTGGTTCAATTTATGCCAGTAACAGTAATCCGTGACTTTAACAAAAACAATTATCTCGATTTTACAAGCGGTAAAGAAGAAACAGGCATATTCGGCATAAACATTCACCGTGCAAACTTAACAGGTAAATCCATCAATGTAAACCAATGGTCAGCAGGTTGCCAGGTCTTTGCCGATTCCGGCCAGTTCAGCGAGTTCATTTCACTTTGCGAAATGGCACAAAAATACTGGGGTAAAACGTTTAGCTATACACTAATTAACTTCAATGATTTGTAAATACTCAAAACATTTCGCAGACGATTTCTGCGAAATTACCCATTATGAATATTTGGCAGTATTATTCTCAATTTGTGTCAACAGTGTTGTCACAAACCATGAGATTGCGAAAATAATATTTCGGCTAAAATCCATTTTAATATCTTTGTAAAAAATAAATTACGAAAAAGCTCAATGCCCGAACAACAAAACATAGAATACAAATCGAATTGGCACGACGACTACCTTAAATGGATTTGTGGTTTCGCAAATGCCCAGGGAGGAACTATATATATTGGCATGGACGATTCGGGCAAAGTAATTGGTTTGGCAGACTACAAGTCTTTAATGGACGAGATTCCCAATAAAATACGCAACAATATGGGCATTATGGTTGAGGTTAATTTATTGGAATCAGATAGTTTGCAATACATTGAAATCAATACTCCTCCATACTCAGTCCCCATTTCATTGCGTGGTCGCTATTATTACAGAAGTGGCAGTACAAAGCAAGAATTAATAGGTACTGCATTAAACGAATTTCTTTTAAAGAAATCGGGCAAAACCTGGGATGATGTTATTGAACCTCGTGCAACACTTGCCGATATTGACGAACAAACTATAAAATTGTATTTAAAAGCTTCGGAAAAGGCAGGTCGCTTGCCTGATTTTGAAAACCTCAGTATTTCTGAATTGCTTGATAAGCTTCGTTTATCAGATAACAATCAGTTAAAACGGGCTGCTATTGTTCTTTTCGGCAAAGACCCCGGTAAATTTTATCCTAGCATGTTTGTTAAAATTGGTCGTTTTGGCAATTCCGAAACTGACCTTATGTTTCAGGAACAGGAGGAAGGTAATATAATCAGGTTACTTGACAAATGTGCTTAAGCAGTTAAACCATAAGTTTCTTATTTCACAGGTTAGCTTTGAAGGTATGAACAGGATTGAAACCCCCGAATATCCCCTTCCTGCACTTCGTGAAATGTTGTTAAACGCACTGGTACATCGCAATTATATGGGTGCTCATACACAAATTCGTGTGTATAATGATAAAATTAGTATTTGGAATGATGGCCTACTTCCCGATAGTATTACGTTCGAAGCCTTGAAACGCCAACATGCTTCAAAACCCAGAAACCAAATAATTGCTGATGTTTGTTTTAAGGGCGGCTATATTGATTCATGGGGGCGTGGTACTATCAAAATTATGGAGGCATGTAAAAACGCCAATCTTCCTGAACCGGAATTTAAAGAACTAAGCGGTGGTTTTCTCTCAGAATTATTTAAAGATAGATTTTCAGTTGAGAATTTACAGAAACTGAATTTAAACGAACGCCAAACAAAAGCCATCCTATTTATCAGGGGAAAGCATTCAATTTCAAATAGCGAATATATAGAACTATGTTCTGTTTCTGACAGAACTGCCCTTAGAGACTTAGACGATTTAGTTGAAAAAGGCATTCTGCAAAGAATAGGTGAGAAAAAAGGCTCTAAATATCAGTTAGTGTTTGGCGGATAAATGTCGGATATACTTACACTTTGGCGGATAAATGTCGGATATTGATAAAAGTGGAATGAAACTCTTTTTAATCCTCACCCGCCCACCACAAAAGCAGGTTATATGGTATTCACTCCATCAAGGCAATACAAAAAGACACGCCAAGCCGTCACAGCACATTTTTATAAACTTGCTTATTTTTTAAAGGTATAAAAAAGAGCTGTGCCGCCCTTCGGGTGTTCCGTTGCACTTCACAGCTTGTCATGCTTTTCATTGCCTTGCTTCCTTTCATTGCAGCCTACTCTATCCTGCAATAAAGCTTCACTCATTACGGCTACATTACATTTCAGGGCTTCGCTGCTCTCAGCATCCTTACATTTCATTCCGCCTCCATTCTTTTCAGCCTTTTGCAGTCCACCGGCTGCATTGTTTAGCTCGCCTGCGGGTCGCTACGGGCTTCGGCTGACTTTATTCAATTGCCTCCACTTCGTTCTGGCTATTAAAGCGGTAGCCTCGTGTAGTGCGCTCCAGGCTGTCATGGTTTTTGCAAAAAAAAGCAAAAACCCCGCCAGCCTTCCGCTTCCACATGTGCCGTCCATCGGCTTCGTGCCTCAGCCTTCTTGTCCACCACCCTTGCTCAACTCGCAGTGGCTTCGCAGGGTCAAGCCGTCGGGTGCAAAGAAAAATTGCACCCTATGGCTTGCCCTTTTAGCTCATGGCTGTTATAACCTGCTTTTTACGACCCACAAAAACAAAAAGAAAAGAAAAATAAGTCAATATCAATGTTTTAACAAATACACCAAAACAAAATGCAAAGTTACAGGACTTCAAGCCAAAGCTGACAAGGGTTCGCTGCGCCAGCCTCAAAAAATCTTCCTTTTTCTTTTGCCCGAAAAACAAAAGGTCAAAACAAAAAGAGTATTTTTTGGTCTGCCCTTGCATCTTTGCCTTTCCGCCTGTGGCATACAGGCATTATGTTTAACTGTATTTTTCGCCGTAGGTTGGCTGGCTGGTGGTTGGTTGCCTACACTTGTAGTAAGGTTCGCTTCCACTTTTCTTATATCGGTGGTGCCGTTCCGTTGGTTTCTATTCAGCTCTTGTGGCTGCAATTCTCTGTTGGTAAGCTGCCTTTTTAGGTGGCTTACTTTATTTTTTTGTGCATTCGGACAGAAAAAGCAGGGACAATCACAAAAATCAAAAAAGTGCAGCAAGTTAGGCATTTAGGGGCAACCAGTAAAGGTCATGCCCTTCGGGTTTTTAAAAAAATCTCCACCCTCCTTTGTCGGGTAGTATTTTTCGTAAAAAACCTTGACAGGCCGCCCCGTCATGCCTGAAAAGAGGCTTTCTTTTTTCTTTTTTTCCGTTTTTTCTTTCTTCTTTGAAAATATGTGTGCGAAGCGAAGCGAGCAAAATATTTATCGAAGAAACCATGCACACATTTACTGTAAAATCATCGACCGTGAAAGAAGAAAGCCCCAAACCTCATTTTTTCGCTTTAAATAAAGGGTTAAACTCAGGTAAGCCACTTTTGCAAGCTTGTCCCAATTGTTTTAAAATTGAGGCTGAAAACGAAGAATTAAAAGAAACATTATATTGGGTACCATTTGCACTTTGGAAGGCAAAAGCTTTTCATCCGTATTTAATAGGGTCTGTTATTCCGTTTATCCGAATAGGGGATTACAAAAAAGCAATAAACGACAAAATGGAGGTAGTAAAGGTAAATCAGCCTGAATTTATTCGTGCAGTTGAAAAACTAAAGTTCTTTGACATAAAAGAAAAACAAATGAAAGAACACTTACAGCTTATTCAGGAATTGAAACGGGCGTATGCACTAAGCTGTTTTAACAAGCATGGTTGAGGTGTAGCCACAAAAAAAGCCTAGAGTTTTTCGCTCCAAGCTTTTAAAGTACCTCTGATGAGGTTTGGATGGCGTTTAATCCCCATCCACAGCAACCTGACTAACTGCTGCCATGACAGCACCAGCAGCCGACAAATAACCTGCAATGGTCACCAGTATTACAGGCATTGCCGGAGCTGCGAGTATTGCGCCACCGACAGCGGTTAAAGACAGGCCAACAGTCCTAATTATCCTGAATATTTTTGGTGTTGGGGCGGTAATCCGCTGAACCAACGTTAAATTAGTCTTTGCCATTTTTTTATAGTTTTAAAAATGAACGTTTCTATATGCGTAAGCCTCTTTTCAAGGAATTCAATTTTTTGGTTCATCAAATCATTGATTCCTTTGAATTCAGTTTTAATGAGAGAGGTGGTAACTTTCACTTCGCCCAGGTCTTTTTCGACACGCTTAAAATCCCTGTGCAATTGTTTTACAAAGAAAGCCACCACCGACAGAAGCAACGAGATAATAATCCCGAATAGTTGAAACTCATTCATGATTATGCAACCTCAACAACTGCCAAAGCATTGAAAGAACCATTCTTTAACGGATATTGAACCCCATTTAAGAGCTGGAAAAACTCAATTTTCAACAGGTGTACTTTAATACCCGTTCCGGCAGGAACAGCCGTTGGTGTCAATGTTACGGTTGCAGCAGCCGCATTTAAGGCAAGGTTTTGAACGTTGGTAAGGCTTGCAGCCCAAACCCCAGTTGCAAAGTTGACGTTCGCCATACCGCCAGTGATACTCATGTGAGTTGCTCCGGCTGGGGCGGCAATATCAGTAGCAGGGTTTAAGCCTGTGATTGTTATTACACCCGTTGCAGTAACAACCGTATAGGGTTTGAACAACACGCCACTTAACATCGAATTTGCATTGAAATTGAAGCCCTTTAACAAGGCTTTTCCTGTAGCCAATGCCAAACCATTAGCAGGTAAACGCTTACCCCTTACGCTGGTTACATCCAATTTAAGCTCATCGGTCATTAATTGCGTTACCCTCGATGTTACAAGCGTATCGGAAGCATTTAACATCATATTTCGCAATGCATCACGCAATACTTTTCCGGCAGTTCCGGCAGCCCCAAACTCGGCATTATTCTCACGAGTTCGTGCAAATGCTGGGTCTTTTGCAATTTTATCAGCCGAAATGCTGCTTTTTTCTTTGACGAGGTATTCGCCATCCTTTTTGTAGAAGGTCATTCCGCCTACAGTACCTTCTATTTTGATAATTCCTTTCTGATTAGCCATAATTTACAATTTTAATGGGTTGAACAAAAGTTAATTATCAGCAACATTACATTAAAATACCTGTAAATAGTACACATGCAGCCACGTAAGGGCATAATTTGCCGATTACTTCCGCTTATTTCCGTTAAACTGTGTATCTTCGTATCAAAGTCATAGTAAAGCCATATTAAAGTCATGGTAAAGCTATGGCCAGCATAATTTTATACCAGGGCATGACAAAAAGGATTGTAATATATCCGAAAGATGTAATGACCATAACCGGACGTTCTGAAAAGTTCAGTAGAAACCTGCTAAAGCAGATACGGCAGCAACTCGATAAAGAACAGCATCATTTTGTTACTATTTATGAGTTTTGCCAGTTCACAGGCATGGATGCAGAACAGGTTCAACCGCTTTTGGTCAGTTAGTGTATTCTTTCTTAAAAACCAAGATAGAACACGCTTACAACCCTTAACTATTCTGTTATCCAGTTCAAAAAATAGTCTGCTTTACTTTCAAAAGTCCCTCAAAAGTTGTAATATTGTAATACGATTTGCAGCCAAATTGCTTCAAAACAATAGTGAGTAATTCGGTGAGTAAAAATTTCGTAAGGTTATAAAATATTGAAAAATAAGGAGTTATTAAGGGGTTACGAATCCCACTCTCTCCGCTTTCGCTTATCGAAGCCCTTTAGGGCGAAGGTGTTTTTTAAGCTTCATTGTGTTGTTCTTTCGAAGAAACAACACAATGAAGTGCACTCAAACAAAAACTCCCGAAAATGCCATTGCATCGTCGGGAGTAAATATTAAGTCAATATTTTCTTTCTATAGTTCCAAGTCGCCATTATGCACTTCTACCCAAGGGAGGCCATGTTTATTCAGTGCTTCCATGAAAGGATCCGGGTCAAATTCCTCAACATTAAACACGCCGGGCTTTTTCCATAAGCCTTTAAGATACATCATAGCGCCAATCATAGCCGGAACACCTGTTGTATAACTTACACCCTGTGTACCGGTTTCTTTATAAGCTTCTTCGTGGCTACAGTTATTGTAAACATAATACGTCTTTTCTTTTCCATCTTTCAAACCGCGGATACGGCAGCCAATAGAAGTCCATCCTTTATAGTTTTCGCCCAAATCACCGGGATTTGGCAGTACTGCTTTCAAAAACTGGATAGGAACAATCTCTACACCATTGTACATAACCGGATCAATCCGGGCCATGCCAATGTTTTGGATAACACGCAGGTGTGTCAGGTATTCCTGGCCAAAAGTCATCCAAAAACGGGCACGTTTAAGGGTTGGAAAGTTTTTGACCAATGACTCAAGCTCTTCGTGATATATTAAATACGATTCCTTAGGTCCAATCCCGGGATAATTGAGAGGTTTGTGTATTTCGTGAGGCTGAGTTTCAACCCATTTGCCATTTTCCCAGTATTTACCTTTTTGGGTTACCTCGCGGATATTTATTTCCGGGTTAAAATTTGTGGCAAAAGCTTTGCCATGGTCGCCTGCGTTACAGTCAACAATATCTAAGTACTGAATTTCATCAAAATGATGTTTGGCAGCATAAGCCGTAAAAACGCTCGTAACGCCCGGATCAAAACCACATCCGAGAATAGCAGTAATACCTGCTTGTTTAAATTTTTCCTGATAAGCCCATTGCCAGCTATACTCAAACTTAGCCTCTTCTTTTGGCTCGTAGTTGGCCGTATCGAGGTAAGAGGTTTTTGTAGCCAGGCATGCATCCATGATGGTCAAATCCTGGTAAGGAAGAGCCACGTTGATGACCATGTCAGGTTTAAAGCTATTGATAAGCTCAATCAATTGTGGGACATTTTCGGCATCGACAGCAGCAGTTTTGATACGGCTGTCGCCAATAGCTTTGGCAATGGCATCGCACTTTGATTTGGTGCGGCTAGCCAGCATAATGTCGGTAAAAACGTCTTTTACCTGAGCTACCTTATGGGCTACAACGGTCCCAACACCGCCAGCCCCGATAATCAATACTTTACTCATTAACTTTCTTTATTTAAAAAGTTTACATTAAACTGCAAAGGTACTCATTTTTATTGATGATTGGCGATAGAATATTGAAATTGGCTATTGTTTCTTTAAATACAAAAAATCATTTTATATTTAATGTCACCTGAATAACAGGAAATTCATTTATTTTGCAGGGCTAAAATTTTAGTTTCACATGTCAAAAATCGAATACTACTCAACAAACCATTGTTCGCCAAGTGTATCATTTCGCGAAGCATTGATTGCCGGACAAGCCCCCGACAAAGGGCTTTACATCCCCAACTATATTCCAACACTCAGCAAAGACGTGATTTGGGGTTTTTCCGAAAAGAACTATTTTGAAATAGCATATACCGTCATCAACAACTTCCTCCAGGGCGAAATACCAGAAGCAGACCTGTTTGCACTTGCCAAGGATGCTTACAACTTTGATGTTCCGCTGGAACAGGTTTATGACCGCAACTACATCATGCGCCTTGACAGAGGCCCTACTGCTTCTTTCAAAGACTTTGCTGCTCGTATGATGGGGCGCATGATACAGTACTTCCTGAAGAAGGATAACCGCAAAATGCTTATCCTTACTGCTACATCAGGCGACACAGGAAGCGCTATAGCCAATGCATTTTATGGGTTAGACAATATTGAAGTAGTTATTTTGTTTCCAAAAACGGAGGTTACAGACCGTCAGCGCAAACAAATGACCACACTGCACAAAAACATTTCTGTAATAGCTTTAGATGGCAAGTTTGACGATTGCCAGGCGATGGTAAAAAAAGCTTTTGCAGACAAAGACTTGCAAAAACTCGACCTGTCTTCCGCCAACTCAATAAACATAGGTCGTTTGATTCCACAAAGTGTTTATTATTTTTGGGCATGGTCACAATTGGCATCCAATGCAGATGATAAGATAATATTCTCGGTACCTTCAGGGAATTTTGGCGACCTCATGGGCGGTATCCTTGCCAAACACATGGGATTACCTGTTGAGAAGTTTGTTATTGCTACCAATGAAAACGACGAAGTCCCGGTTTATTTCCGTAGCGGGTCATACAAAACTATCGAGCCATCGCGCAACTGTATTTCAAGCGCTATGAACGTTGGCCATCCAAGCAACATGGCCCGTATCATTACGCTTTATGGCGGACAAATGGACGAAAAAGGCAATATCCTGAAAGAACCTGATGTTGCAAAGCTCAAAAACGACATGACAGCCTTCAGTGTGACTGACGAAGCTACACGTCAAACCATACGTGAAGCTTATAACAGCTACAATCTACTTTTAGAACCACACGGAGCTGTTGGATGGAAGGGGTTGCATGATTTTTATGCTGAAAATCCTTCATATAAAAACCCTTACCAGTTGACAGTAACATTAGAAACCGCACATCCTGCTAAGTTTCCACAAGAGATTAAGTCAATTCTCAACATTGAGCCTGAACTCCCCGCCAGTCTTTCGCAACTCGACAACAAAACCGAGGAAATGACTGACATGCCAAACAATTACGAAGCATTTAAGACATATTTATTAAAGAGATAACAGCCATGGTATTTTTCTGTTCAGATTTAGAGGGAGTATGGGTTCCTGAAGTGTGGGTCAACGTTGCACGCATTACCGGTATTGAAGAATTAAAGCTCACCACCCGCGACATCAGTGATTACGATGTATTGATGAAGCACAGGATTAAAATCTTGAAAGAACGCAACATCACATTAAAAGATATCCAGGATGTTATTTCAAAAATTGAACCACTGCCAGGAGCATTGGAAATGCTTGATAAAATCAGGAGCAAAAGCCAAATAGCCATTGTTTCTGACACTTTTACCGAGTTTGCCAGCCCATTGATGAAGCAGCTTAAATATCCTTTACTTTTCTGCAACTACCTGTCTGTTGATGAAAAGGGAATGGTTTGCGGATACAACCTTCGTCAACCTGACCAAAAAAGGGAAGTTACAAAAGCCCTGAAACAGCTAAAGTACGAAGTTGTTGCTTTTGGTGACTCATACAACGACATTAGCATGTTGAAAGAAGCAGATCATGGCATTTTGTATTGTCCTCCTCAGAAGGTAATTGATGATTATCCTGAATTACCAGTGGTACACAATTATAAGGAGCTGGAAAGCGCCATTTCAAAATATTTATAGACAGAACACAGAGATACAAAAACACAGAAGAGAAAGTTTTTCTGTAGTTCAAGTATTTTCATAAAATTGAATTATATCGGTTTTCCAAATTAAACATCTGGTATTCTTTAAAATAGAATTTATTTGTGTTTCTCTGTGTTTCCGTGACCCTGTGTTTAAAAACAATGCGAAATTTTGAAAAATATATTGAAGATTTAGCAGAAAAGCTCAAACAGCCTTTACCCGGTATTTCTGCACAACAGAAGATGAGCCCGTCGCATCGGCACTTGTTTCAGGTAACACAAGAATTGACCAAAGCAGCAGTATTAATTTTATTGTTTCCCGAGAATGGCCAACCACACATAGTACTAATTAAGCGCACTGACAAAGATGAACCTCACGGAGGACAGATAAGCCTTCCGGGCGGAAGAAAAGACAATGCAGACAAAACACTGGAACAAACAGCCATCCGCGAATGTTACGAAGAACTTGGAGTGCCTCAAGAATCAATACATATTATAGGGGCTTTAACGCCTTTAGTTATTCCGGTAAGCCATTATGAAGTATTTCCTTACATTGGGCGGGTTGAATCAAAGCCTAATTGGCAGGTTCAAAAAGAAGAAGTTGCATATTGCATTGAAATACCTGTTGCAGACATATATAACCCTCATACAATCAAGAAAGAAACTAAAAACTACAAAGGCCTTAATGTTGAAATACCTTATTTTTTGTACAAAAATGAAAAGATATGGGGAGCAACAGCCATGATTTTGAGCGAATTCATCTCGTTATAAAAACGAAAGCCCGGACTTAGCCGGGCATTTCATTTAACCTTAAAAAACATTAGAATGTCCCTTTAATAGTGCCGTCTTCAGAATTAATAGTATAACTTCCTGTACCATCAGCTTTCCACGTGATATCGTAAATAAGTACATTAGCAGCATCATAAGCTTTCATAGAGCCAGACTTATCATCATTTGAAACGATATTCCAGGTCAAATCCACTTTCCCCTGTTCATCATAACCTGTAACCACAATTTTTTGGCCTGTTTTTTCATCAGTCCAGAAATATTTGAGGGCCACTTTGCCAGAATCATAGTAATATTCGGCTTTCCCGGCATTTCCGGTTTCCTCAACATAAGCTATCTTCGTTTTACTGTTTGTTCCTGTATATTGAAACTCAGCAGTCCATGAAGATTTCGCTGAAGAATAAAAATACGTCAGATAAAATATCCCTTGCTGTATAGAAACTGAATAAGTAACAGAGCCATCGCTGTTTGACTTAGACGAAGCGTTTCCAAGTTCTTTTGTATCAATAGGAAACTGGGCAAAACAAGCCTGGGCAAGATAATTTACAGACTGTAAAGCACCGGTAAGCCCCATAAGATAATTATCGTTCTGTACTTTAGCAGCCAAAGCTTCAGGAATCTCGACAGCATAGTTTTGATGGGCTACGGAAGGAGCTTTATACTCAGTTGAAGAAGTATTATTATCATCATCATCTTTACTGCATGATGCAAAAACAAAAACGGCAGTAAAAGCCGCCATAACTAAAAATTTCAAATGGTTTTTCATAATTAATTTATTTAGGTTAATACAAAATCAATATAGCAAAACAAAAATAACCCTGAAGAAAATGCTGCATATCCCCTAAAGCAAGGATTTTTTGGACATCAGGCTGAATTTAAGAAAGACACTAATATTAAACTAAAGCTCCGTCATTCTCTCTGTTAACCATACATCTGAATATGCCTATTTTTTCAGACAAAATTTTTTATTCTAAAAAAAGAATTTATATTTGATGTTAAACCAGAACAAAAAAGCCACTTAAAGTGGCTTACATTATTAATTTAACAATAAATAGAAATGAAAACCAGAACATTCCTTGTGTCTGCAGCTATTCTTATGGGAACCCGATTATTTGCAGGCGACTTTGTAACAAACTCGAACCACAGTGCACAATGGGCACGTATGCTATCCCGAAATGCAGTAATTGATGCCGATGCAACTTATTACAACCCGGCTGCTTTAAACTTTTTGCCCAAAAACGGCCTTTTTGTTTCGTTAAACAACCAGGTTATCAGTCAGGAAAGGACTATAAAAAGCACTTACCCTGCATTAAATGACGGCAGTTATACCGGCAAAATATTTGTCCCAGCTTTCCCCAGTATTTATGCAGGATACAAAACTGAGAAATTTACCATCTCAGGAGCCTTCTTTATTGCCGGCGGCGGTGGCGGCGCAACTTATGACAAGGGCTTACCAGCCTTTGAATACGGTCTTACCGATTTAGTGCCAGGCTTAGCTCCTCAAGGCGTTAATGGATATAGGGCAGATATTCATTTTGAAGGAACTTCAGTATTTTATGGCTACCAGCTCAACTTTTCTTACAAAATTAACGACCAGCTTTCAATTGCAGTAGGTGGAAGATTAGTGTATGCCTCTGAATCATACAAAGGCTATTTGAGAAATATAGAAGTATATAATTATTATAAGAACCCCAATAACTGGACAAGAGCTGATGCTATTATGCAGGGTGCAGCCACAAGCTTTACCAATGCTGCTAAAGGAAGTCAAGCCCTTATCGATAACGGAGCTGGCGCAATGACTTTTGCACAGGTAGAAGGTGCTGGTTATATTTCGGCAACCAATAGAGCTGAACTGGAAGGGGCATTAACAGCTTTAGGATATCCAGCTGCAACTCCAATATCAAGTGCAAACGCTATTTTTACCGGTGCAGCTGCCCAATATGGTGCAAAAGCCATGTTACTTGGCGATCAGGAAGCTGATACCAAAAGAACAGGTATGGGTTTTGCCCCGGTAATAGCTATCAATTTTAAGCCAAATGACCAATTAAACATTGGATTGAAATATACCCATCAGGCCAATATTGAACTGGAATATGACACCAAAAAAGATTTCATTACAGGTTTTAACACTGATGGAACACCAATTACCAAATTTCCTAATGGCCAGAAAAACAGGTTAGACATGCCTTCAACCCTGTCGTTAGGTGCTACGTACAAACCTATAGAAAAATTGTTGGTTTCCGTTTCATGCGATTATTTCTTCGACAAACAAGCCAACTGGTCAGGACGCCAGGACAGCCTTGATGGCAATGGTATTGAAGCCGGGATAGGTTTTGAGTATAGCCTTAACGAAAAATTGGCTTTGAGTACCGGTTATATGTATTCAAAACCTGGCATTGCTGCCGGTTGTCAATCAGACATGGGCTTTGAGCTTAACGCACATAGCGTAGCTTTTGGTGCCAGATACAAGCTCAACGAAATGATAGAAATCAACGCAGGTATTGAATATTCAGCTTATGAAGATTTTGATAAAAACTTTACCCGCAACGCCATTGCATACAAAGAAACTTATGGCAAGCACACTTTGATAGGCGCTATAGGGCTAAACCTGTATTTTGGGAAATAGAAAATAATTCGATATTTAATAAAAAAGCTCAAAAACCTCCCAGGATTTTATACCCCTGGAAGGTTTTTTTATTTTGCCACAAACTTAACCATCTTATTCTCGATCATATTATTAAGTTCAGCAAGCAGGGCTTTTTCCTGATCGTCAATATGACCATCTTCAGTGGCGATATGAATAATCATATCATACTCATCACGAGTGATTTCATGGTCTTCAATGGCCTTTTCTATCATCTTTTTTAGCTTTTCAGCACTATAATTAACTTTCATAGCCTTTTTGTATTTAAAACAATATTACTTCTTTAAAGTTGAATAAAATTAATAAAATCCATGTTAAAAAATAAAATAGCTTTACTTCAACCATAAAAAAAATAATATCTCTTTATTTATCAAGCATTTTCCTGCATAAAACATCTCAAAATGAATAAAAATACTACTTTTGCATTTTATTTTTCAAAAACACAGGCATGGAAGAATCACAACTTTTTAAAGAATTCCCGCCAATTTCCGTTGAAGAGTGGGAAAAGGTCATAATAGCTGACCTCAAGGGTGCCGACTACGATAAAAAACTTATCTGGAAAACAATAGAAGGCATTAATGTAAAACCTTACTACACTGCTGCAGATACTTCGGGTTTAGCCCAGAAAAACGCTATTCCGGGAACATTCCCTTATATCCGGGGCAATAAACCCAACCACAACCTCTGGGAAATCTGTCAGGACATAAAAGTTTATGATGTAAAAACCGCCAATTCACTTGCGTTAGAAGCAGTTGAAAGAGGCGCAACAGCCATCAATTTTATTTTCTGTAAAGAAGAAATCACCTCTGAAAAGTGGCAAACCCTTACCAAAGACATTAAAATTGGCTGCATTTGCTTTTCCGTAAAAGCTTGTTCACAAATTGAAACCTTATATCAACTCATTGTTGATGATGCAGCCAAAAACGGGTACGACATTAACCTGATGCATGGGGCATTGCAGTACGACCCTGTTGGAATGCTACTGACCAAAGGCGCTTGGGTAAAAAGCGAAAAAGAAGACATGGCTGTAGCGGCCAACCTCATTGAGAAAGCTAAAACGCAGCTTCCTAAATACAAAGTAATCACCGTCAATGGAGCCCTTTTGCAGGAATCCGGGGCTACCATTGTTCAGGAAATGGCTTATAGCCTTGCTATTGCCAATGAATACATATCGAAAATCACAGCAATTTCAAAATTTTCTGCTGAAGATGTCATTGCATCTATCAGGTTTAATATGGCAACCAGCAGTAACTATTTCTTTGAAATAGCTAAAATAAGGGCATTCCGTTTATTGTGGGCTAAAGTTGCTGAAGCCTGGACAGGCAATATAGACAAAGCAAAAGCATACATCCACTGCAAAACATTACAACGCAACATGACAGCGTTTGACCCTTATGTAAACATGCTCCGTGCAACAACCGAATGCATGAGCGCTGTTATTGGCGGGGCTGACTCCGTTTCAGTCCGCAGTTTTGATGAAATATACAAAAAAGCTGATAGTTTCTCGAACCGTATTGCCCGTAACGTTCAAATCATCCTGAAAGAAGAAGCATATCTGGGCAATGTGGCTGATCCTGCAGCCGGCTCATATTATGTAGAAAGCATCACCTCTTCACTTGCTACCGAAGCCTGGAAACTTTTCCAACAAATCGAAAGCGAAGGCGGCTTCCTCGAAGCTGTTAAAAAAGGTACTATACAAAGTGCTATTGAAGCTGTAGCCCAAAAACGGCTGGCAAACATTTCGAGCCGTCGCGAAACCCTTTTGGGGACTAACCAATATCCTAACTTCACTGAGCAACAACTTGCCAACATTGACGCTGAAATCTATGATGAAAAGCAAATACTTTCAAGCTCACCTGTTGTTAAGCCATTAATTCGTTTCAGAGAAGCTAATGAGATTGAAAATCTCAGGTTAACAACCGAACGTAGCGGAAAACGCCCTAAAGTATTTATGCTCACTATTGGCAACCTGGCCATGCGCCTTGCCCGTTCGCAATTCTCATGCAACTTCTTTGCAGTTGGCGGCTTTGAAGTGATTGACAACAATGGGTTCAAAACTGTTGCTGAAGGTGTTGAAGCTGCTCAGAAAGCAAAAGCAGACATCATTGTGCTGTGCAGCAGCGATGACGAATATGCAACCTTTGGTGCAGAAGCTATAGAAGCAGTGGGAAGCAAAGCAATACTTGTTATTGCCGGAGCTCCAGCCTGTATGGATGAGCTTAAAGCCAAAGGAGCTAAAAACTTCATCAGTGTAAAGTCAAATGTATTGGACACACTAAAAGAATATCAAAAAATGCTAAATATTTAAACACTGAGACACAAAGTCACAGAGATGACACAGGAAGATTTCAATAAACTTACTCAATCTGTAATAGCTTCAGCTATCGAAGTTCATAAAGAACTTGGGCCTGGGCTGTTAGAGTCTGTTTATGAAATTTGCCTTATGGAAGAACTAAAAAATAGAAATATTAAAGCTATAAACCAAGTCAAATTACCTGTTTCTTATAAAGGAAAAGAATTGAACAAAGAATTTATTATTGACATTTTGGTTGAAAATGAATTAGTTATTGAGCTAAAATCAGTTGAAGAGATTCTACCAGTTCATGAGGTTCAATTACTTACCTATCTACGATTAGCAGATAAAAAACTTGGACTTTTGATCAATTTCAACGTTCCTGCATTAAAAGATGGCATCCGAAGGAGAATAAACGGATATCTGTGAAACTCCGTGTTTCTGTGCCTCTGTGTTTAAAAAATTGTAAAAATTATGAAACCAGATTTTAGTAAAATAAACATTAACGAGATGCCAGCATCAGGTAAGAAGCCTGAAACTGAAGCCAACTGGCTTACTGCCGAACAAATAAAAGTAAAACCGGTATATACCGCTGATGACCTTGAAAAAATGGAGCACCTGAACTATGCAGCAGGTCTCCCTCCATTCTTACGCGGCCCATATAGCACAATGTACGTAATGAAACCCTGGACTATCCGTCAATATGCAGGTTTCTCTACTGCTGAAGAGTCAAATGCTTTTTACAAAAGAAACCTGGCCTCAGGACAAAAGGGATTGTCCGTTGCTTTTGACCTTGCCACACACCGCGGCTATGATGCCGACCACGAACGTGTTGTTGGCGATGTTGGAAAAGCAGGTGTATCCATCTGTTCTGTAGAAGATATGAAAATTCTTTTCAATGGCATCCCATTGAACAAGATGTCAGTATCTATGACCATGAACGGAGCCGTGCTACCTGTAATGGCTTTCTACATTGTGGCAGCCTTAGAACAAGGCGCTAAACTCGAAGAATTGGCAGGCACTATCCAGAACGATATTCTCAAAGAGTTCATGGTTCGTAACACATACATCTATCCACCAGATATGAGTATGCGTATCATTGGTGATATCTTTGAGTTCACATCCAAGAACATGCCAAAATTCAACAGCATCAGTATCTCAGGATATCACATGCAGGAAGCAGGCGCTACTGCTGATATTGAGATGGCATATACTTTGGCAGACGGCTTGGAATACCTGCGTACAGGGATTAAAGCAGGGTTGAAGATTGACGACTTCGCCCCTCGCCTTTCATTCTTCTGGGCTATTGGGATGAACCATTTTATGGAAATAGCCAAAATGCGTGCTGCACGTCTTTTGTGGGCCAAGATTGTTAAGCAATTCGACCCGCAAAACCCAAAATCACTGGCATTGCGTACACACTCACAGACTTCAGGCTGGAGTTTGACCGAGCAAGACCCATTCAACAACGTTGCCCGTACATGTATTGAAGCTATGGCTGCTGCATTGGGGCATACACAGTCGCTTCATACCAATGCGTTAGATGAAGCTATTGCATTACCAACCGATTTCTCAGCACGTATTGCACGTAACACACAAATATACTTGCAAGAAGAAACCGGTATCTGCAAAGTAGTTGATCCATGGGCAGGTTCATATTATATTGAAAGCTTAACCCACGAACTGGCGCATAAAGCATGGAAGCTTATCGAAGAAGTTGAGTCTTTGGGCGGTATGTCAAAAGCCGTAGAGTCGGGCATCCCCAAAATGCGTATCGAAGAAGCAGCAGCTCGTAAACAAGGCCGTATCGACAGTGGCAAAGAAACCATTGTTGGCGTTAATAAATATCGTTTGGAAAAAGAAGACCCAATAGACATCTTAGATGTTGACAACGCTGCAGTTCGCGAAGCCCAGATAAAACGACTGCAACAAGTTAAACAAAACCGCAACAATGCAGAAGTGAAAGCCGCTCTTGAAGCCATTACCGAAGCTGCCAGAACCGGCAAAGGCAATTTATTGGCGCTTTCAGTGGATGCTGCACAAAAACGCGCTACCTTAGGTGAAATTTCAGATGCTATAGAAAAAATATCAGGGAGGTACAAAGCCGTGATTAGAACAATATCTGGCGTGTATAGCGCCGAAAGCCAGGATGACGAGGACTTCAAAGCTGCCCGCGAAATGTGCGACAAGTTTGCACAAATGGTTGGCCGTCAACCTCGTATTATGATTGCCAAAATGGGCCAAGACGGACACGACCGTGGTGCAAAAGTTGTTGCAACGGGTTATGCCGACTTAGGTTTCGACGTGGACATGGGCCCGTTGTTTCAAACACCAGCAGAAGCTGCTAAACAAGCTGTCGAAAACGACGTTCACGTGATGGGCGTTTCTTCATTGGCCGCGGGACATAAGACTTTAGTTCCACAGGTTATTGAGGAGCTTAAGAAACTTGGCCGTGAAGACATCCTTGTTATTGCAGGTGGTGTTATTCCTGCACAAGATTACGACTACCTTTATAAATCAGGTGTTGTAGCCATCTTTGGCCCGGGAACATCTGTATCAAAGGCTGGCCGTAAGATTATGGAGATATTGCTGGAGACTCACCACGAATAATTCTAACACTGAAGGACAAAAACGCAGAGTTTTATTTGAAACCCTAAACCTGTCGCTTAAGTTAAAAAAAGCGAACCCTTCTCTTTACAAGGGGAGGCAGGAAGGGTAAAAATTAAAATACAAGAAAATCTTATAAAATACCTTCCAGGGCCCTGAAACCGGGAAGGTTTAAAATACCCAACAATGCAGCTATCAAACTACCATAGCCATACCAGTCTTTCAGACGGGCACTGTCTGATGGAAGACATTGTTAGCGAAGCTATCAACTGCAACCTTATTTCTATGGGCTTTTCAGAGCATAGCCCTGTTCCATTCTACTCAGACTGGAACATGAAAGCTTCTGACATTACCAATTACATTAATAAAGCTAAAGAGCTAAAAGTCAAATACGCATCTCAACTGGAGATATATTGTGGATTGGAGTTGGATTACTTTGAGCCATACAATAAGCAAATATTAGCACTATCGCAAGTCGAAAAGCTTGATTACACTATAGGTTCAGTGCATTACATGGGATTCTTTGCTGATGGCGAGGCTTTTAACATCGACAACGTATTAGAAAAATACGAACAAGGCATTGTTGAACTGTTTAACAACGACCCGGTATTGCTTTATCAGAAGTATTATGAAGCGGTGATTAAGATGATAGAGCAAATGCAGCCTGCCATCATCGGACACATCGATAAAATCAGGATGTTCAACACCAACAACCGCTTTTTCAATGAAAGCTCGGAAGAATACAAAAAAGCCTGGAAACAAGTCTTAGTTGCAGCCAAAGAAAAAGGTTGTATTGTAGAACTCAACACCCGTGGCATGTACAAATTTTCTGCTGAATTATCTTATCCATCTTCGGAGCTTTTGCACGCTATGCAACGTATGGATATTCCGGTTACTATCAATTCCGATTGTCATAAAGCTGAAGAGATAGTAAAAGGGTTTGACTTGGCTTTTAACCTTCTAAAAGATGCCGGATATACTGAGTATATGCAACTACGTAATGGCAAATGGGTTGGCAATAAAATACTTTAGAAATTAAGATTCTTAAACAATTTATAATTATGGGATTATTTGACATTTTTGACAGTAGAGAAAAAAAGAAAAGGTTGAGCCACATGTTCAACCTGTTGGCTGTGGCATGTGCAGACGGAGTGCTTGAACAAGCTGAAATTGACCTTCTCCTCCAGATAGGAAAGCGCATGGGCGTGAGTTATGATGAATTGAAACGTGTTATTGAGCGTCCCGGCAGCGTTAAGTTTACGGCACCAGAAACAAACGAAGAGCGTATCGCCCTTTTGTACGATATGGTACTTGTAATGATGGTCAATGGCGACATTGACGAAGGAGAAGTTTTATATTGCAAGAATGTAGCCCAAAAATTAGGTTTCTCGCACAAGATAATTGATATCATGGTAAATAAAGTCATCGAACTTGTAAAACAAGGCGTAGAAAACGAGAAAGCTGTAGAAAACCTGCTTACAGTTGCTGAAAACTAGAATTTAAGATGAAATGCAAAGCTTTTTGAAAAGTTTTGCATTTTTTATTTTACCTGCTCTGATATAATCTGCATGGCCCTTTCCAGCATATAATCATGCCCATTGAGGATATCCGAATAATAATTGGGCTGATATACATCGGGGCAAAGCCCTACTCCGTCAGGATAGCGACCCTTTGAGTCACGCAAGTAATTGCCTGAGGTATCGCACAGCACTTGCGGGCAAGTCCGAAATTGCCAGCCATTGGGCAAGACATTTTCAAGCACAGTAGAAAGAGCGCCATAAGTAGTATCTCCTACCACAGTGACATAAGGAAGAGTCTGCATTCCCAGCATAAAATGTTCTGAAGAGCTTGCAGAAAAACGATTGACAAGTACGATAACAGGCTTAGGATCAAATGTTCCATACTTTGGTTCCAGGTAATGATCATATAATTGAGTAAAATCAGAATGTTTAGGGCCATTTCGCAGTTTAGACTTAAGGTATAAGCGCTTTTGGTCAGCAAACATATTTAAAAGCTTAAGGAACGTTTCGGTAGCCCCACCACCATTGAACCTAAGATCAATAATTATAGCACAAGCATTGCTTTTAAACTCATCAAAAGCCTTATCTACAATATCTTGACGATATTTGTTGTATGAAAAAGTAGGCACCAAAAGGTACCCCACTTTTTTGGACTTGATTTTGGCCATCATATAACCATATACAAAATTATCGTCAGCCAGCAAGGTGTTTATATACTTACTAAAATCTAACTTATAAAAAACGCTAATCATGTTGCCATTTTCGTAATACTTAACATCAAGGAAAATGGTATAAGCCCCGGATGAATAAAACCTTTTATAACCAGAAGCGGTAAGCTGAACATGGCCATCGTTAAGGCATTGGATTAAGCCGGATAACACATTGTACAATTCTGTATTTGTAGAATTTTGGCTAAGTTTGCTTCGATAAACAATTTTAAGCGAGTCCCAGTTGATATTTTTAGCCTCAAAGGCTCCGTAAGTCTTATCATAAGCATCCCACAAAGCATCAAAATTTCCCAAAGGCGTATTTTCAACATCCTCATTCAATAAACTTTCGTTACACGAAGTAAAAACAAACAATATCAATATTGCTAAAAAACCTTTATTCATTGATTTTTCTGTAAAAATTGTAATAAATACCCAAATTAAAAGCGCCATAAGAATTTTGCAAGACACGAGGCCGCTTAACCTCAGAATACTCAAACAGATATTTACAAAACATGCTAAACCTTCTGCCAATAGCTCTTTCAAGACATATCTGCGCCCTGAGGTCAAGGTGATTATTGGGCAAATTGAAATAATTGTTTGCCTTCACCGAACTCCAGAATGTTTGAACATTTTGCACATCAGAAAGCTGAGCATCAACACCGGCATAAGGCCTGCGTATAGTGATACTTGCCAAAAGGATATTTACATCGCACGAAACATAATATTTTTCGAAAAGCTTATGCCTGTATTTCAGGCCTGGATAAAGCCCAAAAGCAATTAGCTCCATATAAGACAAGTCATTTTTAAAAATTGTCTGGTTGATATTACTCAAAGACCAATAAAAATCACCCATTTGAAAAGAATTGAAGAAGCCCATCCTTCGACTATAGCTGTATTGTAAAACAAAAAAACGGACAGGTACCTTTTTAAGCCATTCATTGCTGGCAACACTATAGGTATTATTATTATCATAGCCTACAATTGAATAACTGTCTGGAATATTAACATGAGCTATTTCTTTATTCAAAAATGAAAATGTAAAATCAAATTGTCTAAAATGCTTTTGATTTCTATAAAACGTTGAAAAAGAATAAGACATATTTTGCCCAGAATAAATGTATGGATTAACAATGCAATCAATAGAACTATAACGCAGATACCCTGCCGCAAAGCCAATACCCCTCTGAGGAATAGTATCGGCATATAGTTGGACAATACTGGCTAAACAAATGAGAACCAGGCCTATTGTATATTTCATGAAGTGCCTTTTAACAATTAAAGGTAAATATATTTCTTAAGAGCAAACTTTACTTTAAGACAAGTTTTTTTAACATTTCCCTTAAAACATTTTGAAGATAAAAACATTTATAAAGTAATACAACCAAAAGGACTAAACCACTAAATTTAACGTCAGATATAAGAAAAAAGCTCATGTATTTTGTATTTACAGGCAGTGCTAACTTTTGACTTGAAGCAAAAGTAAAAAAATTCAAGGCTTGCAGTAAATTGGTTAAATTATTCATTAAAAGATAACGCAACCTTTTCAGTTACCAGATATCATTTATTTAAACATTAAAAAACGAAAGATATGAAGACGCATAGATTATTGTTTGTTGTTATTTCAATGGTTGGGTTGCTTAGTGCTTGCGAAGAAACAGACAACGAAACCTATTATTCTACATTAGGGAACCTAAAGATAACTGCTGACAGTGTTATTATAGAGTCTGACAAGGGGAACAGGATGATGGTCAAAAACAGCTTAAGCTCATCATTCAAAGACAACGACAGGGTTATAGCTTATTTCACCATGGCAGAGCAACCATTGCCTAAGGGAATTGATTATGTAATAAACGTTTATAACATCGAAAAGGTGCTTGTAAAACCTGTAATAGTTTATGACTCGACAAAAGCAGACTCTATCGGCAATGACCCGATTTTTGTAAATGGGACATGGATATCCAAAAACTACCTGAACGTAGATTTTCGTTTTTATGGCTATAACTTAAAGCACATGATAAACCTGACCAGAAATGCGGGGATATTTGGCGCTGACACCATCCAATTGGAAATCAGGCATAATGACAAAAATGATGCCCCGCAATATACTTTAAATGGCTTTGTATCGTTTGACCTCACAACTATTGAACATCCTGAGAAAGACTCTGTAGTGCTGCATGTCACTGCAAAAGAATACGGGAATAAGGTATATGAAAAATATTTGACGTATAGGTATTAAAAAGAAAAGAACAAGGAACAAGGAACAAAGACAAGGAAACGCAACATCTATCTTCTTTGTTCTATCTTCTTTATTCTTTGTTCTTTATTCTTTATTCTATCTTCCTGAACCCTACGAAAGCTTATTTTTATAATCCTCATATCCAAAGCGGCGAACAAGGCGAAAGCCTTGTTTGTCGTTCCAAATACCAATGGAAGGATGACGGACACCGTTGAAAGTAGTTGTTTTTACCATGGTATAGTGTATCATATCGTTGAAAACGATCTTATCGCCAACCTTTAGCGGATTGTTAAACGACCAACTACCAATATAATCACCTGAAAGGCATGAGTTACCGCCCATACGATAGGTAGGCTTTCCTTCTTCTTCATCAGTAGCCCCTAAAATAACCGGTTTGTATGGCATTTCCAAACAATCTGGCATGTGTGCCGAAAAAGAAACATCGAGCATGGCTGTTTTTATACCATCATTTTCAACCACATCAAGCACTGTAGAAACAAGATAGCCTGTTTCCCATGCAAATACAGCCCCCGGTTCAAGTATAACATGCAAATGCGGGTATCGTTGCTTAAAAGTTTGTAACAGCTTTATCAGATGTTCTGTATCATAGTCTTTGCGGGTCATCAGGTGGCCTCCGCCCATATTTATCCATTTTATCTGGCCAAAAAGATGTCCAAACCTTTCTTCTACCACAGTCAAGGTCTTCTCTAAATCATACGATGAAGATTCGCACAAAGTATGAAAGTGCAGGCCGTCAATACCTTTAGGCAAAGAATTGCCAATAGTTTGAGCAGGTATGCCCAACCTGGCACCCGGTGCACAAGGATTGTAGAGCATAGTCTTTACTTCCGAATAACCCGGGTTGATGCGTAAACCAACGCTTACATTTTCGTTGGCTGACTTAATTTTATTTTTAAAAAACTCAAACTGCGAAAGCGAATTGAACGTAATATGGCTGCTCAAACCAACTATTTCATCAAACTCATCAGGGCTATATGCCGGGCAATAGGTATGAGCTGGTGTCCCCATAATCTCATTGGCCAAAGTAGCTTCATTGAGTGAGCTTGCCGTAGCATGTTTGAACCCATACTCGCGAAGTATAGGGAAAGCGCTCCACATAGCAAAACCCTTGAGCGCAACAATTATTTCAACACCCGCCTTATCTCGTACATTGCTTATTATTTGAAGGTTCCGGCGAAGCAACGCTTCATCAAGCACATAACAAGGGGAAGGAACTTTATTAAAATCTATTGCCATTCTTTAATTTTTCGGCAAAGATAAAGAGAATTACTGATTACTAATGACGAATTACGAATGCCAAAAGAAAAGCAAAAAACTGAAAGAGGGTGTGTAAAAAGTCTGAAAAGGCTTCGACTTCGCTCAGCCTGACGATTGATAATCAGCAATTTGTCATTTTGAGCAGAGTCAAAAATGAACAAATTTGACCTTTTTACACACCCTCTTTTTTCCAAAAGCTAAAAAGAAATCTTTGGCAATAAATCTTTTAGCAACATTTTTCCGCCATGGCCTTGAAATAATACGACATCGTCACTTAAAACCAGTATTTCTTCTTTTATATACTTTTCCAAATCACTGATATTGCCCGAACTAATCTCAGCATTGCCCACATTGTCGTTAAATACAGCATCTCCGGTAAAAAGATATTTTTCATTCAGAAAAATACACATCGAGCCTTTTGAATGCCCTGGAGTATAAAGAATTTTAACTTTCAGCTTCCCTATTGCAAATTCTTCATCGCCATGAACCAATGTGTCATATTTGATATGGATAAATTTCTCAATATACGGCATTTGCTGTTCTGTCACTTGTCCGCTTTTCATCCATTCACCAATACGTTCAGAGGTGTAATACTTGTAATGGTCTTCATCATTGGCATGAAGCACTATTTTACCGCCAGTGTATTGTTTTGCCTCAGGAGCAAAAAGCACATGGTCAATATGGCTATGTGTGCAAAAGATATACTTTATCTTAATATTGTTTTCCCTTATATACTGAAGAACAGTAGTATCAGGGGCTCCGGCATCGACCATAAACCCAAGGCCGTCTTTAGAGACAACATAACAATTGGAGTTGTAAATCCCTGTCGGGAAGCATTTTATGTACACTTCATCTTCCATGATGTTAGTAGTTGGAATACTTTGGCACTGAGCCAACAAAGTGGTGCATACACAGATGCACATAATGTAAAATGTGTTTTTCATGCTATTAGGTTTTTACTGACAAAAATATGGGCAAGAAAAACAACAAAATGCAATTTAGATTGCCAAATAGGGCTTTAAACTTTTTTAAGATATTGAGTAATGAGGTTTCTGTTCATTTTCAGAAAGGTGGCCATATCTTTTTTGGAGATTCTATTGAACAGCGTTGGATTTGCCAAATACAACCTCCGGAAACGCTCCTCTGTATCAAGCGTTTGCAATGCTTGAATACGTCTGACGGCCAACACATAACCTTCTTCAGCCAATCTTCTTCCTATAATGTTCATTGCAGGGACTTCTTTATAGAGCTGATATAAATTTTGCCTGGTAATACAAAGCATCTCCGAGTCTTCAATTGCTTTAATGGTTTCGCTGCATGGCTTTTGATTAACAAACGCATCAAAGTCCACAACAATGCCATTTACTACTGTATCAAAGTATCGCGAAACCTCTATTTCATCCTGATAATTCTCATAATAAGCCAACAACAGCCCTTTGCTTAAAATGCCTACCTTGTTAATACGTTTGCCTCTTTCGCAAAAAACAGCTCCTTTTTTAATTGTTTCCGGGTAAAATTTTGAAGCAATTATCTCAATATCAGCAGGATTATATTGATAATCGCCAAGCATATTTTTTATAGAAACTTCAATCATAACCAGAGAAATAACAAAGAAGGGCTTTATCTGATAAAAATTATTTCCAACAAATGTAAAAGACGACTTTGACTTTTACAAAAAGAAGTTTTGCGATACAGTTTTCTTAATAAAAAAATGATTAATACTTCACTACCTTATACTGGCTTTGATTCATTCCATCATAGACAATAACTAAATAATTGCCTTCTTTGAGATTGCTAATATGAAATGTTTTAGTAAAAACATTACTGCCAACCACATTCTCAATGAAATGCATTTGTTTTCGGCCAAACATATCAATAATAAAAACATCGAGAATTTTACCATTGACATCCCTCATTTCCAGTGTAAAACTATCCTTACATATAGTAGGATAAACCTTGTTCTTAGTATCATTAGCCTCTGCAACTTTTATTTTCACTGAAGACAATGCCTCATTGAGATTGACAGAATGTGCACCTTTTGCAAGTTCTTCTTTGAGGTTGAGCCTTATAGAATTGCTCGTTTCCAGAAAATTATACACATTTATTTCTCCTGTCTTTAAATTGAATATATTTGAATAACATGTAGCAATGATACCTCTTTGAAGTACTTTAGCCAGGATTGTGGCACAATTTTGAGGATTAATTGGCTCAATATTTTTGAGAAAATTAAAAGCTACTGTATCTTCATATCCTAAGACAATAGCCTTGCCATTCTTCTTTTCAACCTTAAGTTTACCATTTTGCCATCCAACTATTGCTGCATCACCATTTTTATCAGCAAGCAGTATTTGAGCATTAGAAAAGTAAGGTTCGTTATATTTTTCATAATACTTAATGGCCTCATCAACTGTAGAAGCCTCAGCCAGTATTTTTTCGGACAAACTGGTTTCAAGCGTAATAAGAGTGTCATTCAGTTCATAACCCGAAGATTCAAGACTGGCAACCCAATCAAACGCCAGGCCTGCTTCGTTCATGCCTCCTTGGGCCAAAGCTTCGCCTTGATAACCGAAACAAATTCTGCCGAAACTATTGTCACTGGCCGGAATAACCCAATAACGGGTTTTTGAACCCGGCAACCAGGCTTCACTATTACCAAACAAAGCTGTATCAGCATTACTGACCGAAAAGACTGTGCAAGAATACAAATTGGCACTAAACAGGATAAAACCTGCGATTAAGGAATAAATGTGTTTCATCATAATAAATTTTAATTTCTAAGTTTACCATGAGACACATCATTTATTGTTATCCCTCAAATAACAAAAACAAATTACTTGTTCAGATATAATCAAAAGAGGCATGTAGCACTGATATATCAATGACATAGCTTTATTTATGATATGTTTACCCAGTTCTACATATATATAGCAACTAAATAACTATAAAACTCTCAACAAGTTATTTTTCTACAAAAACCATCTCACGAACTATTTCACCTCTTTGAGCGTTTATCAATATGCTCTTTATTCGTATATTTATAAAAACAAAAGCAACGCCATGAAAAAAATACCCCTATTTTTTATTGCTTTTATCATGTTTGCATTTGCAGCATGTGATGAACCTGATGACCTCTCTGGCCTCAAAACTGAGCACCAATATCAGGGAACATGGGCTTTTCCACTTGGCAATACGTATTTAAACCTAAAGATTATGGGGATAAATATGCCTGAGGCATGGAAAGAACACCCCGAATACCTGCAAATACCAGACACCATAATATATGGGAGACAACGTACCCATTGACATTTTTAAATTCGACCAAAACAACAAATATATAAAATCACTGACCCTGCGTATTTTCAGCTCTAACCAATTCCCGGCCAATGCGGCACTATTTGTAACCCTTGACACATCAAACAATCAAAGCACCCTGGGTTCAAGCTTCTTATCAAAAATAGACATTGATGCAGCCCAATACAATGAAGACCTTACCATTAAGGAAGAAGCTAAAAACAGAACAGACATAACCCTCGACAAACAACAGATAGACTCATGGCTTAAAGCACAATACATTCATCTGTACTGTGCAGTCAACAACCAGATAAAAAAGAACGAGCAATACAAGTATTATGAAACATACAAGGTGAATTTGTATATCGCTGTAATCATAGAATTTGACTACCTGATAAGCGAATGATAACAATAAAGGCTAAACATAGCATCTTTATTATGTTCATGCTTTTAACCGTATTTCAGGCGAAAGCACAGGACAACTATACGCTTTACTTTATGCACACCTTACCACAAGCCAATATACTAAACCCGGCAGTACAAATCCCTTGTAAAGTCTATGTTGGTATCCCGGCTTTGTCGTCAATCCATGTTGGATATTCCAATACCTTATTTAGATACAAAGATATCATCACTACCAACCAGTCCGGGAACAGTGTTTTCAAACCTGATTACCTTATCAATGCCTCAGGAGATTTGGAAAACATACGCCTTGAAACGCAAATAAGCCTTATCCACTTTGGATTTTTTTACAAAGACATCTACTTCAACTTTCACCTTCAGGATAAAATAGACGTAGGGTTGAACTATTCCGGTAACCTCATAAGCCTTACCCTGCAAGGCAATGCACCGCATATAGGCGAAACATTTGATGTTGGGGGGACAGCCTTACATGGCATATATTATCGTGAATGGGGCATTGGCGCTTCAAAAAAAATTGACAACCAATGGACTTTGGGCATTCATGCCAAGTTGCTGTTTGGCAAAGTGAACATTCAAACACGAAAAAAGGATCTAGCGCTGACCACTACATCAGACTCTTTGCAACTAAGCGCTTCAGGGCATTATCTTATTAAAGCATCTCCGTTTGTAATTACTACCGATGCCCAAAATCAGCCAACGTCCATAGAACTTGTAGATGCAAGCATTGTATCTTTGCTTCTCAACCGGCAAAACCCGGGCATCTCGTTTGACTTTGGCACGCTTTACCAACTGGACGATAACACAACTGTAGCAGCCAGTTTGCTTGATATTGGGGGTATTTACTGGCGTTATTCACCTGCACAAGTTGACATTAGTGGTAGTTATAATTTCAATGGCATTCAATACGACCCTTTAACAGGAACATTCAACAACCTCGATTCAGTAGTCAATGCTGCACAAGATGCTTATAGCTATTCAACTTCTCAATCATCTTATTTTACCTTCCTTACACCCAAGTTATACCTCGGAGCTTCTTATGATTTGAATGATTGGGCAAATGCCAGCCTCACATACCGCTCCGAATATTATCATGGGAAAATATTGCAAGGAATAAGCCCAGCCATTAATGCAAAATACAAAAACTTTCTGGCCGGGAGCCTGAGCTGGACGTTTACGCGCGGCACTTTGATGAATCTCGGGGCTGGTATCAGCGCCCGCACCCCTACATTTGGCTTTTACGCCATTGCAGACAATGTTTATGGTATGATAAAATGGAAATCTACAAAGTTTGTCAACCTCCGCTTTGGCTTCAACCTCTTGTTTGGTTGCTCGTCCGGAAAATCAAAAGGTTCAAGTTCTGCAGCCTGTAGTGCTTATAGCAACACGCTAAAGAAAAAGCAAAGACTGGAAGAATTAAAAAGCAAGAATGGGAAGTAGCATATTTACTGTGGTGTAAGGTTTTTGTAATGTGAATAACAGCTTAATACTTCAGATACATAAGTAACAGTCTGCTTTCCAACACAAGGGCCAAATTTCACTACGGCATCACGGTAATACTCAGGCATAGCCTTGTTTAACAAAAAATCTTTCACTGTATCCCATTTGGTTGCATCCTTTTTATACTTTTTAGCCAGTTCAATAGCATCAAAAATATGGCCCAACCCAATATTATATGCAGCTAATACAAACTTAATACGTTCTTCTTTGACTGGGATTAATGAAGATATCTTATTGTCAAGCCACTTAAGATATTTAACCCCTATAATAATATTTTTTGAAGGGTCTTCAACCTGAGTAGAATCATAACCCATCAAGCCTGCAGTAGAGGGCATTAATTGCATTAGCCCAACCGCCCCCCTGTGGGATTTTATATTGGGAATAAACTGCGACTCCTTATAAATAATGGCAGCCAGCAATCGCCAATCCCATTGAAGCTCAGCGCTACAACTCATCAGCAGCTCGTCGTAAGGCGAAAGTTGTCCGGAGTTCAATACAAAATACTTGCTATTGACCATCCCTTGCGCCCACTGGTTTTGATAATACTTATTATATAACACAGCAATACGGGAAGTCTTCTTTTCTGCTTCAATAAAGCGGTTTAGCAATTCCAATAATTTGGGCGAGTTATTGCGCACAGCCCACGACATATTTTGAGGAATACTCACCTCTACATTAATATCAAGCTTTGGGAAATATTGTTTATTGAGCCTTGCAGTATATTCATCGCACACGGTATAGTCAATTTCGCCACCTGCGACAAACCTAATAAGCTGTTCTTCATCTTCAGGCACTTCTACGACATCTATTTTACCGGCTATCTCTGTTTCAAGGTTTTTTAATCTTTGAGCAAAGGCAGTTCCAGATGATACAATAACTGTTTTGTTTTTCAGCTGGTTCAGGTCTGAAATATAGCGCCCCGGCGACTCACTTTTGTTTTGTTGCACAAGCACCTGCTTTCCCTGCAATATAGGAAACGTAAACGAGGCATACAACAAATGTTCAGGCGTAGGGGCAATGTTTTGGGCAATAATATCGCACTTCCCGTCAATAAGCATCTGCATAGCATCTGCCATATTGTTGCTAACAACAATATCTAACTGGTAACCCGAATACTCAGCAAACTGCCTCAACAACTCAAACTGAAAACCCATTGGGTTGCCATTGTAAACAAAGTAATCTGAGGTATTGTAGTTGGTGAGTGCTACTATTCGCCCCCGTTTTTGAATCTCGGGAAGATCGGCTTCTGTAGCCAGGTTGTTTCGGTTGAAGTTACAGGTGCTGAACAACAAGGGCACCAGTACTAAAAAGTAAAGTTTTTTTCTTATCAAAACATTTAAATTTTTGAAAGCGCAAAAGTATTTCAAAAATCATGCCGATAAAGTTAATTTTGACTAACAATTATTTTTCAAGGATAAAAGAAATAGTACAAATCAGCTTTTTTACTTGTATATCAAATATTTAACCCTGATAGAATCTTTAAAAAAATCGAGGTCACTTTCCCACATTTTTTGAATTTCGCTTATCTCTTTTCCATTAACAACCTGTTCTTTAACCCAGGTATTTCCTATAAGATTTGCAAAAAAACGATTGAAAAAAGCCTGTTTATTGGAATAACGATTATATGCATTTATTACATAGTCGAGAGTAAAGCCATTGCAAAAAACACTCCTTAAATCTTCCCCATAGCACAGGGTGTCACAATGCAGAGTCATTGTTCCTTTCTTGCATTGTGGGATATATGAAAAATTCTTCAACTCAAACTGAGGATGTCCATAAGTTTGAAAAGGGAAATCAGTTCCACGGCCAACATTAAAG
>JAKPQD010000190.1 GCA_029572965.1 Bacteroidota bacterium | reverse complement strand
TTAAATCTCAAGATTTCAAATCGCAAAGCAAAATTTATTAATTTTAAAAATTTGAGATTTAAATTATTTAATTTTTATCTTTAATATTATGCTTATAACAGATAAAAAACTTAAAGAATTAAATGAAATGGCAGCGCAATTACGTTGCGACGTCATTGAAATGCTTTTAGAAGCAAAATCAGGTCATTCAGCTGGTCCTCTGGGAATGGCTGATGTGTTTACTGCTTTATATTTCAGTGGGATTCTTAATGTGGATCCTAAAAATCCTAATTGGGAAGACCGCGATCGCGTTATTTTATCAAATGGCCATATTTGTCCTATCCATTATGCAGCATTAGCTCGTGCCGGCTTTTTCCCAGTTGAAGAATTAAAAACTTTAAGAAAATTTGGCAGTCGCCTACAAGGCCACCCACATGCTGGAATTCTACCAGGTATTGATAATAGTTCTGGACCATTGTCTCAAGGTTCTTCTATTGCTGTTGGCTTGGCTTATGCGGCTAAAATGGATCATAAAAAATGGCAGGTTTATTGTATTGCAGGAGATGGTGAACAACAGGAAGGTCAAACCTGGGAAGCGGCAATGTTTGCTGGCAAACATAAATTAGATAATCTTACTTTTTTGATGGATCGCAACAATATTCAAATTGATGGTTTTACTGAAGATGTAATGCCTTTGGAACCTCTAAAAGAGAAATACGAAGCTTTTGGTTGGCATGTGTTAGAAATTGATGGTCATAACATTCCGGCTATTATTGATGCCATTGAACACGCTAAATCAATTTATGAAGAACCCGTGATGATTATTTGTCATACGATTCCCGGTAAGGGAGTTAATTTTATGGAATGGAAACCAGAATGGCATGGCAAAGCGCCTAATCAAGAAGAGGCATTAAAAGCGCTTAAAGAACTGCGCACTCTTCAAGGTCGAATTTCTAGTGAAGCAGAATAAAAAATAAAATCTATGATTAATAAAAATTTAAAATTAAATCCTAAAATTTTTGATCCTGATGTTGAGCAAAAACCAACGCGTGATGGTTATGGCGAAGGCTTAGTTTTGGCTGGTCAAAAAGATTCACGAGTTGTTGCTCTTTGCGCTGATATTTCTGATTCAACTCGTTCAGCAATGTTTCAAAAAGCTTTCCCGGATCGATTTGTTGAAACAGGCATTGCCGAACAAAATATGATGGGATTAGCCGCTGGGATGGCTATGGCTGGCAAAATTCCCTTTGTTTCTACTTATGCTGTATTTTGTCCGGGTCGCAATTGGGATCAATTGCGCGTAAGTGTTTGCTATTCTAATGCCAATGTAAAAATTACTGGCGCTCATGCTGGTGTTTCTGTTGGTCCTGATGGCGCCACTCATCAAGGCCTTGAAGATATTGCTATTACGCGTTGCATTCCTAATTTAGTAGTGATTGCACCTTGCGATGCAATAGAAACTAAAAAAGCGACATTAGCCGCAGCCGAATATGTTGGTCCGGTTTATTTAAGATTTGCTCGGGAAAAAACACCCATTATGACAACCGAAGATACCCCATTTGAAATTGGCAAAGCTTTGGTTTTTCGCGAAGGAAAAGATGTTGCTATTATTGGTTGCGGACCTTTGCTTCATAATGCTCTTTTAGCAGCGGAAGAATTAGCCAAAGAGGGGATTGAAGCAATGGTAATTAATAATCATACGATTAAGCCAATGGATAAAAAAACAATTATTGAGGCAGCAAAAAAATGTGGCGCAATTGTGACTGTTGAAGATCATCAAGTAATGAGTGGAATGGGATCGGCGATTGCCGAAGTTTTGGCTGAAAATTATCCTGTGCCTATTGAATTTATTGGCATGAAAGATAAGTTTGGCGAATCGGGTGATCCTAATGAATTAATTGAAGCATTCGGGATGGGAAAAAATGCCATAAAAGAAGCAGTAAAAAAAGTTATTCAGAGAAAAAAATAAGTGGTTATTACAAACGGTCATTCTGAACGAAGCCCCGCCTGTTCGCCTGCCTGCCGGTAGGCAGGGCGGGCAGGCCCTCCTACGTGTAATTCTTCACAATTTCGGTAACAGTTTGTAAACTGTTATCATATGACCAAAGCAATAAAACAAGTATTAACCAGTAAGTGGCTCTTAGTCGTTCAAGAGTATAAACTGGTAAAA
>JAKPQD010000176.1 GCA_029572965.1 Bacteroidota bacterium | reverse complement strand
TGGGAGGACACACAGATCGCTGCGAAGCATGCGGCTATACCAGACAATCGTATAACTCATGCCGGAACAGACACTGTCCCAAGTGCCAACTCATCAAGACGGCACAATGGGTAGACAAAGTAGCTTCCAATTTACCACCGGTTCCTCACTTTCATATTGTATTCACCATCCCTTCGTGCTTATACCAACTGTTTTATATAAACCAGCAAGTGGCCTACGGATTATTATTTAAAGCGACAGGAAAAGCTTTGTTGCAATGTGCCAGTCAATCAAAATACCTGGGAGTACAAGCCGGGGCCGTTGCCCTTTTGCATACCTGGGGTCAAACCCTGGTATATCATCCGCACATTCATATGATGGTGCCTTCGGGAGGACTTTCGGAAGATATGACGGAATGGATAGCCTCAGGAAAAAAGTTCTACGTTCCGGTTAAGGTATTGAGCTGTGTGTTTCGGGGTATTCTGTGCCGGTTATTGGAGCAGGCCGTTACCGCCGGAGAAATCAGGCTCCCAGAAAAATTGGAAACCTTTAAACCGATCAAAGAGGCATGCTATAAAAAGAAATGGGTTGTGTATTGTGAAAAACCTTTTTCAAAACACAAAAACCTTATTCAGTACCTGGGGCATTATAGTCACCGGGTGGCCCTAAGCAACAACAGGCTGCTTGCGTATAAAGAGAATAAAGTCACCTTCTCTTATAAAGACAACCAAGCAGGCGGATTGAGCAAACGGATTACCCTGGAAGCCGATGAGTTTATCAGGCGCTTTTTGCAACATGTTCTGCCATGTGGATTTTACAAAGTGAGGTACTTTGGTTTTATGGCCCTGTGTAATATGAAAGCAAAACTTTCTGCTTGTTTTGAATTGATAGGAAAAACCACTTTCCTACCGGTGTTGGAGGGAATAACTGCCCGGGAAGTATGGCGGGAACTTACGGGTCACGATCCGTATATGTGCCCTAAATGTAAGACAGGCAGGCTGAAGTCTGTGATGCTCGTGGCAAGCGGAATAAAAATGTGAGGTAATGGTTCCACCAAACGTTCTTTGACCGGATACAGATCACAAAAAGAAGGTTGTAAAAACCCTTTAAGGGTTAGCTGTGCCCCTATAGAAAGGAACCCCGACGAAACAGAGATTATGAAGACCAAAACAGCGAAAGAAAAAGCTCCCCAAAACTTGTCATTGTGCTAACACGAAGAAACGACACAAAAGAATGCCCATAGCCGGGCGGCACAGTCCAACAATATTTTATTCATTATTCCCGTTATCCATTTAAAAAGAATGAATTATACAGTGAGATTTGTTTCTCTCTTGCTATATTTGTAAAGGGACAATGAATAAAACACTTTTACGTTACCTGTCATTTTATAAAAGAGACATACATGATGAAAACATTTCGTAGTGATATTTCAAACATAGAATTTCCGATTTCTGAAAAAGTTTCGGCTAAAACTATCAGACATTCAATATTGGATTTAATACAAAGAGAAAATCATCAATTTACTCATGAGAGCTATCTTTCTATTAGTGAACTAAACAAGTATAGAGAAAAAGCTATTTCGGATTATCTTGTTAAAGAAATTGGAGAACTGACAGAACTTGAAAAGACAGTATTGACTTCATTGAATAACAATAATACATTAACGGACAAAATTGACGGTGAAAAAAAGCAGATTTTAACTACAGGACAACGAATTGCTGACAAAGTTGCTTCATTTGGTGGCAGCTGGACATTTATTATATCGTTTGGCGTTTTTATTTTTATTTGGATTTCTATCAATATATTTTGGCTTGTCAATAAAGGGTTTGACCCTTATCCATTTATACTCTTAAATCTAATTTTGTCATGTTTAGCAGCGTTACAAGCTCCGGTGATTATGATGAGTCAGAATCGACAGGAAGAAAAAGATAGGGATAGGGCTAAGAAAGATTACATGATAAACCTAAAATCGGAATTAGAAATAAGGACTCTTCATGAAAAAATAGACCATTTTAGTATGGACCAACAGCAAGAACTTTTGGAGTTGCAAAAAAAACAAATAGAGATAATGAATGATATATTAAAACAGATTGAAAATAAAAACGGCAGGTAGCCCGCTTCAACTTTTGTGTAACTTGATAGGAAATCGCCCGCAATTGGCAACTTTTCATACCGCCAACCGTTACGTTATGTGCAACCCTAAAAAACGAAAGTACTACTATTTAAACTTAATGAAAAACAATAAAATAGGTTGAAATATATTACAAAAACAGTTTGGATTTTATCATTGGTTAGTCTATTTACAGACACGGCAAGCGAAATGCTGTATCCAATTATGCCAATTTATTTAAAGACAATAGGGTTTTCTATTGTCCTAATCGGGATACTTGAAGGTGTTGCCGAAGCAACAGCAGGACTTAGTAAAGGCTACTTTGGGAAACTTTCCGATATTTCGGGCAAACGAGTTCCTTTTGTACAAATTGGTTATGCATTCAGTGCAATTTCGAAACCAATGATGGCAATTTTTATTTTTCCTCTTTGGATTTTTTTTTCACGCACGATTGACCGTTTTGGAAAAGGGATTCGGACAGGGGCAAGAGATGCCATTCTTTCTGACGAAGCAACACCACAAACAAAGGGTAAAATCTTTGGATTTCACCGTTCGATGGATACTTTAGGAGCAGTTATAGGGCCATCATTAGCTTTGCTCTATTTGTTTTATTTCCCTCAAGACTATAAAACACTATTTTTTATAGCATTTGTTCCTGGACTATTGGCAGTGCTATCATCATTCTTCCTTAAGGACAAAAATACAGATAAGCAAAGTTTAAAAGTAAAAACACCTTTCTTTTCATTCTTAAAATACTGGAAACTAAGTTCACCTGAATATAGAAAAGTTGTAATTGGACTTTTGATTTTTACATTGTTCAACAGTTCAGATGTTTTTCTTTTACTCCAAGCAAAACAAGCAGGGCTTAATGATACAATGGTAATAGGAGTTTATATTTTCTACAATCTTATTTACGCTTTGTTTGCTTTTCCACTTGGCATTTTAGCGGATAAGGTTGGGCTAAAAACAATTTTCATCATCGGTCTTGCTTTATTTGCGATAGTTTATTTCGGTATGTCAATGAACACAAACCTGTATTTCTTTTTTGGATTGTTTTTTCTTTATGGGATTTATGCCTCTGCAACAGAAGGAATTTCAAAAGCTTGGATTTCAAATATTACTCATAAAAAAGACACCGCAACTGCAATAGGAACATTTACTGGATTGCAAAGCATTTGTACTATGATAGCAAGTTCACTAACAGGATTTATTTGGTTTTGGTTAGGAGCAAAAATTGCATTTTTAATGACTGCATTTGTTACTTTAATTGTGATGGTTTACTTTATGACAATTCCGAAACCGATTACTTTTAAATATGAAATTAAATAGTCTGCTGAATAATTAATAAAGTGTTGATTAACAATAAAATAAGCTGG
>JAKPQD010000168.1 GCA_029572965.1 Bacteroidota bacterium | reverse complement strand
CAACACATATACTCACAGCAGGCACAAATGTACAATGAACACACTCATAGTATTGAAAACCGGATAGTTAACATATACCAGCCATATGTAAGACCCATAGTTCGGGGAAAGGATAAAGCACAAGTTGAATTTGGTGCAAAGTTGGGAGTAAGAATGCAAAATGGTTATGCAAGGATCAATACATTAAGCTGGGAAGCTTATAACGAGGGAAGCGATTTAAAGAAACAGGTAGAAGCATACAGGAGGCTGAATGGTTATTACCCGGAGGTTGAGATCACGGAGCCGTTATCATCACTTTTTTCGATACCAGATATTTTTATCCGGTACCAAAATGAATTAGTATTTGTAAAAACGGAATGACTTATTCACCAAACCCTACTTTACATAGAAGCCCGGTTCTGAAAAGTTCCGGGCTTTCTGATTATTAGTGTTTACTTGTTTTTTCTTTCCAGATTTTTGGGTTCCTGTCGGTACTGATTACGGCTAAAACTTCAACGGTGTTGTTTTCATCGTTAATGTAGAAATGAGCCATGTATGGGAATTTCTTAATAACCACACAGCGAATTTCCTTATAACGGATGGCGTAAATCTGAGGGTCTTTATTCAGGGAGTTAATCTGCTTAATTGCTGTATTCTGGAACCTTTTGCCAAGACCTGCCTGAGCTTCGTTGTACCAGTCGGTAATTTCCTGAATATCGGCAAGAGCTTCCGGTTCAATTTTTACTTTGTACTTTTTCATCAGGCTTTGAGCGTTTTTTTAGCTTCGTCCCAATCCAAAAGCCTTTCAGGGTTTTTTCTTATCTTTTCAAAGCGTTCCATTACCAGTTTTTGGTGGGCTTCCGGAATGTCATTGCTTTCCTTTTCTTTCTTTAAAGCATAATCGAGCATGTTTTTTATAGCCTTAATAAGGTTTACATCGTCTACCTGCTTAAACTGCTCTATAATAATTGCTTTTTGTGCTTGTACGTTCATGTTACTTGTTTTAACTGGTTAAACAGCCAAATTACTTTGAATATTGCATTTTAATAAAAATGCATCCATCAGGGCAAACAAATGCCCCTTGTCTTCCTCGCTAAGCTTCTGGATGTTCTGGATACGGTTCACAATACCTTTTTCCAATATTAAATCGGTACTGCCTACAAGATAGTCCAAAGAAACATTTAAAGCTTCAGCAATTTTAACAGCCACTTCAATAGAAGGTTTTACCTCGCTTCTCTCGTACCTTCCAATCACAGGAGCATGAACCCCGATTTTTTTAGCAAGGTCGTCCTGCGATATTTTTTTCTTCTTTCTAATCTCAGAAAGTCTGTCTCCGAACAACATAAATGTATTTTTTAGTACTGTAAAATCAATGTAACCACAAAAATACAAAACAAATGTTGTCTAATCAAATAATAATTCATTTGGAAGTTAAAAACAGATATTATATTTTTGGAACATATTTGTTCTAAAAAGAATTTTTGAAATTTTTTTCGTCATGGAAATACAATAGATAAAACAACGGCTTACGATGGCACAGGTACTGGCCAAATATGGTTTAAAACCAGATAAGCACATGCGTATGAACTGCCCTTTCCATGAAGATAAAACCCCGAGTTTTCAGGTTTACTACAAAACACACACAGCATATTACTTTAGTTCCAATTGTCCCACGCATGGCAAAAGCTTAGATGTGATTGATTTTATAATGTACCAGGAGAAATGCACCAAGCACGAAGCCATTTTAAAAGCACAGGATTTTACAGGCATACCAAACCCAATAACACCACAAAGGCCTCATTGTAAGAGACCTGCAAGACATGTCTCTGCTCCATGCGCCCTGTGCCCCGTGCTTGGCCGCGTGCCGCGACAGGATCCTAACCCGTGACTGTAAACCGCGATTTTTCTTTCAATTGAACCCGGCTTTACCAGCCCGCGAACGCCTTAAAAAATATTAAATGATGTGAGCAAAGGTTTTCAGTTGAAAAATAAAAATGTTTATCTTTAGGGTTAAACACGTTATTTGCTATTTGTTTGGGCGTGGTACGTGGGAAAAATAACACGGCTCGCGATATGCGGCCGGGATCACAAATCTGTCCCGGTGCAAGGAGGATACGGCGCTCGTAGTATTAATTACTATTATCGGTGATATTAAATATTAAGTTCATTGAAGTATAAGATGTCCCATTTTCCATTATAATTTTCAACTAATGCACTTAATGATTCTACCCAGTCTCCGGAATTCAAATAAAGTACTCTTTCACCCTGAATTATAGCTGGCTGGTGGATATGTCCACAAATTACTCCTTCACAATTACGAGAAAGAGCCAGTTTTGTAATTGCATCCTCAAAACCTGAGATATAGGAGACCGCTTTCTTAACTTTGTGCTTTATTACCTTAGAAATTGAGTAATATGATTTACCCTGTTTTAATCTACGGTTGTTATATATTTTATTTACCCAGAGTAAGAAGATATATCCAAGATCTCCTAATTTGGCCAACCATCTCATATTAGTTGTAATATGGTCAAAAATATCCCCATGTATTACGAGGTATTTTTTATTGTGACTGTGATGGTAATATTCTCTTAAAATTGATAATCGTTTAAAGGTATAAGGAAGAATTTTATCAAGGAAATCATCATGGTTTCCTCGTACATATATTACTTGAGTCTTTTGTTTATCAATGATTTTAATCAGCAGTTTTAAAAGATTTGTATGTTGCTTTTCCCATTTACCGGAATTTTGCAGTCTCCAGCCATCAATAATATCTCCATTTAGAATAAGCTTGTCACAGGTGTAATATTTAAGAAATTTTGATAGCTCTTTCGCTTTAGAATTTTTTGTACCCAAATGGACATCCGAAATGACTATTGTTTTATAATGGGAGATTTTCTTCATTGAATTCTATATCTCAAGACGAAATAAAGTATTTGTTAGTTAGTCAGGCGAAACTATATAAATCAAGGATTAGAAATAATAAGGATTTGTAATTTAACAATTTTGTAATCTTTGTTCAAAGCTATCATTTGATAGTTGTCACGTGTCCATCGGGCCGGTAACTATGGCATATAATACATTGTCGTGCGGTCTTGAGGTCTTGCGGTCGTGCGGTCTTGAGGTCTTGCGGTCTTGCGGTCGTGCGGTCGTGCGGTC
>JAKPQD010000160.1 GCA_029572965.1 Bacteroidota bacterium | reverse complement strand
TTCTACACTCATAATCTGGGAGGTACGAATTATCGGACAAGGTATATGTATAGCGACTCGGTTGTTATCAACCCTCAAGATCCTGCAGCTTCCGGACTTACTGCCTATACAGCAACTGCATTCCCTCTTACTATGTTTGCTGTTACTTCTGCCACACCTGTAGTAGTAGGTGTGCCTATTGTTTCCATAACTTCTACCGTTTCAGGAGTTCAGCTAAGCTGGGAGCAGGTAACAAACGCTCAAGCGTATAGAATCTATATGTCCGATGATCCTTATAACTTCCCTGAACAAACCCCCGCTATCGTTCAAGAACCAAATCGTAGCTATACCTTCGCTACAACCGGAGTAAATAAAAAATTCTTCAAAGTGGTGGCGGTTTCTTCTTACCGCAATTCCAATCTGAACCCTAATGTTGTAGATATGTTAAATCCTAACCCTGTAAATACTGACATTCCGGATAGGTCTAAAAAATAAAACTCCTGCTGCAAGCTGAACATAATAGGTCAGCTTGCGGCATACAAATTATCCAAGCCCCCGTTTTTTTTCCGGGGGCTTTTTGTTTTCAGCTTGTTTTGACTGCCAACTCGTAACATTTTTTATTGCCATCCACAACACTGGCAACCAAGTATTTTCTGGTCTCCAGCTTGTTTTGTCTTACAATTTTGCCACTGCCATCTCTGAAACCACAACCCGATGCTTGTTTTGACTTACAATTTTGCCACTGCCTTCTCTGTAACCACAATCCACAAACTCAAAAAAACTTACAACCGCACTGCAATTTGCCTCCTCATTTCAAAATTGTGAGTTAAAACAAGAATTCTGCACACAGGCAACCAAATTTCGCCAATCCCTCAAATTCCACAATCGTGAAAGAAGATATTTTTTTCTCATCAGCAGGGAAGGGTTGGAATTGTGCAGAAATAGAAACTTCGCGACGAATTTTTGTTTTAACACCTCAGCTTGTTTTGACTTACAATTTTGCCACTGCCTTCACAGAAACCACCTCCCACAAATTGCAAACACTTACATCCACACTACAAATGGTCTCCAAACCTCAAAATTGTGAGTTAAAACAAGAATTCCGCACACAAGCAACCGAGTTAAACCAACCCCTCAATTTCCACAATCGTGAAAGAAGATATTTTTTTCTCATTTGCAGGGCTGGGTTGGAATTGTTCAGAGATAGAAACTTCGCGACAAATTTCTGTTTTAACTCTAAACCGAGCTTCAGCTTTGACAGTATCGGACAAAGGATAAATTACCTGTTACCTCTGCATCTCGTTGCAAACCACATAAGAATCGGTTTAGAGTCAAAACTCCCCAGCTTTGACAGCTGAAGACAGCGAACAAAATTTCCTGTTACCTCTGCATCTCGTTGCAAACCACAACAGGATCGGTTTAGAGTCAAAACTCCCCCGCTTTGATAGTATCGGACAAAAGATAAATTACCTGTTACCTCTGCATCTCGTTGCAAACCACAGAAGAATCGGTTTAGAGTCAAAACTCACCAAAGTCAAAACGCTCCAAAATTTTATTTCTTGCTTGACATAAATTCGGGAGCTATTAAGATGGATTTATAGGATGGTAAACACCTATTGAGGTTTAAGTAATATACTTAAAACTGGTAAGTTATGAAGAATGGCTTAACAAAAGCAGCCATTTTTCAGCCAACTTGCCAGACGGAAAATTTGGATTATATTGTCTTAAGATGAAGAAAAAATGGCTGAATACAAATTTCTATGTTGTATTTAGCCAGTATAGATATAAGTTCTCACTACCAAAAGGATTGTAAAAAAAATACTGCGGT
>JAKPQD010000157.1 GCA_029572965.1 Bacteroidota bacterium | reverse complement strand
AGTTGTTGTTCTAAAAGTCCTTTGAGCGGGGCCATCACATCGGTTAAGTAGTAACCGGTTAGCATGGTAAAAGCTACAACTGCCAGGGCTGTCCAACGTGCCCAGGCATGATCGCGCAGTGTTTGTCGAATCTTTTCCATTGGGTTTATAAATTAGATTTAGTTTGTTTTGTGCAGCAAATAAAATCAAAATAGCTTAAACCAAATACATTTTTTGTCAATAAAATAAAAAACCGCCAAAAAGTGGCGGTTTCTCCATCGCTTAATTAATATCTACTTGTTTTCGTAAACCCACATCTCCATGGGTTCGTCGAGGCGTTCGTAGTTAATGCGCTCAATTTCGTTGAAAGCCTTGCTATACGTGTCGTACTGACCAATTGAAACTAGTTTAAAACCATTTGGGGAATCAAGTATTTTAGTTTTGCTGAAACCCATTTTATGAACCTCCTCCTCCCATGCAGTGGCATTTGAGGGAACCTTAAAGCTGCCAATAATTACGTGGAAACGGTATGTGTTTTCATATTCTTGCTGTTTCCGCATTTCTTCCTGTTTAGCTTGCTCCTCAGCAATTCTTTTTTGCTCTTCCTCAAAGGCTTTTGCTTTTGCTATGCTATCCTCTTTTGCTTTTTGCAGGGCAATAGGGTCAACCTTTTTATTTTTATTAAAGTACTTGCAACCGGTACCAACAAAAGCTGCCAGCACTATAAATAGTATAACTCTTTTCATAGGGATTCCAGGTTAAAGGTTAATTTTAGTGCAATATAAACACAATTTTTTAATAAATCAAAATTTAATGCTAAAACATTAATCAAAGTTGTTGATTTTTAATCAATTTAGGTTGGTTTATTCGGAAAAAGGTGTGCTACTTTCAAAATCGGGACGGTAAGACTGGTTGCTTTCAATATCCTGAATCCATCCTCTGAACCCTAGATTCTCCAATACTTCAATAACTTTTTTGTACTCCTCTATACCCACATGTTGGTTTAGTTCATTTGGCAATGAAAGTCCTGCTGGAGGATAGTACTGCGACATGAGAGAGATGTATAGTTTTGTTGAAACCTCCTCCGCAAGAAAGTTGAGGAGATTAATGCTGTCATTGGCATGGCCAGGAAGCACTAAATGTCTGATAATTAATCCAAAATCCACTAAACCCTCGTTGTTTAGGATTAGGGTAGAACCCTTTTGTCGGTACATTTCTTTAATGGCTTTTGAGGCTACCACAAAATAGTCCGATACCCTTGAGAACTTTAACGATAGTGCGCTGTCGTAATATTTTAAATCGGGTAAGTAAACGTCAACTATGCCCTCAAGCATTTTTAAGGTTTCAACCTTGTCGTACCCATTTGAGTTGAATACGATAATTGGCTTATAGCCCGATTTATTCAGGGAATTCACAATATCAACCATTTGGGCCACTTGGTGCGAAGGCGAAACAAAGCCAACTATTCCAATACCCGAATCGAGTAGGCTTTTTATGTCATCAACAATAATTTTAGTATCGGTTAACCAGTTTTTGCCATGCTTGCCATTCCTACTTATTTGGTGGTTTTGGCAAAAAATGCATTGCAGGTTGCAGTGGGCAAAAAAAACGTTGCAAATTCCCTTTTCCCCTGATATTACAGGCTCCTCGCCCTTGTGGGGGAAAATTGACGATACCATTGGTTTTGCACCAACATTACAATAACCGGTTTGGGTGTACCTGTTTACACCACATTCGTGTGGGCAAAGGGTACAAAACGATAGGTCGAAAATATTCCGCTTTTCCATTCCCCAAAAATACAAAACTCGATTTTTATTACTGGTGTATGTTGCAAAACATATTTTTTTAATTTTGCCATCACTATTGGTGGAAAAAAATTAAACAGATGAAAACAATAATCGATCTATTTGAGGAGAGCGTAAGTAAGTTTTCCGACAACCCTTACATTTGGGAGAAAGTAACCGATAGGTACGAACCAACATCGTATGCCCAAACACGGACTGAGGTTTACCGCTTAGCTGCAGGGCTATTAAGCCTTGGAGTAAAG
>JAKPQD010000134.1 GCA_029572965.1 Bacteroidota bacterium | reverse complement strand
TCAGGATATTTATGGACAAACCCTGGATGAATCTATTGTTGAGGAGATTACCTTTGAGCATGCATTTTCGCACTTTTCATGCCCTGAAAGCTATATGCTGGTGGAAAGCTACATGGAAAAAATTATTCCAATGCATATGGTTAATGTATCATCGTTTAGCTGTAAATATTGTTCCCTTGCTGATGAAAAGGACGTCAAAAAGTATTTGGAAAATCCTAAAAAATATTTTAATGAGTTTGCAACGGTTAAACATTATACTGTCAACTGGTCATGGGATGTTTATAAAACCGTTAAGTTTGATTTTTCAAAACTCCATGCCGATAACCATGGATTTTTTGTGTATGAGATTACACCTTCTATGGAAAATCCCTATAACAGTAGGTCTAACACATTTCATGGCGTTATGCAGTTTTCGGATATTGGGGTGACGGTAAAAAAAACTAAACATAATGTTTTTGTCCATGTACGCAGTTTGCTTCATAACACGCCTTTACAAAATGCCTCTGTGTATTGCACAGGCGACAGCCCCGTTGGTAAAACTGACAAAAAAGGTGTGGTAATAATAAAAAACACAGGGTGCACTTTGTATGCAATAAAGCATGAGCAGAGCGTTTTTTACTATAGCATGGGCAATAGTTCATATTATGACGAAGACTATAGCAATTCTACGATACCGCTGCCTGAAAAATATTATGGCTCAAGTTACTCTATAGATAAACCTCAGATGCACCTTTTTACCGACCGCTATCTTTATAAACCAGGTGAGATAGTTCATGTTAAAGGGATTTTCAGATACAGAAACAATGACCGGTGGAGTTTATATCCACCGTTATCTCCTGTAAAAGATATTGTTGTCACAGTGTATAATTCTCGTGACGAGGAGATTGAATCATACACAAAGCCACTATCGCAAACAGGTGGGGTACAGTGGGAAATACCAATAAAGGGTAACTATCCTACAGGATACTATCGCATTGATGTTACGACCAAAAATAAAGATTATACGTTTGACAATAGCATTACTTTTCAGGTTGAGGAGTTTAAGCCTGCAAAAGCCGAGATGAAGATTATTCCCGGAAAATTACAATATCATTGGGGTGAGCTGCTTGCAATGGATGTGTTTGGATGGTACCTGTTTGGCGCGCCGGTTAACAATGATGTTGAATATACGGTTTCGTTAACACCGGTTGTATACAGAAGTGAAACATATACAGATTATTCGTTTTCTACACAGTTGTACTACTACGATGAATATGATGAGTACAACCCGGCAGCAACTACTATCGCTACGGGCAAGGCAAAGGTAAATGAAAAAGGGATTGCGAAGGTATTTGTTCCCCTTAAGGCAATGGTAAATGTTCCCAATGCTGATATTGTTATAACTGCAAAGACCTACCTTTCTGATGATTCA
>JAKPQD010000152.1 GCA_029572965.1 Bacteroidota bacterium | reverse complement strand
CGGCTGATTAAACGGCAGCAAGGCTTTCTCAGCAACAGTTTTTGTGAAACAAAGAATAGTCTGGCCGTGATCCAGCTTTCTAGTTTCAAGCAGAAATTTTGTATCAGAGCATTTGTTAATGCGGTTTATGGCGGTTTTGATTTTTGGAACGATGTGAGCGGGATAGCGTTCTTTCATGGGGATCTTTTCAGCCATTTTGGCAGCACTGATTTCCCAGGTATCTCGACCATAAAAAGACTTACAAAGGATTTCATATAATCTGGTGGCAAGTGGCGAACGTAGTTTCTTGAACTCAGCAAAGTTGATATATTTGAAAAATCCTTTGCCCAGCATCATTTTGATAAAGGATGGAGAAAAAGTAACTTTCAGCTCCTTTGTTTTTTCATGTATAGACCAGGAATCAATAATACCGAAGTTGATGGCGCTATAAATTTCACCATCATAAAAAGTGCCAACGAACTTTATACCAACCATTTTCCAGCGTTCCAAACTGTCTTCTAAACGGTTATACCATTGGGCATTAACAGCCAAACCACAATCTCGAAGAATTTGATAACGTGTTAAAGAAAGCTCCTGACCATAATTTTGCCGCTGGCTTTGCATCAAAAGGTATAACAAAAAAATTGCATCAGTCTTAACAGGCGGTTTATAACCTGCTTTATAAACATAACCCTCTCGATCTTTCCAAATCATGCCCTGTTCGGTGTTTGATGCAACGATTTCGTCTTGAAACCAAAGAGGATATTCCAGAAAATTTATGTTCTGCTTAACATTTTCGCGTTCCATTTGACCCCCACTTTTAAAAAACACCAGTTTCAAATTATCGACAAACTCTAACACAAAACAAACTAATGATAAAGGGTGTTTCAGTAATTAGGTTTTTTCAACAAAATCAACAAGGAACTATTGATGTTTGAGAACACTTTTATTGATGTTTGAAAACACAACTATTGATGTTTGAGAACACTTTTATTGATGTTTGAAAACAGTGCTTATCTCGAAAACACACATCAGATGGCAATTACAGGCATGATTTTTTAGTTGGATATATATTAGATAGTACTTTAGATAGACTTACGACTAGAGGACTTAGAAAATTTGTAAACAAACCTGGTTGATCTGGTTCAAGGTTCGTTTGTCTGTTTTTTTGTAAACTACCGATATTGGAAAACAGTTAAGATCGCAAACGATGATTAACAAAGAGCTTTGACAATATGGG
>JAKPQD010000095.1 GCA_029572965.1 Bacteroidota bacterium | reverse complement strand
CGGAATGTATATTTTATCCAATTCCTTTATATCCCCTCAATTCAATGATTACGATTCTGAAATTAAAAAACTTGATGCGGTTTTAAAAAACCCGGCAATGTTAAAGGTGGTTGCATTACAATGCGACCTTTTTTCGTTGGGTAAAGTGCAGGTCTACAAAGGCGATAAACAAATTATTGAAGATCCGGTTTTGGATTTATTCAAAAACCCGAACCCGTTTCAATCGGGCAATCAGTTTTTATGGGATTTTATGTTTTGGACGATGTTGGGTAATTCATACTGCTACACCGATAGTAATATCGGAGATACAAATTACAACAAACTTTATTTTTTATCGCCAGGCAAAATGTATTTCCCTAATGAAGCTACATATTGCAAGGATAAATTGATGTTATCTAAGTCAGCCGTTGCCGAGCTTAATAAACTTACAATTGATTACCGTTACGATAACGGCGAATCAATAAAAATACCTATCAGCAAAATTATCACTGTTTCAGATTTAACGAATGGTACCGGCAATTGGTTAAAGGGTAGCAGCCGTATTGATGCACTGTATAAGGTAATCAGTAATTCAGATGCCGCATTGGATGCCGAGAATGTGAATGTAAGGTTTTCCGGTAAGTTTATGGTTGCAGGTAAAGCCGATCCAAACGATGTGTCAAAAATTCCACTTAGCGAACCTGAGAAAGAAAGTATTGAACAAAAGATGAACGGGCGCAAGTCGGTACACGCCGTTAAGTCATTGATTGATATTAAGCGTTTTGTTGAAGATAAAAGAAGCCTACAATTGCATGAAGCATACCTAAACGCTTACTTCATTATCGGTTCAATGTACGGCATCCCAAAGGATGTACTTGAGGCATACAACAGTAGCACATACGAGAATCAGGAGAAGGCCAGAGCGGCCCACGTTAGTTATACTTTACAGCCAAAGGGTAATGACTTTTTTCAGGCATTCAGTAACAGGTTTGGTTATACCGATAAAAATAAACGTATTGTAATTGATTGGAGCCATTTGCCATTCATGCAGGTATTTGAGAAAGACAGGGCGCAAACTAAAAATACGCAGGCCCAAACGTTTCAAATATTAGTTAAAAACGGAGTTCCTATTGAAGAGATAAACAAATTTTTGAACACAAACTTTACAATAAATGGCACAGTTAACACCGGAACAAATTAAAAAGTTGGAATCGGATAAAAAGAAAGCAGTTAAATCAGGCAAAATTATAAAAAAATGATAGTATGTAAACAATTCCCAGATAAGAAATTTGCTACCAAAGAGCAAGTTTTTTTAGAGTTGCGTAAAAATGTTGAAAAAATAATTACATTAAAAAAGGCGCAAATACAAAAATCTTATACTAAAGGGACTGGATTTAATAGCTTTTTACCTGCAATTAAAGATGATACTATAAAAGGTTTTCCGCAAATGAAAGACGGCTTTATTTATCCTGTGATAAATACCACAAACTATTTAGATCACCATGACGATTGCCATTTCCCAGGTATATGGAAAAGAAGCGTAAGTGATCAGGCAGGTAAAATATATTACGTAACAAACCACGATTTGGAGATTGGTGATATTATCGCATGGCCAGAAGATGTTAGTATGATAGTTAAAACAGTTCCGTGGTCATTTGTTGGAAAGGAATACACTGGGAATACAGAGGCTTTAATTTTTGAAATTAATAAATCAAGAATCACTAATGTGGATGCGCTTGATATTATTAATAATAAAAGGCAGGTTCAAAATTCAGTACGTATGCAATACGTAAATATTAAACTTGCTATGAATAGCGAAAACGCAGAAGATGCAACATATAAAGCATATTGGGATTTGCGTATTAATGAAATAGCGAATAAAGATATCGCTATTGAACAAGGGTATTTTTTCGGAGTAGAGGAGGCTAAGATAATAAATGAAGGCAGCATGGTAATAAAGGGCAGTAATGATGCTACTCCAGTTTTGCAAAAATATGAGACCGGCACAACCACCTCAGATAATATAGAGCCGCCGTATCCCGGCACTCAAAACAAAGCAGTAATTATTTTTCACAATTCAATTTAAAAAAAATGTTTGAATACAAAACAGAGGCGGGATTAACCGCAATGACACCGGAGCAAAGGGATACCTACTCCGCACAAAAAAGAGCGTTTGAGGCTACGCAAACAAAAGCCGAAATTAAAGCTGCTTTAGATGCGTTTAAGGCTGCTAATCCTACACCTGAACCGGTTATATCAAAAGATGTATTTGATGCGCTGATTGAAGATGTAAACATAATCAAAGAAAGCACCAACAAAGGAACAAAAGCTGAATCACTTGAAAAGGTTATTGCAGCAAATATGGATGGTATAAAAAAATCAGTTACCAACAAAGGTAGCGAACATGAATTCGTTATCAAAGCGGATACTTTAAGAGCGTCAGTTGTTGATAATCCGGCTGCACTTGATTTGACTGATATTGGACAGTTAGCTCATCGCAAATTAACTATTTACGATATGTTTACAAAGATACCTGTAGGTAAAGATGCAAACGGCGTTGTAAGATACGTTGACTGGGATGCAGCAACAGCGATAAGAGCAGCAGCTGCCGTTGCAGAAGGCGGTACTTTCCCAGAATCTACAGCTAAATGGGCAACATATACACTTACACTTAAAAAGGTAGGTGATACGGTTCCTGTATCTGAAGAGTTTATGTATGATGCAGCAAGGTTTGCCGCTGAATTACGTTCATTTTTAGAAACAAATGTGGCTATTGCAATTGATACTGCTTTGGTAACAGGAGCGGGTACAGGTGCTACTATCTTAGGTATAAAAGCACAGATACCAAACTATACAGCTGCTGCTTCCGGTATCACTGATGCAAATATTTATGATTTGATTGTTAAGATGTCTGAAACTATCACAAGCCCTTATGGTGGTAAATA
>JAKPQD010000151.1 GCA_029572965.1 Bacteroidota bacterium | reverse complement strand
CAGACAAATTTACCAAATTTGAGCTAACGCCTGTAAAAGGCAGAATAGTAAAAGCGCCATTGATTAAAGAATGCCTCGCCAATATCGAGTGTAAGGTCATCGACATTATCAAAAAATATAACATTGTTGTTCTCGAAGCCGTTTTTGCATACTTTGATACCTTGCGCAAAGAGAAGCGAACCATTCATGCCGTAGGTGACGGTACATTTATTGTAGATGGGCGCAAGCTATCCCGGAAAAAAATGATGGCATCCAAGCTACCACAAGGTATCTAACCTTTGATTATATTGTACGCCTTCCTGTGGTGTAAAAGCTTATGCTGACTGGATCGAGAGAAAAGATTTCCACCCGTCTGTTTGCCTTTATCCCAGGGTCAAAAATGTGGGGCATACAACTTTGAAAGGTTCTGTCTTTCTCATTCATGCTACACCTGAAGTCTTGCATCTATCATAAATAGAGACATCAACAATTAAGGTAAAAAATCCCCCACTCCTTTTATAGAAGTGGGGGCTCTATGATAATCTCCGTGTCTCAGCTCTGTATCACATAAGCGTCAACGAAGATCAAAGGGATTTTGCAGGAAAATCCCATTAGAAAGAATATTATCCCGCTCTCCCCCTTTGTTTCAAATGAGTAAAAGAGTAAACTCCGGCATAGCCTATTAAATGAAGAGTAGGATATGAAGCAACTGTGGCTGAATAGTCCTTGAAACATGAAACAACGGCAATAAATGTTCAAGGGCAGCAAACACATAAGTAAATCCAGTGGCCATCTGGATTTTGCCGTTATAAATATAGTTAGCAATATTTATATGTGTATTTTATACAAAGGGTTCTAATTTTAATGGGTTTACCGGCAAGAAACAGAAAAAAAGAGCTTTCATTTTTCAGAAACATGTACACCCACATTATGCTGCTACAACAATAATAACTATTCTTTTATGACTTTTAGTATCTAATACTTTTGTTCAGGTGTGAAAACCCTGTTCGGTCTTTTTACTTTCTCATTCATATCCTATTACCCTCCTGTATACAATAATAATTGAAAGTGCTCTTACAAAAATATCTATTTTTGTCTAATATGATAAAAAACAGGTCATTTGTGATAATCTATACCCACGTATATCATAT
>JAKPQD010000064.1 GCA_029572965.1 Bacteroidota bacterium | reverse complement strand
TCACCATAACCGATTGTACTTGTATCACCTGTTTTTAAGATAATAGCAGAATTACTCATCGTTAATTTATGAGTTACATCGTGTCCACGTAAAGCGTTTTGTAATGTAAATAAATTAAACGTTCCGTTGCTTACTGTACTTGTTTTCTTTGCACTCAATCCTTCTGAAAATGTAGAAAAGTCGGAATTTTGAGTATAGTTTTTTAATTGGCTAATCTCAAGTAAACTATGGTATGTTGTTGGGTCGTTCTGTGTTAACCGAAAAATATAAGAGTTCATATTAAACTCTTTGTTTCCTGTAATAGTAGTATTCTCGGTAAATGTTCCGCCTAATTTTAATGGCTTATAAGATTGTCCGTTACCGGAAATTCCATTCAAGGCAGTAACAGCAACCGAATCATCCATAACCTTTAAATTGAACGTGTTTACTCGTGTTGTTGGATTGGTAGATAAAGTAATTCTTACTGAAGAATCGGAACTGATAACCGACGTGTTATAGAATTGCCCTAACGCTGTAACTATACTGTCTATTCTTAGCTGAATGCTGTCTATTTGTGCGAATGCTGAACTATCGTTATCTCTTAGTGAATCAATAACAGATTTAAGACTACATAAAGTAGCGTTTATTCCCTGTAAATGTCCGTTTAAAGTATTGGCAGTTGGCGTGTAGCATGTTGGTCGTGTTCCATCATAGTATTTAACCTCTGATGTGTAACCGTGAAATTTTATACTTGGTGCTGCAGCAGCGCCAGGAGCCGTAGTTCCGCCAGGACAATTCAAGCATTGTGCGCCTGCATCTAAGCAAACCGCAAGCAATAATATAGAAAGTAACTGTTTCATTGTTCAATAGTTAAGTCGATGGATAATCCAATAAGACATTGCAACCTATCATACAAGTTGGTCAAATCTTGCTCGGATAAAATTCCTTCTGATTGTGAAATAGATTGTTGTAATAAAAGCACTTTTGCCATCTTCTCACGAAGTGGTTGCTGAAATCCTGCACAAAAGTTATTCAGACAAACAACTGAATCAGCATAAAATCTGCCTACCCATTCGAGAAGCACTTCTCTTTGGTCTTGTATAGATGGTTGTGTTCCCATTTAACAGCATGGTTTATTTGCTAATGCACATTCTTTGTTTAATCGCTCAATAGCCATGTCAGCACTTCTCATGTCGTTTTGGCTAACCAATCCTTGTTCGCCTACAATTCCTTCCAATTGAGCCGATAAACAGTATAGTTCTTGTATCTGTGTTTTATCTTCACAACCACATTGGCAATTAAATACTTTTTTAGCAAACTTTGCTTTGCAGATACAGAATCGCTCTGAAACTAATTCATCTTTTATAAGTTCATCAGGTTCGGCAACTGGTGGAGGTGCTAATAGTGCAGGAGTCAAAGACATTGTTATCTTATACCACCCATCGTGTCCTGTGGCAACTAAAATACTGTCAACCGTTTCTGCATCGTAATTAGGCGTAATATCTACAGGAGGGTCTGTACGCATATCCAAAACAGAATAATTAATTAAAACATTATCTCTGTCAGCATTTGAACCGCCATACACAGTGGTATCGGTAATTAGCATATTAGTACCCTCGTCTAATATTTCTATGGTGTTAGCTAAAGTTAATGCCATTTGTTTTGATTAAAAATTCTAATTGATTATTGGGTAACCTGAATACGTCTACTAACTTGTCTTTTTTACCAGCTTTATAAACCTTTAATATTTTACGTTCCGAGTGTGCAAATAGTTTAATATTTCCTTTTTGGAACTTAATCTCACAACAACAAGCGCCTGTATAATCCCAACCATCTGCCACAGGGTTAAAAGGCAACGTTTCATTAAATAACTCGTCGTTCTTTTTCTTTATGGCTGTGAATGTTGACATTATGCGCTAAGTTTCTGTTTAATTAGTGGTAAAATATTAGACTTTCCTTGTTTAGTAGTGTCCATTAAGTTAGTAACGGCTGTGTTAAAGTCAATTCCTAATACTTCTTCTTCGTAAGAAATAGAACCGGCGCTTACTGTAACAACTTTTGCCAAAACCGCACGTTTTAAAACGGCACTTACCTTTGTTTTTTCTGTTAATTTTGCTGTATAGAACTTTCCACCTTTCATTACCAATGGCTCTGTGAAATAAGACAAGAACAAGTCAGGTTTTGAGTTTCTTAGTACATTCAATTTAGCATTTGCATCATCTGCAGGATAGCCTAATAGCACTCCTAAGTCTGCAATTTCTTCATCTTCTAAATTAATATAAACTGAATCGACAATTTTTTGTTTCTGTAGGTTTTCAGCTTTACCTTCATCTGCTTTTGACAGGTCGCGCATTGTGATTTTAGCCATTGAATTAGGCTTTAAGTCTGAACTAACAAACTCATGCCAGCTTAATGCTTCAATTATGGCTGTTTCCTCTTTTGGGACTTTTAAAATCCTTTTACTTTTCTCGCCAAGAGTAACTTTACCAATGGGTGTTCCATCTAAGTATCTTACTACTCGGTCTGATGTTTCAGGATTTGCTACTCCTGCTGCGCGTGCTGATTCTACATCAACGTAAAGTTTTCTGTTATTCTTGTCACGTAAGTAATTTAATTCTACGTAACCGCCTTGAACTTCAAACTCAACAAAATTGTTCTTTTTCATTTAATTTATTTAATGTTATAAAAATGATTGGTGCTACCAATTTAGTAGCACCAATCTGTAAACTATGCTAAATAGTGAATACCGTGACTGTTTCGGTAAGTCAATTTCAAAATCATAGATGAAGTGATGTTTTCAGTTCTGCAACGTTCTTGTGTTACCACCATAGAACCATTAGCAACTGAAGCAACACCAGGAGCGTAAGAAGTCAATTCGTTTTCTACCGCACCTGACATCATAATTTTTTTGTAAATCAACTCAATACCGCGACCTTGATCGTTTTTACCGATATTTAAGTACAGACCCATGTTTTGTGTATCTGGAATACCTGATACATTTGTTGTGGCAGGCTCATCTAATGCACCTGATGCCATGAATGTTACAATTAAACCGTTCAAGTTGTACGTTTTTAATACCAAGCCGAAGTCACCTGCTTTTCCTGCGAAATAGCGAGAATCAGAGTTCGAGTTAACCACATACGCTTTTAACGCTTTTGTGATAGCAGTATGGTATTTGTACCCACACAAACATAAGTATTCGTTGTATTGGTAGTCTGCGCCATTGTAACGTAAAGCTGCTAAGAAGTCGATTACGTTATCTTCCGTTACTGATGTGCTGTCTGTAACAACAGTACCTTGCTGAAAAATTGTTGGAACCAATCCAATGCCGGAAGTACCATTGGCAGTTGCGGTAGTGTTACCGTTACCCCAAAGAATCATTCCTTGTTTCATTATTTTGTGTTCCTGGCGTTTTAAGATTTGCTCTTTGTGATACCAGAATCCACCTTCCAACCAAATCATTTGATTTGTTTCATCAACGCAATATCTTGCTGTTGTTGGTACAATTGTTTCGATTGCAGAAACACGAACCGGTGCAAAGTAACGACCTGCAGGTAAAGTTCCGCACTGTTTCATAAATGAACCAATATGGTATAGTGTTTCGTTGCCACCAAAGTCTGCGTTCACTAATTTTGAACCATCCAAAGTTTGAACTGTAATTGTTTGTGGTGAATCATCAACGATAGCTGTTACCTGTACTTGTACGCCTGATGGCAAAGAGATAGTATCCATAGGGATAAAATATCTTTCTGTTTCTACAAGAACGATGTCCGCTGTATTTGTTGTGATTGTAAAACTCGCGATAGTTTGGTTTTTCTTAAAGTAACCTAACTCTGACCAAAAAATTTCTTTATTGGTGTATGTGCCATTTGAACCGATTTTTTCTAACACATCTGCGATGGTATAGCGAACTGCTAGTTCTTTTAAAATCGGATCCCATTCATCTTTTTTGATGTTAGCATTGAAAATATTTCTCTCGTCGAACGTGCCGACCGCGTCTACTATTTTATCCGGCTGCTTCGGATTTGGTGCGTTAATAACTGACATTTTGTTGTTTTTAGTTTTGTTTTAAATTAGTTGTACTGTGTTTCTTCTTTCTTGTTTCTCAACGCATTTAAAACTGTTGCACCTACGCTTTGATCCTTACTGTTGCTAGCTGACGTAATTGTTGCTTGCTTGTTTGGAATATTGCTTAGGTTGTTAAAAACCTCTTTTCCACCATCTGTTTTAGCTTGGTTTACTTTGGTTTTTAGTTCAGAAGCTAATCGTGGTCTGCTTAATAATCTTTGAGCATTTTCTACCCACTCTTTAGTTGGTAGTCCATTTTTGTCTAAAGGAAAATGTTTCCTTAAAAAATTATTAGGGTCAGCTAGGGTTGTTGCAAGCATTTTTTTGTCGCTTTCATTCACCTGAATGTTGTCAACTGCTTTTAAGTCACCTATATACGACTGAACTTTCTGATTGAATTGTTGAGTTTTCAACTCCACGCTTTTTATCATATCAACCTCCTGTTGAATTGATTGTTGTAGCGTTTCATTTAACTCGCCTATCCAATTATTTTTTAGCTTATTGCCTTCAATTTTTAAATCAATCGGACTTTTAGTTGAGATATATTCCTCAATTTCATCATCCTGTAAGCCATGCGTAGCTTTTAAATCATACTTAACCGCTTCTATTGGGTCGTATGTTTTTAATTGCTCGATATTGTTTTTTATCGTTGTCTGTGCATGCTTGGTATCTAAGAAGTTCTTTTCGTCAGAACCGCCATTTTTTAAGTAATTGTTTAATGCTTTTACTGTATCGTTGGCGAATACTTCTTCAGATGCCTGTTTTATTTTTTCAATGTAATTTTTAGCTTCCTCTTTTGTCTTTACTTCATCGCCGAATATTTCAGAAAAATCTAATGTTGGTGTTTCTACTGTTGGTTGGTCGTCTAAAAAAATAAGCTCATCGTCTTTTTTTTCTTCTACCATAGTTTCGGTAGCTTGTTCAACCACTTCTTTTTCTGGTTGTTCAACTTCTTGAGTTTCCTCTGCAGGTTGTTCTACCTGTTCAACTTCTTGCTGAACCTGTTCTACCTGTGTTGGGTACTCTACTCCTTCATTTTCAATAAAATTTTCCATACTACTTTGTTATTACTTTATTTAATTTTTTCACTATTTGCGCTTGTCGTTTTTCTTCTGCTTTATGTGCCTTAGAAAAAACTTTGTCCGATTCTCTGATTGATACAACTTGTTTAGAATACCATGTCAATTCTGTTAAAAGTTGGCTTCCCAAATTTTCACCATTGAACTTTTTTACTCCATTATCACATTCAATTTCTGTATGCTTTAATTCAATCGGTTCCCTAGAAACTTGCGCTGTATTAAAAGATGGGATTCCATCTGAAAATAACTTCGCAAATAATTCTATATCTCTATTGTTCATCTACACAAACTTATTATTTTGGTTTTATACCTAAAATCAGTTTAGTATTGTCGCCAATTAGCACCTAACGGAACTTGTGGTAAATACTGTGGCTGAATAGGTTGTTTTACTATCTCTGGTTGCACTATCACTTCTTCTGTCGGCACTTGGTTTTCCATTTCGTATTTAGCTGCTAGTCTTGGATAATTGGCAGCAAATACTTTCTTTTCTGCAGGCGACATTGACGCATACCTCGCTTTATAGCCACTCATAATATTATTATAGCCTTGTAAAAGTGGTGCGTTTGCTGCGCCATTATTCAAAGCACCCATGAAATTTGTCATGCCTGTATTGGTAAGGTCGGCTGCGTATTTTCTTGCACCAACAAATTCAGGATAGTCAATTTTATTAAATTCATTCAATCTGTCTTCATACAAATCTCTATCCTCGCTCATTTTATCGTTTATAAGACTTCCTAACTGTGCGCGGTTTTTATAAAGGTCTGCTTGTGAGTCTGACGCTAGTTTTCTTACTGCATCATTTGACTTCATGTAATTGTTTTGTGCGTTTTGCGAGTAAGCTGTAACATCACCACCACTTCCTATTCTTGCCATTTCGTTTGCAAGTTCTCGGTTGGTAGTAATTCCGCGCAATGCTTCTTCTTTTATTTTCGGATCAACCACCTCGCTGTTCATACTCGCTTTTGCTAGTAATGTAGCTAGTTGTTGATTTGGTAAAAGTTGCTCTACTCGTTTTGGTGGCTTTAAACTCTTTGATAGTTTATTAC
>JAKPQD010000145.1 GCA_029572965.1 Bacteroidota bacterium | reverse complement strand
CAATCTTTTTATCAACTATGGCTTTTAAGTCGGTTAGTTTAAGTTTGTAAGGTAACTCACCTTTATATGCATCTTCAACAAAGATTGTACTTAACGTACTGTCACTCTCAAATCTAAATGACAATCCTTCAGCTCCATAATTTATGAAGAAACAATCTTTGTATGAATTAATGGTTGAGTCATTACCAAATGCCGTCCACAATGTTTGAAAAAGAGGATTGTCTGCTTTTTTATTGAGCAGAATAAAAAGGTCATTATATTTTACAGAAGCTGAGTTGTTGTCATATACTTTGTTGCAAGGAAACTGACTTTCGTCTTGCTTTTCAAGTTCTTCAAATATCTTTTCATTGTTTAGATTGTTGGTTGGTTTTTGCTCAATTAGTTTTGAGGTCCAATAATTTTTTATTTTATCAAGTTCCTTTTGCTCAATCGTTAGGTCTGTGCTTTCATGCCAGTCCCAAACAAGTCCGTTGTAAATGTGATGCCACCCAATAAGGTTGTTACAGTCTTTATAGATGTATTTTGTTCCTAGGAAGTCTTGGCCATTTTGGGGCTCCCATAGTTGAGTTAAAATAATGTGAGCTATAACAGTTTTGGATTTTTCGCCCAACGAAAGTATTAATTGCTTTGTCGCTTCTTTTCCAATTTCCAATAGCTCTTGTTCGACCTTGTCAGAGTGTTTCAAAACAAGCATACCGCCCATGCAGTCCATGGAGATTGAATTCCAAGAAAGGCTGTCTATAAGTTGTTTAACTTTTTCAGTGCTTGTCTGGGCACTTGCATAGTTATGTCCAACCGCTAAGATAAAACACAATATGATGATGAAGAGTCTCAAAATATAACGCATAACGTCTGGGGCTTTGTGCAGCTTGGGTATTTGTAGCTGTGTCCGCCCATGTGACGATGTAAATTAAGAAACGGAATTTATAAACTGAAAATAAAAATAATTAGTTAACGGTCGCACCCATAGCCAATGATTGGTAGCGAACCGCTGCTGAAAGATTGTTTGTCATGCCCAAGTTGCACAAAACCCCATCCTATGTTTACAATTCAATAATTTTATTATCAGTAAGCAACCCAGATATTCGAAAGAACAAAGGGCGGAATAAGACTTTAAAACCCAATAGGCTGGCAGCCTTTCTAACATGAAAGTCACCGCCCCTTTTCTTACCCGATGCTGAACAGTTCAACAAGCTTATTTTAAAAGCCTGCATTAGGATAGATAGCACAGTGTAAGAGTGTTCTTCCGTTTGTTTTTTGCTTATTAAATATACGATCATCTCATCAAAAATCAAATCATCATGCAAACAAAAAAGCTATGCTGCGGTATTGATGTTTCACACACTACGCTGGACGTATGTTACCAGAACAATCTTGGGGAGCTATTTCACTTAAAAGTTGGTAACAATAACAGCGGTTATCAAAAAATACTGGAACATACCGGCAAGCACTATCATTTTGTAATGGAAGCCACCGGAGTTTATTACATCAGGCTGGCCTTTTATTTACACAGCCAGGGTTGTGTATTAAGTGTTGTAAACGCCATGGCTATAAAGCGTTACATACAAATGCACCTGGAGCGTAACAAGACCGACAAAAAGGATGCGGCCTGGATATGCCGGTATGCTATTGAGCAACAGCCACCATACTGGCAAATGCCCGACAATGCTTACTTTGAGGCAAAGCAACTTTACAACACTATAAGAGAATACACCGAACAGATCAAACGATTTAATAATCATTTACACAGCCTTCGGTTATTACCTGTTCCCAGCAAAGACACCATCAGATCGCTGGAAAAAACAATTGCCCACATGCAAAAAGAGATCAAACAACTGGAACAGAAACTCCAGGCATTACTGGAGCAATGGCAGCCTGATCAGTTAAAAAGTGTAAGCAGTGTAAAAGGCATTGGTAAAAGAGCTGCAGCCATGCTAATTGTGTTTACCCAGGGTTTTAAACACACGCAAAACCATCGCCAGCTCATCAGCTTTGCCGGCCTGGCGCCAACCCAATATAGCAGCGGTAGTAGCATACAAGGCAAGCCAAGGATCTATAAGCGGGGCGGAAAAAACCTGCGAGACGTGCTATACATGTGCAGTATGAATGCGATGAAAACCAACACGGCCTGCAAGGCACTTTACGACCGATTAAGAGCTAACGGCAAAACCGGTAAACAAGCCCTGGTGGCAGTAATGAACAAACTATTGAAACAGGTATTTGCAGTAGTAAAAAATAACAGCTTGTATCAGCCTAATTACTGCTCAGCTAAACCATAGGAAAGAGCAAAATTTATTTGGTTTTTTACACAGTTCATGTTAGGCGCAGTTTACATGATAATGGCCCCAAAAGTTCTTTGTTCAATCGTCAAGACTTTAGATGATGCTTGCCCTTCATCTACAGGTTTGTAATGAGCAAAAAAGTTTTTTCCTTTATTTAGTTTAAAACTAAAGCTGTGTGATAAACCATTTAAGATTATGTCAAACTTCACTATAGAATTTTTGATAGTTTTGGATTTTAGTGTTTGTTCTGTTCCGTGATAACGCCTAATATTTAGTTTCGAGTTGTATTGAGTTAAAACCAAATTTAGCGGGTCATACATAACTGGGTTTAAAACCTCATTTTTAACAACTAACGAGTCGTTTATTAAAACTGTTACTGTGTCATTGATAAAATCGTTGCCAAAATATAGTGTAAAGACTGGCTTCGACTGTTGTCCTTGACAGTGTATTGTAACATTCAATAAAAAAAGCAATGGAAATATTTTCATATTTATTAACGCTTCGATTGATTGCGCCTAACGGGCAGGGCTTGCTGCAGGGCTGAAATTCATTGCTTGTCCGCCCGGAACCGCTGCTGA
>JAKPQD010000014.1 GCA_029572965.1 Bacteroidota bacterium | reverse complement strand
GTTATCAAATTGGTTAAAACAAAGATAAATAGCTTTTTTATGCAAAAAGCAAATGTGAACATTTATTTATTGAATGGTAGGTTTTGGTAAAAGAGTGGTATGTTTTTCTGTATGAATGGTATTTGAGCCACGGATAATAGTTTTCAAAAAAGCCTTTTTCCTGTTGCGGGCTACAGGAATAGTTTTATCACCCACCAATACATGGTTTTTGGCTACTATATATGCTTTTTCCGGCTTTTGTCAATTTATAAGCAGCAGATACATTTATACTATCTTTCATCCGTAAATAATTTTATAAATAAGGCCGAATGAACCCCGAAGGGCCCTCCGAAGGAAAACTCGCCTGATGAATTTTCATCCTTGTTTATGTTTAACGAATCATGCTCGTTTCATAGTTTGAACGTTAATAGTTATTGATTAAAATTTGTTATTCAAATGTATTCATGTTGTTAAAAATACAAACAATTGATTATCAGTATTTTATATAAAAAAGGGTAAAATAGTGACGAATGGTGGAAAAGTGTTGACGGAATGATTTTTGGGACAAAAAAAACCGGACAAAACTGCCCGGCTTTATTTTATTTATTTTCAAAGAATTACTTTGCTTTTCCCTGGTTAGCAACTGATTCCATTGCTTTGCGGATAGCTTCCTGGTCGCCAAGGTAGTAATGTTTGATAGGTTTCATATTAGCATCGAGCTCGTAAACAAGTGGTGTACCTGTTGGGATGTTGAGTTCGAGGATGTCTTTTTCTGAAACGTTGTCAAGGTATTTCACCAAAGCCCTGAGGCTGTTACCGTGGGCAGCAATAATCACTTTGCGGCCTTTTTTGATTTCAGGTACAATGGTACCTTCCCAGAAAGGCACTACACGGGCAACAGTTTCTTTCAATGATTCGGTTGCAGGGAGTAATTTTGGGTCGATATCTTTGTAACGTGCATCAAACTTAGGATGACGTGGGTCTGTTTCTTCCAATGCTGGTGGTGGCACATCATAGCTACGACGCCATATCTTAACTTGCTCTTCACCGTGTTTTGCAGCAGTCTCAGATTTATCAAGTCCTTGTAACGCACCATAGTGACGTTCGTTTAGCGTATAGCTTTTAATTACCGGGACCCACAACAAATCCATTTCGTCTGTAGCAAGCCAGAGTGTACGGATAGCTCTTTTAAGTGTTGAAGTAAAGGCCAAATCAAAAGTATAACCTTCGGCTTTCAACACACGCCCGGCATTCTTAGCTTCTTCAACTCCTTTTGCAGATAAATCAACATCGGTCCATCCGGTGAACCTGTTTTCTTTATTCCAGGCACTCTCGCCATGGCGTACTAATACTACTTTATACATATCAATTATTTAAATGATTATTAATATTTTTTGCAAAGATAATGATAGAAATGCTATCAAAAAAATGAATGCTATTTTATCTCTACTTTACGCGTCTTGGCGTTGAATTTGATTTGTAACAGAAACAATTGCCCGACCGGGCGGCCTTTGTCCAAGGCAGGAGTCCATGCCGGAGATGCATTTATTGCCATAGAAGCTTCTTTGTCAAGGACTGCCACTCCCGAGCTTTTCAGCACTGAAAAAACGTGTACCTTCCCATAACAATCGACCCCGAACTGTATAGCAACCGTGCCTTGTTGCCTTTTTTTCAATGCCACAGCAGGATATTTAATATTTTTTGTCAGGTAAGCAATAAAACTTTTTATATCACCTCCGTTAAATTTGGCTGGGGTTTCGACCATGGCATAATATTCTGTATCAGGCACAGCAACAGCTGGTTCTATTTTTACAGTATCCTGTGTTTGGACAGGCTGCTGTACTTTGCAAGATGGATATAGCAGAACAATAGTAAAAATAATTACTACAAGAGTACTAATGGTTAAGATGTTTTTCTTCATTAACTTTTATATTATGATAAAGATAAATACCGTGAAAAAACCGATTAAGTAACCTGTTGCCACTTCAAAAAGCGAATGCTTCTGAAGAATAAGGCGTGCAGTGGCAACAAGCCCCGAAATAATAATGCTACAAATAAACCATGTCATAATATCTGCATTGAGCCTGAGCATTATTCCCAAAATAAGTGCTGTAAGCCCGCCAATAGCGGCAGTATGAAAACTAATCTTCCATTTAAACAGTAAAACCAATAAAATGATGAGGGTAAACAACACAGAAAGCAGGAATGAACCAATAAATGGAATGGATACCTTGATTAAAAAATAATAGGTCAGCGAATACAAAATAATGGTAACTGCCAGCGGCAATATTCGTTGCAGCCTGTCTTCCATGTCTATACTTTTGATAACTTTCAAATACATGTACATGGGCACAAAACAAAGTGGCAAAATAAATGTTCCTGTAAATACAATGGAAAGAATGAGGTATTTTGCGTTTGACGGGAGGAGCGAAATGTAGGTGTTGGAATATAAAATGACGATTATGCCAAAGAAAGGGATGATTAAAGGATTGAAAATGTAGGATATCGCTTTGGCCCAGTATTTGTCAAAAGTGTTTTTGTCCATGTGCTATTTTTTGCATTGCAAATATGAGAAAGTTTTTCAGCATATTTAAAAGGAATTTTACTTTTGCATAGATATGAATTTGATATTGTCGTTTATAACAAATACTTTAAACCACCCCTGCCTCCCGCCTGAGACGGGACAAGCTCTCCTTATAAAGGAGGGGAAATACTACCCTGGTTTTAAGTAGTAAATGCTCAAATATAAACGCCTTGATATCATTGTTATATACTTGTTCTTGGCTCTTGTTTCTTGACTCTTGATTCTAAAAATATGAATATTCAACGAAAGCCTGATTGGCTGAAAATAAAACTTGCTTCTACAGCAGACTATGCTAAAGTAAAAGATATAGTTAACAAGCATAAGTTGCACACCATTTGCCAGAGCGGGAGCTGCCCAAACATGGGTGATTGCTGGAGCAGGGGAACAGCTACTTTTATGATTCTTGGTAACATATGTACCCGGGCTTGTAAGTTTTGTAATGTCAATACCGGGAAGCCTTTACCTGTAGATTGGGACGAAGCTGCCCGTATTGCTGAGTCTATAAAGCTGATGAAGCTCAATCATGCCGTAGTTACTTCGGTTGACAGAGACGACCTTTCGGACTTCGGGGCTGCTTATTGGGCTTATACAATAAAAAAAATCAAACAAGAAAACCCTCAAACTACATTAGAGGTACTTGTGCCCGATTTTCAGGGCAATTTACAATATCTTGACAAGGTCATTGAGGCGGCACCAGACATCATTTCGCACAATCTTGAAACTACACGCAGGCTTACCCCGCAGATACGGACAAAAGCACAGTACGACACAAGCCTGAACGTGATAGGGCATATAGCACAGTCAGGGGTAGTTGCTAAAAGCGGGATTATGCTTGGACTTGGAGAAACCCAGGAAGAAGTATTTGAAGTGATGGACGATTTGCGGGCTGTCAATTGTCAAATCATGACTATCGGGCAGTATTTGCAACCTGCTTCTGAAAATATTGAGGTAAAAGAATATATTCACCCGGAACAGTTTGCGTATTACAAGAAAATAGGGTTGTCAAAAGGTTTTAAAGTTGTAGAAAGCGCCCCATTGGTACGTTCGTCGTATCATGCTGAGAAACACATCATGTAATTAGCTAATTTGAGAATTTGTCAATTTGAAAATTTGAAAATTTGAGAATTTGAGAATGGAAGAGAAAAATCAATTAGCGAATTGGGAAATTAGCAAATGGAAGAAAAATAAGGAATTTGAAAATGGGGGAATTGGAAGATTGAAGAGATAAATAATTTGAAAATGGAAGAAAAAACTATAATAAGCTTTCAAAAAACAGATAAAAATCAGGAAGAAATAGCGTTTCATGATATTGGCACTGCAGATTATATGGAAGCATGGCAATATCAGCAAAAGTTGTTTGACCAGGTGCTTGAATTGAAGAACAAAGGCAGCGAGAAGATGCTCCATCACCTTATTTTTTGCCAGCATCCGCATGTTTACACGTTGGGTAAAAGTGGCAAAGAGCAAAACCTGCTTATCAACTACATCCAGCTTCAAGCCAGAAATGCCACTTTTTACAAGATTGACAGGGGTGGTGATATCACTTATCATGGACCAGGGCAATTGGTTGGGTATCCTATTCTTAGCCTTACGAATCTCGGATTGGGCTTGAAAGAATACATTTATAAGGTGGAAGAAGCCATTATACTTGCTATTGCAGCCTATGGCATTAAGGCTGAACGCTTGCAAGGCGCTACCGGAGTATGGATTGACACTGAAACCCCAGGGAAAACGAGGAAAATATGTGCTATTGGGGTAAAAAGCAGCCACTGGGTAACCATGCATGGCTTTGCCCTTAACGTCAATACCGATTTAAGCTATTTTGGGCATATCAATCCATGTGGATTTACGGATAAATCTGTAACTTCAATGGAAAAAGAACTGAATAAGCCTTTAAATTTTGAGGAAGTAGAAAAGGTTGTACTTTCAAAACTTTTACAGGTATTTGGGTTTATCAGTTGATCAAAAATATTTCTCGCCGTATTTCATTTTTACATCAGCTACAAATTGCTTAATCATTTGCTCATCTTTAAGCCTGCAAATGAGCAGCACATCCTCGGTATTGACCACAATATAATCTTCTAAACCATTAACAACTACACATTTGCGGGTTTCGTTTTTGACAATGGATTTTTTTACCTGATATGTAAAAATATTTTCGCCACTGATATAATTGCCATTGCTGTCTTTTTCTGAGTTTTCGAGCATCGACCCCCAGGTACCCAGGTCGGACCAGCCAAAATCAGAAAGCATAACATACACGTTGTTTGATTTTTCCATTACGCCATAGTCGATGGAAATAGATTCGCATTGCGGATAAATTTGAGCTATAAAGTCTTTCTCATGGTTAGTACCATAGAATTCATGCCCATTATTAAACAAGTTAAATAATTCGGGAAGGTGTTTTTCAAAGGCGCTGGAAATGCTTTTTAACGACCAAAAGAAAATACCAGAGTTCCAGTAAAAATCTCCACTTTCGAGGAACATACAGGCAAGGTCGTAATTGGGTTTCTCGGTAAAAGTTTTTACTTTGTTGGCATTGCCAATTTTTTTATTGTTGTCTTTTTCAATTTGGATATAGCCATAGCCAGTTTCTGGCCTGGAAGGTTTAATTCCAAGGGTCATTAAAATGTCGTTTTTTGAAACAAGCTCGAGACTTTCCTGAACAATATTTAAAAATTCATCTTCCTTTATTATAAGGTGGTCAGAGGGGGCAACAACAATGTTAGCAACATTGGTACGGCTTGCAATTTTTGAATACGCATAAGCTATGCAAGGGGCAGTATTTCGGCGTGCTGGTTCAAGTAATATATTGTCAACCGGCACTTGAGGGATTTGTTTTTGAACAATCTCCTTGTATTCGGCATTGGTAACAATAAGAATGTTTTCGTGTGGCATTATACGGGCAAAACGGTTGTATGTTTGTTGTAACAAAGTTGACCCTAAGCCCAGTATATCCAGAAACTGTTTTGGACAGGCGGTACGGCTGTATGGCCAAAAACGGCTACCAATACCACCGGCCATGATAATACAATAATTGTTATTTTTTACTCCCATTGCAAAATAAAATAATTTGAATCCAACTTTTAAAGGCTGTAAAGTTTTTATTTTTTTCTCTTTTAAAAAAATCTTTCTTCATACATTCTCCAATATTTGTATCTTTAGAGTGAAAAACAAACCTTTCATCCGAACAAAATTGAATTTTAAAGGTCGGATGGAACTTGTCCCGACAAATGGGGGATCATACGTGTTTGTGTTTACTTCTAAACATGCTCATTTCATGGGATTTTTTTACCACATAGGGCGCTACTTCATTTTTCTGGGCAAAGTCTTTGTAAAGCCAGAAAAAATAAGAATTTATGGCAGACAACTTATTAAAGAGATTGAGAATATCGGGTTTAGCTCTATTGGCATTGTAGCCATCATTTCGGTTTTTATTGGTGCTGTGTTGACAATCCAGACTGGTATTAACGCAGACACGCCGCTTCTGCCCAATTACCTGATAGCTTTGGCCGTTCGGGATTCTATCATATTAGAATTTTCATCTACCATTGTAGCTTTAATTTTGGCAGGCAAAGTTGGTTCAAATATTGCATCCGAAATTGGGGTCATGCGAATGTCAGAGCAGATAGACGCTTTAGAAATTATGGGTATTAACTCGGCTGGTTTTATAGCTATGCCAAAAATTTTTGCTGCTGTTATTTTCAACCCTGTACTTACAGTGATAAGTATTTTGGTAGGGATTGTAGGAGGCTGGGTGGCTGGTTTTGCTACGGGTGTGGTTACTTCTGAAGAATACATTTACGGGTTGCAGTATTCGTTTAAGCCTTATTATGTAGTATATGGGCTTATCAAAACAGTGGTATTTGCATTTCTTATTACTTCAATATCTGCATACAATGGCTATTATGTAACAGGCGGTTCTGTTGAGATTGGCAAGGCAAGTACCAAAGCGGTTGTATATAGTAGTATTGCCATCCTTTTTTTCAATTTGTTGTTAACCCAATTTTTGTTGACATGATAGAAATCCGCAATATTTCAAAAAGGTTTAACGGCAATGAAGTACTTCGTAATATTTGGGTCAATTACGAAGAAGGGAAAACGAACCTGATTATTGGACAAAGCGGTTCGGGGAAAACCGTATTATTGAAAACAATGGTTGGAATATATCAGCCTGATGAGGGAGAGGTCTTATTTGATGGTATTTCGCTTAATACCCAGTCATCGGCCGAGCTTCGCGAATTGCGCAAAAATATTGGCATGTTATTTCAGGGCGGGGCGTTGTTTGATTCATATACTGTTGTTGAAAATATTAAGTTTCCTCTCGACATGTTTACTCAGATGACTGAAAAAGAAAAAAAAGAGCGCGTGAGGTATTGCTTAGAGAGGGTAAACCTCGAGAATGCCGGGAAGCTCTATCCCTCGCAGCTAAGCGGGGGAATGCAAAAGCGGGCAGCCATAGCACGGGCTATTGTGCTAAACCCTCGTTATTTGTTTTGCGATGAGCCCAATTCCGGGCTTGACCCACAGACGGCCACGGTTATTGACCAGTTGATAAAAGATATCACCAAAGAATTTAATATCACTACCATCCTCAATACCCACGATATGAACTCAGTATTAGAACTGGGAGAGAAAGTGGTATTTCTTCACCAGGGGACCAAGGCCTGGGAAGGTACAAAGGATGACATTTTCAACTCTGGCAATGAGTTACTCAATGAATTCATTTTTGCCACCACGCTGGCAAAACATTTCAGAAAATAATAAACTTGAGCCTTTACAAATACTGCATATTTAGTATTTTGTTTGTATCAAAAGCAGGGCGAATGGACCCTCTACAAATGTTGCTAAAGGTTTTGCAGGGTTATGAAAGTTTGGTGCACTTCACAAAAAAGCCACCCCGAGCGAACAGGATGGCTTGAAAGAATAATCAAAAATGACTGTCTTAAAACTTATATGATAAAGCAACAGAATACGTTGTCCCGGGCTTGTATTCGAGAGTGGTTTGCTCAATCTCGACATGCTGGCCGGTAGGGCTCAGGTTTGTTTGTTCGTATTGCAGGCGGCGGATAGGTTCATTGAGTATATCTTTAATACCAAGGCGCAGTTCTATGCCTTTGTACAAGCCCTTGGTAAGGGTAAAGTCGAGGCCGTTGCGGGCAAGTTCCCACACGTGAGGGGTGTTTTTAGTCCCGATAGCAGCAAGCCTACGGCCAATGCGGTTATACACCAAGCTCAGCATCAGCTTTTGTTTGTCGCTGTTGAAATACAAACCGCCGTTGATAATATACGGCGACTGTCCCATCATTTCGCGTTCTTTTTCGCGGGCATCAGGCACATTCGTCTTTACCACACTTTCTATCAACGAAGCATTAAAAACAAGGGTAAAGTTTTTGAAATAGTACAAAAAGCCTGTATTGTCCGACAAAAATTCAAAGCTTTTTCGTACATCCAGCTCAATACCGCGGCTATAAGCACTTGCTGTGTTAAAAGGCTTGTAATCGGGTTGGTTACCGGTTTCAATCAACGATACCTCAATAGGGTTGACGAAGTCTTTGTAAAATAAAGCCAGCGAAATCATCTCGGAAGGCGAAGGATACCATTCGTAACGCAGGTCGTAGTTGTGGATATAACAGTTTTCGATGGTATCGTTGCCCCAAACGCCGGCATTGAGGTCAAAGTCTTTGTAATAAAAAGGCACAATTTCGCGAAACTCTGGACGGTTGACGGTTTTTCCATACGAAAGCCTGATAATATGTTTTTCGTTGATATTATAGCTCAGGTTAGAGGAGAAAAACAAGTCGAGTGTATCTAATTTGATATTAGGCACATTTTTAACGTCCAACTGAAATTCGGACACTTCGCGCTCATAATTTTCAGCCCTGAGGCCTGAGTACCACACAAAGCGTTTCAAAACAGGCACCTTTACTCCCAAATATGCGGCAGCAGTACTACTTACCGCTTTATAGTGGTTTGTCCGGGGCGAATTTTCGTTATAAGCAAAACCACCGGGGTAGCGGAAGTTTTTGTCTTGCAAGATGCTGTCGATAGGCGCAAACATATCTGTCGGGTAAGCCCCTTTAAATACAATGCCAATATTGCGGGCGTCAAACTCGCGGTTGCGCTGTTCGTAAAATATCCCTGTGCGCAGGGTTGTCTTTCCCTGTAAAATATTAAGGTTTTGTTTAAAATTAACTGCCAAATTTTTAATATGCTCATAAGCCTCAAGATAGAACCTTCCACCCCGCTCAGGAAGAGGGGAGCCATTAGCAATACTCATGCGGAAGCGATACTGACCTTCGCTATCTTCTTGTTTTACAAAGAATAAGCGTTTAAAATCGGGTTGAAGCTTGTCGGCATAAGAATACCCAAGTATCCATTCCAACTGGGTATTTTTGTCGTTAAACTCAGACACTCCGGCCAACTGTCCCGAATAAGTTGTACGTTGCGTAAATTCCATAGCAATGGCCTTGATGGTATCTGGCAAAGAACCCGTGTAATAATTTACCCCTTCGCGCATTACAGTACGGTTCCGGCTGTTTTGATTGAGGAAGTTGCGAAATTCGATTTTATGGTTCTCGTTGAAAGCAAAAGTCCAGTTGTGCATGATGCCCGTTTTCACAGCCTCATTGTAACGCATGTCATTAAACAAGTAGCTGTATTCCTTGCTTCCTGTAATAGGGTTAGGATCCTGGTATTCGGCCCTGGTTGCATCCTGAGTAGAAGCGCTATAGTTATACATGAGAGAAGTAAGGTTAGAAACATCCATTTTCCCGATTTTGAACCTCCTGTTGATGTTCAGGGCCAGGCTCTGGTTAGGTTTGGCCACTTTGGTAAAGGGGGCAAAAACGTCATTGCGGAAAGCCTTTGATATTTTGGCAATAGAGTCTGCCATGCCAGGTTTATAGTCGAAATTGAGGAGCGAATCGTTCATTACATTACGTGCCGGGAATGCAGAAGGAAGTGCCCTTGTGCCATCGTCAAAGCCAAGCCAGTCGTACTTTCCTCCTTTATAGGTATAAAAATCTTTAAACGTAGTATTGGTAACATAGCCAATGCCATACGAAAAAGAAGTGCTGTTTTCTTCCACCGTATTTTTGGTAATCACATTGATAGCGGCACCGGCATAATCAGCAGGGAGTTCAGGAGCAGGGGTTTTGTAAATCAAGATATTATCAATAAGGTTGCTGGGCATCACATCGAACGAGAAAGCACGTGCATCGGCTTCAGAGCTTGGTGCAGTCACACCATTGAGCAGTACCGAGTTGTAGCGTTCTATAAGCCCGCGTACTATCACAAACCTGCCATCGGTAATGGTAATGCCAGGGATGCGCCTTAGCACCTCAGCAGCATCGCGGTCTTGCGACTTTTGTATCTGTTGGCCCGAAATGCCATTGACAATGAGGTCTTGTGTTTTTATGGCCGAAATCATCGACATTTCTGTATTTTGACGTTTTCGGGCAACCACAGTAACCTCGTTGATTGCAACTGTAACCGGTTCGAGTTTAAAATCAGCTTTAATATCGCCATTTTTAGGCACTGTTACTGATATAGTTGCAGTATTATAAGAAATATAAGAGGCCACAAGCGTGTAAGTGCCTGCAGAAAGCCCTTTTAAAGAATAATTACCGTCAAGGTCAGTGCTAACGCCATTGGTAGTGCCCTGTATGTAAACATTGCAGCCAATGAGGGTTTCGCCTGTTTTCTGGTCGGTAACTGTACCCGAAATGCTTGCCTGTCCGGCGGTATTTTGCGCATAAGAGCACAAAAATAAAGAGAAAATAACTGTTAAAATTTTATAGTACATATTTCTATACATTGTCTGAGGTATTTATGATTAAGATTTAGTTTCACTTTCGCGCGAGAGATAGTCAATCATTTCGCGCGGAGTATCATGAAAATTCAATATAAGCAGGCCGTCGAGGGCATCGTTAAACTTTGGGTCGATGTTGAAAGCTACAATTTTGCCATTGAGCTGGATGTATTTTTTGAGCAACACGGGCATTTTAAACCTGTCGTGTTCGATGTCGGCAATCACTTTATCAATATTGACAAGGTCTGTAGCTGTATCAGACAATATTTCGGTGTCCACATTGGGGAACCTGACTTTAAACTTTTTGCGTGGCTTGACATATTTGGCCAATTCGTTATTGAAATGGTTGCGGGTAATGTAGTCAATAAGAATCCGTTTAGACACCTTTGAATAGTCATTGCTTATGCTTACCGGCCCAATGAGGTACTGATAATCAGGCCTTTTGACCAACGTCAGGAATATGCCTTTCCAGAGCAGAAATAAAGGCAAAGGGCTTTTTTGGTATTCTTTGATGACAAAAGAACGTCCCACTTCAATGGCGTGCGTAAAAATTGGGTAAATTTCTTTTTTAAACTTAAAAAGGCTGCGGGTATAAAAACCCTTAATGCCATATTTATCAATGATATCTTGCCCAAAGCCAAGACGATAAGCCCCTACCAGCTTTTTGTCATCGGCATGCCAGATAAACAGGTGGTGGTAATACAAGTCGTACTCGTCAAGGTCGATAGACATATTCGTGCCTTCGCCCACTTCGCGAAAGGTAATCTCGCGCATACGGCCTATTTCGGTAATCATGTTGGGAATAGCCGAAGACGGGGCACAATACACCTCCAGCTTATTTTGTCCGGTAACCTTATAATGAGCAGGCAAGGCATTTATCTCTTGTTGTAAAACCAAAGGGTCAACAGCGCTGACTACTTCATGTTTTGAGCTTTCTGACCTTTTTGGAAAAAAAAATTTTTTTACATCCTCAGATGTATCGAGGGCGTAAACCCTGGCCCTTAGATATCTGCCGTAAATAGATACGCTGCTGAACTTTGCCTGTTCCTTCACCGTAATGGCCGAGCCAATCCGGAGGTTTACAGGTTTGTCCTTTTTATTAAGCAACTCGGCTGGCAATCGCCCTGTGCGCAAGGTAGGGTGTATCATGCCCAGCAGATGGAACAAATGACTGTTGGTTCCTTTGAAAAATACAGGGACCACAGGCACATTGACTTTTTTTATAAACTTCAAGGCCGGTTTGCTCCATTTTCTATCTGCCACAGCCGTACTTCCCGGGTAAAACGTAGATACTTCGCCGGCAGGAAATATAAGTATCGGGTGCTCATTGCTCAAATGCAACATAGCTTCTTTTAACCCTTGAAAACTCGATACTTGTCGATATGTTTCAAACGGATTGACGGGAAAAATAAACTCGTTGAGAGGTTCTATTTTTTGAAACAAGAAGTTGGCAATGATTTTTATATCAGGCCTGATGTTTTTCAAAGCATCAAGCAAAATAAGCCCTTCGGCCCCGCCATACGGATGGTTTGAAATGATAATAAACGGCCCGGTTTTAGGGACCCTTTCCAAATCGGTAACCGGCACCTTGTATTTAATCCCGGTTTCCTGCAATATCATATTTACAAAATCAAAGCCTTTGGTATCGGCATGTTTTTCATAAAGCTCGTTTAATTTGTTGAGCTTAAAGGCCGACATCAACACCTTTGCCACGCCTTTTGAGCCGGGGCCTTTGAGGTTGGCTGCTTTTGCAACATCTTCTACACTGATTAATTCCATGGTTGGTCAATTAAAGTTTACAAACACGCTTCATAACTCCGTTGTGACTTTACAGTGCCATCTTCGTTGAAGGTCTTCCAATCGCCGCACTTCACGCCATCTTTATAATGCATTTCAAAAAGCAAAACCCCTTTGGCATTCCAGATGCGCCAGCAGCCATCTTTTTTGTTGTTTTTGTAAAAAGCTTCAGAAAGCTTGTTGCCACTTTCGTCAAACACTTCCCAACGGCCATCCATCAGGCCATCTTTGTATGAGCGGGTTTCGTTTATCTGCCCGTTCTCGAAGTACAGCACCGTAACAGAATCCTGTTCGCCGTTTTTCAGTTTCATTTCGAGGCGTTTGTGCCCGTTTTCATAGTATTCGGTGTAAGCCCCGTTGTAGAGGTTGTGGTTCTTGTCAAAATATTTGGTTTGCTCAACGCGGATGATATCCTGTCCAGCTACCGAAAGGCATGGCATAGCCAATACCATCAGGAAGAACAATGTTTTCTTCGTCATAGTTTTTTCAATTTAAAAGCAGGTCAGCTTAGCTGTTGCCTGCTTTGAACAATGGAAAATATTTAATAGAATTGAGCGTTGGTTATTTTACGCTTGAAAGTTTTACTTTTATAGGGTTTTCTTCTTTTGTAGCGTAAACATTTTCTACTACATTTTCATAAGAGATATAATCTATTTTTATAGCATAGGCACCTTGTGGAATATTGGTAAACTGAAAATTGCCATCAAAATCGGTAAACACCTTTTCGTTGCTGCCAATCATTTTTACCTCAACGCCAGCCAAAGGCTCGCCAGTGATTTTGTCCACCACAACTCCCGAAATAAGAGCATTTTCAACTTTTGATTCTGCTTTAACGTTGGCACTTGGCTTTTCGGATGCCAACATACTAACACACAAAATTCCGCTAATAATAAAACTTGCAAATCTTTTCATAACATTTTCATTTTTGATTTGAAAGCAAAATTAGGCTGCGTATGTAATGTAATTGTTAAGCCCACTTTAAGAAAGGGTAAATTATACTATGGCCGAATGTTATCATTACGTTAAGTCTTCGTAAAACGTGTGTTAAATTTCGACTATAAGCATTATCATTGTTGAGTTTTAGAAGATTTTTCAAAATATTGGTTTTTGTTAATCCAGCCTTAATTTTGTCCCATGAATTTTTGTGAAACAATTCGCAAAATATTAATAATTAGAATATTATAAATTTAAAATGAAATTAATATGAAAAAAGTACTTTTCGCCATGCTGGGCTTTTTAACAGTAAATATTGTCCAAGCCCAAGAAGAAGAAATCACTGACTCAGTACAATGGCTATCTGGAAAAATAGAAACCGCCGAAACTGAAATTGGACTGCTCAAAAAACTGAAATTCTCAGGATACATCCAGGCCCAATGGCAAAAAGCCGATACCATTGGCAGCCCGTCAGTAGCCGGTGGCGACTTTAAAGGCACCGACAACCGTTTTCAGGTAAGAAGGGCTCGTTTGAAAGCTGCTTACTCGGGGACTAATTCTAATATAGCCATGCAGCTCGACCTGAAAGATGACGGCTCGGTAAAAGTCAAAGAAGCTTACGGGATATACACCGAACCACTTTTAAATGCGTTTTCGTTGACCGGGGGTATTTTCAACAGGCCCATTGGCTTTGAGGTAGAATACTCTTCTTCAACCTTAGAAAGCCCCGAACGTGCAAGGGTTTTGCAAACGCTTTTCCCCGACGAATGCGACCTGGGCGCTAAACTCACCATCCAGGCCCCAAAAACCTCGTCATGGAATTTTTTGAAACTCGATGTAGGACTTTTCAATGGCAATGCCATTACCTCTGAAACCGACAAATTCAAAGACCTTATAGCCCATCTTTCTTTCAAAAAAGTATTGATGGACGAAAACCTGCAAATCAGCGGGGGCATTTCATATTACTTAGGCGGATTTGCCAGTCCTTCTGGCACTTTGATGAAATGGAACAGCGCCGACTCAACTTTCAAAGCCGATGCAGGCTATAAGAAAGGCGACCGCATCGACCGCAAATATTTTGGAATTGATGCCCAAATATCATTGAACTCAGCTCTTGGATTAACTTCTTTACGTGCAGAGTACCTGTGGGGACAACAGCCAGGCACTTTCAAATCTACAGTCAGCCCCAAAGGCGCTATTACCGACACCAAAGACTACATCATAAAAGACACCCTGGGCAATGCAGTAACTTATACCGCTACAGTCAAGCCTGACATTTACCTGCGTAACTTCAACGGCGGTTACGTAATGCTTGTACACAGGCTGATGCAAACCAAGCACGAGATTGTGGCCAAATACGACTGGTACGACCCCAACACCGATGCTTCAGGCGACGAGCTTGTAAGCAAAAACAAAAATGTTGGCCCTTCAGACCTGAAATTCACCACCATCGGGCTGGGCTACAATTACTACGCCACCCCTAACGTCCGCCTGAGCGTTTACTATGATATGGTAAGCAACGAAAAACTCAATGCCAAATATAACAAGGCCGTTATTGCCGAAAACGGGGTTAAAAATTATACTTCCGATTTGAAAGATAATGTATTAACTTTAAGGGTATTGTACAAATTTTGATAAAGACAGAAATACGCTTAACAATAACTTAATATTAGAATAACATTAAGGTTTTATTCCGGTTGTTCTTTTACATAAATTTAAAATGAAATTAAAATGAAGAAAATAATTTTATCAGTAGCAGTGCTTGCAGGCTTAACACTTACAACTGCCATTGCCCAAAAAGTAGCGTGCAAAATCAAAGGCAGCGACACCGTCTTGCCGCTTTCGCAAAAAGAAGCTGAAACTTTTAACAAAAAAACAGGCTCATCAGTTTCTGTAACAGGAGGCGGCTCTGGAGTTGGATTGTCTGCGTTATTAAGCGGTACAACAGACATTGCACAATCTTCGCGTTCGATGAAGATGGACGAAAAAATTAAACTCAAAGATGCCGGAAAGGCATACAAAGAAGTAACTATTGCCCTTGATGCCCTTGCCGTTATCGTAAACCCTGGCAACAAAGTGAGCCAACTTACCCGCGAACAGCTCGAAGGTATTTTCACCGGAAAAATCACCAACTGGAAAGAAGTGGGCGGCGATGACCTCAAAATTATTGTTTACTCACGCGAAACCAGCTCTGGTACTTATGAGTTTTTCAAAGAACACGTGATGAACAAGAAAAACTTTGCCCCATCGGCATTGTTAATGCCTGCCACCGGCGCTATTGTGCAATCAGTAAGCCAAACAGCCGGAGCAATAGGTTATGTAGGCCTTGCTTATGTCGAAAAAAACGTAAAAGCTTTGAAAGTGTCTTATGATAAAGGTAAAACTTATGTTGCCCCATCTGTTGCAACGGCCAAAGACAAATCATATCCTATTACCCGTCCTTTGTTCTATTACTACACTACAGATGTTGAAAGTAAGATAAAACCTTATGTTGACTTTGTACTATCTGCCGAAGGCCAGAAAATAGTACTTGACGAAGGGTATGTGCCTGTTAAGTAGAGAAAAAAGAGCAAAGAACATAGAATAAAGAAAATCAAATGAAGCTTAGACGTAAGTTTGAGAAAATAACAGAATCCATTTTATTTGCAAGCAGTACCGTTACTACGTTGACGGTGCTGCTTATTATCATTTTCTTATTTAAAGAAGGAATCAGCCTTTTCAACGACAAGCCTGTAGAACATGGGTACGTATTGTCTGTCAATAAAGAAAACCCTGTAAATATCCTTTCTGAAGCGCAGATAAAAGATATTTTTGACCAGGAAATTACCAACTGGAAACAAGTAGGTGGCAAAGACGACAGCATTATAATATTTTCGCTGAACGACATTACAAACTACTACACTGAAGAAGAACTTGGTGCCGACTTAGAGTTTATGCCCGACAAAATCAACGAATTAATTGACTCTCATACTGGCATCATTGCATACATGCACAGCAGCAGTTTGCCAAAAAATTTCAAAGGCAAACATATCGAAATAAAAAAAATAGGCTTATTTGACTTTTTAGGGGGCAAAGAATGGTTTCCAACAGCAACCCCAGCAGCCCAGTTTGGCGCATTGCCACTGATACTTGGCACATTATGGGTTAGTTTGGGCGCTATTTTACTGGCTTTGCCAATCGGGCTTGTTACTGCACTATACCTTACCGAAGTGGCCGACAAACGTGTACGAGACATTCTAAAACCTGTCATTGAACTACTTGCCGGAATCCCTTCAGTAGTCTATGGTTTCTTTGGACTGGTTGTTATAGTACCTATCATTCATGATGTTTTTGGGCTAAGCGTTGGCGAAACAGCACTGGCAGGGAGCATTATCCTGGCCATCATGGCATTGCCCACCATCATCACCATATCAGAAGATGCACTGTCATCTACCCCAAGGGCACTTAAAGAAGCAAGCCTGGCTTTAGGAGCCAGTCGTTGGCAAACTTTATACAGGGTGACTATACCATATTCAAAATCGGGTATTACAGCAGCTGCCATTCTTGGCATCGGCCGTGCTATGGGCGAAACCATGGCAGTACTGATGGTAACCGGCAATGCATCTGTTATACCGCATACTTTCCTTCAACCAGTGCGCACCATTCCGGCTACTATAGCTGCCGAACTTGGCGAAGCCCCTTTTGGCGGAACACATTTCAAAGCATTGTTTGCCTTAGGGATAGTATTATTCATTATCACCTTTGGGTTTAACCTTATCGTCAACAGTATTAAAGCCCGAAACAGGAGGTAAAACATGATAAAAAAGAAACAAATCGAACAAAATATAGCTTTTACCATTTTGCGTATTGTCAGCTTTATGGTAGTAGCCATCCTCTTTGTCATCCTGGGTTTTATCATCTTTAGAGGTGCAAAAGCCATCAACTGGACTTTCCTGACTGCTATGCCCGAAAATGGCATGACCGAAGGGGGTATCCTGCCCGCCATTGTCGGAACATTCTGTTTGATAATAGGTAGCGCTATTTTTGCGTTTCCTATTGGCGTAATGTCAGGCATTTACATTCACGAATACATGAAAGACTCGCCAATGAAGCGTTTTTTCCGCAATATGACCGACAACCTTGCCGGAATCCCTTCTATCGTCTTTGGCCTGTTCGGGATGGCTTTGTTTGTAAACACCTTAAAGTTTGGAGACTCTATTATTGCAGGTTCTCTTACACTTGGGCTAATGGTTCTTCCGGTAATAATAAGAACTACCGAAGAAGCCCTGAAAAGTGTTGATGATTCGTTACGTACAGGAAGCTATGCCCTTGGAGCTTCTAAATTGCAAACTATCCGAAAAGTAGTGTTACCAATTGCTTTCCCTAATATAATTACAGGATTAATACTTTCTATAAGCCGTGTATCTGGTGAAACTGCACCTATCTTATTTACAGTAGCCGCATATTTTCTGCCCAAATTGCCCACCAGCATTTTTGACCAGGTAATGGCACTGCCTTATCACCTGTATGTTATCACCACAAGTGGTACAAACATTGAACTTTCGCAAAAAATGGCTTATGGTACAGCCTTAGTGCTCATATCCATCGTACTCATTTTTAACTTGATAGCAGCCCTGATACGACGGTATTTCAATAGAAAAATAAATATCAGAAAGTAATTACAAATGACTAATTACTAATAAATTTAAGAATTATAAGATAGTTTTAAACGAAGAATCATTTCCCCGCCTTCACAAGGAGAGCTTGTCCCGCCTCAGGCTGGAGGTAAGGGTGGTAAAATTAAGATATATGTCTAAAGATAAGAAGGAAATAGAAGTACAAGATTTAAACCTGTTTTATGATGATTTTCATGCACTGAAAAATATCAATTTTCATGCAAAGAAAAACACAGTTACAGCATTTATAGGCCCCTCAGGATGTGGCAAATCCACGCTATTACGTACATTCAACCGAATGAACGACCTCATTGATGATGTACGCATGACAGGCAAGGTGTTGGTCGAAGGGGAAGATATTTACAAAAAAGGGATAATCGTTGACGACCTGCGCAAGAAGGTAGGCATGGTGTTCCAAAAGCCAAATCCTTTTCCAAAATCCATTTTTGAAAATGTAGCGTATGGCTTGCGCGTCAATGGCATAAACGACAAAGATAAAATTGAGCATACTGTTGTCAACTCGCTCAAACAGGCCGCTTTGTGGGATGAAGTTAAAGATAAGCTTAAGCAATCGGCTATGGCATTGTCTGGCGGCCAGCAACAAAGGCTTTGCATAGCCCGCACACTGGCCATAAAGCCTTCTATCATCCTGATGGACGAACCTGCATCTGCCCTCGACCCCATCTCAACAGGCAAAATAGAAGAACTAATATACGAACTGAAAAACGACTACACCATTGTCATTGTAACACACAACATGCAGCAAGCAGGCCGTGTAAGCGACTATACAGCATTCTTTTACCTTGGCGAACTGATAGAATGGGACGAAACTAAAAAGATATTTACCAATCCGGCCAACGAAAGAACACAAAATTATATCACGGGAAGGTTTGGATAAAAGAGACTAACACTCAGGCACAGAGAACTCAGAGGAACAAGGAAGAAAAAATGAATGGCTACTAATTCTCTGCTGCGCTGCGGCGCACTTAGTGAAAAACTCAGCCTCGCCGCAGCAAATCTGCAGAAAAATTTTCAAATTAGCTAATTATCACATTTTCAAATTAAAATACCATGACCCACTTAGACACCGAACTTCAGCAGTTAAGAGCTTCCCTCAATGACATGTGGGGCCTTACCATAAGTCAGCTTCACAGGGCACAAAAAGCCTTTGAAAACAACGACAAAGAGCTGGCTCGTGAGGTTATTGCTAACGAAAAAAGGCTTGATGCTTTTGAGCTCAAGATTTGCATGGACTGCGAAAATATCATGGCCTTGTTTAACCCGGTAGCCAATGATTTGCGGTTTGTACTTTCAGTACTCCGCATCAACTATAGCCTTGAACGCATTGGTGATTATGCCCGGGGTATTGCAAAACTTGTTATCAAAGCAGAACAAGAGTTTAGCAAGGTGTGTACTGAGAGAATTCAGTTTGACCGTATGTTTACATTAGCCACTAACATGGTTATGGCAACTGGCGAAGCTTTTGAAGATGAAAAAAACCATTCGGTCCGTGCTATCTTTCACGAAGACAACGAGCTGGACAAAATCAACAAAAAATCGGTCGATGTCATTGCCGAACTAATAAAAGAATACCCCGAACAAACCATTAACTTGTTAAACCTGCTATTGGCCATCAAAAAACTTGAACGGATAGGCGATTTGTCAAAAGATATTGCCGAAGAGATCGTGTTTTACCGCGAAGCTGTTGTTTTGCGGCACAAAAAGAAAAAAGAAAAAGAAAAATTGACAAACAATAGTTAAATTGCAACCATTATGAGCCGTACCGAACAATACAAAATACTAATTGTTGACGACGAAGAAGATATTATCGAATTCGTAAGCTATAACCTGAAAAAAGAGGGTTACAAAGTCCTCAAAGCTTATAATGGAGCAGAGGCAGTAGCTATTGCCCGCGAACAAATTCCACACCTTATCATCCTTGACGTGATGATGCCAGGGATGGATGGTATAGAGACTTGTCGGGAAATACGGCAAATATCTTCATTATCCAGCACTATTATCACATTTTTTACCGCCCGTAATGAAGATTATTCTTTAGTAGCAGGTCTTGATGCCGGAGCTGATGATTATATTGCCAAACCTATCAAGCCTCGCGTGTTGGTGAGTAAAGTAAATGCCCTGCTCAGAAGATATTCAGACAATAGCAAACCTGCACGGCCTATGATTACATTGGGCAACGTCACTATTGACACTGAAAGGTACGTGGTTATTATTAATGAAAATGAAATTACCCTGCCAAGAAAAGAATTTGAGCTGCTTCACCTTTTAGCCTCCAAGCCGAACAAGGTCTTTACCCGTGACGAAATATATAACCGCATCTGGACAGGCGATGTTATTGTTGGCGACAGGACTATAGACGTACACATCCGCAAAATACGAGAAAAACTTAATAATGACTGTATAAAAACCATCAAAGGCGTGGGTTACAAATATGAAACAGAAGATGAATAAACCCATCATGAAATCGACCAACCCATACAGGGTGCTGCTACGTGGGGCATTTATTGTGGTTGGAGGCTATGCTCTTATATATATAGCTTTAAACTTGTTGTTTTTTAAACAATTCAGTTTTATTGTCCTCATATCATCTTCCATTATCATCTTTGGGTTAACGGTATTAGTATTCAGTTACGTGTTAGAAAGGTATATTTACGACAAAATCAAGCTGATATACAAAACTATCCACACCCTGAAACTTAACAAAGACCAAAAAATAAAAACAGTCAACCTGAAAGAAGATATTATTGCAAAGGTACAAGAAGATGTTGAAAAATGGGCAACCCAACGTAAGGAAGAAATAGAAGAACTGCGAAAATTAGAAGTTTACCGTCGCGAGTTTTTGGCAAATGTTTCACACGAGCTCAAAACACCATTGTTTAACATACAAGGATATGTACTTACTTTACTGGATGGAGCTTTAGATGACCCGGAAGTTAATCATGAATACCTTGAAAAAACAGACAAGAACATCGAACGGATGATTAATATTGTCAAAGACCTGGAAATTATTTCGCAACTCGAATCAGGCGAAATAAAAATGATTTACAGTAAATTCGATTTGTTGTCCCTTGTCAATGAAGTGTTCGAAATGCTCGAAATTAAAGCTAAGAACAAAAATATTGAACTCACTATAGCTGAAAAAACCCGCGAATTAGGCAGCATAACTGTTGTAGCCGACAAGGAGCGTATCCGCCAGGTAATACACAACATTGTCGAAAATTCCATCAACTATGGCAATAATAACGGGCGAACCAAGGTTACCGTGTATTACATGGATAACCTTGTACTCGTTGAAATTTCTGATAATGGTATTGGGATTGAAGAAAAACATTTATCAAGATTGTTTGAACGTTTCTATCGGGTAGATAAAAGCCGTAGTCGTCACCTTGGAGGTTCAGGCCTTGGATTGGCTATTGTAAAGCACATCATCGAATCTCATAATCAAAATATCCACGTACGTAGTGCTGTTGGCGTGGGCACTACATTCTCTTTTACATTAGAGAAAGGATGAAATTAAATAAACCAAAATATTTGAACAATGTACTTTTACTCCTCTCTTTATAAGCAGAGTTTGTCTCTTCTCAGGCAGGAAACAGGAGTAGTAAACATATTTTAGTTACTTATTTATCAGCTCCTCTATCTCGCCCAAATGCAACTTGAAATGCCTAAGATAATCTATTATCATATCTTTTAGCTTTACTTTTTCGCCTAAGGCAGAAATCCATTCATTTTCAAGTTTTTCGGAATTTACATTGCGTATAATATGCACTAAATGAAGATTTGCATATTTCCAAAGCTGCACAATCGTTCCCCAATCCTCTCCCTGATAGTTTTGGATTGAAATCCACCGGTCATTATTGCCAAGGTTAGCATAATCGGGGAACACCAACGGATTGAACTGATACTGTAAATGGATAATGCGATGAGTATTATTGGAAGCCGAATCAACCAGGTGTCCCAAAATCTGCTTTATAGTCCGGTTTTGTACATTACGCTTGTTAGAAATAACGTCATTGCTCAAAGCTAAAAGCTTTGGCTCCCAAACTTCAATTAACGATAAGATTTCCCTGTTGTTTGATTCAAATGCTTCCATGATTATTAATTATTTAAGAAGTTTAATCACGCAATTTTAATGCCAAATAAAAAATGAAGCTCAGTGGAAAGACTAAAAAGTCTTAATCATAAATTTTTTTATTACTTTAACATTTTTGACGATAATAAATACAACCTGCTTTTAATTTTCGTAACTTTATACAAAACTGCTATAAAGGTTCATGAAATGAATTCTTTTAGCAGGTATAGTAAATATTGAGCTTACGAAACCCCGATTGTCGGGGCCTATGGATTAACTATTTCAGAATAAGAGCAAAACGAATTATTCAGAAATTCTTGTTAACCAATCGGCATGAATAAGCTATTCGTTCTTTTCAGTATTTCAAAGCTACAGCAATCATATATCACTTAGTGTTTATTTATTGTAAAACCATAAATTCCAAAAAAAACATGAAAAGGATATTTTTGATTTCAGCTATTTTGCTGCTAACCTCCATAAACATGTTAGCACAGCAATACATTGACGTGGTTTACCTCAAAAATGGGTCTGTAATACGCGGGGTAATCATGGAACAGGTACCCAACCAATCTATCAAAATCCAAACAGCCGACAAAAGTATTTTTGTTTACAACATGGATGAAGTAGATAAAATTTTGAAAGAAGAAGCCAAAACTAACAGCTCTTCAAAATCTTCACCTATATCGTCTCAAGGCAGGGAAAGCTATTCAATAAGCATTGAAGCAGGGCTTTTGCTTACCGGCCCCGGAAAAATCAATGTCGGAGGATACGAAATGAAACCCGAAATTTCTCCTTTAGTAAAGATGGATGTGGATGGTATCCTTGTCCCCAAACTTTCCATGGGGGTTTCAGCCATATTTGGGCTCTTGGGTGTTGACGGCTATGATGAAAGCAGTAATTACATGTCTATTGGGGGAACCATCAAACCAATTTTCAATGCCGGTACCGATATGCAAATAAAACCCGGTTTGTTTGTAGGATATAACTATATCAATAATGATGATAGAGAGATAACAGTGACGGGCTAAATGTTGGCTTTACGCTCCAGTTTGCAAAAAGCCTGCCAAGTGGAAAAGGTTTCATTGGCGAATTTGGATTCATAAGTCAGCCTGTTGGTGGTGACGGATATGTTGATATTTCATTCCCTCCCATTTTCTATATCATGGTAGGCTTTGAATTTGGGAAGTAAAGAATGCGTTAATTGTACAAACAAATTAAGCATTTAGCCAATAAAAATTAAACCGCAAAGTACACAGGATTTTAAAAAAGCCGGGCGCTATTTGCAGCAAATAATTTTTGAGATATTGATTTGAACAAAAGCGTAACCATAAGGTTACGCTCTTTGTTTATTTGTAGTGCTACTATTTCTTTTGTCTGCGGACAATAGCATTGTGAGCCATAAGACGTACTGCATTGATCTTGATAAAACCAGCGCTGTCTTTTTGGTCAAAGCCACCTTCAATATCCATACTTGATAAATCCTGATTGTACAATGAGCTTGGTGACTCACGTCCATCAACCAATACATTCCCTTTGTAAAGGGTAACATATACCACACCATCAATCAATTCCTGGCTCTTGTTAATGGCAGCCAATAAAAAGTCCATCTCCGGAGAATACCAAAAACCATTGTAAATAAGCTCTGCAAACTTCTCAGCCAACATATTACGTAAGCGCATCACTTCACGGTCCATTGCTACACCTTCGATATCCATATGGGCAGTACGAAGAATAGTATAACCGGGAGTTTCATAAACACCACGTGATTTGATACCAATGAAGCGGTTTTCAACCATATCGCAAATGCCAATACCATTCTCACCGCCAATTTTATTAACGTAATTAAGCAATTCTAATGGATCTGTAACAGTTGTACCGTCATCTTTGTTAACCACCTTAACAGGGATACCGTCTTTGAAATAGATGGCCAACTTAGTTTCTTTATCTGGAGCATCTTGTGGACGAACCATTTTGGTCAACATATCTGCACTCCAAGGGTGTAATGGGTCTTCCAAAATACCTGCTTCGTGACTGATATGAATTAGGTTGTCATCTTCGCTATATGGCTTTTTCAAAGTAGCTTTTACAGGAATACCTTTTTCTTCGGCATATTTGAGCATATCGGTACGCCCTTTGAACTGATCAAGGAACTCTTGCATCTTCCAGGGAGCAATTACCTTGATAGATGGGTTAAGCGCATAGTAGGTAAGCTCAAACCTAACCTGGTCGTTACCTTTACCCGTTGCACCGTGACCAACATAAGCAGCATTCTCGGCCGCAGCAATTTCAATCTGACGTTTGGCAATAATTGGACGTGCTAATGAAGTACCAAGCATATAGCGGCCTTCATAAATAGCATTGGCTTTAATTGCAGGAAATACATAATCGGTAACAAGCTCTCGCTTCAAATCTTCAATATATACCTTTGATGCGCCAATTTTTAAAGCTTTTTCCTTTGCAGCTTCGAAATCTTCATCTTGTCCAACGTCTGCAATGTATGCAATAATCTCGTAATTTTTGTCGAGAAGCCATTTGAGTATAACTGAGGTGTCTAACCCTCCACTATACGCAAGTACAATTTTTTCTTTTGCCATGATGTATATTATTAAATATCAAATAATTAACTTTATTTCAAAGAAGTGGTAAAGTTAGGTATTTTATTCATAAATAATGAAATATACAAGGCATTAATTGAGAATCAAGAATCAAGAATCAAAAACCAAAAACCAAGACATTGAAATTCAGCTCTTTAAACAAAAGCCAGCCTGAACTCTAATCAGACTGGCTTCCATATTTTCAGTTGTATTTAAACCTTTTCAATGTTTCTTTTCGATGAAAATGAATGCCTCAATTATGCAGCTAATTTAATCTTTAGCAAATATTACATTATTCACTCTTCATTATTCATTATTCCCGTTGCCTTTGAACTGGTTGAACTGTTCAAGCCCAAGCTCTTTGGCCGATATCTCACGCATTTCAACTTTTCGGATTTTGCCACTGATGGTCATCGGGAACGAATCTACAAACTTCCAGTATTTTGGAATTTTGAAAGTTGAAATCTGGCCTTTACAATACGAGTTCAATTCCTCCTCTGTAAGCTCCATACCTTCTTTTTTCTTAACCCAGGCCATTACCTCTTCACCATATTTCTGACTCGGGACCCCAATGACATGCACATCCGAAATAGCCTCGTGACGGATAAGAAATTCCTCAATTTCGCGAGGTGAAATGTTTTCTCCCCCGCGAATGATAATATCTTTGATACGACCAACGATAGCAAAGTATCCATCATCGTCCATGGTAGCAAGGTCGCCGGTATGCATCCACCCGGCAGCATCAATAGCAAGACGGGTGTCAGCTTCATTGTCCCAATATCCTAACATTACAGAATACCCACGTGTACAAAGCTCACCTTTTGTATTACGAGGTACAATCTCTCCTGTTTTAGGGTCAATGATTTTGACCTCAATATAAGGCAACGGTGTGCCAACAGTTGAAACCCGCTTGTCTAAACGGTCATCAGCAAATGTCATGGTTGATACTGGCGAGGTTTCGGTCATCCCGTATGAAATAGCCACCTGGGTCATATTCATTTTGCTCTGGACCTGTTTCATAGTTTCGACAGGGCAAGGTGAACCTGCCATGATGCCAGTACGTAGGGTTGAATAATTATATTTACTAAAGTTTGGATGCTCCAGCTCAGCTATAAACATTGTAGGGACACCATATAACGAGGTACATTTCTCTGCTTCAACAGTTTTAAGCACTATTTCAGGCTCAAAAGACTCGGAAGGGACCACCATACAAGCCCCATGCGTGGTAATAGCAAGATTTGCAAGCACCATCCCAAAACAATGATAAAAAGGCACAGGAATACAAACCCGGTCTTTTTCAGTATAATAAAGCCTTTCGCCAATAAAAAAGCCATTGTTCAAAATATTGTTATGCGAAAGCGTTGCCCCTTTGGGAAACCCTGTTGTACCTGAAGTATATTGAATATTTACAGGCTCATCGAATTGAACGCTTTTTTCAATTTCTTCAAGCTGTTGGTCCGTAATTTTCTGGCCAGATTCAATAAACTTGTCCCAATCACGCTCCATAATTACTGAACGTTTGGGATACTCAGAGTGTAAGCGGGCTTGGTGCAAAATCGAAACATAATCGCTCTGCCTGAACCCCTTTGACGCAATTAGCAAGTTTATTTTCGACTGGTTCAAGACGTATTCTAAATCGGCCAGTTTGTTAGCCGGGTTAATATTGACCATGATAGTGCCAATACGGGCTGTAGCATATTGTACCAAAACCCACTCATATCTGTTGGGTGCCCATATACCCACCCGGTCGCCCTTTACAACACCAGCAGCCAATATTGCCTTGGCTACCTGGGTAGTCTGGTCCCAAAACTCTTTATAAGTAGCCCTATAATTCTGGTGTACAACAACAAGAGCCTCATTATCTGGATAGGTTTGAACAATACGACGAAGATTTTCTCCAATGGTCTCGCCCAATAAAGGCTTGGTCCCCATTCCAAAGCTGTAAGATTTTGATGACATTTTCACAAGATTTAGATTTTGTATATATGTTAGTTTTAGCTCTTTTTAATTTATTTTTGAAGAAAAAATATATGAACACAACTACATTGCCAAACAACATTATCAGCATTATTAAAGGTTTTCAACAAAATGAACTAACCGAAGCTGTAATATATGAACGACTTGCAAGAATAGAAAAAAAAGATGAAAACAAAAAAATTCTTGAGAAAATTGCATCAGAAGAAAGATCTCATCACGATTTTTGGAGACGTTATACCAATACTGATGTAGAAATTAAAGGCTTTAAGGTTTTCTTCTTTTTCTGGGTTGCACGTATCTTTGGCCTTACATTTGGGATTAAACTGATGGAAAAAGGTGAATCAAACGCTCAAAATCTGTATTCTCAAATACTTCCACATGTACCTGAGGCACAAGCCCTTATTAACGATGAGGCAGAACATGAAAACCAACTTATTGCCCTTATTGAAGAAGAAAAGTTAAACTATGTCGGTTCTATTGTCCTTGGGCTCAATGATGCGCTGGTTGAACTTACCGGGGCCTTGGCAGGTCTGTCTTTTGCACTGCAAAATACAAAAGTTATTGCTTTTGCAGGGTTAATCACAGGTATTGCTGCCTCATTCTCTATGGCTGCTGCCGAATACTTATCTCAAAAACATGAAGGCGTTGAAAACCCACTGAAATCTGCTACTTACACAGGCATAGCCTACATTGCTACAGTAGGCTTGTTAATAACTCCATACCTTATTTTTTCACATTACTTGGTATGTTTGTTTGTAACGCTTTCGGTGGCCCTCTTTATCATACTTATATTTAACTATTACGTTTCTGTAGCCAAAGACCTGCCATTCAAAAAACGCTTTGCCGAAATGGCCATTATTAGTTTATCTGTTTCTGCCATCACCTTTGGTATCAGTGCTCTTGTAAAGACTTATTTTGGCATTGAAATATAGTATTTTACATTTATCTTAAAAGTTAAAAGCTTTGTCTTTCAATTCAGACAAAGCTTTTTTGTTTGTTATTTCACCATTTATAGGTATTTTATTATATTTGCATTAAGGTAATTAAACTCATTTTACAGAGTAATTTAAATCACCTTCATTTTTAAGCATTTATAATTTAGCTAAATGTAATTAATGATTATCGTATAATTTGCCTAAAAGGATTATATTTGCTCAGAATCAAGTATTAAGAGAGATGAACCTATTGAATTTTATAAGTGAGTACCCTGATGAAGATAGCTGTAAGGGAAAACTTAAAGCCATCAGGGATAAGCAAGGGGTTGTATGTCGCCATTGCGGGGGCAAAGAACATTATTGGAAAAAGGATAAGTGGCAATTAATATTATATCTAAAATTAAAGAAAAATATAAAATAGATTATATTCAAGAATCTGATTATAATATTGTAAATGAAGTATTAA
>JAKPQD010000379.1 GCA_029572965.1 Bacteroidota bacterium | reverse complement strand
ATTGTATTTTATACTTGCATTTGTACATTTCAAGATGGTACAGGTTTATGGAGGCATCCCTATTGTTGACCATCCGTTGAGCTCTTCAGAATATGGGATTAAAAGGAATACCATTGCCGAATGTTTGCATGCTATCCAGGGTTGGTTGCAAAAAGCCTCAAATTTGTTGCCTGTCAAAGGACGCACAGAAGTGGGAAGGGCAACAAAAGGAGCAGCTCTTTCTTTATTAGCAAAAGCTTATTTGTACGAGGCTTCCTATGCTGAGAATTATGCAGGCGATGCGCGTTTTGCCGGTTGTACCAATACCTATGCTAAGGCTTTGGCTTGTGCCGACAGCGTTATCAGTCAAAATGCAGGAACTTACAAATTAGTAGGTGTTAATGGCGAAGAATTCGATACTTATTGGAACCAAAAGAATTCTACTATTTATCCTGTAAAAACTCCAGGTTATCGTTACATTTTTACCGTTGCCGGTGAAAATTCTGATGAATCTGTTTTTGAAATTCAATCTGTGAATGACAAAGACCAGTATATGTTAACCAGAGGTACATATTTGACTATTTATACTGGCGTTCGTGACTATGTTACAGCAAAAGGAAGTTCTACTACCTTAGGTTGGGGCTTTAACTGTCCTACTCAGGACCTTAAAAATGCCTATTTGTCTGAAGGCGATACTTTGAGAAAAAAAGTAACCATGGGCGAAACTGGCGATCCTATTTTTATGACAGATGGCTGGGGAACCTTAAAATGTTCACAAAGCCCTACCAATATGATTGGCCGCAAATATGAAGCTTCTCCAGATGAGTTTTGGAACAACAGGAGCAGTGCTGACGGTACTGGTCCAAACAATTTTCCATACATTCGTTATGCAGATGTAGTATTGATGGGGGCTGAAGCTGCAATTAAAGCTGGTGTTGCTACATTGCCATTGTCTGGCTTATCACCTCTTCAATTAGTAAACATGGTCCGTAAACGTGCCAGAAATGGTGCTGTAACAGGAACTCCGGCAGATTTGTCATCTGTAAATTTTGAAAGCGTAGTAAAGGAACGTCAACTGGAGCTTGCTCTTGAAGGACATCGCTTCTTTGATTTAGTGCGTTGGAAAAAACAGGATATTATCGCAAAACAAGAACTGCGTTTATTCTTGGGAGGTGTTGCTCAAACTCCGACACAAAGTTCATTTACATCGCCTAAAAACGATTTCTTCCCTATTCCAATGGCAGAAGTTCAGTATTCAGGCGGCAATCTCAAACAATATCCCGGATGGGAATAAACTAAGTATGTGCCTGTCTTTTGGCAGGCACATCAATATTTTAAATATACTAACTTAAATTTCAATTTTATGAAAAGAATTTTATTAACTCTGGCTGCATGTGCAGCGTTCTTTGGTTTTGCCAATGCTGGCGAAACTGTTATTATGGACCCTGCAACGCTAACAGGTGGATTGGCTGATAGCGTTGTTGACATTGGAGGTACAAAGTATTTGAAGATTACTGTTAATGAATGGAATACAACTATCACTATTCCTGAAGTAGAAGTTCCTGCTGATGCTACCAAACTTACATTCCAGGCTAAATATGATGCTGGAAGTTCTGGCTTTACCGCTGAACAAACCAATCTTTTCATCAAGATTGTCAATGCTGATTGGTCTAAAACCCTTATTGAAAAAGGATCTGCTGCAACTGCTGATTTTTCAGCTTATGACTTAGCTGCCACCGGAGGTTTAACTGCAAGCATTATTCAATTTGCCGGACAAGAAACTACTGGTTGGAGTGCTGTTAAGGGTGGAGTTGTTTATATTGGAAAGATTACTGCTATCAGCACAACTTTGGTTGTTGCTGAACCTCCTGTGACATATAATGTTGTAAAAACAGCTACTGCAATTGAAATTGATGCTTTGGAAGACGATGTAATGGCCAATGTTGCTAAAGCTGAAATTACAAATGTTGCTTTAGGCACTGTTGCCAACCCAGCTGATAATAGCGGTTTCTTCAAAGCTATGTATGATGAAAACAACCTTTACCTCTACGTTGAAGTAACTGATGATGACCCAGTTCAATATGCTGATGCTACTCAACCTTGGAATAATGATGGTATTGAAATCTTTGTTGATGCCAAAGACCGTCGTTATGTTGGTGGTGCACGTATTTCTGCTGAGCAACACCAGCTTCGTATCAACCTTGACAGGTTCTATACAGGTACAGAAATATTGAGTATGGATCAGAGTGGACTTGGCACAACAGATACTATGACAGCCATGACTTTTAAAGATAATGCTGCATATTATATTGAGGCTGCAATTCCGTGGAAAGGCATTTGCAACGGGACTGATGTAGATGCCTCAAAAATAGGTGAAGGTTTCAAGATGTGCTTTGAAATATCTATTTTGGATGCAAGCGCTAAAGATACCCGCAAGTCAATTTTGAACTGGGCTAACAATAGTGGTGCTGATAAAGCTTATGAATCAAACCAATATTATGGCCGTTTTGTACTTGGTTCAGGTGGTACTGGCGTAGCTACTGTTGCTAAAGCTTCTGGTATTACTTATAGCCGTGCAAATAACCTGCTTAAATTTGCCAACGCTTCATCTGCCAATGTGTATGATATTACCGGAAAATTGGTCATTAAAGCTGCCAATGTTTCGAGTATTAGTACTTCATCATTAAACAATGGTGTTTACGTTGTTGTTGCCGGCAACGAAAGATTGAAATTCATTAAATAACGTCAGTTTGGCATAAGAAAAAAAACATACGTATTCGATATTTACGGGCATTCCTTACTTTTGCCTTGAAGCAAAAGTAACAAAAATTCAAGGCTTGCCGTAAATTGGCTAAAAAAAGCTTTATCGACGGCTGTGGGCAACAACTCGCTTCTCTCAAACACTTGCCCTCGCTTCGCCGATAAAGCTTTTTTCTTAACGCCATTTCCGTCAGGCCAATAGCTGAAAGTTTCAATGAAATAGGCGAAGCATTAAAAAGAAAAATTCCTTATCATCGCCTTTTGTTCGATTTCGGCCGAGAAGCCTAACGTTCCTGTTGTTTGCATATTGCAATATTCACGGGCTTCGAGGGTGAAAGAGTTAAGGCGATAAGAGTTTTGAGCAACTTTTTTCGATAAAAAAGTTGCATAGAGACGTAGTATTTATTGCTATTCAATGCTTCTTAAACAATAAATAGCCTTTTCTTTAAAGCTTTTCTATAAATAAAAAGCGGAATCAGTCAGGCTCCGCTTTTATTTTTGGGGTAGTAGCAAAAAAGCAAAATTAAGCATGAAAAGTGCTTAATCGGTTAAAAAATTGTAATTCAGTATTTTAATAGAAATTTTCAAACAATTTCTATATTAGCTTGTAGCGTTTATGACGTAAGGGATAACCCAACTAAATCATATAATTCGGCATAGTATTTTCTCATAATGGTTAAGTTTTATCAAACTCAGGTTAATTGTAAAAAAAAGCCCTAAAAAGGATAATCTTTTCAGGGCTTGTAAAAAAAGACTAACAATTACCAACCTTGATATTGCTTCAAATTGTTGTTTTTTGAAGTTTCAATGGCAGGTATTGGGTAAAAATCATTTTTATCATGATAGGTAATAGTTATACCATTATAACTTGGGTTGTTTTTCCACCATTCCATAGTAGAACCATTGATGTTGTTATAAGCTTCTTTCCAACGGACCAGGTCGAAAAACCGTTCTCCTTCCATAGCAAATTCGCGGGCGCGTTCATCCATTATATCTTGTTTAGTAACGTTTCCGGCCAAATCTGCCGGATGTATGCCGTCTCCGCAATTTCTGGCCCGGGCGCGGATCATGTTAAAATATTTGGAAGCATTAGCCTGGTCGTCTAACATCATTGCAGCCTCGGCAGCTAACAATATCACATCGGCATAACGGATATAATACATGTTTTGGGTATTGCCCTGAAAGCCTCCATCAATAATCATAGAGTTGTGCGGGCCTATTTCATACTTCATGTTTTCAAGTCCTGTAGCCTGATAGGTAGTATTGGCAATGACAAAAAAGCCTGTAACCTTTTTCCCGTTAACAGTGACTTGTCCATACACACTATCGCCAGGATATCCGGTTTCAGGGTCAGGGCCTTGACCTATGGCTACCTTGCGCCTTACGTCATTAGGGTCAAACAAATTGTACAGTTTGTGAGTTGGTACCCAGAAACCCCATGCGTGGTCGCCCTGAGTAGGAAATGAGCCATCTTTGCGGATTAATGCACGAGGCCCGACAAATTGGTTTAATGCACAGCCAAAACTATAATTTCCGTAACCAGTAGAGTGGATATGCTGAACAGCAAAAATACTTTCCTTATTGTTGTTGCCTTCTACCGAAAATAGATAACGGAACCCGTTTGTTGTTGGGCTCCAAAATGTATTGAAAGTTTCGCCATTTGCCCCAACAAGTTCATATTCTTTTGAATTGATAACCTCCAGGCACATATCGTATGCTTCTTTCCAGCGGTTTTGTACGGCACCCATCCTTGGGTCGGCTGAGCCATAATAAGTGAAATAAGAAGACTCATATACATACATTTTGGCCAATAATGCCTGGGCGGCTCCTTTTGATGCACGGCCTTTTTCAGTGGCTGCAATCTGGCTTTCGAGTGGTAAGTAATGTATTGCCGCTTTCAGGTCTTTTTCCATTAGGGTATAAACGTCTTTGATGGTGCCGCGAGGCAATGTTTTGTACTCTGATGTTAATAGGATATGATCAACAATTGGTACTCCTCCAAAAACGCGGGCCAGGATAAAATAATAAGCAGCCCTGAGGAAATGCGCTTCACCCATGCGAATGTCAATTTTCTTTTTCATTTCGTCTCCAGCCAATTGGCGTGCCTGAGGCAAATTTTCGATCACCTGGGTAGCCCTGTTTACGCCGTTGAACATTGAGCCATATATAGCTTTTAAAATACTTGCTTCTGCAGTGTAAGATAAATCATCATACGAATAACCTTCGCCCCAGGCAGTAGGAGAATCTCCACCAGCCTCTGACATATCTGAAGCTACGTCTCCTAACCACCACCTGACATAATCATAAATATCACAATTTTCTTTATACAAAAAGGTATTATAAACCCCGCTAACCATCATGTCAACATTGGTGGTGTCGGAGAAGAAGCTTAACTCATCCACTTTTCCGGCAGGTTTTATGTCTAAAAAATCTTCAGAACACCCTGAAATAAAAAGACTTGCTACTGTAGCAATTAGAAATATGTATTTTTTTATCGTTTTCATTTTTCAAAAATTTTAGATATCAATTACTTACGCAATTAAAATGAAATATTTAACCCTACATTGTACATTTTGGGCTGTGGATAACTACCGCCATCAACACCAAAATAGGTAGGATCGTTACCTCCCATTTCAGGGTCAAGGCCTGAATAATTGGTCCAGGTAATAAGGTTGCGGCCGCCTACATATACTCTCAAACGTTCAATCCCGTATTTTTTGGTGAAGTTTTCAGGCAAAGTATAGCCAATTTGTATTGATTTGAGCCTGATATAAGAGCCATCTTCAACGTACCAATCGCTCATCCTGTAATTATCAGAGGTAGAGCCTTTAAGTTTGAATTGGTTAGAGGTGGTATTTCCCGGATCTATCATCACTCCATTTTTGTCATAAACAGGGTCGCGATAAGCATTAAGGGCATCTTTTACCCAGTTGTTTAGCCCATTAGGGTTGTACCAGCTTGCTTTACTTGTGTTGAAAATGTCGTTCCCATAGCTGCCTTGGAAAAAGCAGTTAAAGTCGAACCCTTTATACTCTAAATTAATAGTAAAACCAAAAGTAAAGTCAGGATTAGGGTTGCCAATCACCACTTTATCTTTGTCGTTTAGTACGGTGTCGCCATTGGTATCAACAAACCTCAAATCGCCTGGTTTTGCTGTATTTTGGGCATATACCCTTCTTCCCTGGGCATCAATTTTATACGGAAGTCCAGCCTTCCATACTTGTCTTTTTTTACCGTTTTCAATAATAGTGTCAACATCGCTTGGACGGAACAAACCATCTGTTTTGTAACCCCAGAAAGCTCCGGGAGCATCTCCATTTCTCAAGATAGCTTTAGGGTTTGATTCCCAGTCAGGTAAAGTAATTGTATCTGTTAAATCATAGACCTTGCTGACAATTTTTGTGATATTGAAATCAACAGTATATTTGAGGTCGCCAACATTGTCTTTATACCCCAAAGCTAATTCAATCCCCTTGTTTGAAAGACTTCCAATATGGTCGGTATATTTTCCGTCAGACCCGTCAAAACCGTATCTTCCGGTAACTAAAGGCAATGATAAAGATTGCAACATCCCGGTGGTATATTTTTCGAAATAATCGGTTGTTACGGACAGTTTGTTGTCAAAGAAATTCAAATCGAGTCCGTAGTTGTATGTTGTGATTGACTCCCAGTGCAATTGGGAGTTCCCCGGGGCCAGAGCAATACCTCCCGGAGTACCTGTGCCTCCCAATGGATAACCATTTTCGGCGCTTGCCCCAACCAAAGAGTAAAATTTATTACTTGGGATACCATCATTTCCGGTTTTTCCCCATCCAAAACGGATTTTACCAAAACTTAGCAAAGGAAGGCTGTTTTTTACAAAATCCAGTTCACTGAACTTAAACCCGGTGGAAAATGCCGGAAAGCTCCCAAACCTGTGACCTGGGCCAAATTTTGTAGAGCCATCGTAGCGATAAGTAAACTGGGCAAGGAATAAATTGTTAAATTCATAATTCAAGCGGCCAAAATAAGCGTAACCTGTTTGATGGCTATATCCGCCCTTTGCATAGTAGTATGTTGAGCCTGTTTGGCGGAGAGTAGCATCAATATACTGATATTCAGGTGTAGCGCCATTTTTCAACAATGAATCAGCATTGCCACTTAGTGTTTTGCCAAGGTATTCATTAGCTTCAAGGCCTGCCATCAGGTCAATATTGTGTTTGTCAAACAACGTTGTTTTATAATCGAGTACGTGCTGCCAATTCCATGAGAAATTTCGGTCTAATTTTCGGTACACCTGAACAACAGAGTTGTTTTGAGTAGAAGTAATATAATAGTATGGTTTAAAATCGTCTTCTTCGTAAAAATTGATATCAAATCCAAAATTATTGTTGTAGGTAAAGCCTTTAAGCAGCTCGATATTGGCAAATAAGTTTCCGGCCATCCTGTAGGTGCCTTTTTTGTTATTGTCGTAATATATCCGGCAACAGGGTTACCAGTGCCAGTATTGAAAAGAGGTTGAGCCCAGCCATCAAATCCAATGTTTTTGGCCTTAATTTGTTGGGCTGTTAAGCCAGAAGTTGTGTCGCGTACATAACTAATAGGGCTTTGGTTGATAGCCCCCATGGGCGAACCATAGCCATCATTACCTCTGTAGCGGGTTGCAGCCAAAGAAATGTTTTCACCAATTTTGACACGTTTGCCAATATTGTAAGAAGTATTTGACCTGACATTGAAACGTTGGTAGTTTGTTTTTTCAACCACACCATCCTGGTTTAAATAGCCAAGACTAAAAAGAGCTGTCATGTTTTCGGTTCCGCCGGAGACTGAAAGATTGTATTCTTCCATAACGGCATTGTTAGAAATTTCATTCCACCAGTTAGTAGAAGGCAGGGTGTCCGGATTGGCTGTAATACGGCTGCCTTTAGTAACATCAAGCGTATTGTAAATCTGGATAAATTCTTTTGTATTGCACATATCCACCGATATATCATTGGTTTGTACCCCACGGTACATTGAAAATTCAACTTTTGTTTTTTGGTTTTTAGCACCTTGTTTGGTTGTAACAATGATAACCCCGTTTCCTCCGGAAGAACCATAAATAGCTTGAGCCGAAGCATCTTTCAACACTTCGATGCGCTCAATGTCATTTTGGTTAATGGAGTTGATATCACCCGGGATACCGTCAATAATGTAAATAGGGCCTGAAACTCCAGACCATTCGTCTTTTTTGGTAATTGAATTAATACCACGTACCCTGACAGTAATTGCAGCACCAGGCATACCTGAGCTGTTGAAAACCTGCACCCCGGCAGCCTTCCCTTGTAAAGCCTGAACAGCCCCGGTACTGGGGGTTTTTAGCAATTGGTCATTAGTAACAGATGCCACAGCGCCTGTAAGGTCACTTTTCTTTTGTACACCATAACCAATAACCACTACCTGGTCCATTTCTGTAACATCTTCTTTCATTGATAAATTAACTGAAGTTTGGTTTCCAACAGCTATTTCTGTCTTTTTATAACCTATAGACGAGAAAATCAAAACAGCATCATCCCCAGCCACTTTGATGCTATAATTCCCTTTAACATCAGTAATAACGCCGTTAGTTGAGCCTTTTACAACAACATTAACACCAGGAAGCCCCAACCCTGTGGCATCTGTAATTGTACCTGAAATAGTGCGTTCTTGCGCAAGAGCTGTGATACTCAATAGCAAACTGGCCGTAAATAGTGCCAGGTTTTTTTTCATAGCAGGCAACAACCGCCTTGCCCTTTTTTCTGTTTTTTCCATAAAATGTTAGTTAATAGTTTTTAATTAATTGTATTAGTTTGTTATTTATTTAATTGGTTTTTATAAAAATCCATCTCACTATGCCTTCAAAATCAATGTATATGCAGCGTTAATAATAACCTGTGATTGGAATTGTCCTTTCACTATTGAATATATCGAGCCAAAACTACCTTGATTAGCTTTTGAGGTTCTTGAAAAAAATCTCTAAAATCTTGTAAATTCTATCGGAATTATAAATATTGTCGCCTATAATGAGACATTATTAATATTTTGATTATTTACACGGAATAATTAAAGAGGCTTGAGAAATATTACAAATACGATGTCTTATATCACTGTTGTCCGATATAAAGTAAAATAATAGGGCTAAAGCCCAATTAATTCATAGCTTTGACTAACCCCAGCCTTAAGACTGGGGTTACAAATTCATACTTACTGAAGGACTTTAGTCCTGATATTTTTAACGGGCAACAGTGATCTTATATCTGTAACAAAATTATTCTTTAGGTTTGAAAGACCCGGAGGGTCAATAGTATGGTAGATAAATATCAAATACAGTTTAAAAAAGTACCGTAGGTGCGGAAGATAAACTTAAAGAATTTTGTATATAAGGCTTACAGTGTTTTTCAAAAATCACTTTCGTCCCGTTTGGGACTATAATTACTATTTGAACCTTATTACTACCATACTTAAGTCCCTCCGGGACTTTTGATTATGATTGCTATTTACTTGTTATAATATCAACTTCAGCATATCCGGCTATATCATCGCCCCAGGTAGTTTTTAATGCTCGTAGCTTGACGAACCGAGCTTTTTCTGGCGCAAATTGCTTGATCTGCCATACAGGGTTGTTGTTGATATTGGAAAATTCGCCCTGGTCAACTTTCTTCCATTCAACATTGTCTGGCGATACATAAAACTCGTAATTGGTAATAACTCCAGCGCTCCACCTTGCCTGATCAGGGAGATATTTAAACCCGGCAATTTCATAAGTATTCCCTAAATCAACAATCAAATCTGAAGGTAATTTTTTGTCGCGTTGATGCCATGCTGTTGAAGGATTTCCATCCAAAATGAATCTTGTATTTTCGTCAGAAAAACCTAATATTTTCCAATCTTTACGACAAATATCAAATTTCTCTTGCGTCATAAGGCTACTTTTGGCTGATGTCGGGTCAAATGCTATAGCCTTTACAACTAATTTACCATTAGTTTTGACCGGGCCTGTAAACCTTAACGAATTTGGTGTTGGCTCACTGCCATCGAGGGTGTAATAATAATGAGGGCCAATATCGTCAGACGAAATGCTTACTTCACCATCTTGGTTTCGCAAAATAACAGGAGCATCAAGGATTAGTGGTGCATTATATACACCAACATTAGAAATTACGGGACAACTTTTCGAATCTGTAATGTTGAAACGGATTTTAGTAGCATTAACACTTGAAAACCTAAGTATTCGCTTGTATCCGATTGTTGTAGCTTTGGCTATCTCTTTCCAACTGCCATCAACAAAAGCTTCCAGCGTGAAAGCTTTAACCCGCTGGCCTAAGCGAATGTATTCCTGTACCATAAAGCGGTTGAACAAGACTGGTTTGCCAAAATCAATGGTCAATGAGGCTGTATTGACATTGTCATCGGTAGCCCAATAAGTATCTTTATTTCCATCTATAGCATTGGAAGCCGAGAAATCTTTTGAGTTTCCGCGGACATTTGAAGCGCTTGCCTTAGCTTTTTCTGCAAGGTTTACTGCAAAAGATCCTTTTACGGCTGCGGCAAAATCGAGCGCTGCTTTTTCGTCTTTCTCATGGATCAAACCATTGGGCATAACAGGGAAGTTTAACAGTAGGCTGCCATTGCGCCCAATAGAATTGTAGTATGTGTTCATCAATTTGGGCAAGTTTTTTACCTTGGCATCTTCGCTTGGATGATAGAACCACTCGGGCCTTATGGAAGTATTGACTTCGGCCGGCACCCAGGCATTGCCGTTTTCGAGGCCATGATGCAACATAGCCCACTCTACATCGCCAGTAGCATTCAAAAGGCTCCAGTTGGTTTCGCCAACATAGCCTTCTTCAGTCCCAACCCAGCGTAAGTCGCCACGGTCGCCTCCATCGTTCCATATAACAATATTAGGCTGCAACTTACGGATCATCGCGTAAGTATTTTTCCAATCGTAATAGGTTGTGCGGTCTATTTTGCGGGTTTCGTTTGCCCCGCCATAATAGCCATCGCCTCCATTAGCACCATCAAACCAAATTTCAAAAATCTCGCCATAATTGGTAAGTACTTCTTTTATCTGTTTTCTGAAAATCTGAATATATTCAGGTTTCCCATAAGCAGGGCTATTTCTATCCCAGGGAGAAATATAAATGCCGAGCTTCAAGCCATATTCTTTACAGGCATCAGCCATTTCACGGACCACATCACCTTTGCCGCCTTTCCAGGGTGCGTTTTTTACCGAATATTCTGTAGTTTCGGTTGGCCAAAAGCAAAATCCGCAATGATGTTTTGCAACAAGGATAACTCCTTTCATTCCGGCCTCTTTGCAAATACGAGCCCATTGACGGCAATCTAATTTTTCGGGATTGAAAAGCTTTACCTCTTCGTTGCCATACCCCCACGATTGATCGGTGTAAGTATTTAACGAAAAATGAATAAAACCGTAATATTCCATTTCCTGCCAACGCATCTGGTTTTCGGTTGGAACTGGTCCGTAAGGCGCAGGGGCCTTTGTTTGGGCTGTATTGTCAAGTATAAAGCCTGAGCAAACAATTGCGAATATTATTAAGCCCTTTATCATATTTGATTTTTTAGAATGTGAACAACATTAGTTTAGTCAAAAATTTTACACTTATATCCTGATACATTTGATGGATTTTATCCAATTTACCCCATTAATTTGAATCAGGTACATTCCTGGGCCAAAAGGCACGTTGATGCTCATTGAACCTGAAATATTTGATTTTTCGACCGATTTTATCAATTTTCCCATAAAATCAAAGATTGAAATATCAACAACTTCATTTGGCTTGCTAATTTTAAGATTGAAGCTTGAAGAAAATGGATTAGGATATAATTCGATATCCATATCAATACTGGAGGCTATGCCTGTTGCTTCATTTGCCCCCTGCATAATTGCATTTAAAACGCCACGGTCCTGAACCGCTCCTGTGTTGCGATTAAACAGGCCTCCGGGAGTGTCCCAGTAAAAAGGTATAATTCCTTTGCTGGTCGAAGACTTTACTATATATTTATGATAATATTCTACAGATGCATCATTGAGGCTCTGATCTGAAGGAGGGCTTAGTTTTCGTTTGTATGCACCATATTCGCCAATGATAACAGGAATCCCCTTATCTACAAACTTAGTTTTCATCATGTTAAAATACTTTTCAACATCAGTTTCTTCGCCCCAGGTTGCGTTGCGTGTAACATCGGTTGTTGAATGGTTGCTTTTTCCCCAATAATAAAACATTTTACCCCAGTTGGCATCTTTATCCATAAGGCAAAACTGGTATGGAGTGTAGTAATGTACCTCAACTATCAGACGATTGGCAATTTGATCTGTTGGCATGGTGTTCATTAATGAATTGGTTTTTTCAATATCGGTTGAAGGCCCCTGGATAATTAGCGTTCGGGAGCTGTTATTGCCTCCTGTGGCACGGACAGCATCAATAAAAGTTTGATGATAGCTCAACAATATCGTCATTCCGTTAGCATCCGAAACATCCGGTTCGTTGGCGCTCGCAAATAGTAAATGTTCGTCATAATCTTTAAAATATTCTGCTATTTGGGTCCAATAGGCCAGCTGTCTTTCGTTAACTTGAGTTTGATTGGCAGCATTTACTCTTTTTTCGAGCCATCCTTTGTCCCAGTGAATGTTGATAATAACATAAAGGCTGTCATTAATACAATAATCTACAACCTCCTTAACCCGGGCAATCCAAGCATCGTCAATAATATTTGAATTGGTATCAGAATGACAAAACCAGGCAACCGGGAGCCTTACAGTGTTAAAACCGGCAGCTTTAATCGAATCTACCAAAATTTGGGTTACTTTTGGCGCCCCCCAGGCTGTTTCGCTGCATATTGCTTCAAGGGTATTTCCAATATTGCACCCCACCTTCATTTTATCTACAATTTGCTGTGCAGTAGGTAATTGGGCTTTTATTGTTGAAATAAATGTCTGGCCAATAACCAATAAAAAAGCCCATTTGAATAGCGTCTGTTTTAAATTGAATTTTATCTTCATCTTACATATTTTTTAACAATTTCGAAATCTATTATTGGATAGTTTTAATATCAATTGTGGCATCGGGCAAACCTAAATAACTTACAGTCAATTTGATAGTACCTGCATTGCGTTTGCTTTTAACAACTACCAAAGCGCGTCCTTTCCAAGCTTTTCGGGCATTGCCCACATATTGGTCACAATCTTTAATATCTGCATTGCCAACAGCGGCTATCGTCCCTTCTCCTTCTATTTTGAAAATTAAGCGATTGTTAGCATTTGGTTGAACTATTCCGTTTTTATCAGTAATTTCAATAGTAACAAAAGATAAATCCTGTCCGTTGGCTTTTATTTCTTTCCTGTCGGTTGCCAATTTTATTTGAGCGGCTTCTCCTGCTGTTTGCAGAATAGTTGATTCCTGTTCTTTATCATTTTCAATACCAACGGCTCTAAGCAAACCTGGCGAATATGGCACTGTGAATGTAGCTTTAAATTGTTGTTCGAGGGTAGTTGGTTGTTCGCCAACAAGTTTATTATTGAGGTATAATCGCACTTTTGGATATTTCGAATAAACTTCAACCTGAACATTTTTTTCTTCAAACCCTGGCCATGTCCAGCTTTCCCAGGTAGGCCAAACCGACCACAAAGTTTCTTTTATTTCTAATGGGGCAGGTTCAGGTTCACGGACAGCCAAATAAAGCTTTTCATTACTATTGTACAACATGCTTCGGTAATGCGAAATGGGTTTTCGCCAGCCAACAAGGTCAATATCTCCACAATATGCGCCATGCCAGGGAAAGAAATCCTGAGTCCAGTGTTCGCCAGGGATGTCTCCCGAGTAATACCAACGGCCAATGGATGATTCGCCCAAATAATCTATAGCTGTCCACACAAAATCGCCCAGGATATAGTTATTGTTCTGCACCAGTTGCCAGTTAGCAAAAGCATCGCGTGGATATGACTCGGTTTGAACTATAATACGTGAAGGGACAAGCTTGTGATCGTCTGCTGCCCGATGTAACTGGTAATTATAGCCACAAACATCGTGTGCAGCCATTAGCGGGTCAAATACTGCCCAATCGTTGTCCCAGGTGGTCATCGCCGAGGTAACCGACCGACTGGTATCGATTTTTTTTATGGCTGCCGAAAGTCTTTTAGTAATTTCAACTGCTTCGGGTTTCTTTCTTTCGTACACCTCGTTGCCGATGCTCCACATAAAAATTGAAGGATGGTTGCGATCTCGCAAAACCATAGCTTCTACATCGCTGGTACTCCATTGGTCAAAATACAGCGAATAATCGAATTTGTTTTTTGCTTCTTTCCAACCGTCAAACGATTCGTCGATTACCAATATTCCCAACTTGTCGCATGCATCGAGGAAAGCTTCTGATGGTGGATTGTGTGAGGTACGTACAGCATTAAAACCGGCAGCTTTGAGCAGCTCAATTTTACGTTCTTCGGCACGGTCATATGCTGCAGCGCCCAGACAGCCATTGTCGTGATGCACACAGCCCCCATTGAGCTTTATTGTTTTGCCATTGAGTTGAAACCCATTTTCGGCAGAAAAGCTGATAGAACGTATCCCAAACTGGGTTTTAATATTATCAACAACCTGCTTTTCTTTCAAAATCTGTATTTGGGCATTGTATAAATTGGGTGATTCCGGTGACCATAACAAAGGATTTGAAACCGTAATGGTTTGAATGTTTTCTTTTTGGCTATTAGCTGCAATATCAAGCTTTACCTGATTATTTCCGACATTTTTCCCATTTTTGTCTAATAAAAGAGCTTTAACAATGACGCTTTGTGATGAAGAATTTTCATTTTTTACTAATGTTTTTATCTGAACTTTCGCTTTTTTCGTTGATACCTCGGATGTTGTAATGCCCACACCCCATTGAGCTACATGCACAGGATTAGTTGTTATCAACCAAACATGGCGATAAATTCCCGAACCACTGTACCAACGACTGTTTAACTGCTGCGAATTGTCCACCCGTACTGCAATAACATTTTCTTTGTCGAAATTTAAATATGGTGTTAGGTCGTAGCAGAAAGAAGTGTAGCCATAAGGATGTACCCCAAGTGATTTGCCATTTATAAAAACTTCTGAGTTCATATATATCCCCTCGAAATACACTGAAACTTTTTGGTTTTTCCATTCAACCGGGGCTTTGAATGTTTTGCGGTACCAACCAATGCCTGCCGGGAAGTAACCACCTGCACATCCTGTAACGTTTTTGGGAAGTATTTTTCCTTCGATGCTCCAATCGTGTGGCAGGTCGAGACTACGCCAGGCAACATCGTTAAAGTCGTTCAATTGAGCTGAAGAAGTATCGCCTAAAAAAAAATTCCAGTCGTAATCAAATAATTGCTTTCTTTCAATAGAGAACTGCTTTTGTCCATGAACCTGGGTATAACTTGTTACAATGGATAATGTTAATGAAGCCAGAATTAAAAACCAATGCAGCGTATTTCTTTTCATCATATTTATTTTTTAATTCTTAAAGGTATGATAGCTTCTCCCGTTTTTAACAATGAAACACCCATGTTTGCAATTTTATAACTATCGTGTTTATTCACCTTGCTTATAAATACGCTTCGTTAAGTTGCATTTGCAAGAACATGGGTGTTTCATTTTATTTCTCGTTATTTTGTTACCTCTCTTTTATTTGTTGACTCTTCCATAAACAAATACGAGTTTTTGTACCCGCCAAAGTCAACTACTATTTTTTCAAATACAATGCCCGGATCCAGCGGGGTTAGTGTCAAAACTTTCATACCATCGGTTGTTGCAGGTACATTTAATTTCACCTTTTTTTCGACAATCCTGCGGGCAATAGTTGGGAAGAAAATGGAATAAATGTTTTCTGGCTTTTCGTTGAGGTCAGAATTGAAATTGATGGTTTGCGCATCGGCACCGTTAAAACCAACCTGATAGCGGTGACCACTTAAATTAGCAAATGCTAAGGTTGATTTTACCACTACATGTACTGTAACAGTTTTTACGCTGTCCGGGAGTTTCATTTTATAGGAGATGGAAGCGCCATCAACAGGTTTCGAATAAGGCATTACAGCCATTCCGCTCAACGTGCGACCAAAATATGGAAGAACGGTCCATTTAGCATTGGCAGCGTCTTTTAGCGTGTAATAATGCTCGGCTTCTATTGCAACATATCCATTGTCGGGAGTGAAGACATAATTTCCCGTTGCATTTTCAGGGTTTTCAATACGGAAAACTTCGGGCATCTTATCAGCCGGGAAATTGTCATTCCATGTCGTATAGCCAATTTTCTTTTGAGTCATCATCCCATCCCATTTTCCATTGGCCATCACCTTGTTATAGTCGTAGCTGAGTTCGGCATCGCGCTTAAAGGTGCGTTCTACGTTGTTGGCCCATTCGTTGGCCTGTGGGTTATTTTCGGCGTATAGCTTGTGGTTCATGGCCTGTGAGTAGTACATTTCGTAGATATTGGCCATGGCCTGAACGGGGAACAGGATTAACTGCTTGTAAGCATCACGGTATTGAGGTTTCAGCGTAAGGTATTGTCGCAAAGCTTCAGCCTCGAGTTTGAGGTATTCGTCCGAAACCTTTTTCCACTCGCCTGTTTCGAGGTTATAGGTGTTGCGGTCAAGCATTTCGGCTGTTACGCGTCCGTTGTATTTACAATATAAATTAAGGATACGGGAGGCTTCATCGGCCTGATCATCGCCAAACTGTTGGGCGCAAAAGGCCCGAGGATGCTCAAGCAGGTTTTTGACACTAAAGCGCGTCGGGTCCCAAGCCATGTCCATAAAGAGCGTAATGGGGTATTCCATTGGTTTGATGTCGCCCACGTTGAGTACCCAGAGTTTATCTACGCCGTAATCGTAGGTCAGCTGTAATTGTTCCCACATATTCTGGATAGGAGTAACATTGAGCCATTTGGTATTGCGGGGAGCACCAACATAATCAACATGGTAATACATACCCCAGCCGCCCGGGTGCTTGCGTTCTTTTTCGTTGGGCAGGCGCCTTACATTTCCCCAGTTGTCATCGCACAAAAGTATAATTACATCATCAGGAACGCGCATGCCTGCTTCATAGTAATCAAGCACTTCTTTATACAGCGCCCATAATTGGGGTGTTTCTTTGGCAGGGCGTTTGGTAACCTGTTCTATAATAGCACGTTGATTTTTCACCACTCGCTGAAGTAGTTGTACATCGGTTTCTTTCGACATAGCTTCGTCACCATCGCCACGCATACCAATGGTTACAATATCTTCTTTTCCTTGCACCCGCTCAATGCCTTCTTTGAAGAATTGGTCGATTACCTTTTGGTTTTTTGCATAATTCCAAGCCCCATATTCGGCACGTTTCCGGGCCCATTCCTGGTGGTTGCGTGCCATAGGCTCGTGGTGGGAAGTACCAATGACAATGCCCATTTCATCGGCTACCTTGCTGTTTAGCGTGTCATCGGCATAAAAAGCCCAGCCCCACATGGCAGGCCATAAATAATTGCCTTTCAGGCGAAGGATTAATTCAAAAACCCTGGCATAAAAGCGATGGTCGCCATAATCGGTACCGTATGTATTTTTTACCCAGCTTGTCAAACAAGGGGCTTCATCGTTGATGAAAATACCGCGATATTTTACTTTAGGTTCGCCCCAGGCATAACGACCAGAGACAATATATGCTGATGCCCGTTTTTGAGCCGGTACATCGGCCCACCAATACCAGGGCGACACCCCTAATTGCTTAGAAAGTTCATATATCGCGTAAATGGTCCCGCGCTTGTCGCTACCCACGATTACAAGACTGTTTTTGACATTTTTTGCAGGATTGGCAATGGTCGTAATAACAAAGCTTTCCCATTTGCCCTTAAGGTCTTTTACATCCAGTTTCTTCGATGAAACTAAATTGTCAATTTGTTTATTTTTGCCCAGCGTACCAATGATAATTTCATAATCTGATACCTCGTTATTGGTTATAAATGCTGGCTTTTTGCCAGTAACGCTTTCTATATCGTTCTGCAAATCGCATATAGCACGTATTACCCCCGGATATTCGGCATTATCGTAGTAGATTGCCGATGCTGTCCCATTGGCAGATACAACTGGAAAATCATTTTCACTTTTAGGTTGCTCAACTACAATACCAGATGGGTTCAGGCTGGCTGTTTGGGCCATAGTAACACCAATAAATGATATATTCAGGAGAATCATCAGGATTAATTTTCGAAAGATGCCAGATAAATTCTTCCTAAACTTTGCTGTTTTTAATGTAGTAATCATAACATTGTCGATTATTAGTTGATATTATAAATTTTAAGCGTGATAAAATTACACATAAAAACAACGTTTACTTGCACAAAAATGCCATCTCTGATAAGCACCATTAAAGCTTTATAAACTTTCTTGTTTCGTGATAGCTTCCGGCATCAATGGTATAGAAATATATACCGGCAGGTAAGTTGGCTGCATTGAGACGAGCTGCCTGATAGCCTGCATTTTGGTATTGGTTGACTAAAACAGATACTGTCTTGCCTTGCAGGTTGCATACTTTCAAAGTTACCATTGAGCTTTTGGGCAATTGATAAGTTATAAGCGTTGATGGACCAACAGGGTTAGGATAATTTGTTATGCCTGTTGAGCCTGATGCAGAGTTTATCGCGGTAAATGCAGGGTCATTTACTACGACTTTTTTATTTCCCGCTTCAATCAGTATCATTTGCAATGATTTGGCTGGCGAAGTAAATTTTATTTCATCATCAATAGTATAAGCATAGGCTTTAATATCTGCCAGTCCGTCATAAGGCCCATAGTGATAAAAATCGGGGCCATTTTCATTGATGTAAACATATGGCGAAAGAGTAGTTTCAGTGCCTGCAGTAAACGAGTATATGTAATATTTTTCACCTACGCCCACTGAGTCTGAACTTACCGTAACAACCTGATCGGCATTGCCTTTATTTATAATTACCATGGCTACGTCTCCACTTGAAGAATATTTCGTAGTATAACTTAAAACGTCTTTATTGCTTGACGTTGAAGAAAAAGCCATGTCGCCATAAAGCTTTTGCAAATAGTATAAGTAATAAAAATCGGCGTGTGGGTGATTGGCATAATTTCCCGAACCTGAAAATAAGGTCTCTAAATTCCAACGGGAACCCAAGCCCCAATTGCCCTTAATCATTTCGCACATCAAAGCAACAGCTTGCATACCCATTACATACGAATTTGAAAGTACATCATTGCCCGAATTCATATTGTACTCTGTTAATGCGATAGGCTTTGAGATTCCATTCTTTTTTATAATATCTTTTTTTACATACTCTGCATTGGCCCTGAGGCTTGTGATTGCTGCGGTTATTGCACTATTAACATCAGTGGAATTGCTGAAATAATTGTGAATAACATAAAAGTCAGCATAATCGCCAACTTCTTTAAAAAAGCCTTCGTTCCAGGCTCTGTCGCCATTGCCCCATTGGCCGCCTCCTGTGGCTTCGCCTGCCATTACCTGCCCCCCGATGTATATGGTAGCGCCTGTTTCTTTAGCAGCATTTCTCATTGAGTCGGCGAAAACTTTAAAATGTTTGCCATAAAGTGCTCCAGACATAAATGTAGGCTGTCCATCCTGGTTGAGAGTAGTATCTATCATCCAGCCATATTCCCAGGGGCCGCCATTTTCGTTACCAATTTCCCAAAACTTTGTACGCCCGGCATCGTAGCGTACCCATCTGGCTGCTTCATGTGCAGCTTGGGATACAGGGTCTTTACTTGTTCCATAGCGTGCATAGGCATAATTTACCGTTATTAAACCTTCCGAAACACCTGTCTTTTGACGAAGTGTATAATACTGGTCAGTAGTGGTAACCCATCCTCCTTCTTTGCCATGATGCCCGCCAAATTTATTTTTTGGGGTTTTGGCTATACTGTTGGTGTATTTGGTTCCGTCATATACCGAGTCTGGCACGTCTGTAGGGATTTTGTCCAAAAACCAGCCATCGGCCCAGCTTCCTCCCGGCCAGCGAATAAGCGATGGCTGTAGTTTTTTCACCCCATCAACAAATTCAGTATTGGTATATGAACCCGCCCAAGCTACAATAGCATTGCCATATACATACTTTGAAACCTTTCCGATGGTGTCATTTTTCAGTTTTACTAATACTGAGGCTTTGTCAGTGGGCTTGTTGGCATTGACAGATGCGGGTATAACTGCCGTTTTAGGCACAAAATCATTGAGGAAGCAATTCTTTTCCTGTCCAAAAATGAATGGACAAAATAATATCATTGTTCCTGTTAGCAGTAAGTTAGTTTTTGTGTTCATTAGTTTGTAATTTAAATGCTTATCATTTATTTAATTTCAATAAACTCAGGCTCATAAGGCGCTATAGTAAAATTGCCGTTATATTCCTTATCAAAAAGGATGCTTTTCGATTTGCTTCTCATTTTGATTTCTTTGGGTTCGGCACTTACATTGAGATATAAATAGTGTTTTTCGTCAATTTGGCGTGCCATAATACCCGATGGAACGTCTGGCCCTTTTTTAATGCCAAGTTCATCAATCAAATCATCGAGCAGATTGCCAAGAACTTCGCCTTTAGCAGGCAGTCCAACGTAAATGGCCTGTCCTTTGCCAAACTTGTTCAATGTCATTGCCGGGTAGTCTTTGTCAAGACTGGTAATAAGGCCTGTTACTTTAGCGCTTTTTGCATCAATAATATCAAAGCGGGCAGATTCGGTTTCAACAGCCTTATTTTTATAGGTAAATTCGAGCTTTTTATCTTTGAAACCCTTGCGCGAAATCTCGTTCATGGGTTCGGTTTCTTCAAAACCTGCTACCCTGATGCCAAATACATCGCTCAATAAGCCAGGGAGCGTGGTAGCAAATACCTGTCCGGTAGTATCGACAATAGCCGAGTTGGCCGTCATAATAACGGTTCCGCCATTTTCAATAAATGCCCTGATTTTGTTGGCTGTAAGTTCGTCCATAACTGCGAGGCCCGGGACAATGAGGAGCTTGTATTTAAGAGAGCTTTGACTTATTTCTAACATCTTGCAATCCATGTTTCGCCAATAAAACATATCCCAACAAGCTTGTATCTGGCCATCGTGCTGCACCGGAAAGGCGCCGCTTGCTATCTGGCTTGCAAATGAAAACGCCAGCCCCACTTCAGCCTTGTTCTTGTAAGGAAAATATTTTTCTATCTTTTTAAACTCAGCGGCAATTTTCTTGTATTCGTCGTATTTACGGTTTGGCACACCGTCCCAATCTATCATGCCTTGCAGGTATTGTTCTTCGCCTGCCCACATACTTTGCCAGGTCCATCCGCAAACCATCTGGTTGCCATACATCAAAGTAGCATAAGCTGATTTGCGTATCGAATTTGGTACCGAGGTCATGGTATTGAACTCGTTGCACCAGAAGGGGTTTTCGCTTTCGAACTGTATCCTTTGTATGCCAAAGGCTGCATTCATCACGCCCCAATTGGTTATCAGCGAATTGCCCGGATAAAAACCGCATCCATGACGCGTCATCTTGCCCGAATAAGCTATTTTTGAATAATCGAAATATTTCATCCAGCTATAATACCAGGCATTGGTGTTGGTCAGGGCATTAGGGGCATTTTTGCCAACAACGTCCAATACTTTGAAAAGGATTTGGTTTACCTCGTCTGAAACAAAGCGGCGAAAATCGAGTATTTTTTCGGGAGCACCGTTCTTATTGCCGGCAACAGGCAACCCTACTTCGTCAAAGCTGTTAATGCGCCTTGACCAGCGTTGTGTGGCCCAGGCTTTATTTAGTTTATCGAGGTTGCCATATTTATTTTTCAGCCAAACAATGAACCTTTGACGAACAGTTTCGGAATACGATATTGGACCATCGCCCGACTCGTTATCAATGCCAAAGGCAAGTAATGCAGGGTGTTTTGCATAACGTTTTGAAATAACATCGGCAAAGCGGATAGCATATTTCTGGTAGTTGGGGTCGCCTGCGTCTTCCATGTACCGATGGTTAGGATACCTGACACTCCCGTTATCATCAACAACATTGATGGACGGGAACTTTTGATGCAGCCATATTGGCGCAGGACGAATGGCAATATCGAGGATAACTTTAATGCCGGCTTGGTCGAGCATATTCATTACGGTGTCGAACCATTCAAAATTGAAATTCCCGTCAGAAGGTTCATAACTGTCCCAGGCAAGGTGGCCTACCCGTACTACATTGAACCCTGCATCTTTCATGAGGGCTATGTCTTTTTTCCATTGCTCAGTTTTTGAATCATGCGGGTGATAATTTGTCCCTACGTACAATTGCTGAGAATAAGCATTGGTAAATAAGAAAAACAAGCATATCGCAGAAATGTATAATGGCTTCATATAAAAGATTTTAGATTTTTAATTTTTAATCAAATGGGAAGGTTTACTTACCCTTCCCATTTCAATTCACCTAACTAATCATTACAACTATTATTGTTCCGAATGGCAATTTATTAATATATAGTAATTTGCGCTATTTTACAATTACCTGTTTAGTTATTTTTTGCCAACCCGAACATGCTTCCAAAATATATAACCCTTTTTCAATTCCCGAAAGATCAAGTCTTTCTTTGGCATGCCCATTCATTGTTTGCTTTTTTACCACCTTGCCATCCATAGACAGCAATTGGATATTTACAGAAGTTGTTGAATTATTTTCGATATTCAAATATGCCCGGGTTGGTATAGGGTAAACATTAATAAAACCAGGGTTTGACAGTGAATTCACTTTTAATGTCCAAAGCCAGTCAAACTGGTACCAGTTTAAATTGATGCCATCAGAGTTAAATTTGAACATCACATCGTGTTTGCCTTCAGTAAAGCTCAACTGTGTTGAAAAATTGTCCCAAACCTGCCAATCGGCTGTCTTAGGATATACAACATTTTGGACAAAGACACTATCAATGTAGATATCAAAATTTCCGGCATAACCGGCATGTCTGACGGTAACGTTGTACACCCCTTCAACCGTGATTTCAATATTATAAGCAACCCACGAGCCTTTGCCAACATAGCCAACATTTTGTCCGCCACCAACATCGCTGGTGGTTTCAATTTGCACTGTTGACATCCGGCTATAATCCTCGGCTTCGATTTTAAAGTTTTTCCTAATGCCCATTTGAGTAACTGTAATAGAATCGATGAGCAAGTTTTTATTATAAACATACACTACGCCTTTTCGCGAAGATTCAGCAGGATTGTTGCTTTGAGAATTAATCAACACACTTCCGCTGCCTTTTCCATCAGTTGTAGAAATAGTAATCCAATCTGCCGAAGGGGTTAAAGTCCATTCCAAATTACCTTCAATAGCCAATTCTATGTCATTCCCTTTTTTATAAGGCAGGTCTATCTTGTTAGTTGAAATAGAGAAATAACTTGGCATAGAGTCGATAAAAGTCTTCAAATACTCAGCTTGAACGGCCCCGGCTAAGAAAGCAAAAGAAGCATTTAAGCCAATGGCAACTTCATTGGTCGAATAGCTGCACTCGGAATCAAGATATGACTTGGCCGAGAATGTAGAAGGATACTTTGAAGCGCCACAATCAGCAACATCGCCGCCATCAGCGCCGCAAACAATCATGCCGGGAACAGGTTCTGTTACACCATCTGCACTTGAGATACGGTGATGTGGGTGCATTGGGCTCTTTGTCCCTTGTCCGGTAACAAAGCAATAGGTGGTAGCATTTTTCCCTAACAAATAATCAAGTGTAGAGATGGCAGCATTGTAATATGCAGCATTTCCGGTAATCCTGTATGCCTGCATGAAAAGCATACCCCAGTTGGCATAAGCTCCGTTACCTGCCCAATAGAAAAAGTCGCCGGGAATGCGGTAAGGCGTTTTGAACAAATTATTCTTAGTTCCTGAAACCAAATCAATGAGCTTACTTTTAAGTAAATCAACATCAGCAATTGATGTAAGCGAATCTTTATTGACTAAAAGCGACAGCAATCCATAAGTCCTGACAGTAGGCCAGCCAGGCAAAACATAAGCTTTGGCCAGGTCCATTTGCTTGTAGTAGATCGAATCTTTGGTTGTAATGTACAACTCGGCCGCGCACCATGAAAATTCATCGCTAAAATCATTATCACCATATCCTCCGGTATTTACAGCCGGATAGCCACCTGAAGCCGAAGGGTTGTTAAATGCTTTGTTGGGGTTTTTCTTAGCCCATTGCCAGGCCTTAATAGCCTGTTTAAGGGCAGAATCAGCCAATTGCGGGTTATACTTTTTATAAATACGGGCAGTCATAGCCATAATAGCAGCAAAATCAAGAGTTGCAGCTGTTCCTTTGGCACAAACATAACGTGTTGCTGTTACTTTTGAGGGCATTTCAAAACCGCTGAAATTAGCTTCGGTTGTTTTGTTGTAAACACCGCCATCGGTATCCTGCATGGTCATCATCCATTTAATGTTCCACAGGGCTTCATCAAGAATGTCCGGGATGTTGTTGTTGCTTTCCGGGATATTGGTATTCAATGTGTCATAGAATGCCGGAAACGACTCGAATGCCGAAAGAATTGTCGCTACAGTCCCGCCTGAGCTTACAATGTATTTATTATAATCACCTGCATCGTACCATCCGCCGGGTGTTGATATTTTAGTGCCGGCAGGCCTGTTGGCTGATGCTGCCGAAGGAAGTACAACAACTGCTGTGTCGGGGTGTCCCGCCTCACGTGCATAAACCCCGGCATATTGGGCAAGTATAGGCGTTGAAGCCCTGTTGTAATAATATGCTTTAATACTTGCCTTAGAAAGATTAACAAATACATTTTTGTCAATAGAAAAAGGGACAGATTTGCCCAAATCATCAACAACAATAACAAAGCTGCCGGATGTTTGCAATAAAGTAAAATCAGCAAGTTTGACCTCCTCGCCGGATAAGTTGTAATAGGCCGGGGGCAAAAACTGTCCCCGAAAAACCACCGAGTCCAGGTTGCTGGTCATGACTTTAAAACTGTCTGCCTTTGAATCAGCCACAGCAGCAATTTTGACAGCATTGGGCAAATACCCCACCTGGTTTACCCTGATATTATAACTTAATGTTTGGGCCATGGCATACAAACCAACCTGGCACAATAGAAACGAAAGTAAAATCTTATTTTTTCTCATTTTTATATTTTTATAAAGACTATAGCTTGATTAGTTTTAAGAAATAAACATCATTTTCGCGTATATCCAGTTCTTTCGAAAATACGCCCCCTTCTTGTATAGTGATTATCTCTTTTCCAACAGGAGAGCCGTCATTGATCTTTTTTATTTGTTCTACCTGAAGCTTTGTAAGCTGTGCAGGCCTGCCCAAATCATAATAGCTGGTATATGCGTCATTGCATCGGTATCCTACTTTATATACTTCTAATGAATATTTTCCGGCTGCAAGCTTAGATACATTGACTTTTAGCTTGCCTTTTGATTTTGCCGGCAAATCGCGGATGTAATAATCCTGGTTATTGATAGAGTCGTCTGGAAGCGTGTAAGTGAAATCGTAAGCAAGAACCTGCACATTGCCGTTTTTGTCTTTGCATACCCACGAAGCAGGGTCTTGATTAATCAATTCGATGTTTCCAAGGCGGTTTAAAAATTGGTACGCATAAAATACCGGTTTATTGATACCCTGAGTGTTTAACATTCCAAATCCTCCATGAAAAGGGGTAAAACGAGGGCCTGCTTCTTCAAAAATATCGGTAAATACCCAGTACGACATAGATTGGGCAGCATTGCCTATTTGTTTAAGCTTATGCAACACGTATGAAGCCTCATGGTAGCTGTCATGTATCGGGTCGGCGGGGGTATATGAAGCGCTCCATTCGGTATAATGAAGCTCTAACCCTGGCTTAGCTGATGTTTCAATCTCTTTTCTGGATTGCAAAACATCCTGGCTCAGGGCAAGGTCATTGGGAGCTAATCTTGTACCTGTATTGCCATACTCATCAAGATATCCCTGATCTACTCCATAGGCGTGCGTACTGATAAAATCTAAGGGGAGGTTTTTTTTAACACAAAAATCTATCAACTCAGCCTCCCATGAAGCGCCAGCAGTAGCAGGGCCTCCGACACGATAATCGGGGTGTACGCTTTTTACCGCTTTAGCACTGTATTCATATAGTTTGAAATATTCTTCCCGGGTTCCAGTCCAGAAATACGGGGTTAAATTGGGTTCGTTCCATACCTCAAAATACCAGGTTTTTACTTCATCAACGCCATAACGTTCAGTGAAATGTGCAGTGAGGTTGCGCACCAACTCTCCCCATCTTTCATAATCGTTGGGAGGGGTTACATTGCCTCGCCACCAGAAGATTGTTTTGTCGCCACTTGCCAGTGCTGCCGGCATAAAGCCCAACTCAACGAAAGGTTTGATGTTGATACTGAGCAAAAAATCGAAAAGGGCATCGATATACATATAGTTGTATTGAGGTTTTCCATTTTTATCTACCCCATAAACACCCATATCATCGGTCAACAGCCCGTGAAAACGTATGTACCTGAAACCACATTCATTTTTTATATAAGTAAGTTGTTGCTGCCAATCGGCCCTTAAACCTTCGTTGGCACGACCTGCTCCTACACATTCATTAAACATGGTATTCAACGGGCCTTTTTCTAAACTATAATCTACATTTATAACCCTTTCAGGAGTTTTTGGTTTTGATTTTTGGCCATAAATTGTGATTGTCAAAAAACAGCTAAGTAGCAATATTGAAAGACGGTTCATTTTTTTATTTTTTATTTAGTTATACACTTTTTGAAAACAAGTCAAAACTATTCTCTATGCAAGGCTTTGTCTCTTGAAAAAAATCTCCAAAATCTTTAAGTTTCTATCATTTATTATAAAAATCCACTCTAACACCATGAGATAATAATTATAATTCGATAGATTGTTGTATATCTGCTGTTTACATATTGTTGTTTTCATTCTCCCGTGTACCTGTTTTTTAAAGGCTTTACCGCATAGCAAAAAGAGAGGGCAATGAATGACTCAATTGCCCTCTCCAAAAGTCTTTTAGAAATAAGATTTTATTTCTTAACTAACTTTAAAACTGAAACGCTATTTTCTCCCATAATCCTAACATTATAAATACCTGTTTTCAGCGAAGAAATATCAATTCTTTCGCCTGGCTCGACAGATTTGAGAAGCACCATTTGTCCTGCCGCGTTGAAAATTTTGACATTAATCATACTTTCGTTACCGAAAGAAATAAACGATGATGAAGGGTTGGGATATATTGTAAAACTATTTACTTCTAACCCTTTAACGCCTGTGTAAGTATAAGAAATACTTGCCTGGGCCGACTGGTTGCCTGCTACATCTTCAGCTATTACACCAAATTTATAATCTCCCGGGGTGATATTTTTTACCACGTATGAATTTTTAGTTTTCTGGGCATAGATAGTCTCAACAGGCTTGTTGTTTACTAAAATGACGTATTTATCTACAACAATGTTGTCTGTTGCTGCGTCCCATGAAAGAAGTACCTGCTTGTTGCCTTTTGTTGCGGCAAGGTTTATGGCTTCGGTTGGTTTTATAGTGTCATTAACTACCTCAAAACCTCCATCGGGGGCAAATCTTACGGTGCCCCACAATGCTGCATCGCACCATATTGAACCCAGCGGGGCAAATATTGATAGTTGGTCACGATAATATGGAGCATTGTCATTATCACTGGCCAAAACGTCAAAACCTATTTCTTTACCAACTTCAGGGACATACCCCTTTAATAAGGAATCAATAGTTATTTGAAGGTCAAAATTATACCCTGAGCTGGTTACTTCATATTTCTGAACAGCCCAACCTTTGAAGGTTGTATTGACCGAATCAAACGGCATGCCGGGTATCATACGCAATTGGTGTGTCCCTTTTTCTCCATCAAAAGATGAAGGCCAGATACTTTGACCGCGTGGCCACGCAGGTGTTTTGTTATTGTTCATATCAAAATATATCTCAAAATTGTCAAGCATCCATGTGCTTTCTTTACCAACAGCATAAATGGAATCATCGGTAACATCAAAGTGCAAATAAATGTATTTGCTATCCCAGGCCGCTTTTCCTTTAACCGAAAAATCATTGTTGTTGCTGATATGGGTTGTGTCAACTTTGGTGGCTACATTAAATTCTTTCCAAACCGGATAATTTTCGACTACAATCAATATAGTATCGGCAATGGCTGGGTTTACGGCAGATGACACTTTAACCAGGGCTTTGCCATTTGCTTTTGGTAAGATATTGCCGTTGGGGCTAAGTGTTATGACAGCCGATGCCCCTTCTGAAATAAGTGAATAAACAATAGACTTATTTGATGCTGTGTCAGGGTCAAAGCTTACTTCCAGCTTTAATTTTCCATACACTGTTTTAATGGTATCTGCTTGTTTTGTAAACGCAATGCTTTTAAGCGGTACCTGGTTGGTAAGTGTAAAAAGGGCTGAGTCTTTTATTCCTGACCCATCTGTAGCCTGGGCCACAATATATACTTGTCCATCGCAAACAGGGATTAACTTGTTGTTTTCAAATACTGCTGCAACTTTATCGCCAACGGGTTTTAAGGTAATATTGAGCTTTTTATTATGGGCAGCTTCAGGGAAAGCTTCAATGATAATATCCAACGTATCTCCACTTTTGTTGATAGCAAATACCCCGTCTTTGCCTTTTATCGAGATGCTGTCCACATAATAAATCTGGTTTGACAGGTTGATTGTTTTCTTCCCGACTTTTGTGCCCCAGATATCTTTAGCACGTGCTTTTACTGTTACTGTCCCATTTTTGATGGCTTTAAGTAATCCACTTTGGCTGATGCTGGCCATACCTGTCCCGTTTTCAACAGACCAGATTACATCTTGCGAGGCAATCTGCGGCATAATGGTATCAAGCATTTGCAGGGTCCCATTATCAACGTTAATTTCAGAAACATTATCTGTGCCGGCTACAATTACACTATCTGCAAATACCATATTGCCGATAAACCGTATTTCGTCAAGAAGGCATTTTGCGGTAGTGAGGTTACTGATTTTCAGGCTAATGTTTTTTCCACTGACTGCGCTAAAATCATATTCAATATCATTGGCCCAGGTGCCTGTACCCGATGGTAAAATACTTGAAGTTGTAACAGCAGCCCAATTGCCTCCATCTACTTTGTACTCGACAGTTGGTGCAAGACTGTAACTTGCCGGGGCTTCTTTCCACCTCAGGTTATACTTTAGTTTCATATTCTTCATTCCGGCTATTGCTATGTCTTTTAATACAAGAGAGCTTAACCCGGGGCGTGAAGCAAAAGGACGAAGTTCGGCCACACCTTTGCCGTTCCAGTCAACCATGACCATCAATAACGAGTCTGTGCTGTTATAAAATTTAGATTGTGCTGTTAATGCCGAACCGCCCCACTGGATACTCCTCATATCTTCAAGTTTTTTGTAACCCGAGCTTTTGCAACCGTCATAATCTTCAGACATCCACCAGGCATTGTCCGAAAATGACTCCTGGAACAAAGTAACCATATCGGTTTCTGTTATATTGGCTTTGGGCCCTGTAAAGCGAATGTCGTCCACAAAGTATTTGTTGTGCTTGTTGCCGACAGCCGGATCACCTGTGCCCCGGTCAATATAAATCTCTATTTTGCTGATAAAACTAACCGGGGTGGAGGTTACCTTTTCGGCAAAATTTACCACAACATTTGCCCACTTACTATTTACGTCTGCTGGCAATGTAACTTCTGCATACACTGCAAAATCATTGACATCGATTATATTAATACCTACTTTTTTTGACACTGCAGAATCTGACAAAACTTTTAGTTTCACATTTGGGTACATTGCCAGGCTCACAGGTTCGTCAAAATTGTTCAACACTATAGCATGCCCCCACTGATTTGTAAGGTGTATGCTGCTTACTTTTTCACTCGGGTTAACGGCATCTTTTGTTGGGTTGTCAACTCCAATCGTCAAACCCCAGTTGTCGTTCCAGCCATAAGTCCGTGCCGGATAAACACTGTTTGTTTCGTAATCGGCTAAGACAATACTGTCGTTTTGCCCGAATACAAAAAATGACATTGCCAATAAAGGCAAAGCAATAAAAATTTTTTTCATAATTTGGTTAGTTATTAGTCCAAAGAGCTGATGCCCCCACTTTTGAAAAACATCAACTTACTTTGAGTTAAACAATATATTTGGTTAAATAGTGGGCTTTTTAAACCAGCTTTTAACCAAAACTATATCTTGTATTTCTCCATGGTCTTGAAAATAATCTCTAAAATCTTTGAATTTTTATCGCATTTGTATTAAAATTAACACGTTTTCAATGAGACAATGATTATAATTACGCTCTAATGCCCTATTTCATATTACACTTATAAGCAACAACTTCATATACATTCACTAAAACTTGTTGTTAATGCCAATACATCTGCACTTTAAAATAAAAATCATTTATTTAATACTCTTATTGGGGCTCTCGCTCGATATATTTTCGACCGAACAAGAAAAATACCTGCACTTCACAGAAGTGGATGGTCTCCCGCGCAATATCACCACTTGCATTGAACAAGACCAATATGGCTATTTATGGACAGGGACTACCAACGGGATAGCCCAATATGACGGCAACTCTTTTTATAGCTACAAAGAATTAGCAGGTGTTAGCGTTTTCGGCCTGTTGTACGATTCGCACAATACCCTTTGGGCTGCCACCGGAAAAGGCTTGTATAAATATAACCGTTTGACCAATCAGTTTGATATTATTGTTGAAGGCTTTATCCCCAAAGTACAGGAATTTGAGAACGATATTTACTTTATCATGTATTCGGGCATTGGCAAGATTGTTGGCAATAAATTTGAAGTTTTTTATAAAGCCAGCGACCTAGCCGATTTTTTCATTTCAAAAGAAGGTATATGGCTGGCCAAAAGCACAGATGGCGTATGGCTTGTAAACCGAAACAACAAACAAAATATTCTGGCCAAATACCTTCAGGGCAAATATGTTGCCCTGATTAACAAAATTGACGACAAACTATTTGTTGGCTGCTATAATGGCCAATTATATTGCATCCCGGAAGATGGAAAGCTGGTACAACTTGAGTTTGCTAATCATTATTTCCCTAAAAAATTTGCAAAAGTTGGCCGCGAAATCTGGTTGGCCACAGATGGCAACGGTATTATCGTTTTTGACAATAACCTCAAATATATCAGGACTTTGAGCCGTAGCAAAAATACAGAAGCCTCTGTAAATAGCAATAGCATTTACGATATTTATCCCGGCAAAAACAATGAAATTTGGCTGGCTTCATTTGGTGCTGGCTTAACCTGTATTTTGCCAGACAACCTGTTATTTCAGAATATCCTTCCCGAAAAAGGAAACGAAAATTCGCTGGTTGCCAACGAAGGCGTTTCTGTTTTTGTAAAACAGCCGCTTATTTACTTTGGCACTAATTACGGGCTTTCTGTATGGAACGAAAATACCAATCGCTTCAAAAATCTTAGTAGCGAGAAGTTGAGAAAAGATTTGAATGGCAACAAAGTCACTGCCATTAATGTTGATGCTTATAACAACTTGTGGATTGGTACTTATGACGGGCTTTTGGGAAAATATTCTTCAGACCTCAAACTTATTAAAACATTTCATCCCAGCAGCAGTAGCCCCAATGAGATGCAGCAAATAGTGCATATTGCCGAAATTGACAAGTCAAACCTTCTTATTCTTACCCAGTTTCAAAACAACATATTATTGCACTTTAATATCGAAACTGAAAAAACTGACGTTTTTGAGCTAAACTCAAAAGGCAGCAATATTACTTATTTGCTTATAAATTCATTGCGCAAAAACCAACATGGCAAACTGCTGGCTTTAATTGCCGACAAAGGCCTCTATGCAGTGAACTGGAAAGAAAATATCCTGGAAAACAAATTTCAGGAGATGAACAAAAAACTCAACAGCTACATGGTAGATTTTTACCAGGACAAAAAAGGCCGCTATTGGATTGCTTCTACAAGTGGCCTGGTGTGTATCTCTGCTGACGGTAAATATTTCAAAAGATACACCACCAAAGATGGTCTGCCTTCAAACAACCTGTCAAGGATTGAACCTGAAAATGACCAATATTTGTGGATTAGCAGTATCTCAGGCATTTGCAGGCTCAACACCCAGACAGACGAAGTGTTGAATTTTAACCTCAACGACGGGCTCCCTGCCAACGAATTTTACGACAGGGTATCTGCCAAAACCAATGATGGCCGTATTATCTTTGGTTCTTTGGCCGGGTTTACCATTATTGACCCGTCAAAAGTAAATTCGGGTTCTTCAAAAGCTGATATGATAATTTCGGATATTGTTTTTCAAAATCAAAGTATCAGGAATATTGAAGGCATACAATTGCTTAAAAAACCTTTGGAAGAAACTAAAGAAATTTGGCTCCCTTACAACAAAAACTCTTTTTCTATCCATTTTTTCAAAAAAGACAAAAACTTCCTGAAATACCACAATTACGCGTATAGGTTAAAAGGATTGGAAAAAAACTGGACGTACCTGACCAAAACTAATTTTGCCAATTTTACTAACCTTTCCCCCGGCCAATACACTTTTGAGGTAAAAAGTGCCGATAAAGCAAAAGACGGCGCGACAACCAGCATCGTAATACACATCAGGGCCCCATGGTACCTGAGTTGGTATGCTTTTTTAGTGTATTTTATAATCTTCGTAACTATACTTTATCTTTCGGTATATGCCTATCTCAAAAGGCTCGAACTGAAAAAAGAAAAAGAAATCTCTGAGTTCAAAATTCAAAAAGAACATGAACTGACCGAAAAGAAACTTTCGTTTTTTACTAATGTTTCGCATGATTTGAAAACGCCTTTAACCCTGATTGATGCCCCGGTCAACGACTTGTTGCAGTCCGACAACCTCAACCCCGAGCAGGTAAACAAACTCATGATTATTAGCCGAAATTCAAAACGGCTTTACAAATTAATCACCGACTTGCTGGACTTTCGAAAAGTTACCCAAAAACAATATGTGTTAGAAATTTCCGAAACCCGCATTTCAGCTATTGTGGCTGATATTTACGAAGCATTCAAAGAAGAGTGTAAGCACAAAGAAATAAATTTCAATTATGCAGTCGAAGAAAATTTGACTGGTTATGTTGATGCCTCCAAAATTGAAAAAATTCTCTGGAACTTATTGTCCAATGCATTGAAATTTACCGGAAAAGGTGGTCAAATTTCACTAAAGATAAAAGAGCAAATTGTTGATAATCAAAAATATATCAAATTTGAAGTTGTTGATACCGGCATAGGCATCCCTGAAAATGAAAAAAACAAAATCTTTGACCGCTTCTTTAAAGTCCAAAACTCAAGTTTGTTAAACCAGGATGGTACAGGTATTGGATTGTCAATAGTAAAAGAGTTAGTAGAAATACACCTTGGTCAAATCAACGTTGAATCAACTTTAGGACATGGCTCAACATTTACCGTTATTATCCCATCCGGGCAGGAAGCTTATCTGCACCTCAACATAGAAGCTCCCGCAATTATTGGGCCTGTTGCACAACCCATTGAGACTAAAGAAAGCACCGAAAACCTGCCGCTTTTTGAGAATAAGAAACAATACAATCTTCCAACATTATTGATTGTTGAAGACAATTCGGAGCTTCGCGATTATTTGTGCAAACATTTTGAAAAAAAATATAAAGTTTGCTCTGCAAAAGATGGATTGGAAGGCTTAAAACAAGCCAGGGACTCAAGCCCTGACATTATCATTACCGATGTTCAAATGCCCAACATGAATGGATATGAGTTTTGTAAAGAAATCCGGCACAATTTTGATACTTCGCACCTCCCGGTAATCATGCTGACTGCAAACAATACCACCGAACAACAAATAGAAGGGCTCTCTACCGGGGCTGATTCATACATCACCAAGCCTTTTGACATCAATGTACTTGATGCCCAGGTAACCTCGTTGACCGAAAACAGAAAACTGCTGCGCAATAAATTTTTGGGCATTGAAACCCCCGAAAACCTTGAAAAAGTTTTACCTCAAAAGGATATTGATTTTATTCTTGACTTAAAACTTTTTATTGAAGAAAACATGATGGACCAAAAATTGAGTATCGAGATGCTGTCTGAACATTTTGCATTAAGTATTGCCCAATTGCATAGAAAAATAAAATACATAGCAGGCACAACCCCTAATAACCTTATTAAATCTATACGTTTAAAAAAGGCTTATCAGCTTATTAAAGAAGGACGTTTGAGAGTCTCTGAAGCAGCTTATCAAACAGGTTTTAGCGACCCCAATTATTTTACCATCTGTTTTAAAAAAGAGTTTGGCGAAAATCCATCCAAAATTGCCCCATTCGCTAATGAAACATATAACGACACTCCTGTAAAGCTTGTCAGTAATGAACCTGCTAATATAAGCAAACCCGAAGAGCCTGTCAGTTTTGAACAACAACCATTGATGCTTATTGCAGAAGACAATGAGGATATGCGAAATTATATCTGCAGTGAGTTGAGCTCGAAATACAAAATTATTGCCGTTGCCGATGGATGGTCTGCTTATGAAAAAGCGGTTGAAGTTATCCCGGACATTATACTAAGCGACATCATGATGCCCGGGATAGACGGTATTGAACTTTGCCGAAAACTTAAAACTGACGACCGGACAAGCCACGTGCCTTTTGTATTGCTTACAGCCAAAGATACCGATGAAAATACTATCGAAGGCCTTGAAAGTGGAGCCGATGATTATATTGCTAAACCATTCAACATCCAGGTTTTAAAGGCCCGTCTGGACAACCTAATCCTGTCGCGAATTGCCCTGCGAAAGATTTTCATCAAAGAGCCTGATGCCACTCCAAAAGAAATCTCACCTTCTGCTCATGACGAAAATTTCTTGAAAAAAGCGTATGAAATAGTTGAAAAACACTTGTTAGACCCCAATTTTGACGTACATATATTTGCCTCTGAACTGGGCGTAAGCAGGGCTCAGCTTTACCGAAAGATTGACGCTCTGTCAGGCCAATCGGTAAATGAGTTTATAAGAATTGTCAGGTTGAAAAAGGCTGCTGATTTACTCATCAATTCTAATTTCCAGATTTCTGAAATTGCAGAAAAAGTAGGGTTTAATTCATTTGCTTATTTCACCAAAAGTTTCAAAGAATATTTTGGGGCTACTCCTTCGCAGTATAAACGATAAAGAAAATGTATTTTATTAAAAAAATGAAACACCCATGTTTGGAAAACACAAACACTTTAATTATAAAATAGCGAACAGGGGTGTTCTTCCGCCAAAGACGGGACAAGCTATCATTCCTTGAAAAGGAAATATTATTATGATGAAACGAGCATGATTCCTTAAACACAAACAAGGATGAAAATTCATCATGCGAGTTTTCCTCTTCGGAGAGCCCTTCGGGGTTCATCCGACCTTGTTTATAAATTTATTTACGGATGAAATAAAGCAAATGGATTAATGCTTAACCCACTTAGTAAACAAATAAGGCTTGCCTTTCTGCAAGCCTTACTGTTTGCGTTGTCGGGGTACTCCGACTCGAACGGAGGACCCCCTGCTCCCAAAGCAGGTGCGCTAGCCAACTGCGCCACACCCCGAAACTATTAATTGCAACTGATTCGCTCATCAATCGAGGCGCAAAAATAATACTTTTTTCAATTATACCAATTTTTCTTTTCTAAAAAAATCATTATTTTAAATTTTTGTTTTACTAATTTATATACCAATCATTTACCTCTTACAAGCTGATTTAGAATTGTTTGAAAAGTTTTATTAAATTATTGAATTTCAATTTTTTAATCGATTAAGCATTTTTAATGCTTAATTTGGGTTTAATATTTCAGCTTACTTAGGTGCTTATGTGTTAGATGATTTTATTCATTTTTATTTTATCTAATAAATTTATTTTTGTATCTATGCAAAAAAAATATGTATGCGCTACATTGTCTTTCTTTTAGTTTTTCTTTTCACTGCTGGCCCTATTGTTGAAAATATTCAGGCCAATACCGCTTCGCATGCATTAATGGCACTGGCTTCTAAGAAAAGAAAAAAGCCTGCCAAGAAAAAGAAAAAAGATGTTAAGAAGAAGAAAAAAAAGAAACCTGCTCCCAAACGTAAGGCTACAAAAAAAACAGCTAAAAAGAACCGCGTAAGGTATCCTTTTTAACATCTTTCTAAGTTTCATCATGATTACTTTTATTAAATTCGTAATTTAAACAACACTTTAAATTATGAGAAAACTGTTTTTTTTAGCGTTAAGTGCTTTAGCCGTAATGACTTCTTGTGTTAATAAAGATAAATCGCAGGAAAGGTTTATTGTTAAAAGAGGTGTAAACCTTAGCCACTGGCTTTCGCAGGATTTCGGATGGGAACCCAAATACACTTACATCAAAGAAAGCGATATCAGGTTTATTGATAGTATTGGGTATGATCATGTCCGTATCCCTATTGATGAAGCCGAATTTTGGGATGAAAAGGGCGAGCCTGTCCAAAAGGCCTTTGAACATCTTATTACATGCCTTGATTGGTGCGCTACTTATGATTTACGTGCCATTGTCGATTTGCATATTATACGTTCTCATTATTTTAATGCAACAAATGAAGGTGGATCTAATGCATTATGGGCTGATACCGCTGCTCAATCCCATTTTGTTGACCTTTGGGAGAAATTATCTTCTGTGTTGAACAAATACCCTACCAATATGGTTGCATACGAATTGCTCAATGAGGCAGTGGCCCCGACAGACGAAGATTGGAATATCTTGTACACCAAAGCTTACGATGCCGTCAGAAAATTAGAACCTGAAAGGACTATTGTCATTGGGGCTAATATGTGGCAGATAGTTTCTAATATCCCTAAAATGAAGATTCCTGCGCATGACAAAAATATTATTATCAGCTTCCATTGCTATTCGCCTCTTGTCTTTACTCATTATACTGCCCATTGGACACCACTGAAATATTTCAATGGTAAGGTTACTTACCCTGGTAAAATTGTGTCGGATGAAGACCTGAAAAATTACCTCGACACTGTTAAAGCTGATGTTAAAGGGGTTTTGAGTGAAGTAGCTCAGCCATTTACCAAAGAAACATTTAAAGAGATGTTTAAACCTGCTGTTGAGTTTGCCAAAAAGAAGGGGCTGCAACTTTATTGTGGCGAATTTGGCTGTTTGCCTACTGTCCCTCGTGCCGACAGGCTTAATTATTATAAAGATATAGTAAGCGTTTTTGAAGAACAAGGTATTGCCTGGGCAAACTGGGAGTATAAAGGCGAGTTTGGAATTTATACCTTTGATATGGAAAAGAAAAAATCCGCGGACCCTGATTTTGAGCTGATTGATGTGCTATTAAATGCAAAATAATTGATTTGAATACTTTACTAATTTGATATGATATGAAGCGTTTTTTATTTTTTGCAGTTTTCTCATTGCTCCTATTTAATGGCTTTTCTCAAAGTGTTGCTTATTTAAACCCCGATTTGCCTTTTGAACAAAGGGTGGACAGCCTTGTTGCCCAGATGACACTGGATGAAAAGATTTCGCAGATGATGGATGTTGCTCCTGCTGTCGAAAGGCTTGGTATTCCGGCGTATAACTGGTGGAATGAAGGCCTGCATGGCGTGGCACGTGCCGGATATGCAACAGTATTTCCTCAGGCAATAGGATTGGCTGCCATGTGGAACGATTCATTGATGTATGTAATTGCTAAAACCATTGCCACAGAGTTTAGGGCTAAATACAATGACGCTATCAAACATAACGACCGAAGCCGTTATAAAGGGCTGACTGTATGGTCGCCCAATGTCAATATATTCAGGGATCCACGATGGGGCAGGGGACAGGAAACTTATGGCGAAGACCCATATTTGTCTGCCCGTTACGGAGTAGCTTTTGTTAAAGGGCTTCAGGGAAACAACCCCAAGTTTTATGCCACTATTGCCACTCCTAAGCATTTTGTTGTACATAGCGGGCCAGAAAAGTTGAGGCATGAGTTTGATATAGATGTTTCCCAGCATGATTTTCTCGAGACTTATACCCCGGCATTTGAGGCCTGCATCAAAGAAGGTAAAGCATACTCGTTGATGAGCGCATACAATCGTTTCCGTGGCAAATCTTGTTCTGCCTCTGACGATTTGCTCAATAACCTTCTTCGCAAAAAATGGGGCTTTGAAGGTTTTGTTGTTTCTGATTGCGATGCTGTGGATGATATTTATCGTACGCACAAAATAGCTAAAACACCTGAAGAAGCGGCTGCTATCTCGCTAAAAAGCGGGTTAGACCTCAATTGTGGCGATTGTTTCTCTAATTTAAAAGTTGCCATTCAAAAAGGCCTGGTTACTGAAGCCGATATAGATGTTTCGCTCAAACGTCTTATGATGGCCAGAATGAAGCTTGGTATGTTTGAGCCTAAGGGTTCTGTGCCTTACGATACAATATCAATGTATTCTAATGATAGTAAGGCAAACAGGGTGCTATCTTTGAACGCTGCCCGCCAGTCTATTGTTTTGCTCAAAAATAATGGCGTATTGCCAATCAACAGGAAGACTTTGACAAAAATTGCTATCCTTGGCCCCAATTGTGAAGCTTCAAGGACTATGTATGGCAATTACAACGGAATCCCTTCAAAAGTTGTTACTCCTCTTGAAGGCCTAAAAGCGGCTTTGTTGCCTAAAAATAAAGTTTATACCAACGAAATGAATGGCCTGGTTACTGAAGCTTTGTCCGGAAAGCCTGTTAATGCCGCCAATCTGAGCTTTGAAGGAAAACCCGGGTTGAAAGCTGAAATTTTCAATAACCTCAATTTTGAGGGGACCCCTATCTTGACTAAAATTGATACTACGATTGATTATGAGTGGGATAGCCAGTTCCCCGCAAAAGGGGTAAGTGCTACCAATATTTCTATCCGCTGGACAGGTGAGCTTACGGCTTCTGAAACAGCTGAATATTACATTTCTTTCACCGGAGATGACGGCTTTAGGGTTTGGATTGACAATAAGCTTTTTTTGGAAGAGTGGAAGAGACAATCGCCTTATACTCTTACAAAGGCTATAAAACTTAATAAGGGCGAAAAACATGCCATTAAAATTGAATATTTTCAAGCTGGAGGCGGTGCTGTTGCCAGCCTGAAATGGAGCTATCTGGATAAAACCCTTGCTGATAAAGTTGTTGCCGAAGCTGAAAAAAGTGATGTGATCGTTTATTTTGGAGGGCTTTCTCCCGAGCTGGAAGGTGAAGAGATGAATGTCCCTTATCCTGGTTTTGACAGAGGCGACAGAACTTCTATTGAATTACCCGAGGTTCAGCGGAAAATGCTTAAGTTGCTCAAAAAAACTGGTAAACCTGTTGTTTTGGTGCTAATGTCAGGTAGTGCTATTGGCCTTGATTGGGAAAATGAGAACCTTGATGCGATTGTTGAGGCATGGTATCCCGGACAGGAAGGCGGAACAGCTATTGCTGATGTTTTGCTTGGCAATTTTAACCCTGGCGGCCGTTTGCCGATTACGTTCTATCAATCGACTGAACAATTGCCCCCATTTGAGGATTATAGTATGAAAAACCGTACATATCGATACTTTACAGGCAAGCCTTTGTTCCCTTTTGGTTATGGATTGAGTTATACAAAATATACTTATTCGGCGTTGAAGTTGCCTTCGCAGGTTAAATCAAATGAAGGTATAAAAGTTCAGGTTACAGTGTTGAATTCTGGTACAAAAGAAGGAGATGAAGTAGTTCAGCTATATGTCAGGCATCCGAATGTTACATTGCCTGTCCCTCTTTATTCATTGAAGGGCTTTAAAAAGGTTCATCTTAAAGCCGGCGAACGTACTAATGTTACCTTTAATCTAACTTCTAAAGACCTTGCTATCCTTGATAAAGATAACAAGTGGTTTGTGCATTACGGTGATATTGAGATTTATGTTGGAGGTAGCCTCCCTAATAAAGATCTTCTGAAAGAGAAAAAGATACTGATGGGTACCGTTAGTATGTCAGGAGATGATTTTTATTTACCTTAACCTTAGTTCGACATAGGAAAAATGCTTACGTATTTGAAATTTACAGGCTTTAGCTAAATCTTCGTAACTTTTGCCTTGAAGCAAAAGTTGCAAAAAATCAAGGCTTGCCATAAATTAGCTAAAAAAGCTTTATCGACGGCTCCGGGCAACAACTCGCTATGCTCAAACAGTTGCCCTCGCTTCGCCGATAAAGCTTTTTTCTTAACGCCATTTCCGTCAGGCCAAATGCAGCAAAGATTCAATGAAAATGGCGACGCCTTAAACAGAAAAACTTAGTATTTATTGCTATTTAATGCTTTTTAAACAATAATTGACAATGTTATTCTTTCGTCTAACTGGCGTTATCTTAGGGTGTAATTGATAAGAAAAGCTTTGCATTTGCAAGATGCAAAGCTTTTCTTAATTGGCATGTTCTGCCATTCGCTTTATTTCAAACATCAATTCTTCTGTCGAAAAGGGTTTAGCCAATACACTGTTTGCGCCCAGTTGTTTGGCAATTTTAAGGTGCTCTTGTGCGCTAATGCGCCCTCCTCCTGATATAGCAAGTATTTTAATGTTTGGATTGAAACGTTTTACATCACAAATAACTTCTATGCCATCTTTTTCGGGCATAATGATATCTGTAATCAAAATATTAGGATTAGTCATTTTGACTATTTTTACGGCCTCTTTTCCATCAGCGGCTGTTTGAGCATGATAACCTTCCATCTCCAGCGCCACTTTGAGCCCTTCTCTGATTAACGGCTCATCATCTACAACTAAAATATCATACATATTATTAACACTTAATGTTTACTTTACTGGTAAATACACATAAAACGTGGTCCCTGCACCTTTTATTGAATCGAAAAAAATCTCCCCCTCATAATTGTTCACTATATCTCTTACGTTGGATAACCCTAATCCTGTGCCTTGAATACGGGTTGTATAAAAAGGTTCAAAGATAAAATCTTTAATTGAATCATCTATACCGCTACCGTTATCTTTGATAGACAAACATATCCATGAACCTCCTTTGTGCCTTATGCTCCCATCCGGATGGTTAATTTGAGAGACTAAAGAAAGCCTTGTTTCTATCAGCCCATTTTCATTTAAAGCTTGAACTGCATTGGTACACAAATTCATCACTATTTGGAAAATATGCGTTGGACTGGCATTGATATACCCGCAGTCTTCAATATGTTGTTCTATTTTTATTTTGCTACCGTATGTTGCCTGAATGAGCTTTGTTGCCTCTTTTACAATAATATGGGGCTGAAGGGGCCTGATTTCTTCAACTGATGAACGGCCGAATGTTAATATTTGATTGATAAGACCTTTTGCCCTTTTTTCGGCATCGAATATCTGGCTTACCAAATGGTGCTCCTGGCTTTTATCATCGAGTTTTTTCAATAATACCTCGGTATATATTTGCATGCCCATAAGTATATTGTTGAAATCGTGGGCTATACCACCGGTAAGGGTGCCAATGGCTTGCAAATTGTGCGAATGCCGAAGTTGCTCTTCCAGTTTAAGTTTTTCAGATATGTCTTTTTTTATGGCAATGTAATTCTCAATGTCATTATTTTCGTTTTTTACCGGGCATATCAGCATGTACTCGATGTACAAACCTCCATTTTTTTGACGGTTGGCAATTTGTCCTTCCCACGATTTGCCCGATTGTATGGTTTTCCATAAGTCTTTATAAAAATCTTCAGATTGTTGTTCACTTTTGAAAATGCTCATTTTTTTGCCTACCAATTCTTTGGGTGAGTATTGCGACATTTTTTCAACAGATTGATTGGTGTAAAGTATTGTACCTTCTGCATCTGTGATAATAACGCCTTCAGAAAGCTGGTTAATAGCTGTATATAGGCGGTTTACCTCAAGGTCGGCAAGTTTTTTTTGCGTGATATCTTCAATGATGCAATCGAACAAAAGCGCTTCATCGGAAGTATCGTAAAAGATTGTGGCTGTTTCTTTGAGCCACATCATTTGTTTGTTTCTGCCTGTTGCTTGAAACTCTATAACGTAGCTGTTCTTTTTCTTAGCTATGGCTTTATTTTTCTTTATAGTATAATCGGCCGGATATTTGAATACTTCTTCTGATGAAGTACCTGTTATTTCTGAAGCTGAATCATATCCCAGCAGTTTAACAAGGTAATTGTTAATGAATACAATTTCTCCGGTTACAAGTACCCTGTATATCCCAACGGGCAATTGTTCTATCAACTGGTTATACTTTTCTTCAACGATTTCTGCCGAGCGCAAGGCTTTTTTGGTTTCGGTTTCGTCTTCTATGGTTACAACAAAATTGCCCGAAGGCGTGGGCTTATATGTTTCTTTGATGTAATGAAGGCTGGAGTTTATATGCCAATGGCTCTGTATGATAAATGAAGCTTTGGTTTTAAGCATAAACTCAAGCTCCTGGTTGCTTTCTTCATCTCTATTATCATCATTGAGAAAACTGTAGCTTTTTATAGCTTCATTGGAATGAAGGTGAAAATAGGAATTAAAGGCTAAATTTGATTTTATAACTTGTCCTTTTTGGCTTATAATGGCAACCGGAACAGGTAATTGCTGAAACAATTCATCCCAATGGTATTCGTCTTTAACTTCGGTTTTTTCAATGGTTAGTTCTGTTGTTTTTGAAAATAAAAATGGCTGTTGACTTTTTACGGCCTGTTTATTTTCTATTGTGGCTGGAGTAAAACAACAGGCCAGATATTTCATTAAACTATAGAAAGATAAAAGCAGTATTATTAATATAACAATACCTAAATCTAAATAGTTAGATTGAAATAAGAAAAATGTCATTTATTTAAAGTTGGTTTAATTTGGCTTCAAAGATATGGCATGTATTTGTTTATCAATCAAAATATTAGAATTTTTGATTAAAAGGTACAAAAGCTTGATAAATGAAGGAAATGTTTAGATAAAACTATGCGCTTTGGTTTGCATGAGAAAGGAGCTGGGCTATTTGCTTTTTCTGTTCTTCAATAATACGGTCTTTTTCCATGATAATGGCTTCAAGCTCTGTCAGTTTTTCAATCTTGCTAATGCGGCTCAATCGGATAATAGTTTTTACCCTGGCTTTAAACTCTATCTTGTCAAAGGGCTTGCCAATGTAGTCATCAGCGCCCGCCTCTAATCCTTGTATTTTAGAATCTCGGTCATCTAAAGCTGTAAGTATAATAACAGGTATGTGTTGAAGTGTTTTTGAATTACGGATCTGACGGCATACCTCAAACCCGTCAATGCCAGGCATAATTACGTCAAGTAAAATCAGGTCAGGGACAATTTCTAAGGCTTTCTCTAAGCCTTCTTCTCCACTTGAAGCAAAAACCATGGTGAAACTTTCTTTTATCAGGCTGGCCTCAACCAAACGCTGAAGAAAAGGGTCGTCATCGATAACTAATATTTTTATTTCTTTTTCCATAAAAGCTATACCATGCATTAACTCTGGAGTATTTACTTTTTTACTTTTTCAAATTTAGTAATAAATGTATTATAAAGGTTATGTATTGAAGAATAATTCTCTCATATAAAAATGTTTTTCGAAAGGGAATAGTTCAAAATGTAAATCGCATATTATATAGATTGTGAATAATAATTATATTTGTGTATAAAACTGAATTATTGTACAATCTGATATGAGCAAAATAAAACTGAATGTTTTGGGTATTTCATACAGCCATACACAATCCGGTGCTTATGCTTTGGTTTTGGCTGAAGAGAAAGGACCAAGACGGATCCCTATTATTGTTGGTTCATTTGAGGCACAAGCCATCGCTATCCAGTTGGAAGGGCTTAACCCTCCACGACCTTTAACGCATGACTTATTTTATAATTTTGCAACACTGTTTAAAATTGATATTCTGGAGGTTAATATTTACAAACTTGAAGAGGGTATATTTTTTTCCAAGCTTACTTGTTTTAATGGAAAAGAAACTATTAACATTGACTCACGGACTTCTGATGCTATTGCTTTAGCCTTGCGTTTCAGTTGCCCTATTTATACTACCGAAGATATCTTAAAACGTTCTGGGATAACCCTCGAAGTGGAAAATGAAACTAAATCTGGCTTAAGTGCTTCTAAGAAAAAGAAAGAGGAGGTTTTGAACCCTGAGATAGAAGAATTACGATCGATGAGCGAAGATGAGTTGAAAGAAGCTTTGGAAGAGGCTATCAATACTGAAAATTATGAACGGGCTTCAAAACTTAGGGATGAAATAAACAGGCGAAATAAACAATTATAAAGTAAGCTCTATGATAGTTGTTAATGATATTTTGAAGGAAAAAGGACATGATTTTTTTTTCATATACCCCCAAACGTTAACAATTGACGCCTTAAAGTTTATGGCCGAAAAAAACGTAGGGGCTTTATTGGTCATGGAAAACAATGTATTGTGTGGCATTTTTTCAGAAAGGGACTATGCCCGTAAAGTTGTTTTGCTTGGCAAATCATCTGTAAATACCCCTGTTATGGATGTTATGACTTCAAACTTGGTGGTAGTTAAGAAAGAAACTTCAATTAATGAGTGTATGCAATTGATGACCCGTCAACATGTTAGACATTTGCCTGTGTTGGAAGGTGAACAAGTGGTAGGGGTGGTTTCTATTGGAGATGTTGTAAGCCGCATTATCCGCGAGCAGGACAACATGATTAAACAGTTGGAAGATTATATTTATAAAGGCTGAGAAAAAAGAATTACGAATTACGAATTACGAATATTGTTGTTAGAGGACTAATTTACAAAAGGAAGAAAATAGAAAGTTGAGCATAAAAAAGGATTGAACTAAAAAATTCAATCCTTTTTTCTTTTATTGAAAAGTTTTTATTATTTGCCTTTTACTATCTTAACGGTTTGAATAAGTTTGCCTTTCTGCATGATAGAAGCAAAATACATGCCCGGAGAAAGTGATTGAATAGTGCCATTGCTGAATTCAACACTTACCAGTTCGTTGGTCAGGCTGCTAACCTCTTTGCTGGCAATTTTGCGGCCATCTGTCGACTGAAGTATAACCGAATATTCTTCTCCATTACCCAGAAACTCAACAGTAATCCTGCTAATGAATGGGTTAGGGTAGGCATAAGCCATTGTTTTTCCATAAGTAAGCTCTTCGACATCTAATGGGTAATATATTTTGTCAATATTATTGTCAATCCATTTCATTCGTTTTGTCAGAAAATTTTTGACCACATTGATATCATCTTCGTAGGTGTAGGTGGCAATAACTGGCCAAACGTATTGTTTGTCAATAATTGGCCAAACGTTGTAATTTCTTATTCTCGAATCTTTAATGTTTTCGGCCAGCGAATCAATAATAGCAAATAGTTTTTCATCAGCCAAAAAGCTTTTACGCAAATATTTCCATCTGTTAGCGTAAAAATGGGTTACTGCTGTGTCTTTGAATATCTTTTTAACATACATTGGGTCGCCAATATCCCTTTGCGCAAACTGCCAACCTTCGATTATACCTCCATCTTGCCATCTGGCACCCTGGTAAGCTATGTCATAATCCCAGAGCGGGCCATATTTTAACCTTCCATCTTTGGAGTTTTTATCTTTATGAAAATAAGAGCTAATAAAGTATGCGTCACAGTTTTTGGTCAGTTCGTTGATTAATACGTAGTCAACCAATGATTTTGGGCTTATATATTTTTTATATCCAGAGTCGGTTAGGAAGTAGCTTGAATTTAAAGCGTTTACGTAGCTTTTCATAAAATTATTGATATAACTTTTTTCATTGGCGGTAACTTCATCATCTTTTGGGTAAACATATTGTACTACGCCAGCTTTTGCCCCCTTGTCAAATTTTAATATAAATCCTCCATTTTCGGGATTAATACTGTCGCGTTTGGCAACGCTTACACGTTCTTTTCCGCGTTTTATTTTTTCTATAAAATAATACAATCCAACAAATTCCCCGTTCAAAACAAGTTCGCAATAGCGTGTACGAGGTTCGTAATGGCCCAAACGACGGCCGATGTAAAACGTAAGTTCGTTGCGGAGCATGGTTTTATCACCGTAGTTGCTCAATAATATCCAGTCATTGTCTGAAGGCATGCCCATGATAGAAGTGTCCATGTTGCTCCCATCGGGATTTACGGTTTCTAACCTGAAACACATTTTGGGGAAGTCTTTTGATGTTTGCCCTCTGCGTTCAATGGTGATATCGCCATAAAATGTTAGAGGGTCGTCAATTTTATTCCATTTATTTTTATTATCGGTAATCGCCATCTTGGCTTTCACCCTTTCATAAATGTTTAGTTTGGGGTTGTCAGCAATATATGGCATTCCGTATTCATCTGTATTAATGAATACAATAGGGAATTTTGAAGAATCAAGCTCTACCTGTCTGAAGTATTTGACCCAGGATGAGGCATAGTTCCATCTTGGGGTTAATTCCTGAATGTTATAGACATTGGCCAGAAAAGACAAGTCAGATCCATTAATGCTATCGTTTACCACCCTGATGGCAAAAACATTTTCGCCTTTTTTCAGGTTTTGACGAACTATGGTGGAGTCAATATAAATGCCATTTACAGGGGCAAAATAGTTTGTATAAGAGCTAGCTTCATGCGAGCGGGTGGCCAACATATCTGAAGGTATTGGTGAACCAGCTTTTCCAAGGTTTTTGCGGGCTATCTCGGTCCCATTAAGGTAAATGACAAAACCATCATCATAGTCGGCGCTAAAATTAAGGTCTTGATATTTATAAGGGTCTTCAACATTGAATTTTATTCGCAGGTATAAATTTGAAGTGGGAGCAATAGGAATACTGTCTAATCCTGTTTTTGCTTTAAGCGGGCTCCATCCATAACCAATAATAGCAGTGTCTGCTTTAAGCCAACCAGAGTCGTCAAAAGAGAGTTGATTCCAGTCTGAAGCAGGAGCTGTAGGTTCGCTATAGTAACTAAAAATGCCGTTGTTTTTTATAAATGGCTCTTGTCCTTTTGAGATAAACAGGACAAAAAGGCTCAATAAGCCAAAAAGTAAAAATTTTTTCATAGATGTAGTGTTAGTGTGTAGTAATTAGCAATGATATATTATCTGTGAGTCGAAAAATGTTTAAAAAATTTTTTTGAGAAATATTTAACAAATAAAAACAACGTTTAGGTTAAGCGTTTACAGCTTTATAAATTGACAAAAGTATATTTTGTTCTTTTTCCCAGCAAAGTTCAACAGCGGCAGCGCGGGCGTTGTTTTGCCAGGCGGATAGTTGTTTTTTATCCGCTAAAATAGGGTTTATTGTATTGGCCAGGTTTTCGGGGCTACGGTTATCTATGGTTGTTCCTATATGATACTCATCAACTACCCTTTTCATTTCTGGAAAATCAGAAGTAACAACGGCCAAACCTGCCTGTATATAATCGAAAAGCTTGTTGGGCAAAGCATAGTAGTAGTTAAGCCCAAGGTTTTCTTCTATCGAAATTCCAATCTGCGCTTGTATTGTATATTGGTGAAGTTGATGAAATGGCAAACGCCCTAAGTATTTAATCCGTTCGCGGGCAGGGCTTTCTTGTATCCTTTTCTTTATATCGTTTTCCAAGGGGCCTCCTCCGGCAATGACAAGCTTTGCATCAGGTATCATGGGCATAGCGTCTATTATGTTTTCGATGCCTCGGCCAACATTGATAGCGCCCTGGTACATGATAATGTTTTCGTTTCGCTCGATTTCAACTTCTCTGTTTTCTTCATCTTTCAATAAAGGAACATTGCGAACCACTTTAAAATCGAGGTTGTATTTTGATTTGTAAAGGTCAGCAATTGACTGGCAAACGGTATAATGATAGTTGGCCCGCGGAACAAGCGTTTTTTCAATAAAAGTCCAGAACCGCTTAACCCATTTGCGGTTTACCACTTCGGGCACTTCGGGGAAATATTCGTGGCTATCGAAAAACAAGGCGACTCGTTTAAGCTTTGCTGCCATCCAGTTGGCTGGCAGGCTGTCCAAATCGTTGGCTGTCAGTATTGTACATTTTGTCCTGAGTAGCCTGAAAAATAAAGAAACATTATAATTGGCATAGAATAAAAACCCTTTTTTGAACCAAAGCCGCATCAGGTGAACCTTATAAGGCCTGTCTGAAAAGTCAGGCCAAACGCCTGTATATCGCCCAATAACCAGAACGTCATTTCCGGCATTGGCTAATGTAGATGCAATGCGGTGTACACGCTGGTCAATAACCATGTCATTGGTGACGCTCAATACAATGCGAGATGCCATAATAAAATGTTTGCGCTAAGGTAAGAAAAGGATTTATAGTAAACTATATAGGTTGTAATAGTTGATTGTATTTCTTTTTCATTTTAATGCAATGCAAATTTTACAAATTTTATTTGTTTACGCAGGTAGTAGCCCACGCATAAAGAATTCTTCAAATATTGCCCTTTAGCTTTGTAAGCTATTTGAAATGCTCCGTAATTGGCTTGCCTAAAATGACAAAATATCATACTGGTTAATTGCCCCCGGCTTTCAATGCTTTTATTAACCTTGTTGCAGTTGCATTTTTTAACAATATCCGAAATATGTTTTTGAAGCAACAAACTTTTAATTTTAGAAAAAAGAGATAATTTTGTCATAGGAGTTGGTTTTTGTGGTTATTGTAAAATTATCTTTTACCGGATAATCTCCAACTCCTTTTTTTTACAAATTGTACAGATGTGAATAATATGTGAAACTCTCATGATTGTAGGCAAAGAGAAACTCCATTTATAAAATCCGGGTGTTTTATCTGCTTACATTTAAATAAATAGTAAATATTAATATCTTAAACAACTGTTTTTTAGCAAGTTAAAAATTCATACGGATGAAAAAAGTAAAGTACTTTTATGTTTTTTTGGGGATAATTCTTTTATCCATACTTTTTTATATTTATAAGGCATATTTCATTATTGATAAAAATGAAGATTCTTGGACTGTTGGATATGGCAATATTAACAACTTAGAAGATATAGATTCTATAATTGAGAAAAAATTACTTATAAAAGATATTCAAAGCGATTCAACGTTTAATTTTATTGCAGACCCTTTTATATTTAAAGATTCAACAGGTATATATGTATTTGTTGAACAGTTTATTAAAAAAAATGGGGATATTAGTGTTTTTTATTCAAAAGACACAATCAATGTAAAGTTTAAATATTTAGGTATTGTACTTGATGAAGACTTTCATCTTTCGTATCCCCAAGTTTTCGCGTATAATAAACATATTTATATGTTACCTGAAACTCAAAAATCAGGAAAAGTTATTCTATACAAATCGGTTAAGTTCCCATTAACGTGGGAAAAGTGCAGAGTGTTATTAAAATATGATAATATTAAAGATCCAACTCTACTGCAACACAATAGTAAAATTTATTTATTTGGTTGTCAAAAAGGAAAGCTCTATTGTTGGATATCTGATAATCTTTTTTCTGATTTCAAACGGATTGACAAAGTGCTTCTTTTGGGGACAGAATCAAGGCCCGGGGGAAGAATCTTTAAATACGATAATAAAATAATTATGCCAATTCAAAATAGTTCAAAAGGCTATGGAAGTGGACTTTCATTATATGAAATTATAATTGATGGTAATGATAATATAAAAATGAAACCATATAAAAGATGGTTTTTAAAACCACACGAAAAAAGTATTTATTTTTCTCACGGTATGCATCATTTCGATGTGATAAATTTAAATAGTAATTTATTTGTGGTTTATGATGGTAAAAAAAATAAGCAATAACAAGAAGTGATGTTTTTTATCTGGCAAGAGTTACAAAGCTTTACATTTTGCAAGATACCCGTTTATCAGTACACGTTTTTTATATCACAGGTGCATTTTGCTCACAAAAAAGCGGTACAAGTAAAGCTTTGTACCGCACGCTGCCATTTGTGACCTCGGAGGGATTCGAACCCTCGACCCATTGATTAAGAGTCAATTGCTCTACCAGCTGAGCTACGAAGTCAATTCTTTTTTGAGATTGCAAAAGTAAAAGATTTTTTTTCTCCAACGAAAAAAACAGCAACTATTTTGATTTTTTCGTTAGGCTAATCCTTGAAATTATTAATAATGAAGCTATAAAGAATATTGATAAAAGCAAGGCGCTCCAACGCATATTGCCCATATAGTGTTCGGCCAGTCCAAAGAAAAACATACCTAAGACAATGGCAAACTTTTCGCATACATCATAAAAACTGAAATACGAAGCAGTATCAGTTGCTGGTATCAATTTGGAGTATGTTGAACGGCTTTGCGATTGTATTCCTCCCATGATAAGCCCTACTGCAGCAGCAAGACCATAAAACTGGGCTTGGGTTTTGATAAAAAATGCAACAATACAAATGCTAATCCACATCACAAGCATGATAATCAGTGAAGCTTTGTTCCCTTTACGTTCTGAAACCTTAGCAAACAGAGTTGCTCCAATGATACCAAGTATTTGTAAAAGCAAAATAGTTACAATAAGGCTTTCGCCCGAAAGGTGTATTTCTTCTTTGCCAAACATGGTAGCTACAAGCATGATGGTTTGTACCCCCATGGAAAGAAAAAAGAAGGCCAGTAAAAACCATTTGAGGGATGGAGCTTGCTTCACTTTTCTGAATACTTTTATAATCTCGTCATATCCTTTGGAGATGTTGGACAAATGAAACCTTTTTTCTTTTACTTCTTCTGGTAAATAATAGAAAGAAAAAGAAGAAATAGCAATCCACCAAATGCCCACGGTGATAAATGCAAAACGCATAGCATTTAATGCTGAACTGAAGCCCAGAGATTGGTAATTAAAAATAATAATCAGGTTGAGAAGCAAAAGCAAAACACTTCCGGCATATCCCCATGAAAAACCACGTGCACTAATTTTGTCATGGTGCTCGGGAGAGGCAATGACTGGCAAAAAAGAATTGTAGAACACCAGCGAGCCGGCAAAGCCAATAACAGCAAATGCCGCGCCCAGCAACCCTATAGCAAGGTGATTGGCGTTAAATCCATACAATGAGATACAAGAGATAGCTCCAAGTAGTGTAAAAAACCTCATAAACCGCTTTTTATAACCACCACAGTCTGCAATGCCCGAAAGTAATGGTAACAGCATAATGATAAGCAGATATGCAACAGCAATAGTGTAATCGTATAAAACGGTATTGCGTATAGTCAATATTTTATCAAATGGGAACGAAAAGCTGATGACTTTTTGCGTTACTTCATGATAATAAATGGGAAAAATAGTAGATGTGATAACTAAATTATATGCTGAGTTGGCTATATCGTACGAACACCAGGCATTAATTACTTTCTTGATGTTCTTTTCCATGAGTTGCTGGTTAATTGCATGTATTGTTATATTGCATCAGGATATCCCCCGGAACTCCTGATTTATTTACTAAAATGGTTAAAACTTTATAGCGAATATACGCTTCCGAAATATACAAATATCCTCCTAATTTTGTGTTTTCTGTCCCCCATGAATTTTTGGCCAGAAAATACCTTTCACCGGTTTTGCTTAAGGCAATACCCATAATTAATAAGCTGTGGTCATCAGTGGTTTGGTATTCGTCAAAAGCCTTTTGCCGCATTTGAGCAGTAATTTTTGGCTCGCTGTCTAGGTCGGGGTCTCCGTCTTTTACCCTTACTATACCTTTGTTCCAGTTAAAACCACTTTCTGAGTTGTCTATTGTGGCAGCAACTGTGTAACCGTTGTTGATAGAGTATTCAATGATATTAATCATTTCGTCCAGTTTTACATTAAAGGCTTGGCCCATTGCCCAATTATCAGGGACTTCTACAACAAAGTTTTTATATAAAGGCTTATATATAAACGAGGAAAAAAGAATATAATTGGAAGACTTGATATTTAGCCATTGGGCAAAAGATTTAGGAGTGTATTGTACTTGTTGAAAGGTAAATTCTGAAGGGGGGGTGCCCAGGTTGTTATCTAAAATGCTTATTATATCTTTTTTCCAATCCATTGATACCTGTTCTGAAGAAATGACCTTCTTCATTTTTTCGCTTATCTGATTGTCTAAGGCAACATGGTCGTTGTATTGCATTCCGTTGATTAGTCCCGAATAAGCTTCATAGGGGACAATGCCATATTTTTCAATAGCACTTATTACATCAAATAAAGCTCCTCCTCCAGAAAGGTTGTTTTTACCATGCATCCTGAAATATTTTTCTGCTTTTTCCAGATAAACATTGTAAACTACAAACATTTCGGAAAGATGGATATCTTTTTTGCCTTTTTTCAATAGTTCGGCTTCCAGCATGTCTATTGTAGCATAACTCCAACAGGTATTGGAACGAAACTGGTTTTTTATTTCAGTTACTTTTATGGCTTTTTCAATAACAAAGGCATCTGTTTTGTATGGTTGGGCAAAGACAGTAAGGTTAAATACAAAACTAAAAGACACGATAAAGGCAATATTTTGAATAATGTTTGGCAAGTGTATTTTGTTTTTTGATTAAAAACATGTTTAAATTACAACAATTATTCAATAATTACAAATTCGGTTCGTCTGTTTTGGGCCCTGCCTTCTGGTGTTTTATTTGTGGCTATTGGCATTGTTTCTCCAAAGCCTTTATATTTTACCCTTGAAATATCTATACCATGAGTGGTTAAAAAGTCTGTCACTGCTTTTGCCCGGTTTTCGCTAAGCGTTATATTGGCTATTGCATCACCAGTGTCATCGGTATGTCCGCGTACTTCAATTTTCAAGGTATTGTGTTGCTTCAAAAAATTCACTAATTGCATTAGTTCAACACTTGACTTCTCATTTAGTTCATACGAAGCTGTAGTAAAGAAAATATTTTTTAATACTACGCCTTTGCCTTTTTGGATAGGTTGTAAGGGTATGTTTTTTATTACGGGCTTGTTTGTACTGATTGTATCACTGAGGGTAAAGTTTTCGGAGTAAAACAAATATTCATTTTTATTGATGTTCAGACCGTAATCTTTTCCACTTGGTAAACAAACTAAGAATTCACCAGTAATTGTATTAGAAATATTTTTGCTCACCACGGTTTTAAAGGCCAGGTCGGTTAGTTCAAAGTTGGCACCCAATGGTTTGCCGGTAACGGCATCATAAACCTTACCTTTAAAATAAAGAGTTTTACCGGGTTTTATAGTATTCTCAGATAACGCAAAGGAGTAAATGTTTTTTTTCATTCCTGAGTCCTGGTCTGAGGTGTAATAAGCTTTATCTCCGGCAGCATTGACAATTAGGCCTACTTCATTGTTGTATGTGTTAATTGGATAACCTAAGTTTTTGGGCGAACTCCAGCCGTCTTTCTTTTTACGACTGATAAAAATATCAGATGCTCCTAATCCTGGCCAGCCTTTTGAACTAAAATAAAGCGTTGTATTATCTGCATGTATAAAAGGAGATTCTTCCATATCATTTGTATTAATGCTATCTCCAAGGTTTACTGGTTTTGTCCATTGGTTGCTTGAATCGAGGTATGTCACCCATATATCTTGTTTGCCTTTTCCTCCCGGACGGTTGCTGGCAAAATACAAGGTTCGTCCATCTGAAGAAACAGAAGGTTGAGTTTCGCTATAACCTGAATTTACTATATTCCCGAGGTTCTGTGGAGTGCTCCAATTGTTCCCTTCTTTTTTGCAATAATAAATATCACATTTACCATAACCATCAGCCCGGTCACAGGCTGTAAAGAACATTTGCTGCCCATCGGCAGTAATAGTCTGGGCCCCTTCGTTGTTTTCTGTATTAATGCTGATACCGCGGGCTTTTCCCCATCCGTTTTTATTTAGGTTACTGACAAATATATCTTCTTGAACAGTGTCCCGGAAACGTTCATGTTCTTTTGTTCTGGGAATTCTTCGGGTAAAGAACAAAGTAGAATCATCTCCGGTGATGCATGGCCAATATTCATCATATTTTGTGTTTATCGAATCTCCAAGGGGCACAGGGTTGAATTTGACAGGATGTTTAATGGCCTCCATGGCAAACTTTGCGTATTCAATCACTTTATTGGCTTCCGTTAATTGGTTTTTCGAATAGCTTTTAGCTTCGATATATTTTTCTGCCATATCAATGGCTGTGGCATAATTTCCAATCCGATAATTGGCCTGTGCTGCAAACAAGTAAACAATTTTGTATTGTGTACCACCATATTTAATTGCTGCGTTGCATGCTTTAGCTGATAACTGGTAGTTTCCGGCCATATCGGCGGCATCGGCCATTAGTAGCCATGCTTCTGTAAAACTGCTGTCTGTTTTAACAGCATTATTGAGGATTTTAATAGTAGCGCCATAATCTTTCATTTGCATTTGGTTCAAAGCAAGCTCGTAAAGTTTTAAGGCTTTTTCAGATTTTGTAGATAGCTGTTGTGCGTTAATGCTTACCAGCACAAAAGACAATGTTATGATTAGGATTATTAGTAGGATTTGTTTCATGCTTTGTAGTTTATTATCATCAAAGATAAACATACAAAGCTATTTAAAACAATAATAGAACAAAAAGCGCAAATCTGAAGAAAAGAAGGGTTACTTTACATCAATGTAAGTAAGCGCTTGCTCTGCAGCATTTTGTTCGGCTTCTTTTTTTGAAGTACCGCGCCCTTCGCCTAATATTTGATTATCAATAACAATGCGCGAAATAAAAATTGGGGTATTGGATTTTCCTGTATAGTCTTCCTGGCTTTCAAATACTATTTCGCTTTTACTTTTTTGCGCCCATTCAATAATACGGCTTTTAAAATCAAATTCGCGTTTTTCAAGTTCGTCAAAACTGATGAGTTGCTTGACAATACGGTTTATGACAATTTTTTTTGTTTTTTCATAACCTTTGTCCAGGTATATAGCGCCAATTAATGCTTCCAATGTATTACCAACAATATACTTTCCGCCGTTATTGTTGATACATCCTTTTATTATAAGGCTATCTAAACCTAATGCTGAAGCCATAACATTCAATTGTTGCCTTTTGACAATTTTTGAACGCATTTTTGATAAAAAACCTTCGTCTTTATTTGGATAATACGAAAAAAGATAATCAGCAATTATTGCATCTAATATTGCATCTCCAAGAAATTCAAGCCTTTCATTATTGACTGAAGAGCCATTGGCTAAAACCACAGATGCCGAACGATGAGTAAAAGCCATTTCGTATATATCCCAATTTTTGGGAAAATATCCTAACAAGCTTGCAACTTCTCGATGAAGCCTGTTAGCACAAAATACAAGCTTTATTCGGTAGTATAGAGACAAAAACTAAAATTTTCTTACAATAATAGAAGAGTTGTGGCCACCAAATCCAAATGTATTACTTAAAGCTACATTGACTGTTCGTTTTTGAGCTTTGTTAAGAGTAAGGTTGAGCTTTGGATCAATTTCCGGATCTAAATTTTGAACATTGATAGTAGGTGGAACAATATCATTTTTAACGGCCAAAATTGATGCAATGGTTTCAATAGCCCCTGTTGCGCCAAGTAAGTGGCCTGTCATTGATTTTGTTGAGCTAATGTTCATCTTATAAGCATGTTCGCCAAAAATAGCTTTGATAGCTTTTAATTCTGCTACATCTCCAAGTGGAGTAGCTGTACCATGAACGTTGATGTAATCAACCTCTGAAGGTTTGATTCCGGCATCTTCGATAGCGTTAGTCATGGTAAGTATAGCTCCTGCCCCTTCAGGGTGAGGAGCAGTAATATGATGGGCATCAGCAGACATGCCACCTCCGATTACTTCGGCATAAATACGGGCACCGCGAGCTTTTGCATGCTCAAGTTCTTCAAAGAAAAGAATCCCGGCACCTTCTCCCATTACAAAACCATCACGATCGGCATCAAAAGGGCGCGATGCCGTTTTCGGATCTTCGTTTCGGGTCGAGAGTGCTTGTAATGAGTTGAACCCTCCCATAGAGATTTCATTAATGGCAGCTTCTGCTCCTCCTACAAGGAACCCGTTGGCTTTACCTAACCTGATAAGGTTAAAAGCATCTACCAATGCATGAGTAGAGGAAGCACATGCAGACACTGTTGCATAATTAGGCCCTCTTAACCCATATTTCATAGAAACATGGCCTGCTGCAATGTCGCAAATCATCTTTGGTACAAAGAATGGGCTAATTTTTGGACTGCCATCGCCTAAAATGTAATTACGACATTCCTGATAGAAGGTGTCAATACCTCCAATACCGGAAGCTATGATAACACCAATTCTATCAAGGTTTGTCATAGAAAGGTCCAATCCACTATCTTTCATCGCCTCATCGGCAGCTATCATAGCAAATTGTGCGTATAAGTCTATTTTTCTTATTTCCTTTCTGTCAAAATATTTTTCAGGGTTGTAATTTTTTACTTCACAAGCAAATTGAGTTTTGAATTTTTCCGGATTAAAACGAGTGATAGGGGCAGCGCCACTTTCACCATTGATTAATGCATTCCAAAATTCTTCAACTGTATTTCCTACTGGAGTAATGGCTCCTAAACCTGTAACAACAACCCTTTTTAATTCCATTTGAGTAAAAATATTTTGCTTTAATTACTTAACATTTGCTTCGATAAATTTGATAGCGTCACCTACAGTACTGATGTTTTCTGCTTGATCGTCGGGAATTGCAATGTTGAATTCTTTTTCGAACTCCATAATTAACTCTACAGTGTCCAAAGAGTCTGCTCCGAGGTCGTTGGTAAAGCTAGCTTCTGGTGTAACTTCATTTTCATCAACACCTAATTTGTCAACGATAATAGATTTTACTCTTGATGCAATGTCTGACATAATTTTCTGAATTAGATTAATAAATAATTTAACTAAAATAAAACCGTGCAAAGGAAATCATTTCTGGAAAAATTTTCAAATTATTTTTATAAAATTTCAAGTCAGGATGTTTTTTTATGTTTTTAAATTTTTCTTTTGGCTTTTCTTTTTAAGTTTGCAAGTTTCTTTTTTTGACAAAAAACAAAATAACTTATTGAAAATGAATAATATAGCCATATTTGCTTCTGGTTCGGGCTCTAATGCACAGGCTATTGTTGAGTATTTTAGGAGTCTTGGCGAAAATCCTGTAAAAATCATTCTTTCTAATAACAAAAATGCTTTTGTTATTGAAAGAGCTAAAACTTTGGGCGTTGAATGTATTATTTTCAATAAGGACGATTTTTATCATTCTTCCAGAGTAATTGATATTCTTAAGGAACGTAACATTGACTTTATAGTTTTGGCTGGATTTCTGTGGCTTATCCCTAACTCGTTAATTGACGCTTATGCTAATAAAATAATCAATATTCATCCGGCTTTGTTGCCTAAATATGGCGGAAAAGGCATGTATGGTATGCATGTTCATGAAGCTGTTGTGCAAAATAAAGAGGCTTACTCAGGTATTACCATTCATTTTGTTGACGAAAAGTATGACAATGGTGCTATTATTTTTCAGGCTCAATGCAAAATTGAAGAGGGTGATACCGCAGAAATGGTGGCTCAAAAAGTTCATCAGCTGGAATATGCCTATTTCCCTAAAGTAGTGCGTCAGCTTGTGCTTAATAGGCCTATTGAAGAGGTGTTAGGAGTTAATCAATAAACCTGTTTATGATTGGGGCGTAATTGTCAATGCGCCTGTCACGCAGGAAAGGCCATACTCTTCGGTAATTTTCTGTTGCGTCAAGGTCTATTTCTACAACTTTTGATTCTTCTTTGTCATGTGGGCCAAGGTATAGCAATGACCCAAAAGGATTGGCAACGAAAGAACCACCCCAGAATTTTGTGCCTGATTCAGTGCCAACTCTATTTACAGAAACTACGTGTACCCCGTTGGCAATGGCATGTGAGCGTTGTATTGTTTGCCATGCTTGATATTGCTCGTTATTTATTTCGGCCGATGTATCTAATTCCCATCCTATGGCTGTTGGGTAAAATAACACCTTTGCACCCATAAGAGAGGTAATCCTTGCAGCTTCAGGATACCATTGATCCCAGCATATCAGGACGCCTATCCTGCCATATTTGGTGTCAAAAGCTTTGTATCCGGTATCTCCGGGAGCAAAATAAAATTTTTCGTAAAAACCCGGGTCATCCGGAATATGTGACTTTCGGTAAATGCCTAATATACTTCCATCAGCATCAATTACAGCTGCAGTATTGTGATATAGTCCGGCTGTACGTTTCTCGAAAAGCGAAACAATAAGCACTACTTTATTTTCAGCAGCTACTTTAGAAAATATATCTGTAGAAGGACCGGGAATTGTTTCTGCTAAAGCAAAGTTGTCGTGATTTTCAATATCGCAAAAGTAAAGCGTGGAAAAAAGTTCCTGCAAACAAATAATTTGAGCGCCTTCAGAAGCAAGCTTTTTTATTTGCCCAATCGCTTTGTTGATATTGGCTTCTTTGTTGGCTGTGCAGCTTGTCTGTATAATTCCAATTTTTACTTTTTCCATGTCGAGAATTTTAGGTTGTAAAGATAGTAAAAAAAAGGGGCGTTGATTAGGGAGTAGGAGATAGGGTATAGAATTTTTAATGAAATGAGTAGTGAAATGAGATCAAATTTGATGGTATTATTTGTATTCTTTAAAATTAATATTTATAACTAATTACAATCCCCTAACCCCTAACCCCTAACCCCTAACCCTTACCCTCTACTCTTTATAACTCCCAATTCAATTACCAACAATTTTGACTACTTTTGCCTTTTCAAAATAAATAAGTAAATGGTTTCGGTTAGTCAGGTGGGCCTTAGTTTTGGAGCTTTTGAGCTGTTTAGTGATGTTACATTTATGGTAAACCCTAAAGACAGGATTGGGCTTACCGGGAAAAATGGAGCTGGGAAATCTACACTACTTAAGATGATTGCCGGGCTTCAAAAGCCAGATACAGGTGTAATTACTATTCCTGAAGGGTTTCGTATTGGTTATTTGCCGCAATACATGGTTACCTGCAATAATAATACGGTACTTGCCGAAACAAGCCTTGCTTTTTCTGAAATTTTGTTGCTTGAAAAAGAAATAGATACTTTAAATATTGAGCTTTCTTCACGTACCGATTATGAATCTGATGATTACCATAACCTGATAGTTAAGCTAAACGAACTGACTGAGAGACATAATATTCTTGGCGCAGGTAGTTTACAAAGCTCTATAGAGAAGACGCTCCTTGGCCTTGGTTTTTCAATAGCTGATTTTCACAGACCTACATCTTCATTGTCGGGCGGTTGGCGTATGCGTATTGAACTTGCAAAAATATTGCTTAACAATAGCGATTTGTTACTGCTTGATGAGCCAACTAACCATTTGGATATTGAGTCTATTCAATGGTTGGAAGATTATTTGGTTTCGTTTCCCGGGGCGTTGATATTAATTTCGCACGACCGTAAGTTTTTAGATAATGTTACCAATCGTACTATCGAGCTTTCTTTAGGTAAAGCTTATGATTACAAGGTTTCATATTCAAGATATGTTGAATTACGAAGAGAAAGAAGGGAACAGCAGATGGCAGCTTTTCGTAATCAACAAAAAATGATACAAGATACAGAAGATTTTATTGAAAGGTTTAGATATAAAGCTACCAAAGCTGTTCAGGTTCAATCGCGTATTAAACAACTCGAAAAGCTTGACCGCATTGAGGTAGAAGAGGAAGATCTTTCTACTATCAATATAAGGTTCCCAACCCCTGTAAAATCAGGGAAAATAGCGTTGGATATAAAAAAAATTAGTAAAAGCTATGGCTCAAAACTTGTATTAAAAGAAGTAGATCTTATTTTGGAAAGTGGCAGGCGTGTGGCTTTTGTTGGCAAGAATGGTGAAGGGAAGTCAACACTTTCAAAAATCATAGTCAACGAAATCCATGATTATGAAGGTACAATCAAGCTTGGCCATAATATTAAAATAGGCTATTTTGCCCAAAATCAGGACGAGCTGATGGATGGCGACCGTTCTGTTTTTGATATTATTGACCAGGTGGCTGTTGGCGATATAAGAACAAAGATACGCGATATTCTTGGCGCTTTTCTGTTCAGGGGTGATGATGTTTTCAAGAAAGTAAAGGTGCTTAGTGGTGGTGAACGTTCGCGTTTGGCTATAGCTAAGCTTTTGCTTGAACCATACAACCTTCTTGTGCTTGATGAGCCTACCAATCACCTCGATATGCGTTCGAAAGACGTGTTGAAACAGGCATTGTTGAATTATGAAGGTACACTTATCATTGTTTCGCACGACCGTGACTTTTTAGATGGGCTGGTAGATACAGTTTATGAATTTGGCGGGCAACGAATAAAAGAGCATATTGGAGGTATTTATGAGTTCTTGGAAAGAAAAAAGCTTCAAACGCTTCAATCTTTGAATACCTCAGTGTTGCAAATTCCTGTACAACAAAATAATAAAGATGTTCAGCAAAAAGGAAAGTTGCAATATGCCGAAAAGAAGGAGTTTGATAAAATTGTCAGAAAGATAAACGGACAGATAAGTGATAGCGAAAATAAAATCCAGAAATTGGAGATGCAGATTGAGATAGCAAACAAGAAATTAGCAGATCCAGCCTTTTTGGAGTCAAATGGGAATGATTCCAATTTCTTTAAGGAATATGACGACTTAAAGCTAAAGTTGCAGCAGGAAATGGAGAACTGGGAGCAGTTGCATGAAGAACTGGAGAAAATGATGACTAATGACTAATGAAACGAGCATGATCCGTTAAACACAAACAAGGTTGAAAATTCATCATGCGAGTTCCATCCGGCCTCATTTAAAAAAAATATTTACGGATGAAGACAAGGTTATTTATTCATCAGTCATTTGTAATTAGTAATTTTAATGATAATTCATAATTGATATATATGTTTAACAGGGATAAACAACCTCAACCCAAGCTGGTATTTGGGATACATGCTGTTCTTGAAGCTGTGCGTTCAGGGAAAGAGATAGAGAAGCTCATTATCAAGAAGGAAATGTCTGGAGAAGCGCTTCGCGAGCTTATGAAAGCTTGTAGGGAAAGGAATATCCCTTACCAGTTTGTTCCTGTTGACCGTTTTGACCGTATTACACGCAAGAATCATCAGGGATTGATAGCTTATATGGCTGAAATTGAGTATCAACCATTGGAAATGGTTGTATCTGCAGTTTTTGAAGATGGAAGGGAGCCTGCAATACTTATCCTTGATCATATTACCGATGTACGTAACTTTGGAAGCATTGCACGTACTGCCGAATGTGCTGGTTTTGATGCTATTGCCATCCCTGACAAAGGGGCAGCGCAGATAAATTCAGATGCTATCAAGACTTCTTCAGGTGCATTACACAATATTAATATATGTAGGGTGACAAATCTTACTAATGCTGTTAAGTATCTTAAAGATTGTGGGTTGAAAGTATTTGCTGCAACTGAAAAAGCTAAACAACCATATTATAAAACCAATATGAAAGGCCCGGTAGCAATTGTCTTGGGAGCTGAAGATGCCGGAATTTCTCCTGAAATATTACGATATGCAGACGAACTGGTTCAAATACCTATGATAGGCAAAACTTCTTCTCTAAATGTATCTGTAGCTGCTGGTATAATTATATATGAGGTTGTAAAACAGCGTTTAAGTGACTTTTAAAAGGTTCTCTTTTTTTTAATGAAATAGTTTCCCTAAATGTTTAGTTTCACCACGTTGTTAATGGAAAAACGTCTCCCCCTTCCTTTGCGAAGTGGAGCGTAGCGGAACGAAGCAAAGGAAGGGGGGACATCGCCAATTAAATGATAACTTGCTTAATTTTGTAATCACTAAAA
>JAKPQD010000317.1 GCA_029572965.1 Bacteroidota bacterium | reverse complement strand
AGCTGGTGTTGCTGGATTTGCAGTTAGCTATGGGTATAGGGTATTCCGAAAAACTAATACGCCACCTGTTCATGGACCGTTCAGGATAAGCAAAATGGCAGATAGTATCTTTTCATGTATATTCTGGCTGGGTGTTGCCATAATATCGGTTTCATGGCTTATGCTTCTTTTTGTTATTGTTTTTGGTATCACTGCTTGTTACACACACAGATTGCGTGAAGACTATTATGTAAAAAAATATGCTGGCATGGCATTAATCAAGAATGAAAAATTGTATGCTTAAAAAATTATTTTAATATTGTAACAATAGTGAGAATTAATACATATTTTTTGGAGGATATATGGATAGTTCAAATACAATAACACGAAAAAAAATGCTACAGTTAACCACATCAACCATTGTTATGCTATCAACATGGGGTGTTGGTTGTGGCAAAAAGCTTACATCGGTTGATGTTGATATAGATGAGGATGTGTATGGCGAACGAGAATGGGTGAATGCTAAAGATGTGATGAGTATAAAAGAAAAAATGAAAAGTTTGCCCAATATAATCATCATTCTTGCTGATGATATGGGTTATGGTGATCTTGGCTGTTACGGCAGCAGAGCAATCAATACACCAAATATTGACAGGCTGGCACAACAAGGAATGCGTTTTACAGATTTTTATTGTGCCAGTCCACTATGCTCACCGTCACGGGCAGGACTTTTAACCGGTCGTTATCCCTTACGAACCGGGATAACATTTCCACTGCAACCCGGCAAAGATACATTTATGCGCAAAATTGTAAAAGAATTGGGATATATCTTTGGTGCACTCGGTGTTGTCGATTTACATGGTGCAAAAAATCTTGTGAATGGTTTGCCACATTCAGAAATAACTATCGCCCATGCGCTTAAATTACGTAACTATGCTACTTGTGCTGTTGGTAAATGGCATCTGGGTGATTTTGTTGTTGATGAATCATACCACCCGCATCATTATGGATTTGATAGATTTGTGGGATTTAATGCCAGCAATGATGACTGGCCTGTGTCATTTTATAAAGATAAAAAAATGATAGTGCAGGATATTGGTCTTAATCAACAACAATATACCGGGGTCTTTACTAACGAAGCAATTGCTTTTATTAATGAAAGTAAGCGCAAGCCTTTTTTTCTTTATCTTTCCCATAAGGACCCTCATCAACCCTGTTTTCCATCAAAACCATTTGAAGGCAGTACCAATGCAGGGCCGCATGGTGATAGTATTGCCGAGGTGGACTGGAGTGTTGGACAGATAATACAGACATTGAAAAAAAATAATATTTATGAAAATACCCTTGTGATAGTAACCAGTGATAATGGGCCATGGTTTGATGGAAGCACTGGTGGTTTACGGGGCAGAAAAGGTGAAAGCTATGAAGGTGGCTGCAGGGTTCCCATGATTGCAAGCTGGCCTGGCGTTATTAAAGCAGGAAGTGTTTGTGAAGAACCTGCAATGAACATTGATTTTTTCCCAACCTTTTGCAATCTTGCAGGTTTGACGTTGCCTATGGATAGAATTATTGATGGCAAAGATTTAACAGAGCCGTTGCAGGGCAGAAAAAATAAACCACCATACAACCAATTATTTTTCTTCCATTACAGAGAGATTGAAGGTATACGCAGCGGGCGATGGAAATATATAAGGTATAATAGCACAAGAGCATGGCCAGTTCCGCTTGATAAACCTGATACTTTTTTTGGCAATGCTGCTGGCGGGCATGATTATACTCCGCCTGATTCAAACGAAAAGGTTCCAACGCTGGCATCGTGGCCAGTACTGTATGATATGAAATATGATAAAAGTGAAAGCTATAATGTTATAAAACGGTATCCTGATATAGCACAAAAACTTCATAAAAAACTTGAAAAATTTGAAAAAGAATTTTATGCCAATATACGCGGCTGGAAATAAGAAATATATAGCATAAGGTCAGTGCTTACAACACCGGCTTTTTTCATTTTTTCAATAATAACGTTATGTTAATTATCTTCTATTTATTTTGCTAAATTGTTAAGCAATCCTTTAAATCCCGGTTTTTCCTCATAAAGCCATCTAAATCATATCGTGTCTCTGAATAATTGGTATTAAGAGTTTCTTCATCATCTCTGTATGCTGCTTCTCCGCCTTTTCTTGAACCTGTATAATATTTACTGTAAGGCTTCCATTTAAACTTGTAATCATTCCAGAGCCATAATTCTATATAATGATTTAATTCATGAAGTTTAACGTGAAGAATATATACTTCTTGTTGTGAAAATATTGTCAGGATATTTTCTATGTGCCTTATCAAATGTTCTGGCTGCTGTTAATTTATCATCATCACTCAGCTATGTGTAACTAACAGAATGCCATGTGTCACAAAAGGTTTTGAAGATAAAACGAACTTTATATTTATTTGCAATTGCGCGTATCGTTTTGCTTATGCGACGTCGCGTGTCTTTTTGCGCGATGTGGCATAGTCCGAACGAGCGACATGGAGTGAAGCGCATAAGCTGTGTTATATGCAGTGCCCGTTATTTATTCTTACTTCATGGACCAGTTTTCTATTTTTAATCCTTTAATTCTATTAAAATGTTTTTCATTATTTGTGACTAAAATTGAATTCATGGTCAGCGCTGTTGATGCTATTAATAAATCAAAATCATCTATTGGAGAACCT
>JAKPQD010000298.1 GCA_029572965.1 Bacteroidota bacterium | reverse complement strand
AGGGGTTTAACTGTTTTTCCTGTTTGCCCGACCTGATGTGAATAAGCAATCCATTCTGCATCAACAGCAGCTCTGGAAGCTCCAACTGCTCCTCCTAATGCTTCTGCCAATTCTTCAATTAAAGCAAAATTCTTTGCTTCTTTCAAACCCCTTCCACCGGAAACAATAATATTGGCTTCGGTAATATTAATTAAACCGGTTTTTTCCTTTTCAAAACCAAGCCAGGTGGTTCTTTCCTCATCCAGATCAAAGTTTATCTGTTCCTGAATTACAATTCCATTGCGAGAATCATCGCGGGGAATAGGATTCATAACTTTATGACGCACTGTAGCCATTTGAGGACGATGATTAGCTGTTTTGATAGTTGCCATAATATTACCCCCGAAAGCAGGGCGGGTTTGTAATAAATCTCCGGTTTCCGGATCAATGGAAAGTCCTGTACAATCGGCAGTTAAACCAGTATGTAAACGAATTGCTACGCGGGGAATAAAACTTCTTCCGATAACTGTTGCCCCGGCAAGAATAATAGAAGGTTTATACTTGAAAGCAAGTTCAGCAAGGGCTTTGGCATAAAATTCATCCCTAAAATGCTTTAAAGCAGGATCATCAACTTCAATTACCTGGTCTGCTCCAAAAGCTATAAGTTCGGAAGAAAGACCTTCAATATGATACCCTAAAAGAACAGCGGAAAGTTCTGAACCCAGTTCATCGGCAAGTTCACGACCCTTTCCCAAAAGTTCAAAAACAACAGGAGCAATAACGCCTTCCCTTTGTTCAGCAAAAACCCAAATTCCATTATATTCACTTTTATCAATGGCTTCCGTTTTTGCTTTGCGTAATAAAATAGCATCAAAAGGACAAGCAGAAACACAGGCACCACATAAAACACATTTATCACTATCAATAACGGCAAGTTTTTCTTCAATTTTTATGGCATCATAAGCACAGGCACGCAAACAAGCACCGCAACCGACGCATTTTTCAATTAACACTTCAATCATAAACATTCTCCTTTTTACATTTATTTTTGTTTTTATTTTTCTGTCAAGTCCAAAGTGAAAAAAATGTAGAATATTGCAAAAGAATGTTAAATGAGGAGTTAAAAAATACGCCAAATAATAAATATCGGCATTATCGGGGTGCTTGTATATTTTATTTATCGGTTTTTGTTAAGGAGATAAAAAAATTTGACTCTGGTTTAAAAATGCCTTATATTGTTAATATAATGACGATGTTTTACAGGAAGCAGGAGCTTTTTTAATGTCTGAAGTGAATAATAAGCGGGAAAGAAAAAACATATTCCGGAAACTAATCCATTTTTTTGCCCTCAACAGCAGTATTTTAGGGATGTTGATTATGGTTATCCTGGTAGGGATGGGCGAAAAAATGGCGGAACGCTTTTTGCCGTTATACATAATTGCAATGGGGGGAAGTTCCATAATTATTGGTTTGTTAAATGGAATGGACAATTTGCTTAGTGCCTTATATTCGTTTCCGGG
>JAKPQD010000290.1 GCA_029572965.1 Bacteroidota bacterium | reverse complement strand
TTTTATTGGAATCTCTTAAATTATCATAAGAGAAGTGGCCTTCGGGACCGCTCGAGGTTACTTTTGTACCCTTATCCCAATTGTCAAAAATATAGGAGGAAACAAATCCGCCTTCATCCCTTTTAACGGTTATATCATAGTAACCTTTTAAGGTTTCATTGGGAGAAGAGGATATGGAGTAGGGCCTTTTAACTGTAGACCCGTTAATTTTAAAAGAAAAAGTTAAGTATTGACCGGGTCTGAAGAAGGCTAACTCGCCGGTTTCGGATTCTTCATCCGGCACCAGCCTAAAAGTTTTAGCTGATGAAGTTTCAAATGTTACATCCTCAATAACAAAATGTTGAGCTTTTGGATGAAGCCTTTGAGCTAATACATTTACGGGAGGTGCGGCTTCGATTAAATCAGCTGTAGCATTGTTGATATTTTTCTTTCTGGTTGGAATTAAGTTTTTAAATGCCAATAAATCCAAAAAACCTAAGGGCTTGATTTTAATGTTCAACTGTTTGCTCATTATTTTTCACCTCCATAAAATCCTTATAAGTTAATAAAGCTGCTGTTTCACCGGACTGAAGAGAACTTGAGTAACCATGGCACCTGAAAGCAAAGCCTCCGGCAAATTCAAGGCCTTTTATGTATTTTTCATCATTCATGCACATCATTCTGGGCAGAACAGAATCCCAGGGTACGGGCTCATAACCGTAGACGCTTCCGTTAAAGGCTCCAGTGTAAGAGGCAAAGGTTGCCGGAGTAGCAACTTCTATTTCTTCAATGCTGTCTCTTATGTTGATTCCAAGCGCTTTTTCAAATTCATCTATCATTTCTTCAGCTATTTTATTTTTCAGTTCAAAATAATCTTTCGGCTCTACCTTGCTCCAACAGTCTCCGGAATAAAGGGTGGTCAGATACACAATGCTTGTTCCTTCCGGGGAGCAATCGGGAATGGCATTATTCAAGCAGACGGTTGCTTGTCCCGTAGGCCGTCTCAATTCATGAAACTGCTTGTAGATATCATTGGTATCGGGAGTGGAGTAAACAAAATAGCTGTATTCATTGATACCTAATTCCTGAGGGCTTTTGTTGAGACCTAAATATACAACAAAGGCAGAAAAACTTACCTTTCTTGCATTGCAGGTTTTCAGGGCGATATCAGGAATTTCCTCTTTCGGATAGATTAGCTGATTGTATACCAAATGGGGTGAAGCATTGGAAATTACAAATTGCGTTTTGATTTTATCTCCTTTTGAGGTTTCAACACCGACCACTTTACCATCTTCGACCAGGATTTTTTCAACCTTGGTATTATACAGGATTTCTCCGCCTAATTCCCTGATTCTTTTATCAAGGGCAACCGTAAATCCGTGTGAACGGTATTTGGGAACATAAGCAGCCCGCATTACATACTTGTAAAACATGGCTGCAAAGATGGTGAAGTTCACCTGCTTTGTCCCCAAACCCAAATAACACCAGTAAGCTGTTAGGATTTTTTGTGCCAAATATGGTATTTTCATTGCATCTAAAACATCTTGCAATGAATATGAGGCAGTTTTAAGGAAATTAGGATACTTATCCATCAAGACATTTTTATCGGCCTTTCCTTTTGATTCGGCAAGATAGGTGAAAGCGTTTACCACTTCTTCGCACAAACTTATAAAATCAGTTACATAGGGTCTTGAACCCGGAACATATTCCTCCAACTTTGATATATACTCTTCTTTGCCAAAAGGCATAACTACATCAAGCCTGCCGCCTTTCTCGTTGGGTATAATAAGCCTGTAGGCTTCCGGAACCCTTAGCCACTCAAGGTCCAAGCCTATTTTGTCTTCCAAGAGCTGTCTTGTAGCGCCTTTGTCTTCAGGAGGTCCGAAGTCAGAGATTTCATGAAGTGAAGGTTCAAATTCAAATCTCCCTCTAACAAAACTTGTTGCAAAACCACCGGGCAGGTTGTGCTGCTCTATGAGTAAGGTCTTCATCCCTTTGCCTGCCAAGGTTGCTGCAGCAGTGAGGCCGCCATTGCCGGCTCCTATGACCACAGCATCATATTCCTTTTGGTAGTCATTCGTAACCATAAAATCACACTCCTCTCCATTTCTTTGTGGTACAACCACCAACCACAGTATAATATATGCCAGAGCTTGTGTCAATATGATATTGTAAAATAATGGAAAAGCATTAAACATACGTCAGAATCACAATAAAAACTTCAACCAAAAAAACAATCGGATATTACTGTTGGTAACAGGGAATTGTTGTTTAAATAAGCAGTGCCTAAAAAATGATTCCTTATGAAAAACGTTGATTATAATTTTTGACAAAAAATTACATTGGTGCTATTATGATTTTACATTAATACAAAAAAAATAATATTTATTACACTATAGTTAGGAGATATTATGGACAAACGACCATATTTGAATTTTTTTGTAACAGTATTAGTATTATTGTTGATTTCCTTTGTTGTTATTATGATAAACCAGGCTGCTCAACTTGTGGGCATTGCCGCAAATCTGCACCCCTATTTAGGGACAGGACTACTGATATTTTTTGTTATTTTTGGATTAGCTGCAGCAGTATATATTGTATTACTGCTATCCAGGTTTGAAAAGCCTTTGGAAATACCTAGTGAAGAAAACCCAGAAGAATACAAGCAATATATTTTGAAATTAAAAAACAGACTAAAGAAGAATAAATTCTTAAATAAGTCACAATATGTATGGGATGATAGCAAGCCGGATATCGAATCTGTAAATGAAGCATTGATAAAAATTGACCAAGAGGCACAAAAAATAATAAAAAGCAGTGCAGGAGGAGTATTCACCACAACGGCAGTTTCTCAAAACGGTTCATTGGACGGGATTTTTGTATTTGTAGCATCTATGAAACTAATTTGGAAAATATCAACATTATATAATCAGAGGCCGGCGCTGAGAGATTTACTGAAGCTTTATACAAATGTATTTGCCACAGTGCTTGCTGCAAGACAGATAGACGATTTGGATATTGTCGCTGAACAGCTTGGTCAAATACTTCCTGCTGTCATGACAGGTGCATTTGGAAGTTTAGTACCCGGTGTGAGCTTTGTAACATCCTTTGTAGTAGATTCAATATTGGAAGGAACAATCAACACTTTGTTGGTACTGAGAATCGGACTGTTAACACAGTTATACAGCAGGAGCATCACAAGAACAGAGCCTAAGAGACTGAGTAAGGCTGCAACTGTACAAGCTTGTAAAATGCTTGGTGAAATAATATCAAAGGATTTAATATCAATAATCGGTATATGGTCAAAGTCCGCTTTTAAGGCAGTAACCAAGGTTCCAAGAAATACAAAGGATACTTTCATGGATTTTTTCAAAATAAAAAGCTCTGATGAAGAAGCGGCAATTACTGATATTGATTAGTATAACAAAGATAGGTTTG
>JAKPQD010000271.1 GCA_029572965.1 Bacteroidota bacterium | reverse complement strand
ATTTATCCTTATGCATTTGCAAATATCTTTAAGATTGCAAAATGCAAATTGAAATCCGTTTAATCGAAAAACTGCTATAACTAACTAAATTTCAAACTTTTCAAAGAACTCTTTTAGATTTTAATGGGACAGTAATGAGATACGATAGAAAAGAAACGGATTATCATTGGGAAAAACAATATCCCCATTAGTCTTTCGTATCAACAGCCTTTTTACGAATTAATAGAAAAGAAGAATTTATGCCTGTTTTAACTTAGTTAATGCGTGCAACAGGCGAGATAGACTGGTCTGAGAATTCACCGGCCAGGTATTTGTAATACCCTACAATACCAATCATTGCGGCATTATCTGTAGTAAATTTCAACGAAGGCAGAAAAAGGTTCCATTTTTTTACAACAGCCACGTCTGTTAAGGCATTACGCAATCCCGAATTGGCAGCCACACCGCCAGCAACGGCAACATCTTTAATCCCAGTCAGCTTTGCGGCCTTCACTAATTTGTCTATCAAAATTTTTACAATAGTATATTGAAGGGAAGCACACAAATCGGCTTTGTTTTTTTCAATAAAATCAGGGTCTTCATGAATTCTGTCACGCAAAAAATAAAGAAAAGAAGTCTTTAAGCCAGAGAAGCTAAAGTCAAGGTCTTCAATATTGGGTTTTGCAAAAGTAAAAGCATTGGGGTTGCCCTGTTGAGCGAGTTTGTCAATAAACGGCCCTCCGGGATAAGGCAGGTTGATTGTTTTTGCACATTTATCAAAGGCCTCACCGGCAGCATCATCAATGGTTTGGCCAATAATCTCGTATTCAAGGTGATTTTTAACTACAATAATCTGTGTATGTCCGCCTGAAACCAACAGGCAAAGAAAAGGAAAAGAAGGAGGGACATGAGGTTTATCAGCTTCTTTGATAAAATGCACAAGCACATGCCCCAACAGATGGTTAACATCAATAAGTGGAATGTTGCGGGATAAGGCAAAACCTTTGGCAAACGATGTACCTACCAGTAAAGACCCCATCAGGCCTGGGCCCCGGGTAAAAGCAACAGCATTTATCTCGTCAATGCCGACTTGAGCTTGTTTGAAAGCCAAATCAACAACAGGTACAATGTTTTGTTGGTGCACCCTTGATGCAAGCTCAGGCACCACGCCCCCGTACAAGTTGTGTATTTCCTGGCTGGCAATCAGATTAGACAATAATACCCCATCGCGGATAATTGCCGCTGAAGTATCATCGCAGGACGATTCGATGGCCAAAATTGTAACGCTCATATCCCAACAATTTATGAATTTTTTGCAACCATTTTTAGCTTTTTTTACGTTATATTGCCAACGGAAAAACTGTTGCAATTGGACAAAGGTATCAAAAAAATACTCAAAATAACCGGCATCTTCATCCTATCTGTATTGGCAATACCTTTGCTGGTATTTTTATTGCTTCAAACCAACCGTGTACAAAATTATGCCACCCAAAAAATTGCTTCGATACTGGGCAGCAAGGCCGGAACGGAAATATCTGTCGGTTATGTATCTATTGACTTCCTAAACCGTGTGGTATTGAAAGATGTACTCATAAAAGACTGGCGAAAAGACACCCTGATATATTCAAAAAAGACTGTTGTTGGAATTTCGGACATTTCATACAAAAAAAAATACATCGCCCTGTCAAAAGTTGAATTTGAAAAAGCCTATGTTCATCTTTACTCAGATTCGCTCAAAAATATGAACATAACATATATCATTGACAATCTTACAGACACTGCAGATACCGCATCTTCACGCTGGATTATTATGTTTAAACAGGTAGGCTTGAAAAATTCAGCCTTCAGGCTCGATGATTATTACAAAACCAAGCAAGATACTGGCGTAAACTTCTCGGATATGTTCTTGGACAGCCTGAATATCAGGATAAAAAACATGATGATAAGCAATGGGAAACTCTATTGCAACATCAACAAGCTGTGCTTTCAGGAACAATCTGGGTTCAGGCTGAAATCGCTTACAGGCAAAATGACCATAAAAAGCTCCTGTTTGCATTTTGATAACCTGAAAATTGAAACCGACCGTTCCAACATTGAAGCATATATGCTTTATTTTGATTTTGCCAAGTTTGGTGATTTTAAGTACATAGAAAACAAAGTCGATATAGATGCTAAAATAAAAAAATCATCTTGCTCGATGGCCGATATTTCTATGTTTGCAACTTCGCTATATGGGATGAACAGTATTTTCGAAGTTTCAGGAAAAATTGAAGGCAAAATTTCAAACTTTCAGTGTAAAAAATTTTACTTCAAAATAGGTAAAAACACTTTCTTTAAAGGAAATACAAACATCAAGGGGTTACCGGACATTGAAAAAACTTACATGAATATTGATGTTGATAACATGAATGTTGACATTGACGACATTGTTAGTATAAAACTCCCTGATAATCAAAAAATTGAAACTCCTGATATAGTAAAACAATTAAAAATAGTTGGCTTTATTGGTAATTTTGATGGGTATATCAATAATTTCAAAACATCTGGCGATTTTAAAACGCCATACGGGCATTTAAAAGCCGATATACAGTTAAACCCTGAGAAAAAAAGGAAACTTACTTTTGTTGGGAGCGTAAGCTCCGATAATTTCGAGCCAGGTTTACTATTTATGAAAGACAGTATAGTTGGAAAGACTCAATTTTCTGTAAATGCAAAAGGTTTCTTGGCCGAAAGCAACAAAATTTTTGCCCAGATTGACTGGAATATCAAAAGCGTAATCCTGAAAAACATTGAATTTCGTGACATTATCGGGAATGGAACTCTCGATAATAAAACATTCGATGGGACAGTCAAAGTTGATGACGAAAGACTTGCCTTTGAAGTCAAAGGTAATTTCAATTTTAGCGACACCAACCCTCAATTTAAGTTTGAGGCCAATTTAGAGCATGCCAACTTGTTGGCTTTGAATATAATGCCCCAAGACAGTATTACAAACATATCTTTTAACGTAACAGCCAATTTTAAAGGCAACTCCATTAACAAATTTGACGGCGAGATACGATTGAAAGAAGTAAACTTTGAAAAAAAAGATAAGAAACTCAATATAAACAAAATAGAGGTTTACACCACAGACAACCAGTTTTCAAACGACTTACAATTCCGTTCAGACTTTTTAGATGCCACAATCTTTGGACGATATGACATTGCAGATATCCCCGGGGCTATAATCAGGACTATCCGGGCATTTCTTCCTGGCAGTTTTTATGGATACCAATCAGATGAGCCTTTAGACGACAATGAATTTATGTTTAACCTGAAATTCAAAAAAACAGACTCCATATCAAAGTTTTTCATGCCATCGGTGCGAATTTCAGAAAACAGCAAAATCAGTGGGTTGTTTTTTCCGGCAGATACATCAATGCGAATAATGGTACAGGCCCAGTACCTGAAAATTGGCAATATTGTTTTTGATACTATTTTTGTCAAGGCAGCATCACGTCCCGATTCATTGGTTTTACAGGTACAAACAGCCAATTTATGGTTTGGCCCAAAAATAAAAATGAACAAATTTTATTTTGACAATTCTTCAAAAAATGACTCGAGCCACATCTTGTTTTTTTGGAAAGATTCATTAAAACATAAAAATAAAATTAAAGCCGAGGCATGGTTTACCTATACAGGCCCTACCCAAAAGCCTATATGGCACTTTAGTTCATTACCTTCAAACTTCTATCTGCTAAACGAAAATTGGCAAATTGGCAGCTTATCGCTCTTATTTGACTCTACTGGCATAAGTTTTGACAAGTTTGCCATGTATAATGGAGACAAAAAAATAGAGATAACAGGAAAAGTTTCTTCATCGGCCTCAGATACGTTAAATGCAAAATTTTCGGATATAGACCTGACCATGCTCAATTTCTTTATGTCGGGCTCGAATATTTTCCTTAATGGCAAGGCCAAAGGTCAGATTGCATTTACCCATCCCAATAATAAAGCCCATATAAATGCCAATATTAATATCAATGATTTTTCGTTAAACCATCAAATTATTGGTAACACACACGCCAAACTCTGGTGGGACCCCTTTGCCGAAAAATTCTATTTCACGGCTTTAGCTTCAAAAGAAAACGTCCCTACACTAAATACTTCGGGTTTTATCACCCCTGCAACCTCAGAATTTAACATAGAAACTCAGCTACACTCATTGTCCACCAAGATATTCCAACCTTTTGTTGAAAATTTGTTCCACTTTCACAATGGAAACATTAATGGACAACTATATGTAAAAGGCAAAACAGACAATCCTCAAATATCGGGGATATGCAATGTTGACAGTGGCGACTTTACCTTTATCCCTTTCAACACAAGATATACTTTCAATAGCACAATACAATTTCAGAATAACAATATTATTATAGCCAAAACAAAAGTATATGACCAGAAACAACAGTCATTTGACTTTTCGGGAAGGGTACTGTCCATAACCCGTCAACCCCGCTTTGATCTCAAACTGGAGCTCAAAAACAACATGGTGTTCAATACTTCAATCCCTCAAGCAATGCCAATATATGGCACTTGTTATGCAGATGGCAATGTTAGCATTACCGGGACCACAGACAACCTCAAAATTGATATTACCCAGGCCAAAACAAAAGAAAAAACCATTGTTGCCATTCCTTTAGGGCTTACAGATTTATCTCAAAGCTCATTTTTAAGGTTTAAAACCATACAAAAAGAAGAAGAACATAATGTGCAAAAAGATTTGTTTGAAGCCAAAGACGAAAAAAAGATCAGGCAAAAACCCTTACAGCTTAACATTGACCTGGATGCCACTTCTGATGCCGAATTGCAATTAGTATTTGACCCAAAAGTAGGAGATATATTATACTGCAGAGGTAATGGCAACTTAAAACTCGAAATAGATGAAGCTGGCAATTTCAAAATCAGAGGAGACTATAACATTACAGAAGGAGAATACCTTTTTACCTTACGAAACCTGATAAGCAAAAAATTTATCCTTCAAGATGGTGCATCTATAACATTTGGAGGCAACCCACTTGATGCAACACTCAATATGCAAGCCATTTACAAAACAAAAGCTTCAATATACCCATTAACACTTGACGAAAGCAGTGGAAGTAATGATAAAAAAAGAATTCCGGTAGATTGCAGGCTTTTTGTAAAAGGGAAGCTTCAAAACCCCGACATCAGGTTCGATTTTGACCTTCCCAGCGCCTCAGTTGCCGACAAAGACAAAGTAAAAAGTGTTGTCAATACAGACCAGGAAATGAGCCAACAATTTTTATCTCTTCTGGTAATGAGCAGTTTTATGACCCCAAGCAACTCTGGCAGATCGCAAGGTAATAGCATGGGAGTAGATATGGCCTCATCATCAATTGAGATGCTTTCTGGCCAAATAAGTGATATGTTGTCTAATCTCAGCGATAAGTTTGATGTCGGTGTAGCCTACAGGCCAGGAGACAAAACATATACCACCAACGAAGTAGAAGTGGCCCTTTCGACACAACTATTTGACGACCGCGTTACAATAAACAGCAGTGTAGATATTTCTAATCAAGAAAATAATAATCAGAAAGCAAGCAATATTGTGGGCGATGTAAACGTTGAATTCAAGTTGACCGACAAAATCAAACTGAAAGCCTTCAACAGGGCCAATGATGATCCTTTGCAACAAGACGATATATACACCAGGGGGATTGGAATTGTTTACAGAGAGGACTTTTCGAACTTTAAAGAATTAAAAAACAAGTTGTTTTTTAAAAACAAAAAAGCTGAAAAAACAGATACTCTGGCAAAACCATAACACACACTTGAATAGTGATGTAAAATTTGTATTTTTGAGACACTGAAAAATAAACTTAAGTATAAATATTATGAACTTTTATTTATTACAAATACAAGTTGCAGCCGAAGCTGCAAAAACACAAGCAGAAAAAAGCATGACGCTGTGGGAACTGACATTAAAGGGCGGATGGATAATGATCCCGCTTGCAATACTTGCTTTTGTGGCTATTTTTATATTTATAGAACGTTTTTTGGCAATCCGCAAAGCCGCCAGCTTTGAAAGCAATTTTATTGATCGCATAAAAGATTATATTCATGAAGGGAAAATAGATGCAGCACTTAACCTTTGCAGCTCAACTGACCGCCCTGTAGCCCGCATGATTGAAAAAGGCATCAAGCGTATTGGCCGTCCAATCAAAGAAATAGAAGATTCTATTGAAATAGTGGGTAAATTTGAAGTTTACAACCTTGAAAAAAACCTGGTAATATTAGGCGTTATAGCAGGTATTGCCCCGATGTTTGGCTTTATAGGTACCATTGCCGGAGTTATTAAGATATTTTACAACATATCACTGGCTGATAACATCAGTATAGGGCTTATAGCCGGAGGATTGTACGAAAAAATGGTCACCAGTGCTGCCGGCCTCTTGATAGGTATTATTGCTTACATCTTCTATCATTGGCTCAATGTAATGATTGAAAAAGTAGTACATAAACTTGAGTTAAACGCCGTAAACTTTATAGACCTTCTTCAGGAACCTGCCTAAATTTCAAACACATGAACCTAAGGAGTAAAAATAAATTCAGGCCGGAAGTAAGTACCTCTTCGCTGAGCGATATTATGTTTTTTCTGATGCTTTTCTTCCTGATTACCAGCACGCTGATAAGCCCAAGTGTAATCAAGCTGACACTTCCCTCTTCAAAATATCATCAAACTGTCCGAAAAACAGAAATATCAATTTCTATCACCAAAGAATTGCAGTATTATATTAACAATGATGCTGTAGCACCTTCTAACATTGAAGCTGAATTAATCAAACGCATTACTGACAAAGAAAACGTAACAGTAGTCATCCGATGTGACAGCTCTGTTCCGGTACAAGAGCTGGTCAATATTTTACAAACAGGGAATAAACTGAAAATAAAAATGATACTGGCCACCAAAGCCCCAAATGCCTGATGCAAAACAATAACTCATATAAAACAAAAGCTTTTGTATATACCTTGCTGATTTATGCAGCAATTATAGCTATTTTGTTATATATCAAATTTCGTACCCCTATCCCCCCCTATCCTGAAGGCGGAGGGGGCCCTGGCATGGGGCTTGAGGTAAACCTCGGAAGCGATATAGGCACAGATGAGATAGCTGGGCTTAATACCCCTCAATTTGTTGAAGAAAAAGAAACTGAAAAACCAACAGAGCCAGTCCTTAAACAAGACTATGATGAAGACGAAAGTATTAAAGACATTGAAAAAGAGCAAAAAAACAAAAAAGAAATAAAGAAAAAAGAAAAAGCAATTAAGCAAGAGCCTCAAAAAACTGAGCAAAAGACACCTCAGCTTAATGAAAAAGCTTTGTTCAAAAAGAAAAGCAACGAACAGGGCGATATCCCCGGCAGCGGCAGCATCTACGGGAAGAAAGGCGGAGACCCGAATGCTTTGCCAGGCAACGGAGACGGCATTGGCAACGGTACAGGCAACGGTACCGGACCCGGTAAAGATGGCATATCATTTAGCCTCGAAGGCCGTAACCCGCTTTATTTACAAATACCCTCAGACAAATCGCAGAGTGAAGGGAAAGTTGTAGTCGAAATCACCGTTGACAAGGATGGGCGGGTAATTAATGCTATCCCCGGAGTAAAAGGCTCTACCACTCTTGACGAACAATTGCTTCAGATAGCCAAAACAGCTGCACTGCAATCAAAATTCAACACAAAAGCTGGCTCAACCATCCAAAAAGGCACCATAACATACAGGTTTGTTTTACAATAATTGTTTTCTTTCTAAAAAAAAGGTGTCCTTTTAACAATTTATTCATCATTATTGACTTTTTTTTCCACCTGTTTTAAGTTTATTTTTAAAACTTTTGTACCTATACTTATACTCATATAACTAACTAAATTTTCATTTTATGAACTATCGATTAATTTATTCATGGATGATGGTATTTTGCATTTTTAGCAAAATATCATTTGGTGCCGATTTGCCAGTTGTAGTAGAAGCTGAATCAGGGGTAGCAGGTTCAAGCTTTGCTATTAAAACCGAATCTGGGGTTACCTATGCTACCATCAAATATACAGTAGGTGGCACAACCCCCGATAGTGCAACGCGCGTCATCACTTATACCATTACCTTCCCAGACTCTGGCACTTATGACCTTTACGGTCGCTATTGGATAGGAAGCGCCGGGGCTAATGACGACAGTTATTATTACGGCAATGGGTTTGGCGAAAAAAACCTTACCAATGCTGACGACTGGGTAAGGGCAAATAACATCCATAACCTGGGATATACAGATAATTCTCAAGTTGTGGATGGGGCCGGAGGTGCAGCATATAATGTATGGAAATGGATCAATTTTTCTCAATACAATGGAGATGAGCCACCTGTCTCATTCAGGGTTGAATTGGGAGAACTCACCAAAACATTTCAAATAGCAGGAAGAGAAGATGGCTTTTTGATTGACAAATTTGTATTTGGACGAAAAGGGCTTTACTTTACTGTTGACAAACTCAACAAAGGCGAAGAAGGCTCAAAATACCCCCCGGGCGTAGAACCACTGTTACCTCCCATCGCAGAAGGAAAGTCGAAATTCCTTGGTTGTGCTTATGGTTCAGACTCAAAGTACCAATTTGAAGGATACTGGAACCAGGTTACTCCCGGCAATGCAAGTAAATGGGGCTGGGTAGAAGGTACAAGAGATGTTATGAACTGGAAAGACCTTGATGAAGCCTACAATTTTGCCCGAAAAAACAAATTTCCATTCAAACTCCATACCCTCATTTGGGGAAGCCAACAGCCAACATGGATAGAAACGCTTGATTCGGCCGAACAACGCGCCGAAATTGAAGAATGGTTTGCCGCATTAGCAGAACGTTATGACTCGGTTGACTACATTGATGTTGTAAATGAGCCTATACATGCCAAACCTGATAAAACCGGAGCCGGAAATTATATCAAAGCGTTGGGCGGAGCAGGTACAACAGGCTGGGACTGGGTGATTACATCGTTTAAACTGGCTCGTCAATATTTTCCCAAAGCTAAACTCCTGATAAACGAATATAGTGTAACTAATGAGCAAAAAAATGCCAATACTTATGCTCAAATCATCAACCTGCTGAAAAAAGACAATCTCATTGACGGGATAGGCATACAGGCCCACGCTTTTTCTACCAATGTTGATGTAAATACTTTAAAAGCCAACCTGGCTATACTTGAAGCTACTGAAGTACCAATATATGCTACCGAATTAGATATTGATGGGCCAAGCGATGCTAAACAATTGCAAGATTATCAACGTATATTCCCGCTATTTTGGGATAATGAGGCTGTAAAAGGCGTTACAATGTGGGGATTTAGACCAGGCATGTGGCGCACTGACCAAAAAGCATATTTGATAGATGCAGATGGCATAAAACGTCCTGCCTTGCTTTGGTTAAGGGCTTATGTAAACGGCACTTTTGCACCTGCTAAAACAATCAATGTTTCTTCAGCTAATAACGTTACCTCTATTGATGTTTTGGGAGATACATTGCAAATGTACGCTGAAGTCCTTCCTGATACTGCAACGATTAAAAATGTAGTATGGAGTGTCAGCGACAAAACCATTGCGTCAATAAGTGCAACCGGGGTTCTTACTCCGCTAAAGAACGGCACGGTAACAGTCACTGCATCCTGCATGGAATACCAATCAACAGTGAAAGGTTCGATGGATATCACCATTTCTAACCAACCTAATGCTATTGAAGGGGCTACATTGGCAGCTTTCAGCGTTTACCCCAACCCTGTTACCGATGTATTAACATTGAAAAACGCAAACAATATTTCGCGCATTGTTATTACAAATATTGCTGGTCAAAACATACTTTCATTGAATAAACTGGCTACAAGCAATGTCAACGTTTCGGCATTGCAAAACGGGCTGTACATCATTAAAGCTTATTCAAATGATGGTTCATACAACATGGTCAAATTTATCAAGAAATAAATTGACATCGTTTTTGATATTTTTTGAGAAGGGCCGGTTATTCCGGCCCTTTTTTTTGAAGAATAAAAAAGCCTTTTGGCTTGTTAGGCCAAAAGGCTTTTCATCTATACTAACATTAATTTTATTGCACTATCACCTGTTTAGACTGTGAACCTTTGGGTGTAGCCATAACAAAAATATAATTGCCTTTGGCCAAGCCTTTCAATGATATGGTTGTTTCTTTTTTAAAAAGAGTAATAGTATTGATTTTTTTGCCATTGACGTTGTAAATATCCAATACTGCACTACTATTTTCATTATTAACTACTCTTACAATTGAAGCAGCCGGATTGGGATATACTTCAAAACTTGTATTTTCAGCTTTTTCAATTGATGTTGGCTTTAAAGTACTGGCCACAATCGGGTATGAATACAAATCAACAGAATCTTTCAGGTTAGTGCGAAGCCTGTAATAATATGTCGTTTTAGGTGTCAGGCCGGTATCAACATACTGGGCTGCACTTGGAGCAAGCTTTGCAATGGGAGCAAAATCAGTACTTGCCGTTCTGCGATCAAGGAAGATACTGTCATTCTCGGAAGTACGGTTTGCCCAAGACAAAGCAATACTTGTTTCGGCAGCAACCGCCTTAAGCTGTGTTGGAGACTCCTTGTAAGTATGAATAATGACATCTTTCAGGTCGTTCCACTTTCTGTTATTTCTGATATAAACCTGAAAATCGCCATTGTCGTCCCATACGTTAAAGCCAATATTATAGTTTAAAGCCTGCTCAACAAAAGTGGCATAGTAAACCATTCGTGAATTGTAGTCGCATTTTTTTATTGTTCCGCATTCGTCAAGGAGTACCGGGATATTGTTTTTGACCGACCATGCAGAAACCTGGGCAAACCTGTTTTTCATTTGACTAATATCAGATGCTGTGCCGAATGTACCTTTTGCCTCACCAGCAAAGCTCCACGGGTCATAAGAATGGTAATACCCCATCAGGTATTTGTCATTCTTATCAGGTATCTTAGCTGCCAAAAGTAAATCAGAGCCGGTATATGAAGTGCCTGAAAATACAACAATACGGGTTGGGTTAGTTTTTCGGATGATAGCCAAAGCCCTTACATTAAAAGAATCTACACTGGCAGCTTTCATTGTTTGAGGCTCATTGAGTATTTCGAACAACAAACGGTCAGGCTTATCCTTAAAATGTGTTGCCACCTGGCTCCAGATACTATCGTATTTGGCAAGAGTATCTGCTTTTGCTGACAGGTTGGTCATAGTATCTGTAGCTTTAAGCCCCGCTTCGTGGTGCAGGTTGATAATGATAAACAAGCCTCTTTTTAACCCCCATGAAACAACAGTATCTACCCTTGCCAACCACTTTTCGTTAATGGTATATGGGGCATTTTTAGATACATGAAACCTCCAGGTTACCGGAATCCTTACAGAAGTAAAACCCGCACTGACAATATCATCAAAATAATGCTCCTGGATAAGCGGATTGCCCCATGATGTTTCATTCGGGGTAGCGTCCAATGAGTTGCCAATATTTATGCCCCGCATCATTTGGCTTAAAGCTTCCTGAGGTGTCAACTGTGCATTTGCAATCAACGTTAGGCATAAAAAAAACACCAACAAATTAAATTTTTTCTTCATTTCTTTTTTTATTTATGCGTTTTAACCATTAAATGCATTTTATAATATATTTTTTTTCAATACCTAATTAATATGTTATTTAAGTAAAATATGAATTAGTTCAAAATCTGGCCTGAGCGATATGGCCTTTTCAGTATCAAAAAAGTAAATGCCAAAATCACCTTTGTATTCCCAATCGCACCAGGCTATATTGTTTTCTTCCAAAACAGAAACCATATCTGAGTAATATTGTAGCCTGTCTTTTCGTTCTACAGTAGGTAAACAGCCAAATTCGCCACAATACAACTGAAGATTTTTAGATTTGGCATACTCTACGCCAGATTGGAACACTTCCAACAACCGTTTTTTGTTATATACATCTCTTGCGTCGGCTGTTTGGGCTACTAAGGCAGCATTAGTGGTATCTATATATTTTTGATAATCTTCATTGGTGATAATTTGTCCGGGATAATGAACAGGCCCGTTGTAATATTTCATAGGTGTCCAACTTGCTTTATAATGAGTAAAAGCCATTGGCGAATAAGTGTGAAAACTCAGAATAATATTTTTATCACCTTCAGGAAGCTTCAAAAATTTCAAGTTTGGGGCTATCTGCCACATATTAGGGCCAATAACCAGCACGCGTTCAGGTTCTTTTTTACGAATTTCAGCTACTGTCCTGTTCATCAGCTTGTTCCAGTCGTCATGTTCGGGAGCAACAGCTTCGTTCAATATTTCGTATGCAACCATATTTACCGGATATTTATTAAGAATATCAGATAGTTGGACCCATAGGTTGACAAAGTTTGCCTGTGCGGCACTATCCGCCCATAAAGTAATTTTTCCACCTTCGTTTGCAGCATTGAAATGGTGCGCCCTGACAGTATGCAGGTCAACAATAGCCCTCAAATCGTACTTTTCGCACCAATCAAGGCAGTTGGTAAGGCATTTGACAGCTTTCTCGATGAGCTTTCCATTTTCGTCCCAAAGCTCAATCTCATCAACCGGAATTCGTACGTGGTCATACCCAATACTATCAATAAACTTAATATCATGTTCATTGATATAAGAGTATTTTGGGGCCCATCCAAAATCCTGCGACAACCAGTGACTAAGGTTAACACCACGTTTGATTAAAAACCCTGAAGGGTTCATAGCTTCGTTGCTCTTACTTCCATTGCAGGCCACTAAGATGACAGCTAATACTGCAACTCCAATTTTCTGAAACAATTTGAATTTCATTTGCATAATAGTTAGTTATTTGTTATTGAAAATGCAATATTCATCATTCAAAAAACAAATGACTTTACGGATTTCATTTTTGAATTTACAAAATCAGAAAAACAGCTTTACAAAAAATGAGAAATGCTTTACAAAAATTGCAAAGTGTTGTTTGAATGTGTTTTGTATAAAATATTACTACTATATTTGAGTTCTTCCGAAACTTTTAGTTTTCTTTGTAACTGCAAATTTATCAGCATTTTATACGTTGCGGCAGATTATCATTGAGAAATTTAACATTTGTGGAATTTAAAAACATGCCAAGTCTTTATCAGGACTTGCAGGATTTGATGTAATAATTATCCTTTTTTTCGTGAAAACTCTGTTGGGTTCTTTCCTGAAATAGCCTTGAATACGCGGTTGAAATTGCTTGGGCTGCTAAAACCCGTTTTAAACGCGATCTCACTAATACTCAGGTCGGTTTCTTTCAACAACCGCTGAGCTTCGCTGATGCGTATTTTGTTGATGTAAGTTTTTACATTGCAATGAAATTGGGCTGCAATCCCTTCTGAAATTTTCCGTTGAGAGATTCCTGTTTTCGAAGATATTTCTTCAAGGCTGAGTTCGGGGTTTTGAAAATGCTCGTTTATGTAATCCAGATAATTATTCTGAAAGCCAAGTTTATTGGCCACTTCAACAGGCTTGTATTTTATCGTAACTTCATGCTTGTTTTCGCTGACTACAGAACGGAAATATTCGATAATGTACAACATTAATATAAGCCCGGCCAATATCAAAAACATATACACCAAAAGCCATGTGTTATCCCGGACAAAAGATACTGAATAAATAGAAAGTTCCCGTTCTATATCAACATCAGGGGCCAAACCTGTTGCAAAGTTTATTTCGCTAACCTTTTTCCAGTCCGGCTTAAGTGTATCAGAAGGCGAATAATTGTTTGTGTCGTACCACCAATCCGGGATCTTCAGGTTTTTCAGTAAAAGGGAATAATCATTTTTTGCTTTATCCAATTCAAAGCTTGATGAACAATACAACCTGTTGCTTTTTACCCCCTGGTAATGTGATACAATGTGAAAGTTCATGTTAACCAGGTTTCTGCCAAGCGCTTCAATTTTCACTTGGTTATACCCCGACAGGTCAATATAATTCATACCTGCCGGCAATATAGACAAGCCAATAAAAGGCCTGATAAACCCCTTTTTTAAAACAAAACTTACTTTTAAAACAGAATCTGCAATTTGAGTACTGGTAATTACAGACTCACCACCATCATTTTTATCCGTGTAAAAAACAACCCGAAACTTATTATTTAAAGGGAAAATAGCTAAAGGCCCTTTTTTAAAGCATACAAAATATGTAATAACCTCTATAAACAAAACAAGCCCAACAATACAAAGGTTTATTTTGTTTTTAAACAACACCCGAAATATTTTAAAATGAGATATATGCCCCATTTATGTTTCAGAATAACCCTTAAATTAATATCTTCCACAAGTTTAAAACAAAATATCAAATGTAAAAGAATCTGAATACAACAAAAAATTAATGCCATTAATAATATATGCTTAAAAGCAAGCGAGGCAGGTCAAAATGCCTGCCTCGCTTGTTTTATTTATGCGTCACTATCAGCTTTCCTGTTTTGAATACCTTGTCAGAACCAAAAACTTTAATAAAATATACCCCGTTTTTGTAGTTTTGGGTATTCAACTGTATCATTTGCGATTGAGGAGAGAAATTTGTTTTATCAACCAGCATCCCCATATTATTGAATACCTGAACAGTACATAGCATTCGCGAAGACTGGTTTAACAACAGATAAACATAATTATTGGCAGGATTAGGATACAAACTAATAGTTCCCGGCAAGATGTTCATTTCTTTTACATCTGTTTTGTTAAATACAGCATCATCAGTAGCAGCCTGGTATATTTCTTTGGTCTTACTATCCTGGATAAATGCAATAATTTTTACTTTATCGGGGTTTATGCCGGCATAATAGAGCCAGCTAAAGTCATATTCCTGGGCGACACCAACCTGCCAATGGGTAATCCGGGTGCCACTCGGGTCGGGCAGTAACTTACGCACCACATTTCTGTAAACTACATTGGAGCCAGTAATTGTAGCCGAATCTTCAACAACAGCTACATGAAGATTTATAACTTCTGCATTAATTGTTTCCAAAGGAGTTATAGTTACTTTTAAAGTTATCCCGGCATTACTTTTTTCAGTTTTTAGCGAAATATCAAATTTAGAGGCTTGCAAAATCTTTTTTGACAGCGTGTCACTATTTGGGGAATAAACAATACGCCCATCAGCTATATAAGCCGGAAAATCTGAGAGCTTGTAATATAACGACCGGGCATTGGGCCCTGAAGAATATTGCTCGTAAAAATCGTCCCCTTCGGTATGATATCTCATCTCAAGCATATCAAAGCCATTGTAGTTGTTTAGATTGTTGCCAAGGTCATCTGTAAGTGAAGCCGATGTAAACCCTTCAACCATTAATACCTTCGACCTGTTCCCAATCCAAACATTATCAAACGCAATACCTTGGGCACCGGTATTTTTCTTACCATAAGCCATCCGCAGACGAACATAAGGCTGCCATTTAAGATTATCGAGGTTTAACATCGCACTCACATATTCATCCTCTGAATTTTTACCTGTCCACCCTGTAAACGTATTGCCAGGCTTTCCTTCAATTGAGTTAGAATTAAACCAATTTATTCCCTCTGAAACCGTCCCAAGGTTATTCCAAACTGTATCAGTAATATCTGTTGTGTACTGCAATACAGCTCCATCATAGCCTTGAAGCATTAATTTTTTTATATTTAACTTAATCATTGGCTTTTTAATCCACGAAAAGTCCATACATGGTCCTGTTACAGATGCATTAATATTAGACAAACCAGTATTTTCGGTGTACCACACTTTGCGTTCGCCTTCAGGAGTGCCAAAAGTCTCACTTTCTCCTAACTTCCAAATGGTATTGTCAATAGACCCACTTAAACTTGGATACCAGCCATTATTGCCATTTTCAAAATTTTCGGAATATGGCATATCATCTGCCACAATAACCCATGGCCTTAAATGAAATATTTTAGTTGCTGTATCAATGCAATTTTTTTGCGTTACCACCCTTAATTGAACCTGGTAATTGCCGGGCTGGGTAAAGGCTATGTCTTTATAATTATTTGTAGTCGAATCATTATAAAGTATTTTGCCATTTTCAGAATTTACACTCCAGTACCTTTTCTTAATCGGGTCTCCATCAGGAGCTGTTGATTTATCGGTAAAATGAATTGCTTTGGAAGAACCATCCTTAGCTGAGCACTCATCAACCCAATTAAAGATTGAAGAAGGTTTTAATCCCAGGTTTATTGTTGTTTCATCATATCCAACACAATTATATTGAGTTGTCTGGGTTAACCTTATTGTTTTCTGACCTGTACCTGAATAATTGTGGGCCATAATACGGCTAAATATATTGGACACTGAATCCTTACTGTTGTCACCAAATTTCCATACCCATTCAACTATTTTATCTTTAAGCATATTGGTAGTTGAATCATAGATATAAATTGGTTTTCCTTCATTAAAACACAAATCAGGTACTCTGAGTCTTGTTTGCGGAGTTTCGCGAACCCTGAACACCTTTTTGACTGAATCTTTACATCCTTTATTTGACTCCATAACGAAAGTAACAATAGCTGGAGCTCCATATTCAACAACTTTCTTGTTTATAAGTGTATCACTATAAAAATTGGCACTAAATCCATTATTGGCAAATCCATAGTTTTTCGCTTTATAATTCAAATAAATATTACCACTTCCCCTGGTTTCGCATGAAGCTTTAATGGTCTGTAATTTTGAGCTATAACAATAATTAGAATCTAACTCAACAGTAAGTTTTCCTACTTTGTCAACCGTAACATCTTTAAATACTTTAAACCGTGTGGCATCAGCATCATTACCAGTATATTCGTATGTTATCCTGATAGTCTTTGTCGTCGCATCTGTTGTGTCTGAATCAATAACTGCTGAAGGTGAGAACAGAGCTACATTATCTTGTAAATAAGTTACACCTTCACCATATAATGTATCTTTTGATGCAGGGCCTTTGTTATTTCCTGCTATACCATAAATATTAAAAGGTGCTTCTGTATAGCAGAATATAACAGGTAAATCATTTGATGTACCATTTTTCGAAAGGAACCCTTCAGTTTTAATAATATTAATCAACTCAGTAACAGAGCTATTACAACCAGCGTTATTTACAAATGAGTAGGTTATTTTTTGGTTATTATCCACAACAGAAGACTGAGGATTTAGGTAATAAGCATCCTCTGTCTTATCATAACGAATGTTTAATGTCCCGCTATAATAAGTTCCGCCATTAGGCATAGCATTCAGTTTTATTTCTGCGCCATCTTTATTGTAATTATGGATAAAGCCGCTTCCAAAAGTCAAAGTAGTAGGAGAACTAATTTTATATATCTTTTGCAACACATTGCTATGGCATCCTCCAGGTGAGGTGTAATAAACGCGCAAAGTATCATAATAGAAATTAGCATTGTAACTCTTGCTGCTACTAATAATTGCTTTGGAAGGGTCAAATGTTGCAGCAGTACCAGCACTATTGAGCAATGCCGGGTCTGAGCTATACCAGGTAAAAGTTCCTCCTACAGGAGAATAGCTGTTATCTGCAAAAGACAACATAACAAAATCGTTACCATTGGTACAGAATGAATCTTTTACACCAAAATTTAACGAAGCTGATACATTGTCTATACTGAAAATTTTGAAAACAGAGAATTTCACCGTATCAATTTTATAAGTATAAATGAGAGTATCAGTCTTTATACCTTTTGAAAAACCCGTGTTATTTATCGAAACAGTTACAATATTTCCATCAACGCTCTTTATATTATCTGTCCCTTTAAGCTCAAAATTTCTATTATTGCTTCCTTCCTGGATATTTTTCAAAGTAAAACGAGCTTCCAAATTATCTGTATAACAATAGTGACGGTTTGCAGGAAGTGCATCTTCAATCGTTTCTGTAGCTTCAAGAACTTTAAAGTATTCAGTAGTGGTATTGGAACAGCCTGTAGTTTTGTCTGAATAAGTATAAAAAATTGCAATGCTATCCTTCATTGTAGTAGCATAAGTAGGGCTAAAAATATATCCTGATGTTCCTTGGGTAACAAACTTACCATTGAACTTTTGGTCAATAATATTAACATCACCAGAACCTTTAAGCGGTTTTGCCCCGTCAGCAAGGTTATATATTGTTCCTACTCCCAGTTTATCCTGAGGCAAAGCTTTGATTGTAACTGAACCTGCTATGGGGTCGCTATGACAACCAAATGGAGAGATATAAACATAACTAAACGGTATTGAACCTGCATTCTGTGTAGAAATTTCTGCCCTGGAAATTGTAGTATTCAATGCATTTGTCCAACTAAACGAGCTTGCCGGTCCTACCGGGGCATATCCGTTTACCGTGATGATAACATTATTATCTGCCTGACAGGCATAATCTTTACCATTGGCATAATTGATTACAAATGTACCAGCTACTGCTTTTTCTACATAAAAAGTTTTACTAACCTCAAACCACGAATGCCCATTTTTATATAAGAACCTGGCAGTATGTAACCCTTGGCCAATATCTGAACCTATCGGAAAGGTAACCTCGTTACCGCTAAGTTGGCTTGTGTAATCTTTATTGTCTATATAAAATAATAAAGCAGAATATGGGGAAGTTGTGGTAAACTTATAGTGAGCAATTGCTTCGCCATAACAAAAAGTATCTTTTGCCGAACCAAGGTTGGTAATAGTGCCTACAGGTGAATAAATATTGAAAGTTTTTGTAGCTGTATTTGTACACGATTTATTGTCTGTATAACTATATGTAACAACAACACTTGTGTTGGCAGGCACTACAGCCGGGTTAAATTTATAAACACTTCCATCATAAGTTATTCCTTTAGGGGCACTAAATGAATATAAAGGAAAGACTTTGCCACCTTTTAACTCTTCTGCCTCGTTGTAAACATTGAATGTTTTTTCGTTATATATAGTATCATTAGGCTTTTCGTTAATAAATATATCAGTATCAGCCGTATTACTTGAGCAACCATTAGTTGAAACATAGGTTACACTAAAATTATAAGAGGTATTCTTGGTCAAACTGCTTGGCACAAAGGTATAGTCTCCATTAACAACAGTACCAGGCCCTATCCAGTTTTTAGTTCCATTTGTGCCAGCATTAACAGTTTTTAATGTAACAGTTTGGTTGTCATTTTCACAAAACTCATCAGCCGGAGTGTTGATACTTATAGTACCAACACTATCAATAAAAACTACCCTCGAGATTTTATCATCACCAGCAACAGTTTTAAAGAAAAATGTTATAGTATCATTTCCGGCACCCATTAAAGACGGAGTTAAAATAGCATGATTATTCCCTAAATCCTGTAATCCATGTTTTTTGGAATGTTTGTAATAACCATTACCAACAATGTCTGGGCTTTTTGCCCATATTTCATCTGAGGTATCAGTATAGCAATACGTTGAATTAGGATTAATACTTTCGAAAATAGCACTTGTTTTAAGCACCACTACACTTTGCTTTGCTACCTTAGTGCAATTCTTTTCATCTGTATAGGTATATTTAATATCAAAACTTTCTCCAATTTTACTAACCAGATTAGGGAAAAATTTATTGATACTTGAAATAACCCCTAACCCGCTAAAAGTGCCTCCAGAAGGATCTCCTACTAATTCAATATTTGAATCGGTAGTTTTATAGGCACTATCAAGCCCTACTATAGATGGTGAAGGCAGTGCATTTACTTTTGCAACAGTTGTTGCCGTATTAACACAACCGTTGTCATCTGTAACAGTAAGGGTATATGTCCCACTGTGAGATACTGCACCAGCATTAGTCAGAGTTATGCTTTGTCCTGATAATGACCCTGAAATAGCAGGGCCAGTCCAACTATAAGAATTCAAGCCCGAAGGCAGTGCATTTAACACTAATGAATTTTCTGCACAAATTGGACTATTGTTAAACGCGTAAACTGTTGGCAGACTGTTCACAGTTATATTTACCGAACCATTCATATTAGCAGTACAACTACTTGTTGCAACTACTGTATATTCACCGGCTTGTGTAAATGTACCAAAAGTAAAAGCTGATGTATTTGTTCCTGAATTATATGTGGCAACTGGAGTTATTCCTCTTTTTAAAGTATATGTTGTATTCTTATCAGCACCATCTAACCCGATTGACATTCCTGGTCCTCCAGCACAATATGCCCCACCCCCTGTAACGTTATATATTGTTGGGGTTGCATTTACTGTAACAACAGTACTTGCAGTATTAACACATCCATGAATATCTGTAGTTTTCAAAGTATATGTTTTAGAGAGGCCTTCTGTTGCATTGCTTGATAATAGAGGGCTATGATATGAATTAGTATAACCAGCCGGAGTTGAAGTCCATGAATAATTGACAATATCGGGGGTTATCGGGCCTCCAACCAGACTAATAGCAGAACCTTCACATACAGGCCCGGTATTTGTTGCAGTAGTAAGCGGTAATGGATATACTATCGCATCAACCTTAATCCTGGGCGATGAAATAAAACCATGATCATTGACCTCAACATAATATGAAGTAGTTGTTGTTATATTAGGAGAATAATTGTTGCCAGAAGCAACATGAGTTCCGCCTGTAACTTCTGTATACCAATATATTGTGCCACGATTATCTTTTGCTGTTGCTGATAAATTAACTACTGTTTCATTAGCACAAATAGTATCTCCGCTAACAAATTCAACTTCAGGTGTTTTATAATATTCAATAGAAAACTGGGAAGCTGCTATATTTCCATTAGATGCAATATCTATAACCTTATTAGCAGCAATATTTATATTGTTTGTTCCATAAACTGGAAAATAATTAACCGTATATACTTTTCCACTTCCTGAAAACCCTGATAAAGAACCTCCAGATGTAGTAATATCTTCAACAACAAATCCTGTAACATCTTCGCTGAAAGTAATTGTTAATGGAATTGGAGAAACATTAGTCGGATTTGCTGCTGAACTCGAAATAATAACTGTTGGAGCCGTTCTATCAAAGGTAACAGAGCTGCCATCTGTAGTTACTGCTATTCCAGCATTGCCAGCAATATCTGTATAATTAATAGTAAAAGGCACTGTACCCTCCGTATCGCTATTTAATGTAGTATATTCCGCTGTCCAAGTATTGCCACTTGTATTGACAACATTTTCATTGGCTATGATATGCCCTAATATCGTCACTGTCGGCTTGCTTGTCAGCGGCTCGCTGCCCGTAAAGGTCAGCATTATCTTGTCCCCTACCTTTGCTTGAGTTAAAACGCTGTTATTCGATGCTATACTAACACTACTCAATGTTGGACCCTCAGCAAAAAGCAATACAGGTGTCATCAATAACAAGAAGAAAAAAAACATAAAACGAATCGTTCTTTTCATAGTATTTATATTTGTTTTCATCCGAACAAAATTATTCTTTAAAGGTCGGAAAGAACTCGCATGATTTTGTTCATACGTATTTGAATTTAATTCTAAACATGCTCGTTTCATGACTTTACGTTTTAAAGTGAGTATATTTAGGCTGGTTGATTATATGAGAATAAAATCAAAAATTACCATTGCTATCAAATTTAATAATGCTCAGCAAAGTGGTTTTTGAGTATGAATTAACCCCGGTAGTGACAAGGCCTCCATCCTGAGTTTTCAATATACAGTTACCGGATTGGCTAACAGAACTACCTGAGGTCCCTCCATATTCTTTTTTAGCTGAGGTTTCGTTTCCCAGACTGTCTATTTTATAAAGCGTCATGCTGGTTTGACCCAGGTCGTTATAAGTAGTTCCTAATATAGCAAAATCATTATCTGAAAGCATTTCACAACTCGTTGCAAAGTCTTTATTTTTACTACCATAACTTCTTTTCCAAACAGGCTTAATGGTATAATCAGTTGTGTTGTCAGGTGAGAACACTTTTATTTTAGCCACAAATGTATTCATTGCCGAATCAAGAGTGTTAACCTGTCCACACATCAAATAATTAGAATTTCCAATAAACTTAACCCTTTCAATAGAACTCACTTTATTTTTCTCAATAACTAAGCCATGTAAAAAAGGGAAATCTTCATCTTTACTGTTAACAATCCAGAAGCAAGCATTTGAGCCTTTTGTGCTAATATTTGTCCTGTAACCAGCCATAATAAAAATACCATTTCCAAGTTCTATAACATCTTTAGCCTCATCATTTTCATCCCAGGCAGCTGTAATCAATTTTTCGTTGTTCCCTGCAAAATCCACAAAAAAGAGCATGGCATCTAAATCATCATTAGCATTGGTATAACTTCCGGCAATGACCAATCCATTGTCTGATGTTCTTTTGATGCTATACCCTTTAATTCCTTTTCCCCTGCTGATGTATTTTGTCCATAAAGTTACTCCATTTGCATCTGTCCTTGCAACAGAAATCCTTGAAGGAGAAGTAATTGTATTCCCAAGCATAACAAACCCACCATCAGGCATTACCTCAAAGCTAACGCCAGTTTTACTAATTGTATCTGTTATTACTTTACTCCAAATCTCGTTTCCAAGTCGGTCAGTTTTAACGAGGTACATACTTTTGGAGATTTCAGAAAAGCTAATTGTTCCAAAAGCAACAAAGCAGCCGTCCGAAAGTTGTTTAATATCGTTCCCTTCAGCCTGATAGCTTCCTCCATAAAATTTAATATGCGATTTTTCCTGATCTGAAGCCATATCAGCTTCTTTACATGACACAAAAGCCAGTAGAACCAATATAATATAGTATATATATTTATTCATATCAGTTATCGTTTTTGGGGTTTATAAAATTTATAATAGAAACCTATTGACATCCATAAATTATTAATTCTGAAATCATTTTCATTATGTTGCGTGTTTATCACATAGTTTATATAATCACCTGAGGTCCTGGCCGATTTCTTAAACTGTTGTGTGAAGCCTTGATTATACCTGACATCCAATAATAAAAAGCTATGAGAAAGGTTTATCCTCACACCAGCCCCAATAATACCGTATATCTGAAATTTTTTCCTCCTGTTCATTAAATCAAAACTGGGATTTGAATTAGGTTTAACCATAGATGCAGGATTAATAGTAGTTTCAGAACCATTAGATGATAAAAGCAGGCTTGTTCCAAACCCTAAACGGCAATACGGCACAAACATACCAAAAGATCTGGGTTTAAACACAGCTGATATTGGGAACTCAAGTTTTGATTGAGTTTCTTCAAATGTTATTTGCTTGGCAGTATCTGAGCTGGCAAATTGATAAGTACTGGAAACATAGAACCCTTCTACGTTTAAATCAATATACTCCATCAGGTATTGCAGATACGAAAGCCCCACCTGAAACCCAAAGCCTGTATTTTTGTATGAGCCTTTATTTCCATCTGTTCCGTAATAGCTTATCGGGGTAACATAAGACATATTGGTAAACCCCACCAATCCAATAGAAGCAATAGGTAAAGTACGATAGGTGTTAAAAAGCTGAACAAACTCGGCCTGATCTGAAACGACAATTTCATACTCCGGATATTCTTTAAGAAACTTAAGCATCTCTTTATCAGCTTCTTTCTGATTGTTATCAAACAAATATGCCATGATAATCAACTTCATTGCCTGCTGTTTTTCTTCTTTGGTAAAACCACTTTCCATACACATCTTCAACATTTCAGGAATCTGTTCAATGGTTCCTGCATCATACAACTTTTGTGCTTTCGACAATGTAAAAGCACAATCTTCCTGGCCAAGAACTTTAAAAGGCAACAGGCAAGCGATACTTAACAGAAATATCCAAAGCTTAACTTTTATCATCTATAGATTGTTTTAAATATTAATTATTTAGACCGCTCATATCTTATGTCCTTTCCTACATAAGTATTCCATTCTTCAATAGTAAAATTTCGTCCCATTTTCTTATGAACTACAGAAGCCATATCATAAGTATTGGTAGGCCAAAGAATCAGCCTGTCTTCTTTGATACTGCCAGTAACAAGCTTGTCGCCAAACGGATTAAAAGCCAATGACAGTACCCATGACTCATGTTCTTTAAGTTTGATAGGCTGAATATTCAAATCAGAAGCATCCCACAACAACACATTTTGGTCGTAGCTTGCAGTAGCAATAGTTTTGTCATTCGGACTAAACTTAATATCTGTAATACGTGCAGAATGACCTTTAACATTGAAAAGCATTTTCTTTTCCTTCAAATTCCATAGCTTGAGATAACCTATCAGGTTACCTGCAGCCAATAACGAGCCATTATGATTAAAAGCCAGCGAATGTATCTGATTCGACGCTTCTTCAAATAAAAGTTCTTTTTTGTAGCTGCTTACTTTATCCCAAAGATATACTTTACCTGATTTTGTGCCGGTAGCTATAGTCTTACCATCCGGGGCCACTGCTAACGAAAGAATCTTGCCATCTGCTTTTCCTACGACCGTTCCGGCTCCTGTTGTAGCATCAAATTCAATCAGAGAACTATCAGATGCTGCAACAATCGTTTTAGCATCATTGGTAAAAGCAACTAATTCAATATTTTTGTAAGGTACAACTGCATAACGCACCGATGCATCTTTTGTTTTCAGGTCTAAAATCCCCAATCCATTGCCCAATGTACCAACTGCAAGATATTTACCATCACTGCTAATGTCTATAGATTTATTTACCACCTTTTTATTGTCAATGACAACAAAAGGCTTTTTAGTTGAATCAGAAACATCCCATTTTAAAACCTTACCATCACTACTTGCTGTGTAAAACAAACTTGCAGAAGGCCAAAAAACAATAGAATTGATTGCATCACTATGGCCTTTATAAATATTCTGGCTTTTCCCATTTAAAGTAATCATAGCCTGGTAAAGCCCGGCAAAAACATCAGGGTTCTTTTCTGAACCTTGGTATTTCTCATTGAATGTGAATGCCTGAAATGCCAACAACGCTTTCAAATCTTTATCATCATCTATCTGTTGCGACTTTACTGCCATAGACTGGGCTATAGAAAGCATACGCCTGTTGTAAGCCTCTTCACGGGCAATTTCTGCAGCTAATTTTTGTTCTAAAGCTTCTTTAGCACTTTTTTCGGCCAGGACCTTTTGCTCGTTAGCTTCTTTGCTTTTAGCATCAGCGATATTCTTTTGCCGGTTGGCTTCTGTTGCATTCTGCAAAGCTATTTGAGTTTGCTCAAGAGCTATTTCCTTCTGTTTATTGGCCTCAATGGATTGCTGTTCGGCTATTTTCTTTTGTTCATTAGCCTCCTGGGCATTTTTCAAAGCTATAGACTTTTGTTTGTTGGCTTCGACGCTACTTTTTATAGCAGCCATCCGCTGTTTAAAGGCCTCAGTACTTTGCATCTGAGCATAAATCATAATTCCAAGTGAGATAACAGCAGCAACCCCAAGTATAGCAGCAATCATACGGCTTCGTTGCAAAGCCCTTTTCTGAAGCTTGATTTTATTAAGCTCATCGGCCTCATATTCCTTAGCACTGGTATGAAGAAAAACCATAGCCCGCTCAAATGCAGGGTTATGCCTTTGTGCCCAAGCCAGTGTTGGCTTTTGCTTCTTTTCCCAGTTTAAAGCTATTTGCAAATCAGGAGGTCTCCAAAGGCCTGTTTTCCCTTCCTGAAACAATGCAGATGCCTCTGAAAGCCTAAGGTACATCTGAACAGCAGAAGCCTCTTCGTCAACCCATACTTTCAGACGGTTCCAGATACGCATCAAGCTTTCGTGCGAAAGGTCAATAATAGAGTCTTTTGTCAACGGCACTTCACTGGATGGCGTAACAAAAGAACGTCCCGGGGCACGAAATTTTTCAATTACAGTTTTCAGTTCATCAATATCAGCAGCAGCAATGTCTGCAATATCTTCTAACCTTGTAGGCCGACGTACTCCCCTATTGTCTGCCCCTTTTTCTGTGATAGTTTTAAACAGCACTTCACAAATTCTTTGTCCCTCTTCCGAAAGCTCATCAAAGGCTTCGTTAGCATGTTCAGATAGGGCTTTTTCCATTTTACCAATGGCTTCGTATTCGCTCAAGCCGACTTCCTTGTCCCGGTCGCTGTTATTGAGCCAATAATCCCATGTACGCATCATGGCATGCTGCAAAATAGGTAACTGATCAGGGTTATCGCCAACATCATTCAGCAATTCCTGAACCAAAGCGGTTTCTATCTTAGCATTTCCAACAGCAACAGGCCCCACAATTGCATCGCGAAAGTCATTACGTGTCATTTGCGGAATCAGGTAGTTGCTTCTGTTTATCAGCGTTGTAAGCTCCTGGTAATTGGAACATTCGCCAATAAAATCAGAACGCATAGTAATAACAATATATACAGGTATTTCTGTTTGATTTACAGCCTCGACCAATAGCTTAACAAAAGCTTCAGATTCATTGACTGCCTCCTGCCCTTTACGGCTAAGCCTATACCTGAAAAGCTCTTCAAACTGGTCAACGAGCATAAGGATATTTTCATCTTTGGCTATAGGCAGGTTGCGCAATACCTCAAGCAGTCCCAGAGAACTTCTGCGGAGCATAGCATCAAAAAAGGAAGCTTTCATCTGCTTTTCTTTGTCTGCTTCATCTTTATAAACAGATTTCACAACAGATTCGGCCATGTTAGCAATAGGCCCACCTCCAGGCCTGGTAGCAATGATTTTCCATTGCGAACCAGCATTAGCAATGAACCCTCCATACAAAATAGGAACTAACCCGCAATATATAAGAGAAGACTTTCCTGTCCCCGATGCACCAATAACTGCCACAAAACGGTTTTTGGAAAGCTTCAATAGCACTTCTTCGCTTTGTCCTTCGCGTCCAAAAAACAAGTGGCTTTCTTCAATACCAAAAGGCCTTAGGCCGGGAAAAGGATTGATTACAGCCTTTATTTCTGATATTGCTTCAAGGTTGGCCGTTTTTACATATTCATCCATCAGTTTTGGTTTAATTTTTGAACAAAAATTGATAATGCAGGATCTATTTTATTTGCGTCAAGCAACAGATTATCGGTACCAGAAAATCCATTTATATTTTTAGTCAAAATTGCTTTCACCTTAAACGGGTTCTTCCTCCCAAATCCCGGCGCTTTTACAAGGTCTTTCATTTTGCTGCTCAACCATTGAGGGTTGTTACCACTATCATAAATAATAACCGAAGAACATGCTGTAAGATAATTATAATGCGAAGCAACAATAGTATCAGCCATTTTTACAAAGTCAATAAGTAAAGTTTTAACATTTTGTTTTTCAAAATATTGAACTATCTCCAACACCTTTACATAATCTTTGGGTTCATAAATAATATAAACGCTGTTAAGGTTTTGCTCTGTACTTTTTATTTTTCCATCAATATAATCAAGCTTTTCACGCAGCACAACTTTTAAATCTTCAAGCGATATCTGAAGGATCTCGGTATTGAAATTTTTTTCTTCGACTCTCAAAGCGTTAAGAAAACGTTTTTGTTTCTCTTCAATAGGTTTTATCTTGGGTTGAATCCACACTAATCTTTGAAAGGTTTGGTGCTGCAGTCTCTCAGCCTGCAACCTTAAATGTTTTGCAGACAACCGGCACTGAAGCTCTGGCAATGATGATTCAATTCCGGGGATGATGTGGCCATATTTACTGCCTATGAGGTGTATTGAAATATAACTCTTGGAAAGATAAGCAGATACTTCTTCAGCAATTTTTTCTGTGTCATTAGTCAAATTCACTTCAGGAAAAACAGTATATCCACGATGTATAAGCTCACTCCTAATTGCATCACGGTATTCAAAAAGTTCTGGGCCTGTAATAGCCAGATATACGGCCTTTTTAATCTGAACCTCACTTTTCCCTTTCTTTTGCAGAAAATCATAAGCTATATCCAATACTTTTGACCAGAAAAGCTTAGATATGTCAGGGGGTTCAAAAGCACTATATCGGCGTTCGATACCAGTTTCGGGGTCTTCATCAAAACAATAATAGGTAATCTTTTTGTCTGTTATGTTTTTCAATTCCTTCTCATTCTGGGGGGCAGGAAGGATAAAAAATAAGTTCAGGTTATCAATTTTGGTATAACGTCTAACCTTCTCTATTTGCAGCTGATTCGAAATATACATATTGTCAAGGACAATATAAACAGCCGATTTGCTTTTCAAAAAATTCTCACTATCGACATTATCCAAAGAGTCAACATTAATGGCTGGAGAAAAACCTGCCAACTGGGCAATGGCTGATCCTAAACTTTCAGATAACATTAAAGCCCAATCATACGCAACACCTTCTTTAGCTGAAGTAATAATTAATATATTGCTTTCAGGATTAGTCATTTTGTTCCTTTTTATTTACATCTAATTCCAATTATCAAAATATCGTCCACCTGCTCGTGCTCGCCTTTCCACAGCTCATGCGCCTGTTCGAGCATTTCCTTTTGTTTATTTACAGGCTCTGTGCTAATTTCAGCCAAAAGCTCAATCAGTTTTCTTTTCAAAAACTTCTTATTTTCAGGCCCTCCAAACTGATCAGCATAACCGTCAGAGAAAATATAACACATATCTCCAGCCGAAAGCTCAATTTCATTGTTGGTAAAGTTTGTAAGCTTGTCTCCAATATAAGCACCAATAGGCGCTTTAGTTGCATCGTATTTTATAGCTTCACCGTTCCTGACTATAATCAGCGGATTGTTTGCCCCGGCAAAATTCAGGCGACGACTCTCAAAGTCAAAACAACAAAGGGCTATATCCATTCCGTCACGGATAGAAGCATTCCCATGCTGTTGCCTGAGAGTATCAGTAACAGCCTGGTTAAGCTCATTGAGTATATCTCCGGCCTTACGGGCACCTCTGACATTGACAGCAAAATTGAGGTTGTTATGACCAACAATAGACATGAATGCTCCAGGTACACCATGTCCAGTACAGTCAACAGCAGCGATCATTACCAAGCCTTCTTTCTCTGAAAGCCAATAAAAGTCACCACTAACAATATCCTTAGGCCTGTAAAGTATAAACGAATCAGGCAAATATTTATGGATCACTTCATCAGGGGGCAAAATGGCATTCTGGATACGCTTAGCATAAACTATACTATCGGTAATATGTTTTTTCTGCTCGCTTATCTCTACATAAGCATGTTCAAGGCTTTTATTGGTCTGGGCAAGCAAATTCCGCTGTTGCTCAAGGGCATCACGCTGTGCTTCAATCTCTTCTTTCTGCTGCATAATCTCGGCAGTACGATCCTTCACTTTCTGTTCCAATTCATTGTAATAACTCTCCAGCTCTTCAATCATCTTATTGAATTGTTTTGAAAGTGTAGCTATTTCATTATTTCCGACAACCTCTGCTCGCTCATCTAAATGTCCATGGGTAATACGGTTGATATTAAGCACCAACTTCTTGATTGGGTAAGTAATAATCTTGGTCTTTCTATATATGAGAATAACAACAAGGATTATAGCAAAACCAAAAATACAAATGAGCTTAATGAGCTCACGGCGAAGCATATTGATTTCTTCGGTGCGGTCTGTAACTATCTGAATGGCCGACCCCTTGTACAAGCCACTAGGCTTGCTGTTTAGGTTGATAAATGTATATTCAATCTTTTTATCATTTTCTTCTTCAAAAACAGTAAATTGGCCTTTCTCAACAAACACTTTATCTAACAAATGCTTATGCTTCTCGGACACCTCAGCATCAGTGATAGAAAAAGGCTTATCGGTCATAATAAAGAGCCCTACTGACTTGCCTAAGGTATTTATCACCAGGTTGATAATACTATCTGCATCTTTCGAGTATGAGCCTATTTCAATAATGTATTTTTTATCCCTTGTAGGCTGATAGGTATATTTTTTCAAACGTTTGGTAGTTGCTTCTATTGCAAAACGTTCATTCACAAATCTACCACCATCAAAAACACTTAGAAGAAACTTTTTATGGGCTTCACCAAAACTAAATAAATCAAGCCCTTTATCTTTCTTAAAGGTTGTATTTACAATGACCCCTTCTTTATTAATTACATAAATGTCTTCCATAAGAGGATTCATACCTATTTCTGAACGTAATGCATTCAAATCAGCACTTTCCAGAATTTTTGAATTCCCGGCATACCTGTTTACAATAGCATTACTATATCCGTTCATTCGTTGAGCCATATTTTCATCAAGAATACTAAATGTCATATCCTGAAACTCAAGAATATTCTTAATTTTATCAGCAATAATTTTATTTTTGGATTTATTTGATTCAATCAAAATAGTCTTGGTATGCTGATAATTTATTAATCCCAAAATAATCAAAGCTATCAGCGACGGAATAATCACATTATAAATAAGTTGCCTAAAAATTGTCGTTGGTTGTTTCATCATATTTATCTTTAATTCTTAATGTTATGATAACTTGTCCCGTCTTTGGCGGAAAAACTCGAATATTCTCAATTACTATTGTGTTTGCTTATAGTATAACATGCTCATTTCATAATTTTAGTTTTTACACTTTTTCAATTGGGTTAAACATAACTAAGCCTTCAGCAAATTCTGGATAATCAAAAATTATCTTATCAAAAAGATCTTGATAAACCATATAACAAACTACATTGTCTATGGCACAGAAAGAAGGGATTTGCATAGGATAACCGTGTGAAAACAAGCCTCCAAAAGCAGTTTTTTGATTGATTATCTCTTCATTGCCATCAAATGATTGAACTTTCACTTTTCCTTCAACAAGCATATATACTTTTACTTCAAAATCCTCATCAACACCTTCTATGTCTGCCCCGTCCTCGTATTTTTCGATTTCTAAATGCTGGGCAAGGTAATATAATCGGTCTGTCGGTACAGATTTTAAAAAATCTAATTCTTTCAAATACAGCATCTTGTTTATTATCAGATGCTCTGGCTCCGATATGTAATTTTTAATACTTGTATTTAACCTTATTCGGTTTTTCTCATCTATTCGCTTATAATAATTTTCAATTCTCTCAGGAGCATTTTTATGAACAATCAATGCAGCCAGCTCACTGATTAGCTCGTTTGGGTTAAACATTTGGGCAACCAGATCATCCGAAACTAGAAAATTCTCCAATTTCAAAATATAGAACAACGCACTCGCTTTTGTCCATGCATTAAGCTGGTTACAGTCACGATTTACTATATCTGTAAGAAGCTCATTTAAAGGAATTCGATCAACAGGGAAAAAATTCTGAAGAACTTTGACCTTTTCACTATCTGACGAATCATCAATCAAAGGAAATAAAGTTGGCTTAATGTCTTCAGAAACGACAAGCTCTAATAATTCCATAGCATATCCGGTACTTTCGGCGCTTTCGCTCTCGATATTCTGCCTGACATGAGATATTGTCTGAGCATCATAGGCAAGCGACAACAGTGTAAAAATATGTTCATAACCCGAATGTATCTCTTGCCCTATCGCTTCTTTGAGTAAAACATCATCGGTTGAATCTTTCAAACTCAAGCGGGCAGCTATGTTCCATGCTTCTATATTGATAGCATGCATCAACGACTGATGAAACAAATAATATGAATCGTCTGTCACCCTGTAATTTAATGATAACAATAATTTTGCCGAGAGTCTGGCAATGTGGATATCGTGATAATTGATTTTAAAAACAAGGCTTTTAGTTGCATTGTCTCCTCCAATTTTCCCTATAATCCTCACAATTTTGTATGAAAGCGTATCTTCATTCCCTGATTTGCTAAATAGGTGTTCAAGGTGTTCTATGGCTATATCTCCAAATTCTATTAATGAGTCATAAGCATACTTCCCGTAATCTGTTTGTAAAAACTCGGCAATAACCGGGCAAAGCTCAGCACTTTTAACCTTGGCAGAAGCTTTAATGGCAGCAATTTTAACCTGCTTGTCAAAATCGCGCAATAAGAATTTGAGGTGATGAGTATATTCAGCATTTCTGGACTCTCCAATAAGCCTGGCCGCCAACTCTCTGTCTGATGCAACCTTTGAACGGGACAGCGTAACAATTCTTTCATTTGCAAAGCCTTCAGCTAGTTCTTGGGTCAGCTCCCCTGCTATTTTTTTTGATTCTGCTGCAAATGAAATATTATCAATATGTTTAATAGCATCAATACCTTCATATAGCTTAAGATTAGAAATCCGTTCCAAACTATATTTTTGTACAGGCTCCAATTTATGATTTAAAAGATAAGGCACCAAACGCTCATAAACAAGGGGCTGCACCTTTTCCTGCAAGTTCATGATATACATTACTTTTGAGGTATTCTCATCTCCTTTGAGGGCTGTAGCTGCAATTCCTGTTGTTTTCTTAGTAATCTCAACTTTATCATGTTGCTTTAGTTTTACCAACGACTCGTCAAGGTTGTTTTTATATGCCCTGTAAAGTTTGTAAGCAACAAATAGCCATGCCACAAGCAATACTACCAATACTTCTGTAAAATGTATCAATTTGAAAAACGATAATGAACCTAAGGCAAATAAGACAATCCCTGAAGTCAAAGCTGATATTTCATTAACCGTACCATCAACGCGGGCTTGCACGTTGTGGCGTATCTTAACATCTACTGTTTGGTACAAAATTTTGAAAGATGGGACTTCTATTGAGCTTTTTAAAGCCACAGAAAACAAACGGCTCAAGGCAATAATCAAAAAGAAGAAAATAAAACCTCCAGCCGTAGTTGTATAACCGCCTATTACACCTATCAACACTGCAACTAATGACAATACAATCAATACAGCCGGAGATAGCACCAGACTAGTCCTTAACCCATATGTTTTCATAAACCTGCCATAAACCAATGTTTTGATAAGCAAGGTGAAAAACATAATGGTACCTATAAACACCCCAAGAAACTTAGCCATCTCATCCATATCTGGATATTTAGCCTTTGTCACTGCTAAAAACGAAAAACTGATAAAAAAGGCAGTTATCATGGACAGTGCCACAAAAATAGACATCAGCCTCACAAATGGGTTTTTAAATAAGCTCAAGAAGCTTTCTTCAGGCTCTTTTTCTTCCTTTTTATAAGCTTTTCCCCCAAGATTAGAAGTCTGGCCTGATATAACAAGCTGAAACACCAAAGCAACCATCGCACTTACTGCACTTATCAACAGGATGTCTTTAGTTTTTATATTAAAAGATAAAATTACTGGTACCGCATACGAACTTAATATAACCCCAATAATTTGCCCGGCATCAACCAAACCAAAGAGACGCTTCCCCTGTCTTAATGAGAAAATACGACCAGCAGTACCCCAAAAGCCAATCATGACAACAATATTAAGAGGCCCCATCAATACAAGCAATGCAAATACATGCCATTTGCTGGTAGTAACGCTAAATCCAGCCCATAATAAAGATGTTAGCAGTGCCACAACAAAAAGGTTCAATAAAGCCAGGTTTTTAAACTGCATCTTCGATTGTAATGACGAATAGATACTTGTCATAATAATACCTGCCACCCCTGAAATGGTAAAAGCCTTCGGTAACATATCTGGTGGAAAAACCCCTAAAAACAATGAGTTGGAAGCTGTATCGAGAGCTCCGTAGAAAATACCAAGAAAAACCGATTGCAATAGCAACAAGGTTACTATTGAAGCTTCATTAATTTCAACATTCAGGGCCTGTAGTAATTTTCTTAAGTATTCTTTCATTTCAGGTTAGTAATCATAAGGATTATGTATTTTACGTTCTTTCAAGACCTTCTTCGGCTTTATCTATCATCTCTTCTGAATGCTCACGGCCAAGATATTTGTCAATAGCAGAATGAACCCAATAAATAACAGGAGTAAGAGCGGCTGCCATACCTACTTTATAGATATATTGAGCTAATCCAAGAGCTATTACTTTACTAAAGCTCCAATTGCCTAACCAATAAAAAGCTATCAATAAAATCAAAAAACTATCTACAAATTGTGATACAAGATTGGAGCCGTTTGCCCTAAGCCAAAGCTTTTTATGACCAGTCTTACTACGGATAAAGTGGAAAACATAAAGGTCAACCAACTGTCCTACCAGAAAAGCAATTATAGAACCAACAATAATTCCCATGCCCTGCCTGAATATTGTTGAGTAGGCATAATTAATATCAAAAGGCTGACCAGACTTATCAAATCCGTTAACCTGAAGCCAATAATCAGATGGAGGGAGCTCTGTCCCACCAAAAATAATAATAAACCCATAAGCAATAAGAATTGCACCAAGAATACTTAACCGTCTGACCCCGGACTTCCCGAAATATTCGTTCACTATATCAGTAGTAATAAACACAAAAGGCCAAATCAGAATCCCTACACTCAGGTTCAGCGTAAACACTTCTCCCCCAATAAAAGGAATATTCAGAGGCGATATTCCAAATAATTTTTCAAGCGAAAAAATCTTTGCACCAATCACTTCTGCCAACATGGCATTGACTAAAAAGAACCCGGCAAGGATAATATACAAAACCAGTTCCTTATCGAACTTCTTGGGGGTATTTTTCATTGTAATGTTTTTAGGTTATATATCAAATTATTTTATTTTATCACATAATAGTTACAAAATATAAGCGTATTTACTATATAACTAATAAAATAAATTACCAAAGTAAAATATTTTCATGAATATACAAAAAATATTTATCTAACATTTTTTATTTTGTTTAGAAAATAAAGTATCATAATAACCTGCATAAACAATCAACCTTACATAAAACTTTATTAATAAAATTATTCTAAAATCAACTAACCCACTTCACTTTTACATCCCCCCAAAAAATTCACCTCTCTTTTTCGTTTATTCAACGCAGTTTTCCCTTTTTTCAATAATAATTAACACAAACCATGTTTTTTTAATCTGACTTTTGCATAAGGGTAAAATAGTTGTTAGTTGTTAATTGTTAGTTGTTAGTTATTAGTTGAAACAAAATTTATTAAAAAAACTAAGTATTCATGCAGGGTATTTTAAACAAAACATTGGTAGTTATAGTAGGGGTGGTATCTTTGAATGTTGTGGCGGGGGAAAAACCTATGTATAGGGCAAATGCCGAATACTATAAAAGAACATACGTTACAGAAACATTAAAAAGTGCGGCTCCTGTTATTGATGGAAAACTCGATGATGAATGTTGGCAACACGGCTCATGGTCTGAACAATTTGTGCAGCAAACACCCGATGAAGGTGGCCGCGCTTCAGAAATTACTATGTTTAAAGTCTTATTTGATAAAGAAAATATATACGTTGCCTTTCGCTGTTATGACTCTCAACCAGACAAAATACAAAATCTTGTAGGTAAACGCGATGAACTTATTGGAGATATGGTTGGAATAAACTTTGACAGCTATTTTGACAAGCGTTTTGGATATGAATTCAATATTACCGCCGGAGGTTCAAAAATAGACCAATTATTAAAAAATGACGGCTCGGCCGACGTAAACTGGAACGCTGTTTGGTATGGCGCTACAGCTATTGGAGATAGCGGATGGACTGCAGAGATGCAAATCCCGCTAAGCCAACTAAGATATAACGATAAACCAGACCAAATATGGGGCTTGCATGCATGGCGATGGATATCACGGCACATGGAAGAAGACCAATGGAGCCTCATCCCCCGAAACAACAGCGGATTCATATATTCATTTGGGGAGCTGCACGGTTTGAAAGACCTACAAAAATCACACAGCCTGGAATTGATGCCCTATATATTGGTTAGTGGCAAACGCTCTACAATAAAGCTTGACAATCCTTTTAACAAAAAATACTCAGGTTACGGGACTGTAGGTCTGGACGGAAAGATTGCCATTGGAAGCGATTTTACCTTAAACATGACGCTTAACCCTGATTTTGGCCAGGTTGAAGCAGACCCTTCTGTGATGAACCTGAGCGCTTTTGAAACTTTCTTGGCAGAAAAAAGGCCTTTTTTTCTCGAAGGAAAGAATGTCATGGATTTCAATATCGACAACGACATTCTCTTTTATTCACGAAGAATTGGACATCAGCCCATGCGCATACCCGATAGTGACGAAGGAAAGAAAATCTATACCTCTCCCCCTTCAAATACTTCTATCCTTGATGCCGTAAAACTGACAGGAAAAACAGCAAACGGCCTGTCTATTGGGATAATGCAAAGCACAACGAATGAAGAATTCACCCCGATTGATTCAAACAAAAGACAAAGCAATGTGCTGTCAGAACCTTATACAAACTATTTTCTGGCCAGGGTTCAAAAAGATTACAAAGAGGGTAATACCATTATCGGGGGTATCCTGACTTCCACCAACAGGTTTACGGATAACCCTCGTCTGAACAACCTTGCCAAAGATGCTTATTGTGGAGGCCTCGATTTTGTCCAATATTTATTTAACAGAAATTACGTAATAAATGCTAAAGGCATATTTAGTTACGTCCAGGGGGACTCTTCTGCAATTACCGATTTGCAAAGATCTGCTGTCCACTACTTTCAAAGGCCTGACAATAAAAATATACATGTTGATTCTACGGCCAAATATCTTTCTGGCAATGGAGGGAGCTTGTCATTCAGCCGTACAGGCAAGAATAAGCTTAGGTTTGAAGAGCAAATCTCGTGGAGAAGCCCGGGACTGGACATCAACGATTTAGGCTTTATCAACCGGGCAGATTTTGTGAAGCAAAAAGCCCGCGTTTGGTACAACGAGAATGTGCCCAATAAAGTCCTTCGTATGTATTATATTGGCTTTGAAAACGAACAAATATGGAATTACGAAGGCATACACGAAGAAAATTCATTTCTGCTTGACGCATACTTAAACTTTATCAATAAATGGGAAACCGGCTCTTGGATTTACCGGAGACAAAGTAATATTGACACCCGGGAACTCAGGGGAGGACCGGCTATGCGTATGAACCCTTTCTGGCATTTTGGGTTCAATGCCAACACCGATTGGTCAAAAAAATTTGCCTCAAATATCCACTACACGATTAGTCACGATTTTATAAGTGGTTCCAACGATTTTGAATGGGAACAGGGATTTTATATCAAACCTATCAACAAATTCAATATTGGCGCAATATATCGTTATGCAGAAAATTATTATCAAAAAAGCTGGGCTGACGATGGCAAACTAAATAACGAAACTAAATACGTGATGGCAAAACTTGTACAAAAAACTATGAGCTTTACCCTGCGGCTAAACCTAAACTTAACGCCCGACTTATCTATTCAATACTACGGCAACCCATTCATCTCAAATGGCAGTTATAGCAATTACAAGCTGGTTACCAATGCCATGGCAAGCAACTACTACGACCGTTTTGTAAATATCAGTGATAACGACATTAGCCGCAATGCAGATAATAGCGTTTTGACCATTAATGAGAATGGCCAAACCTATACCATTGACAATCCGGATTTCAACAAACGGGAATTCCATTCAAACCTTGTACTGCGCTGGGAATATCGGGCCGGTTCGGTATTTTACGTTGTCTGGAGCCATCAGCGGAGCAATTCGGACAGGCCTTACCCTTCCACGTTGATGTCTTCAACAAAAGACCTGTTGGACCAAAACAACGAAAATATCATCATGTTCAAACTGAACTACTATCTGAATTTGTAGTACCCACAACATTTATTAGCTTTGCTTTACAATTCATATAAATTGCACCACTATGAAACCATTTGTAATAGCAGTTTTTTCAGCATGTTTATTAATTGAAATTTCTGCACAAAAAGAAATTATAAAGATATGGCCTGATACTGTACCCAATTCTTTACAAAATAAGAATTATAAAGAACAAGAGATAGAAGCCTGGGGAAGGATGGGCTGGGCAAGAGTTTCAAACCCCGAGATTCATATTTATAAGCCATCTCCATCAAACAATAAACACATTGCAGTAATACTCATTCCCGGAGGAGCTTATTATCGTATAGCCTTTGAAAAAGAAGGGATAGACATGACAAAATGGTTAACCCAAAAAGGCATTACAGCGATTATCCTCAAATACAGGCTCCCAAATGACAGTATCATGAAAGATAAAGCTATTGGGCCTTTGCAGGATGCACAGGAAGCTGTCCGAATTGTCAGGCGCAATGCGGCACACATTGGCATAGCCCCCAACAAAATAGGAGTAATGGGGTTTTCCGCAGGAGGCCATTTAGCTTCAACCTTGTGTACGCGTTTTGACAAAAAATTGTACAGCTCAAAAGATACAGTAAGCGCCCGCCCTGATTTTGCAGCTCTTATTTACCCCGTTATTTCTATGAAAAAAGAACTTACCCACATGGGTTCTATGGAAAACCTTTTGGGTATAATTGCCAGTGATTCTCTTATAGCTGCATTTTCTAATGAATTGCACGTTTCAAGAAATACACCACCAACATTCCTGGTACATTCAGCAGATGATGGGGCTGTAAATTATCTTAACAGCATTGAATACTTCAAAGCGCTAAACAAAAATAACGTAAAATCTGAGCTACACATTTATCCTACCGGAGGACATGGCTATGGATTAGCTTACCAAGGCCAAACTGAAAAAAACTGGACTGCGTCATTTATTGAATGGCTCAAAAGTATTGAAAATAAGAGTATGTAAAAATCAAAAAACTAACCGCAAAGGTAGCCAGGTTTATCGCAAAGAACACAAAATGTTAATAATCAACAATCAAAATTTTGCGTACTTGATTTCTTTCTTGGCAAACTTTACGGTTAGTTTATACACCTTTTTATTTATAATCCATTATTATTTTGCAAAGCTCACTGCCCTCGTTTCGCGAATAACAGTAATCTTTACCTGACCCGGATACGTCATTTCATCCTGAATTTTCTTAGCAATGTCAAATGAAAGCTTTTCGGCATCCTGATCATTAACTTTTTCGCTACCTACAATAACACGCAACTCTCTACCAGCCATAATAGCAAAGGTTTTTGTTACACCCGGATATGAAAGGGCAAGGTTCTCAAGATCTTTCAAACGTTTGATGTATGCTTCAACAATTTCGCGACGTGCCCCTGGCCTTGCCCCCGAAATGGCATCACAAACCTGCACAATAGGAGCAATCAATGTTGTCATCTCCTCTTCATCGTGGTGAGCTCCAATGGCATTGCAAACTTCAGGTCTTTCCTTATATTTCTCAGCCAGTTTCATACCAAAGATTGCGTGTGGCATTTCTGGTTCATCATCTGGAACTTTTCCAATATCATGCAACAATCCGGCACGTTTTGCAAGTTTTGAATTAAGCCCAAGCTCTGATGCCATAATAGCACATAGGTTTGCAACTTCACGTGAGTGTTGTAACAAATTTTGCCCATAAGATGAACGATATTTCATCTTACCAATTAGCCTGGTAAGCTCTGGGTGTAAACCATGAATACCCAAATCTATAGCCGTACGTTTGCCAACTTCAATAATTTCTTCTTCTATTTGTTTTTGAACCTTCTGAACCACTTCTTCTATACGGGCAGGATGAATACGACCATCTGTAACCAGTTGGTGCAAAGCTAACCTTGCAACCTCGCGTCTTACCGGGTCAAAAGCTGAAAGTATTATAGATTCAGGAGTATCGTCAACAATTATTTCTACACCGGTAGCTGCTTCAAGCGCCCTGATATTTCTGCCTTCACGACCTATAATACGGCCTTTAATTTCATCGCTTTCAATATTAAAAACTGTAACCGAGTTTTCAATAGCTGCCTCTGTAGCTACACGCTGAATAGTATTTATTATAATACGTTTAGCTTCTTTATTAGCAGTCATCTTGGCTTCATCTACAATCTCGTTGATATAAGACATTGCCTGTGTTTTAGCTTCTTCACGTAACGACTCAACCAACTGAGCTTTAGCCTCCTCTCCAGACATCCCTGAAAGAGATTCAAGCTTCTCAACCTGAGCTTTATGCATCTTATCAAGCTCTTCCTGTTTCTTCTCTATCAATTCGGTCTGAACCAAAAGGTTTTCTTTCAGTGTTTCTAACTCTCTCTTCTGTTTTTGCAACTCCTCAAGTTTTTGCGAAACAGCCTGCTCCTTTTGTTTGATACGGTTTTCACCTTGAAGCATTTTATTATTTCGCTCATTGATAGTTTTCTCATGTTCTGCTTTTAACTGAAGAAACTTTTCTTTTGCTTGCAAAATCTTATCTTTCTTGATAACCTCTGCTTCTATTTCTGCTTCTTTAAGAAGTTTCTCCTTCTTTTTTTTCAATATTGCCATATAGGCAATATAACTCAAAATACTTCCCCCCACAACCCCAATAGCCACAGCTATACCCGCTGTTACAATAATGGAGGTTATAATTGTCAATATGTTCATAATTTATAAAGTTTTATATATTAAAATAAAAAGGCCCGCAGCTATTCCTTCATAAGGGTAAGAAACCCCAAAGTGTTACGTTTGGAGTTGCCGCTTGTATTCAAACTTCCACCGTCATCCTGAGATGAACCCTGACTTGCAGGGCGAGGCCTGTTCTACAACAAACGAGCAATACTCGTAATGGCATTTGTGTTGAGTTTCACGCCAATTGAAGAAATAATGCGGGCTTTATCTTTGTTAAAGAACTCTCTCCTCTTTTAAAAATTGCTCCAGGTCATTATTTAGTTCTGACAGTTTGGAATTTAAAACCTGTTCTCCAAAAACATCTTCCAACTCCAAATTTTTTATTACAAACTGCAATGCTGCCATAGCCAAAAAGTCTTGCATATCTTTGTCGTTATCATTGTAACGTTGCTTATACTGCAACACTTTCTCATTAATCAGTTTAGCAGCCTTGCGAATTTTCTCTTCATCCCTCCTGTCAACCTTTAGTGGATAATACCTGTCTACCAAATTAACTTTTATGGATAACTTATCGTCCATTAAAATATTTTACCTGTTTAATTGCGCAATACATTTATCTATTTCCCGCACAAGATTGGTAACTTTTACCTTGGCATCATGCATATCAGACGCATTGCCTGTTATAGATTTAGCCAACTTCAAAGTACTCAATTTAACTTCCAATGCTTCAACTTCACTAACTTTTTCATTTAGCGATGCTGAAAGTTCTTCGACTTTTTTTTTCAACTCATTGCTAATGCCTTTTTCTTTCAGATATGCTGACTTTAAAAGGTCAATTTTTTTTTGCAACTCATTGACTACAAAATCATTATCACCTTGCATGGTCGTTGTTTTTCCTTTTACAAATATAATACAGCTTTTATATTTTATACTAAATTCAATGTTTTTTATACTATAAACGTTTTTTGTGCTTTTGTGTTCTCTTCAAACTGTATATTTTCAAAGATAAGTTTCTTAGATTTGCAAAAAAATGCATTATGCCCTTTAATTTTAAACCTTTTATAACTTTAGTTTTTACGTTTTTTTTTAACACTCTTTTTTGTCAGCAAAAGTATAATCCTCCATTAGCCACAGGCTTGAAAATTTCCGGAGGCTTTGCTGATGTCAGAAATGGCACATTTCATTTTGGGCTGGATTTTTCTACCGAAAAAAAAACCGGAATACCTGTATTGGCAATAAATAGTGGATATCTCGCCCGCATAAAAGTTGAGCCCGGAGGTTATGGAAAAGCCTTATATATAAAACATGCAGATGGTACAATGTCTGTGTATGCCCATCTGCAATCATTTAACGATACTATTGACAGCATTGTAAAAGAAATCCAATACAACAGCTCTTCATTTGCTATTGATTACACTTTTGATAAAACTAAAATATTGGTAAAAAAAAGCGACACTATTGCATTTTCAGGAAATTCAGGGCAATCAACAGGGCCACACCTGCATTTTGAAATACGCGATGACAAATCGCAAAAGCCATTAAATCCGCTTTCTTTTTTGAAACAAATTAAAGACAGTATCCCTCCTGTTATTGAAAAACTCCTGATTTATAAACCTCAAAAATATATTAACAAATTGGGCCTCCCTTATTATAAAGTAACAAAAAAAGATACTACAGGAAAACCTTACATCAAGGTCCCTCAAAACTTTGGGATTGGAATTGATGCGTATGATAATATTACAGACAGCTCAAGAAAATTTGCTTTTTACGAAGCCAAACTTTTTTTTGATAATATACTGATTTATCACATGAAAAACGACTCGCTGGCTTTTGACAATATGGCTTCTGTAAAAGGCATTGTGGACTATAATCAAAAAACAAACTTCGGAAAAGTATATTATTATATGTTTAAGTTTCCTTGTAACCAATCAATAGTAAATAAATATGCTTTTCATGATGGGCTGATTAGCCTGCAAGATACATTTGTTCATTCTTTGAAAGTAGAAGTTAAAGACAATAGTGGCAATACTGCTTCATGGATAACAAATATTAAGGCAGATTCAGCATTAAACAAAACAGAGTTGAAAGGCTTGGAAAATTATAAGATCTTATGCCACCAGCAAAAAGAAATAAAATATAAAGAAGTAATGCTTATTTTTCCTTCGAATTGTTTATTTACTGATGTTTTGATTGATATAAAACAAATGAAACCAATAAATTCAACATTGGCACCTGTTGTAAAAGTTGGTGACCCTGGCATTCCACTCTACAAAGCTTTTTATATTTATTTTGATATAAAAGTTATTGCTGACAGCCTCAAAAAAAAGCTTGTAGTAGTTTCGCTTGATGAAAATAATAAGGCCTACAGCATTGGAGGAGAAATACTCAACAACACAATTAAAGCAAGTGCCAGGTCTTTTGGCAAATTTAGCATTGCTTTAGATACTGTAGCCCCCAAAATAGTACCTTTCAATGTTAATAAAAATAAACTTCTCAATAAAGACAGTATTAGTTTTGAAATAACAGATAACCTCTCAGGCATTGAAAAATATGAAGTTTATATAGATAACAAATGGGCTTTGTTTGAATATGACCTGAAATCCAACACCATATATTTTACAAACAAGCAGAAAAAAAAGAATTTGTTTGACAATCCTGAAAAATTAGTTATAACAGTATGGGATAAAAGAAATAATTACACTACAAAGCAATTTAATTTTGCACGATAACATGTTTTTTATACCTTAGCCCTCAAAACTTAACTAAACTTACAATGAAAAAAACGGTCTTATTCTCTGCTATTATTTTAACATTCAACACTTTCATTTCATTTTCGCAAAAATATTCGAATAATCAGTTTGTAGTATTTTCATACTCCTTAGATGTTGATGCCAAAGTTAAAACAGAACTTCAACCTCTCGAAAACTACATCCAGGTAAGGACTGATAAAAAACAAACCAAATTGGACGCTATGCTTGTTCACTCGGTTTATAAAATTGTTACAAACCTTTTAGCTGATTCCCTGAAAATTTTCTTCCTCCCTCCCAATTCATTTGGAGATGCTATCAAATATGACGATTATGGCTATCCAAATATTTTAATCCAAAAAGCAATCAGGTTATCAGACAGCAAGTATTTTATAAAAATTAGTGTATCAATTGAAAACAGCAAATATGACGAAAAAGGGAAAAAATTGCAGGAAGGGCTTTTTTACCCGGTAGTCAACGTGTCGTTAGATATATATAACAAATTTGGGTTTAACCCCATTCAAACAGCTGAAGGTCAGGCTGTTGCAGTAACCCCTGTTAATGTTACTCCTGATTTTATTGCCGGTCTTGAATTTGTCAATTTAGACAAGACCGTAAGCACTACCAATGAGAACCTTATGTCATTAATCAAAAGGGCTATGAATGAAGCTATTTACAGTATTATTTATCGAAAACAAAAATAATACTTACAGCCATGAAAAGCTATAAGGTGGTTGGTGTTATGTCTGGAACTTCGCTTGATGGGCTGGACATTGCATTGTGCGAATTTTCAAAAAATTCACATAATTGGAACGGCAAAATATTAAAAGCAGACACCATTGCATATAGCCAACAATGGCGTGAACGCCTGGACAATGCCAATCAACTCTCGGGATATGAACTAATTAAGCTTGATACAGAATTTGGGCACTTTATTGGCACTGAAATTAAAAAGTTCTTATCAAAAAAAAAGGGGAAAGCCGATTTTATTTCTTCTCATGGACATACTGTTTACCATCAACCTGCTGAAAAAATAACCTTTCAGCTTGGCAATGGGGCCGCAATTGCAGCAGCAGCCTCTCTTACCACCATAAGCAACTTCAGGGTGCTGGATGTAGCTTTGCATGGACAAGGGGCGCCGTTAGTCCCCATTGGCGACCAAATGCTTTTTAGCGACTATGATTATTGCCTGAACCTTGGTGGTTTTGCAAACGTATCGTACAGCTGGTATAAAAAGCGAATTGCTTATGATGTTTGTCCTGTAAATATTGTTATCAACCGCCTTGCTCAACAATTAGGGCATGAATACGACAAAGATGGCGAACTTGCCAGACAAGGTAAGATAAATGATGCACTGCTAAAAGAATTAAATAAAATAGATTATTACAATACTCCTGCCCCAAAATCGCTTGGCAGAGAATGGGTAGATGACGTTTTCAATGGTGTACTTGCTAAACACAAATGCTCTATAACCGACCAGCTTAGGACTATATACGAACACATAGCATTTCAAATGTACCGTGTATTCTCTGGTACTGCTTCAAAAAAGATTCTTTTAACCGGAGGCGGTACACACAACAAGTTTTTGGTTGAGCTTATCGGGAACCGTATTGAATACAAATTAGCTATTCCGGAAAAAGAAATTATTGATTTTAAAGAGGCATATATCTTTGCCTTCTTAGGTGTATTAAGAATGAGACAGGAATACAATTGCCTATCATCTGTAACTGGCGCCAGACATGACAATGTAGGAGGCAATATTTTTATAATATAATCAATTCTTTATATTACCAAGGCCTTCTATTTCAACAAGCAACTCGGGCCTGCAAATATCTGCCTCAAGATATAAAGTCTTAACATTATTGGCTATCACGTCTTCTACTGCTCTTACAACCTCAGTTGTCATCTCTCTTTTCTTTACATAAACACGCAGATAACTTAGGTTTATTTCTCCAGGCATAACCTTACATTGCTGAAGATTTTCAATTCCTGTCAACTTCTTTATATTCTCTACAGTATTAACACTCTGCTTACCAACCTGCAAAATATTATCCGAATCCTGACCTTTAATTGCTGCTGTACCCGAAATAAATATTATCGCCCCCGAATGGTTTTGTAACACCTTAGCCCGTTCAAACTTTGGCGATGAAGGTAATTTATTTATTGAACCGGCAACAAGAACTTTTTCGGTGTACTTATGGGCATCATACTGAACAGGGCTTTTGACCGGAATTACCTGGCATGTATGATTACTTTTAAACGCAAACAAATCAACAACAACACCTCCACATGCCATACCTATCCCGGTTGCCGCAGGATAACCATGCTTAAATTCACATTTTGAATAAAACTCTGTCCGAATATCGTTAAAAATTTGGTAATGCTGGTTCGGTCCGGTGTAATCCACTATTTTTTCGATATAATTCCATTGCCTGATTACATCTCCAAAGTCGAGCCCCTCTATTCTTAATATTTTCTCCGCTTTTTCAAAAGCAGCCCAGGCTTGCTTTTCAATATCTGTTTCGACCCTTTTCTCACCCAACCCTGAAATGATAAAATATTCGCCTTCTGTAGATGCTACCTTCAAATATGAAATATTATCACATTGACAAACTTCCAGTTTAGTAACATTTTCGGTACTTACAGAAATAATTTCTACTGAAATTAAATGCTGGTAAGGAGCTTGACTAACCACACTAATTGGTGCAAATTTTTCAATACGCTCCCAATCTCCCTGAACCAGCCCGACAAAATTGTTATAATCTTCATTACTATCAACATCTACAAAACAAGTAACTTTTATAACTGCTTTATTATTATTTTGAGATTGATAATGCTTAACCTGTTGAAGACAAGAATGCCATTGATCTGTTAAAGTACCGCCAACTTCAGGAAAAAAAATTTCAACAAGTGGTTCAACCAGAAGATTATCTACATTAGCCATAAAAAAAAACCTCTCTCAGATAGATATTATCAACAATATTATTATAATTGTGTCGCCCAAAAGTAATAATATTTTTATTCTATAAAAATAAAGTTGATATGATAAAAAAAGTACCATATTACGGCAGATGGATATTCTTTATCCTACTTTCTGCTTATATCGTTCATTTTATTTTTTTTAATATCAATCCGATTTTCATCCATTCGGCACAGCAAACCTCATTTTACATAAACAGCTCATATTTTGACAATTTTTTAAATTACCCCGGAGCAATAGCCGAGTATTGTGGATCATTTATAGGCTCTATTTATGGAATACCTTTCTGGGGAAGCCTTGTTGCCTTTGCCATGATTATATTGTCCATGATCATGTTTTATCTAATTCTTTCAAAAATTTATAAAGAAAAGCTTAGCTTTTTGTGGATGGCTATCCCGGCTTTTCTGATGTTGAGTTTAATGCAAGATTACTATTTTCCGCCTTCTGTTTTTGTCAAAGCCTTTTTTCTACTTGTCTTCGTATATTTTTCTGCATCATTCAATTTCAATCAATATGTAAAACTGTTTCTAATATTAATACTTTCTCTATCAATATATTACACTCTTGGCAGTACTATACTTGTTATTTACCTCATAAGCATATTATGTTTGGATGTTGTAAATTCAAAACAGCATCTAAAAACCACACTCAAAGGGCTATTTTATATAGTTTTATTGTTTATCATCCCTTATTTGGGCCAGAAATACTTTTTCAACATTGCAGATGAGAGGACATGGAAAGACTTGGTACCTGTACTCCCTCCAATAATTAAATATACCGAAACCTATATTTTAAACGCATTTATTTTTTCATTGCCAGTAATGATTATCTTTATTGCATTGATAAAGTATGCCGAAAACAAGTTTCACAGCGAGAAACAAAGCCAATTCGTCCAGTTTATCAACAATTACAGCATTAAGCCGCTTTTAGGCTTTATTGTTATAGTTTTTATTTTTTTGCATTTCCTTCCTAAACAAATGGATTTAAGCCAAAAACAAAAAGTATTGACTGCTTATTTTGTTTCGCAAGAAAAATGGGAAGAAGCTATAAATACAGCTATTGAATCATCTGATAACTATGATTATTTTATCAATATCAATTTCAACAGGGCTATATACAACAACGGGCAATTTGCAAACAGGATACTGGATTATCCGCAGCTTTTGGGCATCTCTTCATTTTATCCCGATGCTAATACTACAGGCCAAATCACTATTATTTCAAGCGATTTGTATTACGAATTAGGCTACATTGGCGAAGCATTGCATTGGGCATACGAAGGATTGTCTATTTTACCCTGGAACCAGCATTTACTGAAAAGGTTAGTCATGTGCAACCTGATTGAAGGCAATACCCAAGCTGCATCAACCTATCTTTCTGTATTGAAGGATGCAGCATGGAGTGATGGATTTTATGATAAATATATTGCATATCTCTCAGACACATCCCTATTATCAAAAGATAAGGAAATTGCAGAGAAAAGACAGTTTATGCCAAATAATTCTTTAATTCCCAACTCTATTACGCACAAACTAAAAATATTGCTGGCAAAAAACAATAAAAACCAAAGGGCTCTTGAATATCTTGCAATTTGTTACTTATTAGACCACAAAATAGGCGACTTTATGCTGCTATATCCCGAACTGAAAAAAATATATCCGGAAAAAATGCCCCAGATTTATGAGCTTGGGGTTATTTTATATTGCTATAACACTGACAGAAATTTGTTAAACCAATTTACATTCAGTAAAGAAACCCAAACATATTTTGTCAATTACAGCAAAATCATGAAAAAACATAAAAACAACAAGTCGTTAGCACAAATTGAACTTAAAGAAAACTATCAAAACACTTATTTGTATTACCTTAGTTTCTTGAGTCCTCTGGTAACAAAAATGGAAATAAAAAAACGTGAAGTAAAAAACTAAAATTCAAGGGATGACAATAAATACCTGCAAATCAACACTTTTGTTTCTGATACTATTTACATTGGTATCATGTAACTCTATTCCTACTGATTATTCAAAACTTGAAAAGACACCCGCTATTTATCCTGATTACACTGCAATAACAATACCCTCAAATATTGCACCATTAAATTTTTGTATTGAAGAACCTGGGACAAAATATTGTATAACATTCTCTTCTTCAAAATCAAAGGGGTTTACCATTCTTCAAAAATCTAATAAAGTTATTATCCCCCAAAGTAAATGGGAACGTTTGCTTGCGGAAAATATTGGCAATAAAATACTTATAGACATTTATGTATATAACAATCAATGGTTTAAATATCAAACAATAGAAAATACCATTGCCCCGGAAAAAATTGAAAGCCATTTGTGCTACAGGTTAATAAACAGTGTAAATATTCTGTGGAGAGAGATGGGCATTTATCAGCGAAACCTGGAAAATTATGATGAAAAACCAATATTTCTAAATCGTTCAACAGATCTTGGGTGCGTGAATTGCCATCATTTCAACAAAGCCAATCCCAAAGAAATGACCCTTCATTTTAGAAAATATAAAGTTGGAACTATTATAACTACAAAAGATTCAATAATCAGGCTTGACACAAAAACACAATACACCATGTCTCCTTTTGCCTATCCTGCCTGGCATCCTGACGGAAAACACGTTGCTTACGTTGTAAACAGGGTAAGACAAATATTTACTTCTACCAAAAGTTATCATGACGTAGTATTTGATGAAGCGTCAGATATTGTAATTTATGACATTGAAAAAAACACCGTTACCACATCTCCATTATTATCAAGCAAGAACAGGGAAAACATGCCAGCTTTTTCACCAGATGGCAAATACCTTTTTTACATCTCAGCTGCCCCCAAAACCTCTGATTCAAGCGAAATATACTCAAAATACGACCTTTTGATGGCTCCATACGATGCAAATACCAATACTATAGGACAAGTTGACACTATTTTAAAATCTAAAGAAATAGATAAAAGTATTTCATACCCAAGAATATCGCCAGATGGACGATATTTGCTTTTGACAATGTGCAGGTACAGTTACTTCCCAATTTTTGATAAATACGCAGATTTGTATATTTTTGACCTAAAATCAAAAAAACTAAGCCCATTGGAATGCAACTCGCCATATACCGACAGCTACCATACATGGTCGCAAACTGGCCGCTGGATAGTTTTTAGCTCTAAAAGGATGGACGATGCTTTTACCAGGCCGTTTATCGCCTACTTCGATGCCAGTGGCCACGCTCATAAAGCTTTCGTTATACCTCAAAAAAATCCGGCATTTTATAAAACATACCTGAAAAATTATAATCTGCCTGAATTTATCAATGGAGAAGTTAACATTTCTGATATTCAGTTGCGTGATTTAGTACAAACAAATCCAAAAAAAGTTAAATTTGATGAAAAAATTGACATTGATGGACTTTCAGGAGCTTCATATATAAAAAAATAAATAAACAATAATTACCCTTAAAAAAAAATCATGATGAAAAACAAAAAATTCAATTGGTCAACACAAACAAAAAAAGGACTTTTAGCTTTTAAAGTTATTACATTAAGTCTTATCATTTTAGGTATTAATAGTTGCAAAAACGACGAGTCGTTGCCTGAAATTGCACCAAAGTCAATGTTTACATTCTCTTTTGACCCTAACAATACCAAAATCGTCCATTTCCAGAATGCAAGTAAATACATTAACCAAGATACCAAATATTATTGGACATTTGGAGATGGAGACACTTCAATAATTGAAAACCCTGTACATACCTATGCAAACAATGGAGCCTATCAGGTAGTACTTAAAGTATCCAACAGTTCATATTCAGACAGCTACTACCTTTCAGTAGTTGTAAGCGACAAAGCTGTTGATAGTACATCATTAATACCTGTTGTTTCTTTTGTTTATTCGCAAAAAGGCAGAAGCATCCAGTTTCAAAATTCTTCTTCAGGCATTGACGAAAATGCTACTTTTAAATGGACATTTGGAGATACCACCAGCTCTAATGCTGAAAACCCAACTCATATATATAATGCCGATGGCTTTTACAGCGTTGTATTGAAAGTGACCCAAAACTATAAAAGCTATAGTTACGCCAAAACAATCTTTATTTCAGAGGCCGAAATCCCTGCATTCGACACATTAAAACCAACTGCATCATTCTCATATTACTATCAAAACAATGTAGTGTATTTTGTCAATACCAGTTCAAACGTAACCAGCAATACAAAATACACTTGGAATTATGGAGATGGCAAACCTACAGAAAATGCCGAAAACCCAAACCATACTTTTGTAAATGGCAAATATAATGTAGTGTTGAAAGTTACAAACAGCAAATATACAGTTACCTCAACACAAACAATAAATGTACCAGCATTACAATCAGATTATGACTGGAGTAAAAAACCTGTTGCCAGGTTTGTTTACACACGCGAAGGTAAAGGGGTTTATTTCCAGAATGCAAGTTCAAACATCACCCCGGATACTCAGTATTTATGGACTTTTGGGACTATTGAAAACGGGCTCCCTGCCACTTCAACATTAGAAAATCCATATTTTGTATATTCAAAACCAGGCACTTACTCAGTTGTACTAAAAGTAACCAATGCCAATGTTAGCGATTCATACCCAATAGAAATTGTTATACCTTAATGAACATAAAAACAAATAAAAACTGGTGGCCCTCTTTTCTGACATTCTGGGGGTTCGCCAGTTTTTTTTATGGGCTATTCGTAGTTTCTCTCAATTATACACACTTCCCTTTCGAAGGGATAAAAGGATTTGCAACAATAATTGCACATTGGGCATTGATTACAGCAAGCTCAGGTATTATTATATATTGTTTATTTTTAAACCGTTGGGCTTTTGCTCTGCTTTTCCCAATTTTTACAACAATTACAGGTATTATAGCCTACTTTATTTTTCAATATGACATTAGCATAAACACAGCAGTAATACAATCCACTTTCAACACTAACCTTGACGAAGCTTCAGGCCAGATATCTTTGCAGTTGATATTATACCAGTTCTTTATAATTACAATTTCTGGGTTCATTGCATTCAGAAGGTTTAAAGTCAAACTGCCCAAACCTTATTGGGTTCATTGGGTAATAATTATATTGGGATTGTTGGCAATTAAATGTATTAACAATTACAGGTTCAATACCATATATCAAAGAAATCCCTTTTCGCTTTATCTTGGGCTCAAAAATTACCAGCGAGACAAACTTGAATTGTCAAAAACACGGATTGACATTAGCAAAGATGCTGAATGCCATGAAGACAGCATAACAGTAATTGTGGTAATTGGCGAAGCCCTGCGTGCAGATCATGTCAGCCTGAATGGCTATTATAGAAGTACCTTTGATAAGGTCAAAGCATTCAACCCCGTTTCGTTTCCCAATATTTATTCAGAGTGGACACATACCCTGCAAAGTGTCCCCCATATTTTAACACGTGCCGATAGCAGCAACCATAAGCCTTCATCAAACGAAACCTCTTTTATATCTGTTTTCAGGGCAGTTCAATTCAAAACCTGGTGGATTGGCAACCAGGACCTAAGCCTGATAGCCCTGCCATTTGCCAAAGAATGCGATTCTATTTTTATTAACGAGCCATATAAATCAGATTACAGCTTTACCGGTAAATATGATGGACAGCTTTTGCCACAAATTTCAAAAGCCATAAATAGTACAGCCAACCGAAAGCTCATAGTTGTTCAACAAGTTGGGTGCCACTGGTGGTATCCATCATATTATCCCCCTGAGTACGAAATATTCAAGCCATCTATAAAAACCAAATCATTTAATGTTGAAGATAAGCAAAAGATTATCAATGCTTATGATAATGCCATTTGTTATACCGATTTTTTTCTTTCTGAAATACTAAAAAAGCTATCAAAACAAAAAGCTATTTTGTTCTTCCTTGCCGATCATGGTGAATTATTGGGCGAAAATGGCAAATGGCTCCATGCACAAGATACAGAATACGAGAAAAATCCGGCATGCTTTATTTGGGCTTCTGAAAAATACCAAAAAGCATTTCCTGAAAAAATGAAAGCATTGAAAACAAACCAATACAAAAGGTTCAGGACAGATTTTCTTTTCCATTCTGTACTTGATGCTGCTGAAATCTCACTACCCTTGTTTCAGAACACTTTAAGCATTTTTGAGTAAATTGCAATTATTCAGATGTTATACATTCATCTACAAAAAATGTACATTAGTCAAAAAAGTCAGTATTTGTTAGCTTTTGCAAAAATATAATATTAGTTTAGATGAATTAAATCTATCTACAAATGGAATTGTCCAACACTTCACAAATTGAACTTGAAGACCTTGACAAATCTTCCATTGACACATTATTGCTTATCATAGACGAACATCTTGGACACAGTTTTGATGAAAGAATTTTTTCGGTAAAAGCAAAACAGAAATTTGTATTGTATTTATCTGATAGCAGTGAGTGTATTCGATGTGCCAAAGAGAAATTTATTGAACATAATTTCAGATTGTGCAATTTGCCTGATAATAGCTATGATTCTTTTATAATTGAAATACAAAATATATGTAACGAACGAACAAGTAATAAAATCAAGCTGTTGATAGATAATACACTGGCTTCTTCGATTTGGTATGGCTACATTCTCAGGTTTTTTGCCAATTGCGAACTTCCAATGGATACGATTGAAATTTACTTTTCGAATTCATTAATTCAATCCAATGTCCCACTAAAAAGTTCTAAATCAAAATTTACATTTAATCCATTGTTTATCAATTCGAATACCAATATCGAAAAGCGGCCTTTAGCCATCATTGTCGAACAAAGCTTTTTCAATAAAGAATTTATCAAACTATTTGAAAATCAATTTAACCCTAAATATGTAATTTGGTTTGTTGAAAAACGCATCGCTGACAGAATTACATTAAATGAGCAAATATCCCGGGAATTAAAATGCAACGTAGAAATTCATAATTTTCTTGAAAATAAAGTAGAAGAAACAGATACAGCTTTGAGACAGTTGGTAATAAGGTTAAGGCTCAATTATAAAGTATCAATACTTACCACTCATTCAAAAACATTCTCTCTGATAGCATCATTAATTAATGCAAGATATCCAGACGTTGACATTTGGCAACAAGAGCCAGAACCAGTAAAAATAAGCTACGAAAAAACTAACTCGTTGATTTATAAAGCTGTAATGATCAACGACGAATTGGAATATTAAAAAAAGCGGGCCTGTAAGCCGGGTTCTGTACCTCAACGAATTGAGTTTTCTATCATTTATCTCGACTTAACATTACTGCTAAGCTCTAGCGGCCTACCCTTCTCAACAATTACCCTTTCGGATAAAAACAAAGCGGGCAACTTTGCAAACACAAGGTTTATTGAGATATACATGGCCTTGCAACCCATAAGGTGTACGGCTCCTAATGTTACCATCAGGACCGGTAGGCTCTTACCCTGCCTTTTCACCCTTATCCTGATTTAGGACCTGTAGAATCTTACAAAGTAAAATTCTCAGCATTCTTTATCGGGACGGTTATTTTCTGTTACACTACTATACCCTCACGGATATCTTTCTGTTAGAAAGTATGGTGCCCTGTGTTGCCCGGACTTTCCTCCTTCGCCGAAACGAAAGCGATAGAACGGCCCACTTTTATATTAATTAGCCAATTTGATAATCTGATAATCAGCCAATGAAAATCTTTTAAGTAATATAATTTGCTAATTTGCTAATTTGCTAATTTGCTAATTTGCTAATTTGCTAATTTGCTAATTATTTATCAGGTTTTTTCACCCTCACGCTCTTTTGCCACACCAGCATATTGCGGGCATGGGCAAGAAGTTCCTCAGCCATTTCAGTATTTCCATCTTCTTTTAAAAGATTGGCATAAAACCTCAATGTGTCAGGAGCATATTTGTCCTGAGCCCGCAATAAAAATACAGGCTCATCTTCGGGTATTTTCCCATCTGTATCCTTTATCCGCCGGTTATAATCTTCTCGTGTAAATTTCATAGCTGAAGTATGACTATCCCATTAACAGTACAAAACTAATATAAAAACACTATTGTCAGGCTAAAATATTTTTCAAATGCTGACCTCATTTTTATGGTGCCAGTTAAGCCTTTCTTATGCTCAATAAAAAATAAAAAAAATTAATCTTTATTTGCCCAAGTAAATGATTTAGTTGGGTTAAAGCTTTTCTTTTTTGGGTTAAGATGTTTACAATGTAAATTTTCTTCTGTAAATTTAATTGTATTAAAAAATAAGGAATGAACACCAAGCCAACATACGAAGAACTGTTGACCGAAATTGCAAAACTAAAGCAACAACTGGAAGAAAAAACAACCGGACACCCCCTTTCTACCTTCCAAGATTCATTTGTCCAACAAAATACAAAACTTCAAAACGAAAAAGACGAATATGAAGCTATTAACGAAGAACTGAGACAAACCAACCTTGAGTTATCTTTAGCCAAAGAAAAAGCCGAAAAGAGCGAAAAGATATACCTCAAGTTGGTAGAAAATTCTCCCTGGGGAATGCATTTTTATAAGCTCAAAAACAACGCTTTGATTTTTATCGGGGCTAACCCGGCAGCCAATAAGCTTTTAGGGGTTGATAACTCACAATTCATTGGAAAAACCATAGAAGAAGCTTTTCCTCCGCTTATTAACACAGAAGTACCATTTAGGTACCGCGAAGCAGCCGAAAAAGGAATTTTGTGGAAAACTGAACAAATTAATTACCAAGACAATGAAATTTCGGGAGCTTTTGAGGTAATAGCCTATCAAATTAGCGCCGGTAAGATGGTAGCAGTTTTCAACGATATTACCGAACGCAAGCGATATGAAAAACAACTGAAAGAAAAAAACGAAGAGTTTGAAGCCCAAAACGAAGAATACCAACAACTAAACGAAGAATTGACACAAACCAATGAAGAACTAATAAATACCAAAAACAGGATTGAAAAAAGCGAAGAACGCTTTCGGCTGATGCTCAAAAACTCTAATGACACTTTTGTATTGGTAAACAAAAATGGCGAACAATTCTTCATCAGCGATGCCGCAGCAAGAGATACAGGCTTTACCATTGAAGAACTCATGGGGCCAATTCAAAATGTTATTTATCCGCCCGATTTGGATATAGTATTGCAGGCATGGAATAAAGTGTTGAACACCAGAAATGAAACGGTAAAGCTTCAATATAGGCACAAACACAAGCACAAAGAATATGTCTGGTTTGAAGCCGTGGCCCAGAACCATCTCGATAACCCTTCTATAAATGCTGTGGTTATCAACGTTAGAGATATAACTAATATTAAAGAAACAGAAGCAATACTAATTAATGCTAAAGAGCAGGCCGAAGCAAACGAACTGAAAATTAAACAACAGGCTGAAGAAATTGAAAACTTCTTCAACTGTGCCATTGATTTGCTATGCATTGCCAATATCGATGGGCATTTTGAGCGGCTCAACCAGGAATGGCAAAATACACTTGGCTATACACTCGATGAATTAGAAGGGAAACGTTTCCTCGACTTCATTCACCCCGAAGATATCCCTTCTACACTTGAAATTATATCACAACTTGAAAGTCAAAAAGTAATCCTGAATTTTACTAATAGGTACCGGTGCAAAGATGGATCGTACAGATGGATTGAGTGGCGATCTTATCCAAACGGCAATAAGATATATGCAGCAGCCAGAGATATTACCGAACGTAAGAAAGTGGAAGACGAACTGCTTCGCGAAAAAACATTTATAGAGGCTATATTTAATTGTGTCCCGGGGATGCTATACTTGTACAATGAAAAAGGACAGATTGTACGCTGGAACCAAAAACATGAGTTGATGACCGGATATAGCGCTGAAGAAATGTCGCATATGCACCTTCTTGACTGGTACAAGGATGATGAAAAAAGCCAAAAAGCAGTGATTGAAGGAGTTAAAACCACTATGGAAAAAGGCTTTGGCGAAGCAGAAGCTTACCTTCAAAAGAAAGACGGGACCAAAATCCCAATGTATTTTACTGCAAGCCCGCTGACAATTTATGGCAAAAACTACTTTGCCGGCATTGGCATTGATATCACCGAACGCAAGCGAGTAGAAGAAGAACTAAAGAAAAACGAAATATTGACAAGGACAGCCATAGAAAATTTACCCATCATATTTTATATGATTGACAATGACGGGCTATTTAAACTTTCTATTGGGGCCGGCCTTAAAAGTCTGGGTCTCAAGCCAAACCAGGTTGTTGGCTTATCTGTTTTTGAACTCTATAAAGATCACCCGCTTATAATTGAAAATGTAAAAAAAGCCCTTTCGGGCGAAATAGCTAGTTTTGAATCTACTGTTAATGGAGCTTCGCATTTTAACATTGTAACCCCGTTCTCCATTTCAGACAAAAGAGATGGAATAGTTGGTGTAGCATTAGACATTACCGAACGTAAACAGATAGAACATGAAGCTATTTTGGCCAAAGAAAAAGCCGAAGAAAATGACCGCCTGAAAACAGCCTTTTTGCAAAACATGAGCCACGAAATACGCACACCCATGAATGCCATTATGGGTTTTACAAGTCTGATGGCCGAAAATTACAATAACAAAGAAAAACTTGTACAATACTCAAATATTATTGAACGTCGGTGCAACGATTTGCTGGCTATCATTAACGATATTCTCGACATTTCAAAAATTGAATCAGGCCAGAGTACATTGCAAATTGAAGAATGCAATATTAACGAGGTATTTACAGAACTTACCATATTTTTTGCTGATTATCAAAACCGCACAAACAAGCAGCATATAAATTTGTTGATGCACCATGTATTAGATGAAAATATTATCAATATTAAAACCGATAAGCTTAAACTAAAACAAATACTTATAAACCTTATTTCAAATGCTTTTAAATATACCGAAACCGGTAAAATTGAATGCGGCTGCATACTTGACAACAACAAATTGCATTTTTATGTATCCGATACAGGCATTGGCATTCCTGAAGAAAAACACAAATTTATATTTGACCGTTTCTTCCGCATTGATACAGTGATTTCTAAAAATTATGTAGGCGGAACAGGTTTAGGCTTACCTATTGTTAAGGGGTTAACAAATTTACTGGGCGGGGAAGTATGGTTTGAGTCAGAATGTAACAAAGGCTCAACCTTTCACTTTACCATCGACTATCAAAAAAGCAATATGCCCAATCCAATACCTGTAATACAGGCAGAAACCCGACAAAATTTTGTTCCTGAAAAAAAACTACTTATTGTAGAAGATGACGAATACAATGTAATGTACTTGCAAGAGCTGTTAAATAGACACTTTTCAAAAATTTATATTGCAGAAACCGGCCAGAAAGCTATAAAGCTCGTACACGAGCATGCTGTTGACTTAGTGCTAATGGACGTTCGCCTGCCCGATATGACTGGATATGAAGCTACTAATGAGATAATAAAACATTTTCCGACCCTAAAAATAATAGCACAAACAGCTTATGCTGCAAATGATGAGCGTTATAAAGCCCTTGAAGCCGGCTGTGTTGATTATATCAGCAAACCAACAAAAGGCGAAATACTATTATCTATTATAAGTAAATATTTGGAATAATAACATGAAGCTTACCAAATAAAAACACTTATGGTTGCCCAATCAAAATTAAAAGGAGCAATCTTATGAACGATAGATGGATTCATCAGGCCAACAATATTATCATATTTGAGAGTGTGTAAAAAGGTCAAAAAAAGCTAACCGCAAAGGTCGCTAAGTTTTTCCGCAAAGCACGCAAAGTATTAATAATCAACATTTAAAACTTTGCGTACTTTATTCTTTCTTCGTGAACTTTGCGGTTAATATTTCTTTTTACACTGCCTCTTGGAGAGAGTTTTAAAAAAACTCAAACAGTATTTTACTATTCCCTGTCTTTCAGCTGAATATAACTTTGTTCAGGATAAACATTCTTATAAGCCGGACGGATAATACGTTTGGCATCAAAAGTAAGCTCTTCAAGACGGTGAGCACACCAGCCTGCTATACGCGACATAGCAAACAACGGGGTATATAACGGCTCTTTTATGCCAATACAGTTATATACAAAGCCTGAGTAAAAGTCAACATTGGCACACACTCGCTTAGCCACTTTGTCGCCCTTAAATTCATAGAAAATTTGAGGCGCAAGATGTTCTATCGACTCATAAAGCTCAAACTCTTCCAAACGGCCTTTTTCTTTAGCCAGCTCGCGAGCTTGTTTTTTCAACAATACAGCACGAGGGTCAGAGATGGTATATACTGCATGGCCGATACCATAAATCTTACCCGAACGGTCGTATGCTTGTTTATTAAGCATTTTTACAAGGTAATCAGAAACTTCTTTCGGGTTATCCCAATGTTTAACATTCTCTTTAATGTTTTCCATCATGCCCAATACTTCGTGGTTTGCGCCTCCGTGCAATGGCCCCTTCAATGAAGCTATGGCAGAAGCTACTGCCGAGTAAGTATCGGTCCCTGTTGAGCTGGTTACACGAATAGTAAAAGTTGAGTTGTTTCCTCCGCCATGGTCGGCATGCAATATCAAAGCAAGGTCAAGTATATCAGCTTCAAGCTTTGAATATTTCCCTTCTCCTTTCATCATCAGCAAAAAGTTTTCTGCAGTGCTGAGGTTTGGATTTGGGTGACGTATAGAAAGTGTCTTGTGCTGATAAAAATGCCGCAAAGCATGATACGAATAAGCAATAATGGTAGGAAATTTGGCTATCAGGTTAAGCGACTGGTTTACCAGGTTTTCTGGCGAAGTATCTTCTGCATTTTTATCCAGATTGTACAAACCCAATACAGTACGAGCCAACATGTTCATTACGTTTTGGCCTTTGTTGGCCAAGATGGTGTTATTGGTAAAGTCGTCGGGCAGGTCGCGCAGTTTGCCCATATATTGCATAAACTCTTCCAATTCTTGTTGGTTGGGCAACTTCCCCGAAAGGAGCAAATATACAACCTCGTCAAATCCGTGACGGTTTTGGTCTATAGCGCCCTGAACCAATGCTTCAACATTGATACCTCGATAGATAAGCTTTCCATCAATAGGTTCGAGTGTATCACCAACTTTTTGGTAACCAACAACGTCCCCAACATTAGTAAGCCCTACCAATACCCCCGAATGGTCGGCATTGCGAAGCCCTCGTTTTACACTATATTTTTCAAATAAGCCTGGGTCAATTTTTGAGGCTTTTACTACCGATTCCGAAAGGTGTTTTACAATTGGTGGCACTGTTGATTGCTTCATATTACTTTGTTTTGAATGTTATTTTTATTATAACGCCTGAAATATCTATTTGTTTAATCTTCAACAATAACTACACCAAAGATAATCCAAAAAACGCCTTTGCTCAAATAAATAAAAAATCTTCAGAAAAAACACAGGATTTTCAAGCAGCATGTGAATGGTGTATGGTCAATGGCTACGTAAAAGTGGCTATGCGCCAGATGACAAACCTTATTTTGGAACAAATCCCGAGAAACACAAAGGAGAAAAGTTTTTGGTTGAGTTTTTTGTACCCAAAAAGTCAATATTGTTACAAAATGAAGCCTTTATCCCAATTTAATCATTAGGAGACCATGTCGTTTAGTTAAGTACTTAAAAAATACGCCGACAGGTCAGAAAGACGCTTTCGGGTTAGTTTCACATCTGACCTGACACCGTTCGCAGCACCTGTCAGAGTCTAAACTAAACGACAGTGCATTAGGAGGTAATATTTTGCCGAACTATAGATTTAGTTGGGTTAAACCTCTCGTTATAAACGGACAAGCCGATTTTGAAAATGTTTAATGCGATTTATTAAATTACTGAATTACAACTTATTAATCGATTAAATATATTCTAATATTAAATTTGGCTTAAAATGAAACAGTTCTTTCTAAATTTTTAAGAACCTGATAAAATAAAGAAAGTCAGTGTGTTTCATATTTTTTCAGGCATCAATGTTTTTAATTTAAAAAAAATTTTCTTCATTTGCAAAAAATTGCTGGTTCCGGTTCCGGTTCAGTCGGAACAAAGGATTAAATGGGAATCCTGTGACCTGCTGCCGTAGCAATGCGAAAGCAGGAAGTCAGGAGCTATCCCCGTAGCTGTAATCCCGATACCGATTTTCGGTATTGTATTTTCAACCAAAAAACCACTGTTATGCCTATGCATAGCGGGAAGGTGTTGAAAATCGGGAAAGCCAGAAGACCTGCCTGCAATGTAATTCGTAGCTTTCGGGAGAAAAGCAAAGAATAGGACATCCTTGGTGTATCTATCCTCTTGTTTTTGTTAAAGTTACGAATAGTTTTGATTAAAATTATTTGGTAACAATGCATTTAAAGGCTTTATTCTTTTCCCAAATTATTGGCTTGCCAATATTGCTTACGATTATTGGCAATGACATAGCTGTAGCTCAATCAGGGAACGACACTATTATCGAAGTCCCCGATGTTGTTGTTACTGCTACCCGCAGCCAGTATTTTGGAAACGATATTAAAACAGAGGTTTACACCAGAAATAAAACTACTGATTTTGCTGGCGAATCCATTACCCGTTTATTGACAAGCAACTCAGCGCTTAATGTTAAAGCTTACGGTGCAGGCGGAGGCCTTGCCAACATTACCCTGAGGGGCTCATCTGCCAGCCAGGTACAAGTCAACTGGAACGGTTTTCCTATCAACTCAGTTACAGCCGGGGCTTGCGACTTTTCTATGGTTCCGGCCAGCGGATTTGACCGTGTATCAGTAGTATATGGAGCTTCAGGAGCTGTTTACGGAAGCGGCACTTTTGGTGGTGCTGTAAATCTCGACAACAATTTAACGCCTTCCGAAACACTAAGCGGGTCAGCTCATATAGGCTATCAATCATTGAAAACCATTGATGGAAGCATTTTCTGCAAAGTAGGAAATGGCAAAGCTGCTTGGCAATTGAATTGTTGGGGTGCAGCTTCTAAAAATGAATTCAAATATTACGATTACATCAACCAGTATCAGCGAACCCAGACCGATGGCGACTGGCACGATATAGGAACGATACAAAACGCTGCGTTCAGGCTTTCGCCAACATCAACCCTTGAAGTTGGCTTTTGGTACCAGGTTAAAGCGTATAACATCCCTTCGCATATAGGTTCTACAGCTTATGAATACCAGAAAGACTCCACTTTAAAGCTTTTTGCAGCCTACAAACTGCATGGCGAAAACTGGGGATTGCAAGTGAAAGCTGCCCGTTTTGACGACGAACAACATTATTGGCAAAAAGCTTCGGCACAAGCCACAGTCAACAGCATTGATTCGCGCATCCAAGCCGTTCAATGGTATGGCGATGTTAATTTTAGATATTACATAACACCGCATTTGTCTGTTGATGCAGGTTCTATCGGGGCTCTTATCTCTGCAGACGTTTCAGCCTATGGAAACACCAAAGAAGAAAAGGAACTGGCTTCTTTTGTCGGCATTAAATATGACAATAAACAGTTTTCGTGGCAAGCAGCGCTTCGCAAAGAATGGAACAGCGACTTTCATTCGGATTTGTTGCCTTCGGTGGGTGCAGCGGTTAAAATAATCCCCGACACATGGACTGTCAGGGCAAATGCTTCTAAGAAGTTCCGCAAACCCACGTTCAACGACCGTTACTGGATGCCTGGCGGCAATATCAACCTGAAAGCCGAAAATGGCTATTCGGCAGAATTGGGCACATTAGCTACCTTTTGGAAAAGTAATGCTTCCAGATTGTCGGCAGACATTAGCCTGTATTGGTCGCAAGTGAAAGATATGATTGTCTGGCGCCCTGCCGGGGCTTATTGGGAAGCCAAAAACTACCAGCAAGTGCATTCTTATGGAGCTGAGACCAAAATTATGTTTAACCTCCAGAAACCGCAATGGCAATACCAATCAGAGCTGATGGTTACTTTAAACAGGGCGTTATTCAAGACTGAAGTTGACAACCAGGAAAAGCCAATGATTTACTCGCCCAGGATTATCACCACCTGGAAAAACCAGTTCAATGTTGGGTTTCTGGAATTCACTTTGTGGCACCACTTTACAGCCGACCGTTTTTATGACGATAATGCTTTACTAAAGCCTTATCAAACGATAGATGCACAAATTGGAATAAAGCAATCCTTAGGCAAAGGAAAAATAGGACTGCTGTTCGCCGCTTATAACCTGACCAACAAAGCTTATGAGCTCATCAGGCTTTATCCAATGCCGGGGAGGTATTGGTCTGTAAAATTGAATTATATGTTTTGAAAAGTATTATTAATCATTATAAACTTTTAATATTATGAAACGTAACTTTTTGAAAATCTCACTTTTAGCACTTAGCAGTGTAGCTTTATTGTTGACTTCTTGCGAAAAATCAGAAGACACCCCGGACATCACGGCCAACAACCTGAAAGGGATGTTTGTAGTATGCGAAGGAAACTTTGGCAGTGCCAATGGCGATATTACTTTTTACAACAGCGACCCTGCCAAGACTGTAAAAAACCTTTATAATAGTGCTAATGGACTTCCTGTGGGCGACGTAGTACAAGCATTTGAAATTGTGGACACTTTAGGCTTTATTGTAGTTAACAACTCGCAAAAGGTGACCGTAGTAAATATGCGAAATTTCAAGGTAATTAAAAACATTGGAGGATTCTCTTATCCTCGAAACGTAGTTAGAGCTAATGAAAATACTGTTTATATATCCAACGGTAAAGGGAAAAATTATGAAAATAATTATATCTATAGTATTGATTTAAAGACGCTTACAAAAAGCGATTCATTAGACGTTGAAACAGGTCCTGAAAAATTGATAGTAGTAAATTCAAAAGTTTACGCAGCTATTGCGGGTGGATGGGATAATGATGGAAATACTGTAATTGAAATAGATCCGTCTACCTTTAAAATTACCAATACATTTGAAGTTGCTTCTGTTCCAATTGACTTGGTAACTGATAAAGACAATAATATTTGGGCATATTGTAAAGGAGTAGCGGATAAAAATAACTATTCACCTTTGACTTATACTAATTCGGGTATTAGCAAAATAAACTTATCGACAAAAGTGGTAAATAACTTCCCTTTAAAAACAATGTACGCATCTGAGGTAAATTGTATAGCAGCAAATAAAGATGGTAGTATAATTTATTATCTCAATGATGGACTTTATGCTATGGCAATCACAGCTACAGAACTACCTACAGCAAAACTAGTTGATCATATGTTTTTTGGCATGGATGTTGACCCAAAAACCGGCAACATCATTTGCTTAGACGATGCCAATTCTATGGCAATTGGGTACAACGCCAAAGGCGAAAAGCTATTTAGCTTTGGCACTGCAAGCTTCCCAAATTCTGTAGTTTTTAGTTATTAATAAAGATTTTAAAACGCAAAGACACAACGACACAAAGAAACTCAATTAGATTTTGTTCTTTGCACTTTGTGTCTTTGCTTTTTTATAAAAAAAACATTCCTCATAGTTCTCAAGTAACGTACAAATACTTACTTTGATAATTCAATAAATGTTGAAATCATGAAATTGAAACCCGGGTATATTCTGTTTTTCGTATTTGCCATACTAAGCTTAAATACATTTTCGCAGCGTATTGTTTCATTAGCACCTTCGCTAACCAAGATGCTGTATATTCTTGAAGCCGAAGAAAAACTTGTAGGCTGTACCAACTATTGTATAGAAGCTATTAAGGATAAAAAAAGCATTGTAATTACCGGGATGGAAATCAACACCGAAAAGATATATACCTTAAAACCTGATTGGGTGATAACAACTGACCTGACAAAACCTACAGATATTGCTGCTTTGAAAAAGATTGGCCTCAAAGTAAAGGTCATGCCTTCGCCAAAATCATACACTCAAATCTGCGAGCAACTTACAGAACTGGCCAGGCTTACCAACAAGCAAAGCAAGGCCAAAAGCATTATTGACCAGCAACAAGCCAGGTTGGACCGGTTAAAATCATTGATCCCAAAGGATAAAAAGCCCAAAGTATTTTATGAAATTGGGGCAAAACCGCTATTTACGGTTATTCCCAATACTTTCATGGATGACTTTATCACATACTCTGGCGGACAAAACATTGCTGCTGACCTCAAACAAGGCACTATAACCCGCGAAGCTGTGGTTTTGCGAAACCCTGATTTTATTTTTATTGTAACCATGGGCGTTGTGGGCGATGAAGAAAAAGCTGCATGGCTAAAATACAGCAATATTAGCGCTGTGAAAAAACACAAAATCTTCATTGTTGATTCAGACAAAGCATGTAGCCCCGACCCAGTTAGTTTTGTAGATGTTGTTGAACAACTTATAAAAACTATGTATCCATGAGCATTTCCAAAAACATCAAATGGGGGCTTTGGATATTAGCGTTCCTGCTACTTACAATATTGTCTGTACTGATATCGCTTTCCATTGGCGAGTTGCATATTTCATTGACAGACATCCCGCGAATACTGTTTAACGGAAAAGGAAGCATGGAATATACCGTTCTGAGAGACATTCGCCTGCCGAGGATATATATAGGCCTTTCAGTAGGTGGGGCTTTGAGCATTGCCGGGGCTATACTCCAGGGTGTTTACCGCAACCCGCTTGTTGAGCCATACACAATGGGCATATCAGGAGGTGCTGCGCTAAGTGTTGCTTTTATAATAGTTACAGGCCTTAGCCTGAGAGTTGGGGCTTTTCTATTGCCACTTGCAGGCTTTATAGGCGCATTGGCCACCATCTTTTTGGTATATTTTCTGAGTGTACGAAACGGCAAAGTATTGACCCAAAACATGGTACTGGTGGGCGTAATGATAAGCTTTATTGCTTCATCAGGCATGATGCTGCTCATGTCATACACCACCAGCGACAACATCCAAAGCATTGTGTTTTGGATTATGGGGTCGCTTGACGAGCCCAATAGCAGCCTGATTGCTCTTGGTGTCACCATGTCTGTTGCCGGGTTAGCCGTATCATACCTGTTTATCCATCCGCTGAATGCTTTGCGCCTGGGTGAAGATAAAGCACGCCACCTGGGTATCAATACTGATGTGGCTATTAAAATATTGTTTATCCTGGCATCTTTATTGACAGGCATGTGTGTGGCTGTTGCAGGTGTGATTGGCTTTGTAGGCCTTATCATACCTCAATTGATGCGTCTTTTAACAGGTTCAGATTTCCGCATCCTGCTTATCAGCTCATTTCTGGCTGGCGGCAGTTTTCTTGTCTTCTGCGATACTGTTGCCCGTACCATTATTGCTCCCAACGAATTGCCCATTGGTGTAATCACAGGTATTATAGGAGGTTTAGTTTTCATTGTAATGCTAAGCCGCAGTTCTACTAAAGCAAAACTAAGTTAGCCTATGGCTTATTTTTTTGAAATAGAAAACCTAAGTTGCGGATATGACGACAAATTTCATATCTCCAATATTAATATTGGCATTACCAAAGGAAGCTTTGTAGGTATCATAGGCCCCAATGGCTGCGGAAAGACTACACTTTTCAAAGGTATTACCGGAGAACTGAAGCTCAAAAGCGGGAAAATAAAGCTTAATGGAATCAACCTGAAACATCTTTCGCACAAAGAAAAAGCCCGCAACATAGCCATAGTGACACAAGACATTGAAACGCCCTACATAACAGTAGAAGACTACGTATTGATGGGGCGCATCCCTTACCACAAAAGCTACCAGTTCTTCGATACAAAAGACGATTACGATATTGCCGAGAAATATATGAACCTTACTGATATTGCTCACCTCCGTAACAAGTACCTGACGCAGCTTAGCGGAGGCGAAAGACAGATGGTAGCTATCACTCGCGCACTTGTACAAGAACCAGAACTGCTATTGCTTGATGAACCTACTTCGCATCTCGACATCACGCATCAAATACAGGTTTTTAACCTTGTTCAGCAACTTAACGAACAGTTAGGGCTTACAGTGCTTATGATCATCCACGAACTAAACCTTGCAGGCGAATACTGCGACCAGCTTATCCTGCTCAACAAAGGGGAAATTCAGCAAAAAGGCTCTCCCGAAGAAGTATTGACTTATGAAAATATTGAAAAAGTTTATAATACCGTGGTTATAACCAAAATAAACCCTTTGTCAGGAAAACCTTCCATATTTCCGGTTTCGCAAAAGACCTTAAACAAAATGAAAGAATAATTCAGTATGGCTGAAATCATTTTCATTACTGGTGGACAGCGTTCTGGCAAAAGTCGATTTGCTCAACAATTAGCAGAGCAAAAATCTGCCAACCCGGTATATTTGGCTACAGCCCGCGCTTGGGATGCCGATTTTAAAGAACGAATCAAACGACATCAGGCAGATAGAGGCAATCAATGGTCAACCATAGAAGAAGAAAAGCATATATCTGGGCTTGATTTACATGGCAAAACTGTGTTGCTTGATTGTATAACGCTTTGGCTTACCAATATTTTCCATGACAATGAATATAAGGTTGAAGAAGCATTAACACAAGCAAAAGAAGAATGGACAAAGTTTATCCAACAGAACTTCACGTTAATCGTTGTAAGCAATGAGATTGGTATGGGGATTATCCCCGAACATGAATCTGCACGAAAGTTTGCTGACCTTCAAGGCTGGATGAACCAATACATTGCTTCATTAGCAAATGCTGTATATCTGATGGTATCAGGAATTCCGGTAAAAATCAAAACCACCCCTACCCCTTCCCGCCTCAGGCGGGAGGAAATACAGCACTGACATTGTTTCGTCTGATTCCTCCCCTTTATAAGGGGAGGTTAGGAGGGGTTTTAACAAAAAAAATGAAATAGAACTATTTATCTTATTATGAAAAACGCATTACAACACAAAGTTGATTTTAAAACCAAGCCTCTTGGTTCACTTGGTAAGCTTGAAGATATAGCTGTCAAAATTGGGATGATACAAAACACGCTGTCTCCAGAATTGAAGAATCCTACACATATTGTCTTTGCTGCCGATCATGGCCTGGCAGACGAAGGCGTAAGCCCCTACCCTAAAGAGGTAACCTACCAGATGGTAATGAATTTTCTTTCGGGAGGTGCAGCTATCAATGTTTTTTGCCGCCAAAATGGTATTGACCTTAAAGTGGTAGATGCCGGTGTGGACTTTGAATTTCCTCAGGGAGCCAATATCGTACATGCCAAGATGGGCAGGGGAACGAAAAACATCATGAAAGAACCTGCCATGACTGTCGAACTCTGCCAAAAAACATTGGATAAAGGCAGAGACATCGTAAATGCAGAATTTAAGAAAGGTTGCAACATCATCAGCTTTGGCGAAATGGGTATTGGCAATACATCTTCTGCCTCACTGCTGATGAACAAATATACGGGCATCGCCATTGAAGATTGCACAGGAAAAGGTGCCGGACATGACGATGAAGGCTTAAAGCGAAAAATTGCCATTCTGAAAGCAGCTTCAAACAAGCATAATGTTTCAAGCCCGTTAGAAATATTAGCTACGTACGGAGGTTTCGAGATAGCCATGATGTGTGGAGCCATGCTGCAAGCTAAAGCCAATGGCATGATTATCATTGTTGATGGATTTATCGTGACATCTGCTTTGCTTGCCGCTTACAATATGGATAAAACCATTCTGGACAACTGTATCTTCTGTCATTGCTCAGGAGAAAAGGGGCACAAAGCTATGCTCGACTACCTTGGAGGCGTTGCATTGGTGGACTTGGGCATGCGCCTTGGCGAAGGTACCGGAGCTGCTGTTACCTATCCGTTGATAAAATCGGCCGTATTGTTTCTGAACGAAATGGCCAGCTTTGAAAGTGCCGGAGTTTCAAATAAAGAGTAATATGATAAAACGAGAGCTTCATATCCTCCTAACCGCCATCATGTTTTACACCCGAATTAAGGTGCCAAAAAATATGGCATTTTCTGATGAAATGCTAAATGCCGCAACGCGTTATTTCCCATTTATCGGGCTTATTGTTGGAGGTACCGGGGCTTTGGTATTTTGGACACTGTATATGTTTCTGCCATTGACATTGGCTATAATCTTTAGCATGGCCACTACAGTACTGCTCACCGGGGCTTTTCACGAGGATGCTTTTGCTGACTTTTGCGATGGCTTTGGTGGAGGCTACACCAGCGACCGCATCCTGGAGATTATGAAAGATAGCCATATTGGAACTTATGGAGCTGTAGGGTTAATCTTTATGTTACTTTCCAAATTCTTATGTATTTCAAGCTTTTCTATATTTGAAATTCCAATAATGCTTGTCACTGCTCATGCATTCAGTCGCTTTATGCCTGTATGCCTTATTTATACATCTGAATATGTACGCAAAGATGCTCTAAGCAAGTCAAAACCAATAGGGCACAAAGGTTCAATAACTACATTCATTGTTGCCGGTATATTTGGCACTGCAGGTTTTTTCTTTATCTCATGGAAAGAAGCACTTGTAATATTAGCATTGTCTTTGCCGCTATTTATCTACTTCAGATGGTATGTAACCCGCAAATTAGGAGGATACACAGGTGATGTACTGGGAGCTTTACAGCAACTAACCGAGATTGCCGTTTATGTAGGAGCTATTATTGCAAAACAAGCTGTTTCTATTTCCTCCCCTTTATAAGTGAAGTTAGGTGGACTATAACTATGAAACTCATTGCCATACGCCATACTACTGTTAACGTCCCAGCCGGGCTTTGCTATGGGCAAACAGATGTAGATACAGCCAATTCATACGATACAGAAAAGAATGAAATTGTTAGTAAGTTGAAAAACGAGTCTTTTCAGGCGGTTTATTCAAGTCCTTCGCTCAGGTGCAGAAAATTGGCCGAAGATATAGCCAACGGAACACCTGTTACCTATGATTCAAGACTGTTGGAACTAAACTTTGGCAGTTGGGAAGGTAAAACCTGGGATGAAATCACACCAACCACTGAAGCTAATAACTGGTTCAAGGATTGGATTAACCAGCCTTGCCCCAATGGCGAGTCATACAGGCAATTGCTCCAGCGGGTAAAAGAGTTTACCACATTCTTAAAGCAAGCCCACACAAATGAAACCCTCCTGGTCGTAACCCATAGCGGGGTTATCAGAGCTTTATCATGCCTGCTTACCGGCCTCGACCCAAACAAATCATTTGAAATAAAAGTTGATTTTGGAAGTATTACCCAACTTTATCTTTGATTTAATTTTTGAATTTTACTTCTTTCTCCGGCTATCCAAACAATATCTCCCCACTCAAATACTGTAGCCGAAACAGGGTTCAGTAGCCTTTGTTTATTTCTTTCAATCACTATTACCATGCCATTGGTATATTCACGTATCCGAGAATCCTTTATTGAAAGGCCTTTAAGTTTATTATATTCATTTATCTGAACTGCACAAATACCTACATCTTCAATTTTGTGTTTAACACAGTTTATTTTATCCACTTCGTTGAAAACAGCAGAAAAAGCCAGCATTTGTTCATCTGTAGCTATAATACCAATTTTATCAAACGGGAAAAGCCTGCTTATACGTGATGGTGCATAAATCATTTCCTCGCCCCGCTTGATAAAAGCAACATTAATCCCAAATTTCTCCCTCCATGAAAGACTTTCAAGCGTTTGTCCTATAAACGTAGCATGTGGCCCCACCTCAAGCTCTATAATATGGATATTCCAGGGAGTCTGGTCAAGGTATTGCGAAATTTGCTTTTGTGTATTGATTGAAGCATCATCCTTGTCCTGATGGCTTTTTTGCGTATTCAGGTTGTTCAAAAACCTATCTTCTAAACGCTGATAAAATTTCTTAATATGATTAGAAAAAATAAATAAAACCACAAGGATAAACGGAACCAATATTAATAATGCTACAACCGTTGTAAAAACAGCATTGACCAAAAAACCAACGATTAAAAGCCCAATAATTACCCTAAATATTTCTAATATCAACAAAGGCCCCTATTATACTTTTCATTGACCCACATTTCTTTGTATGCTATATCGCCAGGCCTTTTTGCCATTATTCCCCACAAAAACGGCGAAATAACGCCAAGTGAAACAATAAGTGATACAACTCCAAATATTACCTGATGAGGGAAAACCTCTTTTAAAAATGGAAATAAAAATTCAACCAACAGAAATAATAACGAAAAAGCAATAATACTATTGGAAAGCACAATAAACATATAAGATTTAAATACAGATTTCCATCTGCTCTCCGACTTAATTGATTGAGTACTAAGCGAATAGTTATTTACTGACTCAAGAAATTTTGCAGGTAAGCTTCTTTCTAAGAAACCATAAAATTTGTCTGAATATTTAATCATGTAAGGCGTTGTAAACGTAGTTATTGCCGATGCCCCAACAGCTATCGGAAACAAAAACTCACTTATCACGCCTAATGAAAGCCCTAACGTTGCCACAATAAAGGCAAACTCACCTATTTGAGACATACTCATACCCACCTGTACCGATTGTTTGAGCGATTGGCCAGAAAGTATAGCCCCGGCAGTAGTGCTGATGAGCTTCCCAAATATAGTCAATAACGTAACGGCTATCACTGCCCAACCATATTCAATGATTATTGCAGGATCTATCATCATTCCTATAGAAACAAAAAATACTGCAGCAAACAAATCTTTTACCGGTTTTATAACCTGTTCTACTTTCTCGGCAGAAGATGTCTCGGCCAGGATAAAACCCATCATAAAAGCCCCTAACTCAGCAGAAAAGCCAATGCGGGTAGCCAAAACAACCATTCCCAAACAAAGCCCGACTGACAATACCAGCAAAGTTTCTTCATTCAGAAATTTCCTCATTTGCTTCATCAATGTAGGCAATATAAATATGCCCGAAACAAACATCATAACAAGAAAAAGCAGCAATTTCAGTACTATGTACAGCATATCAACCCCTGCAAATTGCTGAGCCACCGATATGGTGGGCAACAAAACCAATAAAAGTATTACCACAATATCTTCGACTATTAAAACCCCAAATACCACATGAGCAAATTGCCTGGTTTTAATCCCAAAATCATCAAAAGCCTTTATAATAATGGTAGTTGAAGAGCTTGCCAACATCCCTCCCAGGAATATGCTGTCCATTGTAGTCCATCCCATAAACTTTCCCAACATATACCCTGTCAGCGTGATAAAAACTATTTCTACCAAGGCGGTAATAGACGAAGCTCCTCCAATATGCAGCAATTTCTTCAGATTAAACTCTAAGCCTAAGCTGAACAACAAAAAGATGACCCCAATTTCTGCAAGCGTTTTTATGTTTTCTGTATCGGCAACTGTCGGAACTAACGATAAATGAGGCCCAACAAAAAAACCAGCTATAATATACCCTAACACCAATGGTTGTTTGATTTTTTTAAACAATAAGGTTACTAAAGCCCCTACAATCATTATCAGGGCAAGATCTTCAATTAATTTTGGTAAATGCTCCATCAGTAAGTTCTATTTTTTTAGTCAATTATCAATAAAGGCTTAGAGCAGGCCGATAAACAGTATCTGCTCATACTAAAACAAAGGCTCAGTTGGTCAATAAAAGCAAAGTAATCAAAATGATTATGCCAACTATAATATAAACCCAATTGGTTTTATCATCCGTGGGCTCAGTGTTTTCATTTATTTTCTCAAGATTTATACCCATGATTACTTTTATTATACGTTTAACCAATTATCCGTCAACCATTTAATGGCTACGAACATTTTCCATTGATTGTTAAAAAATAAAATAAATCAGATTTTAAAAATGCAAATAAATTTCAACAATGAAACATTTGAATATATTGGGGTACAGCAATATATCTTAACCATATTTGCTGCAATAATGGAAGAAAAAACACTTTCAAAATATGTTTTTTCATAAAAGAATTGTTTAAAAAATACAGCTGCTTTAGTTGCTTTGGAAGGTCTAAAATACTGGTTTGAAGCTGCCCCTGAAAACGTTTTAACTATTGTATTGTAAGTATTATCAGGCTGTTGAATAGATTTCAGGCATAAAGGCATCGCTTCCATTAAAAACACTAATGAAAGTATGATACCTATTTGCATTTTATATTTTCGTAACTGCCCCATGCCTATTTCCAACTATTGGTAAATTTACGTTTTTAAATCTTAATTACACATTAAAAAAGCTTAATAAACATTCAGTAAACATTTTTGCTTCAGCAATAAAAAACCTAATCCCAAAAATCCAATTGGTTTACTCTTTTGTTTGGAAATAAAAAGAAAGAACTGCCATGTTAAACAATACTTTATTATGCTGGCATTTATGGAGTCCTGGTATTCTGTCCTACAAGAAAAAGGCCGCGAACCAATTTTTGAAAAACCTGAAAACATGCATAACAAAGAAGCAAACAAAAAGGGATTGCTTTGCGTAACAATCCCTTATGCAGTTTTTAATTGCAGAAAACCTAAAATTACCGGCCTGCCATGATATAATAAGTTACTTTATTAGGCATATCATATATTTCAAAAGATTCGGCAGCCTTCATGCCTTTTTCTGTAAAGTATTTATCCAGCACCGGATAACATTTCGCCGGGCCAATCATATATGACATTGCTCCTTTTATTGGAAACTCAACCACAACAAACGTCTTTTTCTCAATCTTTCCTAACTTATAAGTAGGCAACAGTTTAGCCACTTTGGCCGAATCTGCAATATCATAAATAGCGCCACATTGGCTACGAAGCTTTTCAGCCGGGACTTCAGCAGGATTGTCAAAATACACGCCTATCCCAAGCGTGCTTTTTATGCCAGCATCTGTCATTGCCTTGTAAACCTTATCAAAAACAGGTCCGGTATTCTGATATGGCCCGGTAAAATCTTCATACACGAAACAGTAAGGCCCCATCTCTTTTTCTGTAACCTTGGGACTTGAGAACATCCCCATAACAGCAAGATAAATAACAACAACCAGGACAAGCAACCCGATTATTGAGCCAACAATGATCAATGCTTTTTTCATTTTAGTAGTTTTTAAGTTTAACACAACAAAGCTATGTTTGTGAAGTGACAACCTTATGTCAGCAGAAATATAAAATTACCATCTTATCTCCAAAAAATCAAACTGAGATTAATGTTCAATTCTTACTCCCGGGATTTTCTCCAATTTATTACTCAAAAGTTCTAATTTTGAAGCTCTGATTGAAACCTCAAGCGTACAAGTATTGTCATACTGCTGATTAAGGATATCAGCGCCTTCGCCTTTTACTATTTTCAATACCTGGTTAAGTAATTCATATTCAAAACTCAAATTTAACTTAGCCTGAACATGTTTTTCAATCACTTCGGCATTGGCTATAGCATCGGCAGCAGCCCCTTTGTACGCCTGTATAAGCCCACTGGTACCAAGCAAGGTTCCTCCAAAATAACGGACCACGATAATGGCAATATTGGTAAGGTTTGACGAAAGTATCTGGTTATAAATCGGCTTCCCAGCAGTCCCAGAAGGTTCGCCATCATCGCCAGAACGGTTAATCTCGCGATTGATGCCAATTGCAAATGCATAACAATGATGGCGTGCATCAAAATACTGCTTTTTCAACCTCGCTAAATGGTCTTTAAACTCCTGCTCACTTTCAATTGGAAAAGCAAAAGCCAGAAATTTACTCCCCTTATCTTTAAAAACACCCTCAGCAGGCCTTTTTATTGTATAAAAAACATCATTTTCCAAGCTGTAACCTATAAAAAAACAAAGATACACAAAAGCCTTGTTGCTTCTACAAATTTTGCACTACAATATCTCTCAAAGAAGTACTAAATAATAATTTTAAATTCAATTTGAGGATAAAAAAATCATTAACTTTATGTTTTAAAAAAAATAGCAATATGGCAAAGTCAGAATATATATGGGCTATAGGAGATATCCACGGTTACAATCAGTCACTTCAGGCCGTGTTAAATGCTATCTCGTCATACAACAACAAAAAGCTCATATTTGTCGGGGATTATATAGACCGTGGCCCTGAACCAAAAGATGTTATTAACACAATAACAAATATTAAAGAAGAAAAGGTTACTTTATTGGGCGAACACGAGTTTCTGCTTTTGAATGCCATTGAAGGTGAAGCTTCTAACCCAAAAGCAGTATTAGAGTGGAGCAAACACGGCTACGAAAACACTTTGAAAGCTTATGAAGCCCATGATGTAGAAAGTCTTAAAGCCCAAATAGATAAGCATCATCTTGAATTTATTAACAATCTGCAACTATTTCATACTGAAACCTTAGGTTCTGGCAAAAAACAACTGAACCTGCTTTTTTCGCATGCCGGTCCTTTTTTAGATTTTCCGTTAGAAGAACAATTGAAAATACAACATTACAAAGACTTTCGTAATTACATAAATTCTAAAAATATAGCTATTGAAGAAAATTGCCTAAACAATGACGACAGGCTTTTGCAAAAAAGCTTATCGGTATGGGACGGATACCTGCTGGTACATGGGCATTTCCGCACCCAATACAGGCAAAACAAAAACCGTCTTCAATATGCCAGCAAGGACAAGGATTACAACTACGACATGTCAGATATTCCCAATCCAGTCTATTTTCCGGGAGGAGGAGCTGTTGCAGCCCTTTGTATCGACACAGGCGTGGACATTGGCGGTAAACTTACAGCTGTTGGCTTCTCAGAAGAAAACATCGATTTCAACTCAGGTAAAATGCTGCTTAAAGTAGTGCAGGTGGACTCTTCCAGACGTACAAAGAGTTTCCATCCGGTCACCTTTGAGCTTACATTGCCTTTTACTGACGAAATATCATGGTTGGCCAAACTGAAAAAATCACTTTTTCATTCAAAAAAGAAAAAAGCAAAACCTTCGGGGCACCAACATCACCATTAATCATTTTTACCTTATTTAACCAATAAAGACCAATGAACAGAAAGTGTTGGATGCAAATTCAACACTTTTTTGTTTTATGTGTTTGTGTAATATAAATCAAACTCATCGAAAATATGTTAATGCATTCAGTTTCACCAGAAATCACTTTTCAGGAAAATTTAAAAATTCAGCAAAAGGATATTGAAAAATACCACAAAGTAACAGCCATTAAACATCTCACAAAGGATGCCTTTATTATTAGCTTTGAGCGTAAAAACAAAACGTTTAAAGCAGGGCAGCATATCAGGATCAAGTTGCCGCAATATTCAAGCTTTAGGGTTTACACCATTTATAGTGGCACCAATAGCAGATATTTTGAAGTATTGGTAAAAGAAGTTGAAGATGGCGTGCTTACTCCCAAACTAAAACATCTTAAAATAAACGATTATGTTCATATTGAAGGCCCCTCAGGTCATTTTTGCCTTGACCAAGAAGACATAAACAAAACGAAATACTTATTTCTTGCCTCAGGCACAGGTATTTCCCCTTTTCACAGTTTTACACAAAGCTTCCCAGACTTGAATTATCATATTATTCATGGTGTCAGGTATATTGAAGATGCCTATGAAAAGGAGCATTACCCTAAAGATAAAATTACCATTTGTACAACAGGTGACAACTCTGGCGGTTATCATGGCAGGTTGACCCAATATTTGCATGATTCCAAAATTGATTTGGACCAAAAAGTATATCTTTGCGGCAGTTCGGCCATGATAAATGATGCCATAGAAATCTTAAAAAAGAAAGGTTTTCAGTTAAGTCAAATATTCATTGAAAGCTACTATTAATCTGATTTTGTGCGAATTAGAACTTTTATATAAGTATTTTCACTCATATAAAATTGAGTGTTTTTACAAATTGATTTTAGTACTTTCACCATTTACAGCTGAAGGTTAATAAATATATCTTTGTATCAACGTCCGAGAATGTTATCAAAGACATTCTGCTTTTAAAGGTTTTAAGGGTTTTAGTTTTGGGGTTTTATTTTAGTTTCTAAATCATTCATTAAATGCAGCGCTTCGATGCGCTGCATTTTCTTTTTATACCTGTTTAAAAATATAAGTCACGTTTTCCGGTCTTCACCGCTTCGAGTTTTTCAACAAGCTTTTGCTTCAGCGAAGCATCCTCCATTTCGGTTATCTCTTTTTCAATCAAAGCATACCCTGCTATTTTAGTGTCTTCCGGGGCATAATCCTGTAAATACTCGGCAAATGTAAGTATTGCATTGGGTTGACAAAAACGTTTGATAAAACCTGGTACCGAAAACTCCATAAAATGCTCGCCAGTACGCCCCGCACGATAACACGAAGTACAGAATGATGGAATCATCCCTTTTACAACCAATTCATTGATAATTTCATTCAGGCTGCGATTGTCATTAATCTGAAACTGCTCTTTGTCAAGGTTTTGTCCTTCAGCTTCATCTTTAGTATATCCTTTTATCTCGATATTGGTACCACCGTCAATCTGACTTACACCAAATTCGAGTATTTCATCACGCACAAACGCCGGTTCCCTTGCTGTAAGTATCATTCCGGTATAAGGCACTGCCAAACGAAGGATAGCAATCATTTTGGTAAAATCCTCGTTGCTTACGTTATAATCCTTACCAATATTCAAATGTGAAGCGTTTTGAATCCGGGGAAACGATATGGTGTGTGGCCCTACATTATATACCGCTTCAAAATGGTTGACATGCCTGATTAGCCCTAATGTTTCAAAACGCCAATCGTACAAACCTACCAGTGCCCCAATACCTACATCATCAATACCTGCTTCCTGCGCCCTGTCCAAAGCTGTAAGACGCCAGTCGTAGTGCTGTTTAGGACCTTTTTTGTGGTATTGGGCATAAGCCCCACGATGATATGTTTCCTGAAATATCTGGTATGTGCCAATCCCGGCTTCTTTCACTCTTCTGAAACCATCAATATCAAGAGGTGCAGCATTAATATTCACCCTGCGTATTTCGCCATTGCCTTTTTTGACCTGGTAAACGGTTTTTACTGCATCGTAGATAAAATCAGGATTATATTTAGGATGTTCACCAAAAACCAATATCAGGCGCTTTTGGCCTTTATCTTCAAGAGCTATTACCTGGTTTACAAGCTCGTCATGCGTTAAAGTAGAGCGGTGTTGCATGGTATTTGAAACTCGAAAGCCACAATACAAGCAATTATTAATACATAAGTTGCCAACATATAATGGGGCAAAGAGCACTATCCTTTTGCTATAAATGCGTTCTTTCAACGTTTTTGCCCCTTCTTTGATTTGCTCTACAAGCCCTGGTTCAGTACAATTAATTAAAGTAGCTGTTTCTTCAAGTGTTAGCCGATGTTTATCAAGCGATTTGGCAATTATGTCCTTGACCTTATGCGAATCAGGTTTTGAACTATCAATAAAATCCCATATTTCCTGCTCATCTATAAATGGCTCCATGGGTTTATCTGCCACTTTATAGTTTTGAGGATTGTACAACATTGATTATCAATTAAAAATTAAAAAATAAAGATTAAAACCTTTCATTACAAATAAAACCGAAAGAATGCAAAATTCGTACCTAAAAACAAGACCTCAGATACTAAGTTACTAAAGAAACTAACAAAAAGACAAAAAAATTGTTGAAAACATTATTTCCCTAAAAATGGTTTTGTATTGAATGTTGGGCTGGAAATAGTATCTTTGTATGTTTAAAAAAATAAAAGACAATTTACAAAGCACAAAAATACAAACATGCAAGAAGATTTAGACAAAGAAACAACGTCAAGTTATAGCGCAGATAGTATCCAGATATTGGAAGGACTTGAAGCAGTCCGTAAAAGGCCAGGCATGTACATTGGAGATACAGGCTCCAGAGGGCTTCATCATTTGGTTTATGAAGTAGTTGACAATTCTATTGACGAAGCGTTGGCCGGACATTGTAAAAATATTGAAGTTTTTATTAATGAGGACAATTCTATTACAGTAGCCGATGATGGGCGTGGTATCCCGGTTGATTTTCATGAAAAAGAACAAAAGTCGGCATTGGAAGTAGTACTTACTATCCTTCACGCCGGAGGAAAATTTAACAAAGACTCATACAAAGTATCCGGAGGTTTGCATGGTGTAGGGGTATCATGTGTAAATGCTTTATCAAATTATCTGAAAGCCGAAATCCATCGTGACGGAAAAATTTATGTACAGGAATACAGTAAAGGAAAGCCCCTTGGCCCGGTTAAGACTGTTGGAGATACTGAAAAAACAGGTACTATCATTACTTTTAAACCTGACGAAACAATATTTACCATTACTACCGAATATAATTATGAGGTTTTAGAAGCCCGTTTGCGAGAACTGGCTTATCTTAATAAAGGGATTCGCCTTAAACTTGTTGATAAACGCGAATTGGACGAAAATGGCCAAGCACGTCAGGCAATTTTTTACTCAGAAACCGGGTTACAGGAATTTGTAGCATTTATCGATGCCAACAGGGAAAAACTAATTGAAAAATCTATCTATATCGATACCGAAAAAAACGGAATACCAGTAGAAATAGCATTGCATTACAATACCTCTTTTACTGAAAACGTTTTTTCTTATGTAAACAATATCAATACCATTGAAGGAGGCACTCACCTTGCAGGTTTTAGAAGGGGGCTTACCCGTACCCTTAAAGCCTATGCCGAAAAAGAAGGTATGCTTTCAAAACTTAAATTTGACATCTCAGGTGACGACTTCCGCGAAGGCCTTTCGGCTGTAATTTCTATAAAGGTAGCTGAACCTCAGTTTGAAGGACAAACAAAAACAAAGCTTGGCAACAATGAAGTTATGGGAGCCGTTGATGCTGCTGTAAGTACAGAACTTGCCAACTATCTTGAGGAAAATCCACGTGATGCTAAGCAAATTGTGAATAAGGTTATCCTTGCTGCTACTGCCCGCCACGCTGCCCGCAAAGCCCGTGAAATGGTTCAACGCAAAAACGTGCTTTCTGGCTCAGGGCTTCCCGGAAAACTGGCAGACTGCTCGGATAAAGACCCTGCTACATGCGAAGTATTCTTTGTTGAGGGCGACTCGGCAGGTGGTACAGCTAAACAAGGGCGTAACAGACGTTTTCAGGCTATCCTTCCGCTCAGGGGTAAAATCCTGAACGTTGAAAAGGCTATGCAACACAAAATTTTTGAAAGCGAAGAAATACGCAATATCTTTACTGCTCTTGGAGTAACTATTGGAACCGAAGACGACTCAAAAGCATTGAACCTTGAGAAACTCAGGTATCATAAAATTATAATCATGACTGATGCTGACGTTGATGGAAGCCACATTGCTACACTAATCATGACATTCTTCTTCAGGTACATGTTCGACCTTATTCAAAAAGGACATCTTTATATTGCAAGTCCGCCACTATATCTGGTAAAAAAAGGTAAAATAGAAAAATATTGCTGGACCGAAGAACAACGAATGGCAGCTATTGAAGAAATCGGCAAAGGTAAAGGCGGGGTTCACGTACAACGATACAAAGGTTTGGGCGAAATGAATGCAGAACAATTGTGGAGTACTACTATGAATCCTGAAAACCGTATTTTAAAGCAGGTTACAGTAGAAAATGCAGCCGAAGCAGACCGTATTTTTTCCATGTTGATGGGCGAAGATGTCCCGCCTCGCCGCGAGTTTATTGAAAAACATGCAAAATATGCCAAGATAGACGCATAAGAATTTTTAGAATTAGTCTTAAAATATTGTAAGACAAAAGATAAAGTCTCAAATATCTCAATATCTTTATTGTTGATATTTGAGACTCACTTTAATAAATGAACTACAAAACTGGCCGATGAATAAAAGTTTTCTTTGCATCCTGGCCCTGGTAGGAGCCACCATTGTTGCAAAAGCACAGCAACAAACCATCAACATCACCCAAATGACTTTTGGGGCTGATTACAATGTTTACCTAAAAATGGATAATGACTCTGCCTATAATTATGACTTTGATAAGTTGATTATGGCTGACCCTGACGAGGTTTTCAATAAAAAAACCGAATTTATCTACTACCCGGTCAACTTTGACCAAAGCTACATAGATAGTTTGCTAAACCTAAACAACCAGGAATCGGATTATACCTTAAACACTGCATCTTCAACAGCCCCTCGCCGTGCAACCCTTTGGGGCAGTGTTGGCCAAACTTTAGGTGGAGGTTGGGCACATTTTATCAACTGTATATTATTTGCCTTAGAAAGCCGCCAACTCGAAATAGCTGATCCAATTCTTCAACGACCAGAAAGCAACTGGAAGCCTAACCCTGTAACAGAAACCTGGAAACGCACCCACAAATGGAGATTTTACCTGCCTGTTGAACAAAAATATGCCAAAGAAGAATACAAAGCCCGAAAGAAAAACAACAAACTGGGCGATGTAAACAGTATTCCTCAAGCATACATTAAGCTAATGCTTCATACCTCGCAAAGAGAATACAACAAGCTGCTCAAAAAAAAGGATTATAAAACACTAGCGAAGATTGACCTTGTCAAACTGATGCTGGGTTCGCCTTACCTTGGGCAACAACAAATTGATTATATCAAAAACAGGCTGATTACTGCCATTTCGAAATACAACCGAAGAAACAAGCCTTCTGTATTGATATTTGACAAATACGAAGCTGCTGTTGCAGTTTCGTTAGACGGTACAGGATACAAAGCCCAAAAGATAGTTTTCAGGGACGAAAACTCACTGAGCCCGATGCAGATTATGCAACGTACCACCATTATCCAGGGGCTGATTGGCCTAATCAATGTGGCTAACAACGAGGCTTTCAAACAAAAGCTCAACAACCTTTATCAAACCTCTCCATCCGAAAAGAATTGATTAAGCTACTATCAAACGACCAAATTGACCGTGCGCAGTGGGATAAAGCCATTGAATCTTCTCCTTATGGCTTGATATATGCACTTTCGTGGTATCTTGACATTGTATGCCCGGACTGGGAAGCTCTTGTCAGCGATAATTATGAGCAAGTGATGCCCCTTCCGGTAAAAAACAAGATGGGATTACTGAAATACCCCATTTTACCAACGTTTACTCAACAGTTAGGCATATTTGGCCAAAAAATAATAAATTCAGAGTTAACATCTGAATTTGTGAAAAACGTAAAAAGACAATACAACTATTCCAACTTTTCGCTTAATGCCAGCAATGATATTAGTTTGCTTAATGATTGTTGCCACAACTCAGGTGTTACCTATATTTTAAATTTAGAAAAAACTATAACTGATATTGAGAATGCCTTCTCGTCAAACCATGTACGCAATATTAAGAAAGCTAAAGAATACAAACTCAATTATGCTTCTATACCAGATATAGACTTCTTTTTGAAATTTATTGATAAGCATTTACCTGTTAAGTTTGGCAAAAAAGAATTAAAATCTGCCTATCATTTATATCATGAAGCTTTCAAACGTGGTATGGCTGAAATAGTTGCCACTTCTGATGAAGATAAGAATATTCTGTCAATGGCTTTATGGTTCAACTTTAACAAAAGGCGAACCTATATCCTACCTGCTACTTCAAGCGAAGGTAAAGAAAAAAGAGCCAATTTCTGGCTTATTTACCAATATATCCTTTTACATGCCAATAAGGATGAAGTAATTGACTTTGAAGGTTCTCGTATCGAATCATTAGCAAGGTTCTACGCAGGTTTTGGAGCTGAAAAGACTTTATTTCCTCACTTTCATTTCAACAATTTGCCATTTCCTTTGAAAATGGTGAAGAAATAGGATTTATTAATGCACCCATTGCAAATACTGTTCTTCATTATATTTCAACTTACCATTGTCAAGTAAATAGCGGATGACCTTAGTTAGCTTCTCCGAGCCATATCGCTGTTCAAGCTTTTTAGAAATATCAACTAATAAAAGTGGCTCATGAAGCAGGTTTTTTATATCCTGCACTATCAGGTCAAATTCATACTTGCTTACATCTGCCTCGTTGCGCTTGAGGCAAACGTCACACTGCCCGCATCTATAAGCGTCATTCTGGCCAAAGTATTGAAGCAGGATAACACTACGACATTTGTTTGTAGCTGTGGCATAATGAAGCATGGTCTCAGCTTTTTCCACGTAGCGGTCTTTTCGCAAGCGATAACTTTCTACCGACAGCAGCAAAGCTTTATCCTCAAGTCTTTCTTCGGTATAAACCACCACAGGCTTGTTTCGACGGGGAATATAATGCAGTATTTTAGCAGAAGACAGTTTATTCAGGTACTTATATACACTATCAAGCGGAATATTAGCCCTTTTAGATAATACCGATTCATCAATGCTCACATAGCTTGAAAAAAGGCCTTCGTACGACCTGAGCAACAGTTTTATAAAAGCATCAAAGGCTTCATTGGCTACCTGAAAACGGTACAAATCGTCACGACCAAGCAGAAACTTGACCTTGGAAGGATTGTTGATTGAATCTGTAACTTCTATATAGCCTTCTTGTTCCAATATCTTCAGACTACTATATGCTTTCTGTACATTCATCCGGTATGTACCTACAAACTTCGCCAAATCGAAATCATAAGCCATATACTTACCAGAGCCGTAGGGAATCTGGAAAAAATTGCCAAGGGCATTGTAAACCGTCTTCACTTCAAACAAATCAGGAAAGTTAGTTTCAATACGCTGGCTAATACTGAGCTTGTCATTGGTATTGTACAACAAAACAGCAAAAGAGCGGTTCCCATCGCGACCAGCACGTCCTGCTTCCTGAAAATAGGCTTCTGGCGAATCTGGCAAATCAACATGCACCACAGTCCGAACATCAGGCTTATCTATACCCATACCAAAGGCATTGGTAGCAACAATGACACGCACTCTCCCACTCTTCCATGCATCCTGCTTGGAACTCCTGAGTTCGTCAGTCAGCCCGGCATGATAATAGTCGGATGAAATACCATTCTTATTCAAAAAGTCTGATATTTCTTTGGTTTTCATCCTGTTTCGGACATAAACAATGCCGCTTCCTCGTGTTGGGCCAAACACCTTTAGCAAATAGCTTATTTTATCTTCCACTTCACGAACAAGATAAACCAAGTTCTTACGCTCAAAGCTCATTCGGAACACATTGGGTTGCCTGAACTTCAACTGCTTCATAATATCGTCCACCACGATAGGAGTAGCAGTAGCTGTAACAGCCAGCACCGGGACATCAGGTATTATCTCCCTTATTTCGGCAATTTTCAAATATGAAGGCCGAAAATCATAACCCCATTGTGAGATACAATGCGACTCATCTATGGCCAGCAGGTTGACATTCATCTTTGGAAGTCGCATACGAAATATTTCAGTCCCCAAGCGCTCGGGAGAGCAATACAAAAATTTAAAGTCACCATAAATGCAGTTATCCATCGCTATATCTATCTCTTCTTTAGACATACCCGAATACACCGCCACAGCCTTAATACCTTTCTTTTTCAGCCCTTCCACCTGGTCTTTCATCAAAGCAATAAGTGGCGTAACCACAATGCAAATGCCGTCCATCGCCAATGCAGGCACCTGAAACGTAATAGATTTGCCCCCCCCGGTGGGCATCAACGCCAGGGTGTCTTTCTTTTCGAGTACAGACGCAATAATATCTTCCTGGAGCGGCCTGAATTGGCTAAAACCCCAGTATTGCATTAATATTTTGCGACATTTGTCCATGTAATAAGATGTTATGCTCTTTTAGTATTTATCATTAAAGATACGCATGATTGGGGCAAATGTATTAAACTTCCAAAACTTTTAAGATGGAATATTCTTTCATCCATAACCAAGCGCATTTTTTTTCTTATTATTCTTTCTATCTTTGAAAAGAAATACAAGCAAAATTGACCAGCAGAAAAATGAATTTTGATATAAATAATATACCAAACGACGACCCCAAGCGATTTATAAAAATAGCCGAGCATTTTTTGCAAAGCTTACGTGAACACAAAATAAGCTTTGCGTATGAAGGAGAATTTACCCAGCAAATTACTATAGCTTTCTCTGCCTTAGCAGAATCAAGTATTTCAAAAGCTGATGACAAAGGGCTGATACAACGAAGGGTTAATTTTGTAGTGGTAGAATGCATGCAAAACATCACTAAACATGCAGAAATCAAAAGTAGCAATGACCCAAAGCCTATATCACGAGGCATATTTATGCTGAGTAAATCGAAAGAAGAATACGGTATCACTACCGGAAATATTGTTGAAAGAAGCCGAAGAGAGGCGTTGCAGAAAAAAATTGACTACATAAACAATTTAAGTCGTGAAGAAATAAACGAATTATACATGAAACAAATTTCTGAAGGCGAATTGTCTGAAGTGGGCGGTGCAGGCCTTGGATTCATCGACATAGTTAGAAGAACAGCCAGAAAGCTCAATTATCATTTTTTAGACATCGACGAAAATACTTCATTTTTTATTTTAACATCCTTTGTTTCAAGGAATTAAATTTTACATATCCGTTTGTTTAGAACTGGCAAGCTCTTCCAGGGTTTTTCCTTCTAAGAGCCTGAAAGTATAATCCCGGATGTCTTTAAACACCGATTTAATCTTGCATTCTGCTTCGTTCTTACAAAACTCACATGGTTGATACGCTTTTTCAGACACACAGTGCAGTAAGGCTATTGTCCCCTCGAAATGCCTTATTATTTCAGCTAAATTCACATCCTTAGGATGCTTTAATAAGTAATATCCACCGCTTTTGCCCAACCTGCTTCCCAGATAACCCATCTTTTTTAGCTCAAGCAAAATATTCTCAAGGAAACGTTGGGGAATATTTTCACTCTGGGCTATATCGCCAATCAAAATAGGGCCTTTTCCATACTCGGTGGCAAGCTTAATCATAGCCATCATGGCATATCTGGTTTTCTTTGATAACATATTATCCTTTTTTACTGAGTTCTTTTAAAGCTTCTATATTAACAATCTCAATTTTCTTACCATTGAGTTCTATCAACCCTTCCTTTTTGAACTTAGACAGGGTATTGATAACATTTTCATGCGAACAGGCAGCAAATTCAGCTATTTCCTTACGACTAATAATAAAATCATAACCTGAACCTTCATAAACATGTTCCCATAAATATAACAAAATAGAAGCAATCCGGCCATTTACATGATTGTGTGCGAGACTGATAAAGTTAAAAATGGAATGTTGGAACATACTGGCAGTGCTTTCAAACATAGCTAACGTATATCGGCCGTTATTTAGGGCAACACTTCGTAATGCATTGCTGTCTATATAGCAAACATCGCAATCTTCAACTGCAACAATGCTGAATATATTAATATCCTTGAAAAACAAATTAGCGCCACCCAATAACTTCGGACCACGCACAATTGTTGTGATAATATTTCGCTGATCCTCAGTTTTAAAAGAAAACTTAACAATGCCACTATGCAAATAAAGCAGACCGGTACTTTTAGCCCCTTGCTTTAAAATAGTCTCACCTTTCTGGTATTTCATCTGATACGAAGTCTTACGAATTACCTCAAACTCAGAATCTTCAATAAGTGTGCAGCTTAGCTGTTTGAAAAGGCACTGGCTGCAATCGAAATACCTGTGTTGTTCATTTAAAGCCATAGTAATGCAGGTTAAAACATGAAACATTTCATAGTGCAATATTACAAAATCAAATCTATTGTACACTATGTCGGTGTACTTAATGTATATTTTTGTTGAAAAATATTGATATGGATATAAAAAGTATAGAAATTAAAGGCGGACAAGGTAAAGACGGTTCAAAAGAACAGGTTGATTCGCTGGAACTGAAACCTGGCGAAATATTGAGTATTGTTGGGCCAACTGGTTGTGGAAAAACCACACTCATCAACGATATTGAGCTTTTTGCCAACAGAAACACCCCTTCTGGCAGACAAATACTGATCAATGGCGATCCAATACCTGCCGAATTCTCCTTCGACCCCTCAAAACATCCAATAGCACTAATATCACAGCACACCAACTTTCTGAGCGATTTGCCCGTTGGAGAATTTTTGACCATTCACGCTAAAGTACGTGGAGCTGAAAACATTGAAAACGTGGTGAATGAAACCATCGAGTTTGCCAACCAGCTCACTGGTGAAGCCATTATTAAAGAAACTGCCATGACAGAGCTGTCTGGCGGGCAAACTCGTTCACTACTAATAGCTGATGCAGTAGTAATAGGCAATTCCCCAATTATTCTTTTGGATGAAATTGAAAATGCAGGGATAAACAAGACAAAAGCATTGGAACTGCTCAAAAAATATGATAAACTTTTTGTATTTGTTACACACGACCCAATAATAGCCTTGCTTTCAGACAAACGTATTATCATGAAAAGCGGGGCAATGCAAAAAGTAGTAGTTGCCAACCCTGAAGAACGCTTAGCAGTTGAAAATCTGAGAAAAATGGATGACATAATCCTTCATTTCCGCAGTATCATTAGGGCTGGAGAAGAACTAAAAGCTGAACATCTTAATTTAATTAAACTATAAGAACATGAAGCTAATAATATTTGCAGGACCTCCAACCTGTGGTAAAACCACAGTAATCAGACAGGTTATCAAACGAATGATTGCGCAAAACCAGAAAACATCATATATTAAAATAGATGTACTATTTGCAGATGAGGACGAAACCATCCGCGAAGAATTTAAAATTCCTACACGCAAAATATATTCAGGCGAACTGTGCCCAGACCATTGCAATGTTGTAGTGCTGGACGAGGCTGTAGAATGGGCAGAAAGCACCGGAGCAGAATATCTTTTTGTCGAAACAGCAGGTTTGTGCCTCAGATGCTCTCCATATATCGAAAATTCATTAGGCATTGTAGTTCTTGAAGCAACAAGCGGCATGAACCTGCCACGCAAAATAGGGCCTATGCTAACATTAGCAGATATAAGTGTTATCACGAAGATTGACCTTATATCGCAAGCAGAACGGGAAGTGTTTAGATACAGGGTGTTGGAAGCGGCCAAAGACATTAAGGTTGTAGAAAGCAATGCCCTGTATGGCATAGGCATTGACCCGATTGTACGCCAGATAACCCAAGCTCAAGATGTTGAAATGCCCATGTACTTACGTGGTAACCCACCGGTTGGAACCTGCACCATTTGTGTTGGCAAAAAGGAAATTGGCGCCAAGAACCACTTTGGGGTATTGCGGACTATGGAAAAAGAGCTGTTTTATATTGGAGAATAAATTACAATACCCCTCCGAGGGTTTAAAACCCTCGGAGGGGTAACAACAACAAAACTAGCAATGAAAGGTATTTATCTGGACAATGCAGCAACAACGCCAACTGATCCTAGGGTAATTGAAGCAATGATGCCATATTTTACCCAAATATATGGAAATGCATCAAGTATGCATACCTATGGTACAAGGTCAAAGGAAGCTTTAGAAAATTCTCGTGCTAAAATAGCCTCATACATTGGATGTCAACCTGACGAACTGCTTTTTACCTCTAGTGGCAGTGAATCTAACAACATGGCTTTGAAAGGTATAGCATTTGCAAACAGAAACAAAGGCAATCATATCATTGTTTCAGCAATAGAGCACGATTGCATATTGAATACTTGCAAATGGCTTGAAGAAGAAGGTTTCAGCATCACATTAGTTCCTGTTGACAGTTATGGAACACTTGATTTACAAGCTTTAGAAAGGGCTATAAAACCTGAAACTATATTAGTCTCGGTGATGTATGCCAACAACGAAATTGGAACCATTCAACCTATTGCTGAAATTGGTGCTATTTGCCGAAAACACAATATTCTTTTTCATTCCGACGCATGTCAAAGCTTTGGCAAGTTGCCTATTGATGTAGTCAAGAGCAATATTGACCTGTTGACTATCAATGCCCACAAAATATATGGCCCCAAAGGCATTGGGGCCTTATATGTGCGAAAAAATACCAGAATAACTCCAATTCTACATGGTGGAGGCCAGGAAAACGGCTTGCGTTCTTCTACAGAAAACATTGCAGTTATTGTATGCTTTGCCAAAGCTGCTGAACTGGCTATCAAGGACATGGATAATGAAAACATCAAACTTTTCACGCTTCAGAAATCCATTATTGACGATTTAAGTGAGAATATGGAAGGTTTTTACCTCAATGGGCATCCAAACAACAGGATTCCCGGACATCTTAGCTTTAGCTTTCAAGGATTAGAAGGTGACACGATACGTTTACTATTGATGCTTGACGAAATGGGCATTGCTGTTTCGGCAGGCTCTGCATGTTCTTCAAATCATGGAGGAGATGGCACTTCGCATGTCCTTAAAGCCATTGGGCTCAATCAATTTGAAGCCCGTGGAGCCATTAGGGTAAGTATGGGGCGTTATACAACAGATTCAGATATCGAAATATTCAAAAAAACCATTAAACAAAAGGTTTTACAGTTAAATTCAATTTTTTCACATTAGAAATAAACATTATGGAAGAGATAAAAACTAAAACAGTATTAGAATCATTGCCAGGTTTGAACTGTGGCGCATGTGGATACCGCACCTGCAATGATTTTGCAAAAGCTATTGACAGCAAAGAGAGTGAAATAAAGAAGTGTATTCATCTTAAGCCAATGGCGTCAATAGAAACAGGTCGTTTCAACTGTATCAACTGTGTACATACCGAAAACCTTGGCAAAAAGCTCGACTGGAAAGACAGTCTCCAACGCGACTTTGACTTTATCCTCGACATCATTGAAGGTGAGCCTGGGCCTAAAGAAACTATATTGCCTTACAACCCTTCATTAGTCAAGGATCTTGGCGTTAAAAAAGGCGATGTTATGGTTGGCAGGCCTATGGGAATGTCCTGTGGCTGCCCGGTGACACACTGTGGCGTAGTGTACGATGTTGACCCTCGTAATGGCGTTATTTACTGGCATGTTACAGGTCCATTGCGCCCTCGTTCAGAAGGATTTGTTGATATTGGATTTTATGTATCCCAGGCTTATGAGGGAATTATTAAGGAATCTAAAGAAAAAATTGAACTTGGCCGCAGATATTGGTTCCTCCCAAGACGTTGCATGCTGCAATGGCGCCACAGCGGGCTGGTTAATGCCGTGACCAAGCTCAAAGACGGTAGCTATAAAGTAAGAATTGAAGGTCTTTTAATCGGGTAATTTATAAATTAAAGCTTAATTTTGTTGTTATCCAAACAAATATAGGTTCTAATAGCATTTTAATAATTATGAATAACAAAATACAAGTAATAATAGCCGATTCGCAACAATTAATTGTTGAAGGCCTTGTAAGTATTATCTATAACGAAGATAAGTTTGAGGTAAAAGGTATTGCTGAAGACATTGCTTATGTACATCAACTAATTTGCCCTGAAGACAAAGGTGTTGTTATTACTGACCATCAAATGGCAGGAATAGATAATATCGAAGATCTATCCAGACTGAAAAGTAAATGTCCGGATATAAAAATACTTATTCTGACCAATAGTATTAGTCGTGACGAGATTAATGTGCTAAATTCTATAGGTATTTCAAATATTTTGTTAAAGACCACTGACAAAGATGATTTTTTGCAAGCTCTTGAGGCTACTTATAAGGGCAAAAAGTACTATTCATCTGAGTTGATGGAAACTATTCTTGGCGAATCCAAGAGCAAAGGCAAACAAAAAGTAAAAGCTAACCTGACAAAGGCTGAAATAGAAATTGTCAGGCAAATAGCCGAAGGCTTAACTACTAAAGAGATTGCCGATAAAAAAAATATCAGCTTCCACACTGTTATGACACACCGAAAGAATATCTTCCGAAAGCTTGAGATAAACAGCTCTTCAGAGCTCATCATGTATGCCATGAAAAACGGGCTGATTGACAGTATTGAATACTATATCTGACACGCCCCATAACGCATTTATGGTATGTAAAATGCCACATAGACGGTATTTTGGAAAAAAACCCCATTTATACTTTTACAATAAATTAAATAAACAACATTATGGCACAAGAAAATTGGAAATTCGAAACGCTGCAATTGCATGCAGGACAGGAAGTTGACCCAACTACCAATTCAAGGGCAGTTCCTATCTATCAAACGACATCTTACGTTTTTAACAACTCAGAACATGCGGCTAAACTCTTTGGCTTGAAGGAATTTGGCAACATATATACACGCATCATGAACCCAACTACCGACGTGTTTGAAAAGCGCATTGCAGCGCTTGAAGGAGGAGTTGCTGCTGTGGCAGTATCGTCAGGACAGGCTGCGCAGTTCCTTGCTCTGACAAACATATTGCAGGCCGGGGATAACTTTGTTTCTACCTCATACTTGTACGGTGGAACCTACAATCAGTTTAAAGTGCAATTCAAAAGGCTTGGCATTACTGCAAAGTTTGTCGATGGCGATGAACCTGCCGAGTTTGAAAAGCTGATTGATAAAAATACTAAAGCTATTTACATAGAAACCATTGGCAATCCGCGTTTCAATATACCCGATTTTGATGCTATTGCAGCTATTGCCCAAAAGCATGGCATTCCACTGGTTGTGGACAATACATTTGGGGCTGGAGGATATTTGTTCCGCCCAATAGAACATGGCGCTAACGTTGTTGTTGAATCGGCTACCAAGTGGATTGGAGGTCACGGAACAAGCATTGGCGGTGTGATAGTAGATGCAGGTAACTTCAATTGGGGCAATGGAAAGTTCCCCCAATTTACTGAACCTTCAGAAGGGTACCATGGATTAAAATTCTGGGAAGTATTTGGAAGTGCAGGCCCATTTGGAAATATTGCTTTTGCCATACGTGCCAGAGTGGAAGGCCTTCGCGATTATGGAAGTTCGCTAAGTCCTTTCAATGCTTTCCTTTTACTACAAGGTTTGGAAACTCTTTCATTGCGTGTACAGCGCACTGTGGATAATGCCCTGGAAATTGCCAAATGGTTAGAAAAACATCCAAAAGTAGAATTTGTCAATTATCCGGGATTAGAAAGCGACCCATATCACAAACTTGCTAAAAAGTACATGAAACATGGCTTTGGAGGGGTATTATCCTTCAAAGTTAAAGCAGGAAAGGAAGCTGCTGACAAAGTTGTTAATAATGTAAAGTTAATTAGCCACCTTGCCAATATTGGAGATGCAAAAACCTTAATAATACACCCGGCTACAACAACCCACGAACAGTTAAGCCCAGAAGAACAAAAGAAGTCTGGAGTAATACCCGGTCAGCTACGCTTATCTGTAGGTATTGAACATATTGATGATATTAAAGCCGACTTAGAACAAGCATTGGCCATTGCATAATCATCAATGGCCAAAAGCAAAAGGTCGTTGACGGTACATCAACGACCTTTTGCTTTTTATTTCGCAGATGCTTTGTCTTTTCAAAAGCAAAGCATCTATATATCTACTTTATCAGTTCAATACTACGTTTTACAAACCTGCTCAATGCTTCGCCTTTCAACATATTGTTGGCAAGTAAAGCTAAATCAGCAATCTGGCTAACCAAAGGGTTGGTTTTGCCATATTCTTCAAGCACTTTATTTCGCTTATCCTCTAACTCATCAATCTTTTTGTCCAGTTCAGCTTCCTTATCACGCTCAGCCTGAGGTATCTCATCATATTTCTTATCCTTGTGCAATGCCATCAAAGCCTCTCTTTCAGCAGTTAACTTAGTAATCTGTTCAACAGTTTCTTTGATTTCAGCTTGTTTTGCTTCTTCAGTTTGCTGAAGCACCTTATTGACCAAAGGATGGTTGGCATTGACAATGAGGTTGTAATTGTCCGGCATTTCACCATAAAAATTCATTCCTCCGCCAAGTGCAGACATATCTTTCATACGGCGCATCCACTCGTTACGGGTAATGACAGCTGGCATATCATTTTCGCCCATAGCTTCAAAAGATACATAATACTGGCCATTTGAAGGCATCACACTCTTAAATACAGGTGAAAGCATATCTTTTTGTTGCTGGGTAAGTTTAACCTCTTTTGCTTCTTCTTTTTGAATAAGGTTATCGGCTATATCCGAGTCAACACGGACAAATCGACTGTTTTTCAACTTGCTTTCAACATGGTTGATGAAGTGTGTATCAAGCTGCCCGTCCATAACAAGTACATCATAGCCTTTGTTTTGAGCTGCCTCTATAAACGAGTGCTGACCTTCTTTATCAGAAGCATAAAGATAAACCAGGCTTCCATGTTTATCAGTTTGATTTTCTTTGATAATCTTTTGGTATTCTTCGAAAGTAAAGTATTTGTCACTTACATTCTTGAGCAAAGTGAACTTTTCAGCCCTTTCCCAGAACTTTTCATCGGTGATGATACCATAATTGATGAAAAGTTTGAGGTTGTCCCATTTCTTTTCAAAGTCTTCGCGCTGGTTGTTAAACAACTCTTGTAAGCGGTCAGCCACTTTCTTGGTAATATGGCTTGATATTTTCTTCACATTCTGGTCGCTTTGCAGGTACGAACGCGAAACGTTAAGCGGAATATCAGGCGAGTCAATAACTCCATGCAACAAGGTTAAGAAATCAGGCACTATGCCTTCAACAGAGTCAGTTACAAACACCTGACGGCAGTATAACTGGATCTTGTTACGGCTGATTTCAATGTTATTCTTTATTTTAGGGAAATATAAGATACCTGTGAGGTTAAAAGGATAGTCAACATTGAGGTGAATGTAAAACATAGGTTCTTCGGCCATTGGATAAAGCTCACGATAGAATTTCATGTAATCATCGTGGGTAAGGTCTGATGGCTTGCGGGTCCATGCTGGTGTAGGGTTGTTGATGATGTTGTCTTCAGCAAGCTCAACCTCTTTGCCATCTTTCCACTCTTTCTTTTTACCAAAAGCAATAGGCACAGGCAAAAATTTGCAATACTTCTTCAACAGCTCATTTACTTTGCTTTGAGTAGCAAAATCAGCTGATTCGTCATCTAAATAAAGTACAACATCTGTACCTATGGTTTCTTTTTCAGTATCTTCAATAATGTATTCGGGGCTGCCATCGCATTCCCAACGTACTGCTTTTGAACCTTCTTTATATGAACGGGTAAAGAGTTCAACCTTTTTAGAAACCATAAAAGCTGAGTAAAACCCAAGACCAAAGTGACCGATAATAGAATTAGCCTGGTTTTTATATTTCTCAACAAATTCTTCGGCACTGGAAAAAGCAATCTGGTTGATATATTTTTCTACTTCATCGGCAGTCATCCCTATACCATTATCAGAAATGGTTATAGTCTTTTTCTTTTCGTCAACAGCTACTGAAACCTTGAGGTTTGAAACATCGCCTTTATACTCACCAGTACTGGCAAGCGCCTTAAGCTTATTAGATGCATCCATGGCATTGGCAATGATTTCACGAAGGAAAATCTCATGATCTGAATAGAGAAATTTTTTGATAATCGGGAAAATGTTTTCTGTACTTACTCCTATCTTACCTTTAGACATATCAGTTAATTTTTAAGTTTGACTTCTTTTTGCTGATAACTGCTTTTCAAATGATGTGCCAAGCGCAATAACTGACAAATATACAGGTTGCAAAGGTGAAATTATGGCAGAAAAAAACAATTACGAATGACAAATTACGAATTAAAAATCAATTTCGTTTATGACTCTGACAGGTTCTGCAAACGCTGTCAGGTCGAACGTAGAATTAACACCTTTTACACTTTCTTCTCTCAAAGGAGGAAACATGCTAATACAATATAACAGATATTTAATTAATTACGAAGTTTGTTCTCAACTTACATTATTTCGTAATTCGTAATTTTTAATTCGTAATTCATCTTCTCAAAACGGGTCAAAAGGTGAATTGTGGAACGAATTAAAACCAGCATTATGAAAAGGACTGAGAAAAGAGTTGCCAAACAATGAATTATCATAAAAATAGGGAGAATAACCATATCGCTGATTAAACGAAGCAGAAACGCTTACTTTATCAGATATTTTATAAACCAACCCGAGGTTTAAATCGAAATTTGGCTTGTACCCGCCATTTTTCACAACAACAGATGAGCTGGTAATATTAGGAAACGACACAAGGCTTATCCCTCCTCCGTAAACAAATGTCAATCGCTTACTAAGGTCTTTATTCCTGAAATATGCCACATCAAACATATTAGAATTGCCCAATGACGGAGCATTCATTGAAAACCCTTTCGAATTAAAGGTATTATTAAAATTAAACGAGGTATAGCTAAACGAGAAGAAAGAAAGTGAATCTCCCCTGTCCACCTTAAGCCCATAATTTCCAAGGCTGTTAACCCCAACAGTATAGGCTGTTTTAGATTGTGAAAGCAATCCAACACTAAATAAAATGAACAATCCTATAAATATGTTGCGTTTCATTACCCACCTAATTTAATGCAAATTTGATAAAAAACAGGCTCATATGCCCGCGTTTTAACAAATTTTAGAAAAACCTCCCAACTCATTCATTAACCATTAACCATTAACCATTAACCATTAACCATTAACCATTAACCATTAACTCAAGCTATCATTCAATGCTTTAAACAACAACTCTACTTTAATGGGTTTTGAAACATAATCAGCAAAACCAACCGACATCAATTCTTTTTTTTCTTCTTCAAAAGCATAGGCTGTGGTTGCAATGACTTTTAGCAAAGGGCGTATTTTCAGCACCTGAAACAAAGCCTGAACACCAGTCATATCGGGTAATTTAATATCCATCAAAACTAATTTAATATGAGGGTTTTCTTCTACCATTTTTATTGCAGCTTTGCCATTTTGCGCCCAAAAGGTTGTAACCCCCCGTTCGGCAAGTATTTCCTTCAATAGGTTATAATTATTAACATCGTCTTCTACTACCAATATGCTTGTTGATTTAAACTTTAAATTATCAACCCTTTTAATGTCTTTTTCATTGTTTTTTGTAGTACTGCTTTCTTCCGGAATCTTTTTTTCAATGGTAAAAAAGAATTTACTCCCCATTTCAGGAACCGACTCAAGCCAAATCTTCCCTCCCATTATGGTAACAAAATTTTTACAAATAGCAAGGCCTAACCCTGTACCACCAACATTTTCCTTATTTCCATTCATTACCTGTTGAAAACGGTCAAAAATAGCGCCCTGATATTTCTCTTCAATTCCGCTCCCCGTGTCTTCTACACAAAACTTCAATTCTTTCTCAAGCACCCAACAATGAATAGTAATACTGCCATTTGAAGTAAACTTTAAAGCATTGTTTACAAGATTGTTAAGCACCTGCCCAAGTTTTTGTTCATCAGCCAGAAAAAGTTCATTTTCCTTATAATTTTCTATATTATATAACAATTGTAAACCTTTCTGAACGGCAAGTAATTCATTATTTGCGATAACATTAAAAATCACTTTCTTAATATTAACAGGCCTTAATGAAAGGCTGATCATCCCAGACTCAATCTTAGAAATATCAAGTATATCGTTCACAATATTTAATAACTGCTTTGAACTGGTAAGAATAGCATTAACATATCTCTCACGTTTTTCTTCTGTCAACCCAGTTTTTTTTAACATCTGGGCAAAACCAATAATACCATTCATCGGGGTTCGAATTTCGTGGCTCATGTTTGACAAAAACTTTGTTTTTAGCTCATTAGCCCTATCAGCCTTTTCTTTTTGTTGTTGGTTAATATTTTTAATATATATCATGATTAAACTCATAAGCATCACATACATAGCAGCACTTGAATAAAAATCTATCAACCGGGTCTTTTCATCAGGATATGGTTTAATCCTCCCTGGAAAGTACCATTCTATCAAAAAATGAACAGCAAGTACTAATATGTAAAGAGTAAGAACAATCCACCTTTGCCAGCCCACAAACATGTACATTAGCAAAGAAAAAGCCGCCACAAGAATAAGCGGGATAGGCCCGTTTGATCCATTATTGTAATACCAAATAACAGAAAGTATAACCAGTGTAGAAATACATAAAGACCATTTAGCAAATTGAATAAACTTTTTTTTCAAGGCTAAAAAATATATCCCCAAAAAAACAAAGAACAAAATAAAACAAGCCATTGAAACTAACCACCCAAAACCCAACCAAAAATTGATGGCAGCAGCTAATAAACATAAAAAGCTCCCCAAAAGCAGATTAGCAATAAGTAGCAGGTGATCCGAATCTAACCCACGGTCTAATGCAGCTACCCGTCGAAGTAATATTCTAACATTCATACAATTTTGTTTTCATCATGATAAAATCAATTTTTAAAGGCCGGATGGAACTCGCATGATGAATTTTATCCTGTTTTTTTGTGTTTGAATTATGCACGTTTCATCCGTAATAAAAATGAATACAACACCCTTGAAAGAAATTTTGTTTATAAGTGTTTGAATATACAGGCAATATTAATTATCCCGATAGCTGACGGAATGTTTGCATTCACAAGAGCAAGGATGTTCCATCCATAAATATTTTCAATAAGTCAGAAAAACAAAACCCCCTTCGAAGAATAACAATAATACTTTTAATATATGTTGTTCATAATTCTGATTAACAAACTATCTTCATTTCACTTCATTGATTATTAAAATTACAAAAAAAAAGCCAATTATTGTACTGAGTATTAGGTAAATATCGAAAAAAGCAGACTACATCAAAGAATCCTGCAAAAAATGTTCAGAATTTAATACTTTTGAGAACAAAAAATATACATGGACAAAATATTACTTCTTGCCGATGAGGCTATTGCCCAGGCAGCTATTGATGCAGGCCTCTCTGGGGTATATGCATACCCGGGTACCCCTTCTACCGAAATTACAGAGTACATACAAGCCTCTGAAGAAGGGAAAAGTGGCAAAATCCGCAGCCAGTGGGCAGCCAACGAAAAAACAGCTTATGAAGCTGCACTTGGCATGTCGTATGCCGGAAAACGAGCTTTGGTATGTATGAAGCACGTTGGGCTAAATGTTGCAGCCGACGGCTTTATCAATTCAGCTATCACAGGTACTAACGGAGGCTTAGTTATTGTCGTTGCAGATGACCCATCGATGCACTCTTCGCAAAACGAGCAGGACTCACGTTTTTATGGTAAGTTTGCCATGATACCAATGTTTGAACCTGCCGATCAGCAAGAAGCATACGATATTGTTTACCAGGCCTTTGACCTTTCTGAATATTTCAAGCTCCCGGTTATGGTGCGCATTGTGACACGTCTGGCACACTCAAGGGCTGGTATTGTAAGGCGTGCTGCAAAAGCTCAGAAAAATACCCAAATACCAGATGATTCAAAACGCTTTGTGTTATTGCCGGCTATAGCCCGTCAACGTTACAAAAGCCTGCTGGGACAGCAAAAGGAAATGATGGAAATAGCGTATAACTCTCCTTTCAATAAATTTACCAATCATAGCAACAAATCTATAGGTATTATTGCCTGCGGAATAACCTACAACTACCTCCTTGAAAACTTTCCTGACGGGAATATCCCTTACCCGGTTTTAAAACTTAGCCACTACCCCATTTCACAACAACTAATCTCGCAAGTGTATGACGAATGCGAAACTGTTTTGGTATTAGAAGACGGTTATCCTTTTGTAGAAGAGCAATTAAGGGGAATTATGGGGGTAGGCACCCGTATCCATGGCCGTATGAATGGCATATTGCCGCGTGATGGCGAACTTACCCCAGATATTGTTGGTGCAGCATTAGGGTTAAAACAAAACATCAAAGTTACAGAAATACCAGAAGTGGTAACCAATCGTCCTCCTTCATTTTGCAAAGGCTGTGCACATATTGACATTTATACAGCCCTCAATGAGGCGTTAAAAGACTATACCCCAGGCCGGGTATTTGCCGATATCGGATGTTACACTTTAGGGGCATTGCCTCCCTTCAACGCTATCAACTCATGCGTTGACATGGGTGCTTCTATTACTATGGCTAAAGGGGCATACGAAGCCGGATTGCAACCTGCAGTAGCTGTCATTGGCGATAGCACTTTTACCCATTCGGGAATGACAGGTTTGTTAGATGCTGTAAATGACAATGTAGGTATAACAGTTATCATTGCAGATAATGCCACAACAGGTATGACCGGAGGCCAGAAATCTTCTGCAACAGGTCGCATTGAACAAATATGCGAAGGCCTTGGGGTAGAAAAAGAACACATCGTAGTGTTCAACCCGCTGAAGAAAAACCATGAAGAGGCCGTGGCGCTTTTGAAAAAAGAACTTGAGTACAAAGGTGTTTCTGTAATTATCGGGCGCCGCGAATGTATCCAAACACTTTCAAGAAAACATAGAAATTAACTTAAATACTGAAAAAAAGTGAAAACAGACATCATATTAGCAGGGGTTGGAGGACAAGGTATATTAACCATTGCAGCAAGTATTGGATATGCAGCCCTGCACGACAATTTAAATCTCAAGCAAAGTGAAGTACATGGCATGAGCCAACGTGGAGGTGCCGTTCAATCGCACATGCGCTTATCCAGCAATCCTATAGCCTCAGATTTAATACCACTGGGCAGCGCAGATGTTATCCTTTCGGTAGAACCCATGGAAAGCCTCAGGTATCTTCCATATCTTTCAAAAAATGGTTGGATTATCACCAACTCATTACCATTTATTAACATCCCCAACTACCCTGAATATCAGAAGATATTGGACGAAATCAACAAAATACCTAACCATGTACTAATTGATGCCGATAAAATTGCAGAAGAAGCAGGGTCTGTAAAATCATCCAACATTGTAATGCTTGGGGCAGCTTCTCCATATATCGAAATGAGTTATGAAAGCTTTATAGAAGGGATAAAAAAACTTTTCGGGCGTAAAAGCGAAGAAATGGTCAATCTGAACATTAAAGCCTTTGATTTGGGCAGAAAAATATCTATGGAGAAAAAGAAATAGAATCCTCTATCCCCTAAACACTATTAACTAACAACTATGATAACCCCGATACAAAAAAAACAATTAGAAGAAATGGGCATAAGCGAAGAACAGCTTAACCAACAAATTCAAAGCTTCATTAAAGGATTTGAATTTGCAGCCCTTGTCAGGCCAGCTACCATCAATGATGGGATAATAGTACCTTCCGAAAAAGAAATAGAAAAATGGACAAAGCTTTATGACGAATATAGCAAAACAGCTTCAATATTAAAATTTGTACCAGCATCAGGAGCTGCCAGCCGCATGTTTAAAAACCTGTACGAATTTTTAGATAACCCTTCAGCCAATGTAGGAGGTTCGATAATGATGCGAAGCATCGACAGTTTTGCCTTCTATCAGGATCTTTCAGGAGCGTTGAAAAAGCTGGGTTATGATATACGGACTATGCACAATGTTGACGATACCAAAATTGTTGTAGAAACTTTATTAACAAACAAAGGTCTCAACTATGGCAGTTTGCCCAAAGGGCTGCTTAAATTTCATGCATACAACAACGAAACCAGAACAGCTACAGAAGAACATTTTGTTGAAGGGCTTATGTATGCAAAAGGTGCAAATAAACTACAACTTCATTTCACGATTTCTGTTGAACACGAACAACTTTTTATTGCTGAATTTGAAAAACTAAAAGCAAAATATGACAAAGAAGCAGAGCTTTCTATTTCGTATTCTTTCCAGAAAAAATCAACAGACACCGTTGCTGTAGATGTTAATAACGTCCCTATTACAGACAAAGACGGTAAGTTTGTATTTAGGCCCGGGGGACATGGAGCTTTGCTCGAAAACCTAAATGACATTGACGCTGACCTTATTTTTATCAAAAATATCGACAACGTTGTGCCTGACCATCTGAAGCATGTTACAGTCAAGTATAAAAAGGCTTTGGCAGGTTTGTTGGTTTTTGTAAAAACAGAAATCAACGAATACATCAACTACCTCGAGGCTAATACCACCATTAGCGAAACATTGAAAGAACGCATTGCTACGTTTATGCTAAAATATATGGGCATTACCTTACCTAAAGGTATGGATAACTCAGTATTTGCGGCTTATGTAAAATCAAAACTTGACAAACCCATCCGCGTCTGTGGTATGGTACGTAACGTTGGCGAACCCGGCGGAGGGCCTTTCTGGGTGTTAAACAAAAAGGGTGAAGCAAACCTCCAAATAGTTGAATCATCGCAGGTGGATATGAACAACCACCAGCAAAAAGTGATATTTGACGGGGCTACTCACTTCAACCCGGTTGATTTGGTTTGCTCAACAAAAGACTATAGTGGATTTAAGTTTAATTTACTAAGGTTCAGAGATAACAATGCTGGTTTTATTTCAGAAAAATCAGTATCGGGCAAAAAAGTAAAAGCCCTTGAATTGCCCGGTCTGTGGAACGGAGGTATGGCGCATTGGATTACCCTAATGGTAGAAGTGCCTATTCTTACCTTCAACCCTGTAAAAACTTACGCTGACCTGCTCCGCAAAGAACACCAACCACAATAAATTACGAATGAAATTTAACTCTACTTTGACTAATTAAATATATTGAAATTCAATTACATACAGTTAAAATATGAAGGTAAAAAAGCCACGTAGCTGCGACATCTTAGTAGCTCAATAAAATTGCCATAGTCATCAGGTGCGTAGCACCGATATAGCATATTATATATTTCGCCACTACGTGGCTTAATAATTATGAGCAACCTTTTTCTACAAAGATTTCGCCGCTAAGCGGCTAATAGCAAAGGTTAACTAATCTGTCAAAGTAGAATTAATAAGTATTATCAATTTCAACCTCTCTTTTTACGCAAGGTACAGGTGATGCTAAATTTGAGGTGCCAATATTCTTCAACAAAATCAAATATATATACCTTTTGCCCCTTGCCTGATAGTTTATTTGTGTTTGATTTGATTATTTCACATTTTTGCAAAGAGGCTTTTAATTGTTAAAACTGAACGGACAGACAAAATGCTTTTTAATTCGATACACTTTGCCATATTTCTTCCAATCGTTTTTACCCTTTATTGGTTTGTTACCAATAAGAACCTGAATCTACAAAATATACTGTTATTAATATCAAGTTACTTTTTTTATGCCTGTTGGGATTGGAGGTTCTTATTTTTGCTTGTATTTTCAACCTCACTTGATTATTTTACAGGTATCAAAATATATGATGCCACAACAAAAAGAAATAAGTTATTTTGGTTATGGCTTAGTATCTGCATCAACCTGGGGTTTCTGGGCGTTTTTAAATATTATAATTTTTTTGCAGAATCATTTACCCAAGGGCTTCACCTACTGGGGATAAATGCTAACCTTGGGTCTATCAAAGTAATATTGCCAGTAGGTATATCATTTTATACATTTCATGGGCTGTCTTACGTTTTAGACCTTTATAAAAACAAGATAAAGCCCGAACGTAATTTTGTCAACTATTCGGTTTTTGTAAGCTTTTTCCCATTGTTAGTTGCCGGACCTATCGAAAGGGCTACTCACCTTTTGCCTCAAATAGTGAAAAAACGGGAGTTTAATTATTATACGGCTGTTGATGGACTTCGCCAAATCTTATGGGGATTATTTAAAAAGATGGTAATTGCTGACAATTGCGCCATTTATGCCAACATGATTTTCAACAACCAGGCAGATTATTCAGGAAGTACCCTTGTTTTAGGGGCATTGTTTTTTACCTTTCAAATTTATTGCGACTTTTCTGGCTATTCTGACATTGCCATAGGAACAGCCCGGCTTTTAGGGATAGAATTATTACGCAACTTTGCTTTTCCTTATTTTTCGAGAGATATTGCTGAGTTTTGGCGCCGATGGCACATTTCTTTATCTTCATGGTTTAGAGATTACTTGTATATTCCATTAGGCGGAAGCCGCGGCGGGACATGGATGAAAGTCAGAAATACCTTTATAATTTTCATCGTAAGTGGGTTCTGGCATGGAGCCAATTGGACTTTTATTGTCTGGGGGGCTTTGAATGCCTTGTATTTTTTGCCATTGTTATTAACTGACAGGAACAGGATCCATTTACAAACAGTTGCTCAGGGCAGACTAATACCCAATCTGAAAGAGTTGTTAGCTATGATTGTCACATTTAGCCTGACAGTTCTGGCTTGGATATTCTTCAGGTCTCAAAATCTGGAACATGCAATAAATTACATTTCAGGGATATTTTCTTCCAATTTGTTTAGTATGCCATATTTTCTTGGTATCAAAGAGTCAGCAATAACAGTGGGGTTTATTATTTTTCTCCTTATAGTTGAATGGATAGGACGAGAGCAGCAATATGCCATAAAAATAGCCTCGCATTGGGACAAACCATTACAATGGCTTTTTTATTACCTCATTGCTATGATTATCTTTTTGTTTGGCTCTCCAAGCCAGGAATTCATATATTTTCAATTTTGAAAACAATGAAAAAGTTTATAATATATATCATTTTATTTACTTGTCTTATCCTGGTTTCGATATATCTTATTTTATTAAAAGCCGATGGTTATTCTGACCCATATTATCTAAAATTTACTACCCCCAGACAAAATAGCCTGATTTTAGGGACTTCAAAAGCTGCACAAGGGATCATACCTGATGTTGCAAATAAAATCTTAGGGAACGATATTTATAACTATTCTTTTAATATGAATATTAGTCCTTTTGGGCCTAAATACCTGGAAAGTATAAAACGCAAACTATCTCAAAAAAGCCATAGCGGCATATTCATTGTTACTGTTGATTGTTGGAGCATATCTTGCATGGGCGAAAATCCAAACGATACAACAAAATTCAAAGAAAACAATTCATTCATAGGGCAAATAAAAATTGTTGACCAAAAACCTAATTTGCACTACTTGCTCAAGTACATGTTTGGTAATTATTACAGGATCATATTCAAATCTTCAGATGCCGTACTGCATGAAAATGGATGGTTTGAAGTGTCAATCAATACAGATTCTGTATCAGTAAACAGAAGAACAAAAAGTACCTTACAGGAGTATAAAAATTTCCTGTCCAACTATAAATATTCTCAGGCAAGGTTTGACTATCTGGTAAAAACTATTGAATTTCTTAACAAATTTGGAAGTGTGTATTTAGTAAGGTTACCTGTTTCTAAGGGCCTGATGGACATAGAACACCAATGTATGCCCAATTTCGATTATAAGATCAAACAGATAGCAGACAAAACATGTGGATACCTTGATTTAACCCCTAAAAATGAAACGTTTAGCTATACTGACGGTGTTCATCTGGACAAAAGGTCAGGAAAAATAGTTACAGAAGAAATTGCCCAATGGATTAAAAACGAAAAATAATAAAAAACACCATATAAAGTTGCATTTATCAATACAAATTAAAACCTGGCACAGTGCTTAGCGTTCAGGAAAAGGTTGCGCCATGAGTGTAATCAGGTATGGATATAAAGAGTTGAACGAGAGTGAACTGTCGAAGAGGTGTCGAGAAGTGTGCCACAACCTGTCAAAAGCTACGGAGTATGAGACGGAGTGAAATAAGCATAACGGGAGCCTGTATATTGGTTATGCGGCAGGCGTCATACAGACAGCAAGACTTATATCCGGGCTTAATTACGGAACTCGGGAAATTGCA
>JAKPQD010000251.1 GCA_029572965.1 Bacteroidota bacterium | reverse complement strand
CTAATTGCCAAATAAAATGATAGTTCTTTGATATTGAAATTGTTTGCATTGTGTGATATTTCGCCAATCGATACGTTATGTGCCATGCTCCCTGACATCAAAACAATGAAGTTTGTGCCAAGTATGGAGCAATTCGTTTTTCAGCAATTTGGACATATTCGCTGCTTATTTCTGACAATATCCAATTTCGTTTTAGTTTGTGTGCCATCTTTGCCGTTGTTCCGCTACCGCCAAACGGGTCATAAACAACATCGCCTTCATTACTCCAAGTCCAAATATGATCTTGTGCAAGTTCTTCTGGGAATATAGCAGGGTGTTCAAAAGCAATTTCATCTTTACTTGAATAACCTGCACCATTATTATACTTCCAAATATTGTTTCTATAACCAAATTCAGAAACAACAAAGGCTTCACTTTTACCAGTTTCCCCATTGCTTTTTCTTGTGCTTGGTGTTCCAAAGTTTGTTGCTCCTGCCCATCTGTTTTTTCTATCTTTCAGTAAATTGTATGTTTTGGGTTTACCCTTACTAAAAACAAACATATACTCAAATACTTGGCTGTATCTATTGCTTTTATCATTTGCAGGATAAGCCGCCCCATTCTTTTCGTAAATCATTGTATCGTGTATTAAAAACCCAATTTGCTGAAAGTATAAAGCCTGTCTAAAACTTGTTCCACTTTCTCCACCATCAATAACGGCATCGCCAACAACCCAAACTAAAACGCCACCTTCTTTTGTTACTCTGTAAAGTTCTTTGGCTATATCCTCAAATGGAAAACTATATCCTTTATAATCTCTTAGGTTATCATAAGGCGGTGAAGTAACAGTTAAATCAACGAAATTGTCTGGCATCCTTTTCATTGTGTCCAAATTGCTTTCATTGTAAATCTTGTTCAATTCTAAACCGCACGGCACATAACAAGGTATTGCCGCAATGGTGGCATCTGTGCCATTTTCAACTATTGTGCTAATATTATCTTTCATCTGTTTATCAACTTTTGTTTTTCAAATTCCACCACTTCGGCAATACCCGAAC
>JAKPQD010000239.1 GCA_029572965.1 Bacteroidota bacterium | reverse complement strand
TTTGCCGTTTGGCAATGAAATTATTGTCAGGTTTATGCCAACAATTAAACTGAATGCAAGTTCTTTTAATTTGAAATTAGGCTCATGGGGTGTTGGTGTTAAACACGACATTAAACAATGGATTCCGGTGGCAAAAGAAGTCCCATTCTGGGGTTTGAGTGCACTGGTTTCATATACAAGTTTTAAAGCAAGTTCTTCTGGTATACTTTTAACTCCAGATCCAGATATGTACTATGCTGCTGACATAAATAATACTGCTAAATATAATGGTCAAGGGGTTGAATTAAAATCCAGTGCTATGATGTTTGGTATCCAGGCTTCTTCAGATATTCCTGTTATTAATGTTTATGGAGGTATTGGTCTGGTTAGAGCATCTTCAAAAATTGCTTTAACTGGGAAATATCCTACTCCTGGTGATGTGGTGCTTGTTAATAATTCTCCCAAATTTGCTGTTAAAGATATTGAAAATCCTATTTCTATGGATTTTAGTTCTAAGACAGCTTTCCGTGCCAATATTGGTTTGCGTTTGAAGTTAGCTCTTCTGACTATTCATGGAGATATTTCAACATGCGATAGTTACTTTTTATATTCAGCAGGGATGGGTATTAGTTTTAGATAATATTTACACTTAATATATAAGTAAAAAGGCTGTTTCATTGAGACGGCCTTTTTACTTATAATAAAAGCCCTTGCAAACAATTCTGTTTACAAGGGCTTTTATACATATAGCTATACTATACCAATCTTTTAGCCACATCGAGCAACGATTGGCTAACTTCACGGTTTTGTTTAACAGTTTTACTTAGAGGTACATGAACTATTTCTCCACTCTGAATGCCTATCATAATGCTTTTCTGATCATCCAAAAGTGCTTCAACAGCTGCTACGCCTAATCGACTGGCAGACACACGATCGTAGGCTGTGGGGCTTCCGCCTCGCTGGATATGCCCTAAGATGGTAACTCGTACATCAAGGCTGGGAAATGTTTGACGCACTTTTTCTGCTATTTCAAAGGTAGTACCTTCGGTATGACCTTCTGCAACTAAGATAATGCTCGATTTGTTTTGCCTTTCGGGAGAAGACAAGAGTTGCATCAAACTGTCAAGTTGTCCTTTTACTTCAGGGATAAGAATGGCTTCTGCACCACAGGCTATGCCTCCATGCAAAGCCACAAATCCTGCTTCGCGGCCCATTACTTCAATAAAGAACACCCGATTGTGCGAACTTGCTGTATCCCGGATTTTATCAACAGCTTCCATTACTGTATTTAAGCAAGTGTCGTAACCTATGGTATAATTAGTACCAAACATATCATTGTCAATAGTGCCTGGCAACCCTACAACAGGTATATCAAATTCGAGCGAAAACTCAGTAGCACCCTTAAAAGAGCCATCACCACCAATTACCACTAATGCATCAATCCCAATTGCTTTGAGATTTTCATAAGCTTGCTGACGGAATTCATATTCGCGAAAACGCTTGCTTCGTGCAGTTTTTAATATAGTGCCACCCTTTTGAAGGATTCCACTTACATCGCCCGAAAGTAACCGACGAATGTCGGCATCTATCATTCCTTCGTATCCCCGCATTATGCCATAAACTTCAAGCCCGTTGCTAATTCCGGCACGTGTTACAGCACGTATGGCAGCATTCATTCCGGGGGCATCTCCTCCCGATGTTAAAACTCCAATTTTTTTAATTTTTCTCATTTCTATATTTTATTTCAACTTCCAATGTAAAATATTTTACTTTTTATAAACCTTTCCCGTCATAGACGGGACTATCTGGTTTAGAAATTGTTTGATGCAATTTTTTAATTGCAGGTTTTCAATTTCTTATGCTTAAGCATTTGTTAATATGGCATTAAACATTGATAGCAAAAATCATACAACAAAAATTATACAAAAAGCACAGGTGCCCTAAAAAATTACGGTCAAAAACAAAAGGGATGCATGTATTAATTTTTTTTAAGATTTTATTTGTGGTGTCTCAAATATGCTTTTTCTGAGGTGGTGTAAGTAATAAATAGCTGATTTTTAAAGTCTTATTGTTCGAATATTGTCAAATAAATAATTTTTAAGGGCAAAAATAAAATTTAAATTGCAGTATTTTTAATGGATAATATAAGGCTTTACTTTTTCTATTTCTTTTTCATTGAATACTTTTTCTTTGGCAAGAAAATCTAAAGTTAATGGGTTTCTCCCAAGTTGGCGGTATTTCAATATTATTTTAGCTTTTTCGGGCCCAATATACGGATGGCGGTATAAGTGCCTGGCTTCTGCTGAATTTAAAGATATATGACGAATTGCAGATGTGTCAATGCGTATTTCGTTGGCTATTTTATCGAGCATTTGTTGGTTAAAACCAAATACTTCCAGCAATTGATTTTTTGAATAATACCCACCAAGCAAACTACGGTATTTCAGGATACGTTTTGTGAAAGAAGGGTCTATACCTGGCAGTTTTTCTATGGTAGTACTGTCGGCAGTGTTAATTTCTACCAATGATGGTGGTTTTACATGTGCTATATTATTGTTTGTTTCTTTTTTATTGGTTTCTACAAATAAATAAGGTTGAATTTGAATAAACAAAGCAGAATCAAAGCCATAAATTTTCAAAACATCTTCGGGTTTATTGAATTTACCACCATGAGCGAGGTATTTTTCAATCCTTTCGGCAATGTATGGCTTAACATCCAGGGCTATCCATTGCTCTTTTGTGGCAGTGTTGATGTTGGTGATTTGGTATGTCTTTGTTTCTTTAGTTGTTGAAGAGTTTTGCAGCGAGGCTAATAAGCTGTCGTATATGTGGTTAAGTTGTTTTTGGGTTTGTAAGTTATGTGGCTCGCTAAACTCTTTGTAAATACCTGGAATAAATAATGAAAGTACAATTAATGCGGATATTACCAAAGAAGCCCTTCGTGCTGAAGGCGAAAAATAGGTAAAATCGTCAAAGAAATTCTTTAACTGTCTTTTAAGAGTCATAGTTTATAAGGTTTGGGTATTTCAAATATAAGCATTTGAAATAAATTCCCAAAACTTGTAATGCGAATTTTAGAAAGGATAACCAATGCCGAAAACAATGTTCATGATTTGAGAAAATGTTTTTTCATATTTTGGTATCCACCTTTTACCTTCTGGCATTGAAGGGTCGCGAAGTTTAGCGGCTATATCTATTCGTAGGATAAAGAAAGAAAAATCAATACGGGCACCCCAACCTCCACCAACGGCTAATTGAGGAATAAATGTTTTTAGGTCAAATTTTGCATCTTCACGTTCTTCATTTTTACTAATAGACCAGATGTTGCCAGCATCAACAAACAAGGTGCCTTCCAGTTTCCAAAACATTTTAAAACGGTATTCGAGGTTGCTTTCAATTTTCAATTCAGAGGCTTTATCCGGGAAGCTGGCTTGTTTCACATCTTTATATGATCCAGGGCCTAAACTGCGAACAGACCATGCGCGCATGCTATTTGAACCTCCTGCAAAATATAACCTTTCAAAAGGAATACTTTTTGAATTTCCATAAGGATATGCAATGCCCGAATACAAACGTAGAACAACCTTATCGTTTCTGAATGTTGGAAAATATCTACGAATGTCTATGTCAAATTTTAAATACTGGGCAAAGGGGATTCCCATTATTTCATAGCTATTTTCTTTGTTTCTGGGTTCTTTTAACATATTCATAAAAAAATATGCTGAATTTCCGGATGATTCAAGATTTGTCCGTAAATACCAAAAATTGGCATTTACTTTTGGTTTTTGATTGCTGAATACATAGTTAATTCCTGTAGCAGCAACAAGGTGGTTCATAAAACTATATCTCAAATATGTGGTGTCAATGCCGGCTTTGAATGCCGTGTCAATTTCTAATATTTTGATAAAGTTAATGTCTGCCGGATAAACAGTAAAAGCCCCATTCCGCTTGTTTTTCCATTGATAGTTATAGTTGATGTTGGCTACCCTGTTAGAATAATTTAATTGTTTAAGGTAAGCGTATGATAATGAAATGTTGGTGACCGGGTTGTTTTCGCGTTGGAAATTGGCCAGGTTGAACGGGATAATTATTTTAGGCAATTTCAAACTGGCAGATGCACTTAAGTCAAGCAAATATTTCAAATCAATGTCATTGGTACTTTTAACCGCTTCAGAAGCTCCTTTGATTTTAAAGTCAAAAGTCTCAGCGCCTTTAAAAACGTTACGGTGCTGATAATTAATACTTCCAGCTACCCCAAACCCGGTACGGTTGGTAAGTTCCCCTTCAGTTTGTATAGACTGTGCAGCATTGGTAGTAAGCTGTATCCGGCAATTTATCGGTACAATGCTGTCTGTTGTGTCTCTGGCTGCTTCGTAAAAGCTTATGTTTACAAATTTGAATACCCTCAGGGCCATCAGTGCCTGGTATGTAGCATCGAGGTCGTCTTGGATGAAAAGCTTTCCTTCTATAAGGTATAGGGCATTTGAAATGAGTTTTGGCTTTACCGTTTTATCTTCGCGGTAAATAAACTCTACATCGCCTATAGAAGTAACATCAAACATGTTTTTATCAAGTTGATAGTCTGCCGAATCAATACTCCGGCTATTTTCTACCCATACCTGTATATCTTTCAGACGATATTGAATATGATTGTGCTCGTTTATTTCTCCGGCTTCGTTGCGTTCAATAACATTTCCTATTTCAATTTTCAATTTAACGCTATTGTTGCCGCCAGAAGTATCGGCTTCATAAGAAATATATTCTTTTGAGAAACCAAAATATCCTTGGTTTCTAACATAACGCTCTATCCGTGCCCGCTCATTTTCCAGTTTAAGTGTGGTGAAAACTTCGCCTTTTTTTATCAGGCAATTGATAGTATCAGCGTATATGATTTTTTTTATCAATGTGTCTTTAAAAAAATACGTTATTTCGCTGGTACGATACTGTTTCCCGGGATTGACATAATAGCTGATTTTTGCATTTTGCTTTTCGTCTAAAGTGGCGGTGTCTTTTACCACAGCATTGAAATATCCTTCGTTGAACAAAAATAACTGCATCTGCTTTGAGCTTTGCTGCGTAAGGGTATAGTCGTATATAACAGGAGCTTCGCCTATTTTACGTAATGTGCGGCTAAAAAACTTGTTGCTGCCGGGGGTGGATAAATTGTATAAACCTAAGTACCAACGGTATCTGCCTAATACTTTTTTGTTGGGTGATTGTTTGATATAGGGTAAAAGGTCAATATCTGTTATTCCCCCTTTAGGAATTTTTACTTCGTTGTCCTGTAAAAGATATTTGCCCTCAGGGACATATTTTGTCATTTTGCAGGAACTAAAAAGAACAGGGATACTTAATAGTGCAACGATACAAATTTTTATATGAAATGGAATCCTTGTTCTCAAAATTATCTTACTGCTAATAGGTAATTACATAAGACGCAAATATAATATTTAAGCCTTAAATCCTTTTATTTTCATAAAAATGTTTGTGGCTTAACGTTTTTTTATCCAAGGCAAATGTAATATGAAAAGATAAAACTATGAATCTTTGAAAT
>JAKPQD010000232.1 GCA_029572965.1 Bacteroidota bacterium | reverse complement strand
AAGGACAAAGCCGAAGGATTGGGAACTTAAAAGCCAGGTCGCAACAGGTATGCCAGCAAGCACGTCGCTAAAAGATTGCCCATTTCATTATTGCGATAAAAATCCAAAGTGTGAAAATACTTGCAGATACGCTAACCCAACTGGCGGGAATATGGCAGGGAGATTTTTAAACAAAGTGGAAGAAAAATGTTTGGGATATGATAGAACTACTTAACATTGACTGCATGGAGTACATGGCAGGTTTGCCGGATAAGGCGTTTGATTTAGCAATTGTTGACCCCCCGTATGGGTTGGGTATTGCGTCAAACGGTAAGCTTCATAATAATTCAAGCTATGACAAAGGGTTTGTAAAGAACAAAGATTACAAGCCAACAAATTGGGATAACGCAATACCTGATCAAAATTATTTTATTGAATTACAAAGGGTATCTAAAAAGCAAATTATATGGGGAGGTAATTTTTTTATTGATCATTTAACCAGCCAAAGAAGCTTTATAGTTTGGTATAAAAAAGGCAAGGATAAAAATCCAAATTTCTCACCTGCAGAACTTGCATGGACTAACTGCTCTGGTTTGCCAAAGGTGTATTTTATTGACTGGATCGGGTTTGGATACATAAATACAGGCGAAGAAAAAATACACCCCTGCCATAAACCAATAAAGCTATATAAAAGTTTACTTCAAGATTACGCCAAACCAGGCGACAAAATTTTAGATACTCATTTAGGTAGTGGCAGTAGCGCAATAGCAGCTCATTACGCAGGTTTTGATTTTGTAGGGTGTGAACTGGATAAAGATTACTACGATGCAGCCTGCAAACGATTTAAAGAACAAACAGCGCAACAATCATTATTTTAATTATGAACAACCTTAACCTACCGCCGTACAGGGCGCAGCGGAAATCTAAACCGGCAAAGCCTGCCATACCTCAATACTGTAAAGATCGGTATGAGGCAGCGCATGAACTGGATTTCAAAACGCAATACCCGGATGCGTACAAGTCAGGACATTATTTTAAAACGAAGATCCCGGATGTGCGAACTGCAAACGGGTTGACGCAGGCAATCGTTAAATTTATTTTGTGGAACGGGTACCGGGCAACCCGTATATCAAGTTCAGGCCGGATTGTTAAATCTGCGGAGCGACAGGCATCTGGTACCGTACTGCAGACTGCGAAGTATATACCAGGTGGTACAAGGCGTGGCGCTGCTGATGTGAGCAGCACGATTAAAGGGCGTTCAATTATGTTTGAGGTAAAAATAGGGGACGATAAACCGAGCGAGTACCAGCTACGGGAGAAGGAATTGGAAGAGAATGCCGGAGGCCTGTATTTTTTTGTAAAAACATTTGAGGAATTTTTAAATATTTATGATGAACAAATTTCAAAAGCACATTGCAGCGCTTAATAATGCCGCAAAGAAAACGACTGATCCAGTAAGGAAAGCTAAAATTCTCTATAAGATACGCAAAACAAAAATTAATAAACACTTTAAAGATTGGCTGGCGCAATAGGAATTTTAGTATATTTGTATAACAACCAGTTAGCGAAGTCGGAACCGATAACTGATTTATTCAGCTTTAAAATGGCCTTGTAAGTTCCGACCTTGCAGGGCTATTTTATTTTTATGATTTCCAACATCGAACAAATAAAATCCGCTGCAAACATTATTGATGTTATCGGGCAGTATATTAAACTAAAAAAGACCGGGCCAAACTATACCGGACTTTGCCCGTTTCATTCCGAAAAAACGCCGTCTTTTACCGTTTCATCTGCAAAAGGAATTTACAAATGCTTTGGGTGCGGAAAGTCTGGCGATGCAGTACAATTTCTTATTGAACATCAAAGGATAAATTAT
>JAKPQD010000220.1 GCA_029572965.1 Bacteroidota bacterium | reverse complement strand
AATGTATTGTTGCTTTTGTTCCATCATCATGGCATTCAATCGTTCTATTTCCAAAGCAATAGCTGCAGAATTGACACTATTGAATGCTTCAGGCTTAACAACCACAAGGTGTTTCACATTCTCGAACAACCCATTGCCAAGTGCCATCTCAGAATAAAGCAATACATTCTTACTTTTTGCCTCTTCTACGGTAATATTTACCTGATGCTTAATCATTACCATTGGTCTCAGCTGAAGCAGATAAAAAATAAACTTCTGATCAGGGGTTTTATCCATATCTACAGCAAACTCAATTTCAATGGCGGTATTCATTTCCTTAGAACCAATATCAAAAAGGGTTTTAATAATTTCAGGCAAAGGGAACAAATTATAATTAAGCACTTTTGAAAAAGTAATAATATCAAGGCCGCTTTCTACAATACCATCTGAAATAACCTGGTTATTAAAATCGAACTTTGAAGCGCAAAACTGAAAAGCCCCATCATTTTTAGCCTCAGAAATGGAGCATTTTAGCAAGTTAACCTTATCATCACCCAAGGGTTTCCAGGCACGTTCATCGGTATTCAAAGCATAGAAATATTTCTGCGACTCCTTTAGCGCCAATTCCGGCACCGAAAGCTGCAAAGCTTTCTTGGGATATTTTGGACAAAAACGCATCCCACTTCCTCCGTCAACCAAATATTTCCCCAGTCCATAAGCAATGTTTACTACGCCATCACCTGCTGTCTCTGGCAAAACAGGATAATAATTCACCGAACGCGCTACACCACTCATAGCCGGATAAAAACGGTCCTGATAAGCCTTTCCACAAACTTCTTCCAGAATGATAGCCATCTTTTCTTCGTCAATCACCGAAGATGTAGAAGCCATATATGCCTTGCTCTCCTTATAATAAACAGATGCATAAACACACTTAATGGCATCGCAAAGCATCTCGGCCATCTTTTTTTCATCCTTTGAATAAGGCACCATATATGTGCGATACACCCCGGCAAACGGCATAAAATGGGAATCTTCAAGCTTGCTCGAAGAACGGACAGCCACAGGGTTCTGAATTTTCTTTACATAATTCTGTAGGTCGTGATACAACCGATTGGGCAGCGATGCTTTTAAAAACTTTTCTAAAATCTTTTTATCATCGCTTTCAGAGGAGGCAATTTTGTACAGGTCGTTCTGCTCCATAAATTCGTCAAACAGATCTGTAGCTATAACAACTGTACGCGGAATAACAATATGCGTCTTTTCAAACTTATCATAAAGATTATGCCTTCGGATAAGCGCATCAAGAAAAGCCAGTCCTCGTCCTTTCCCTCCAAGAGAACCCTCTCCTATCCGGCAAAAAGTCAGGTATTCATTAAAATCGTTTTTATTAAAACTGGCAATTACCCCTTTGCAATTGGTTATCCGGTATATGGCAATAGCATCAAAAATACAGGAACGAGCCTGATTCAATGTTTCGAAATCTTCTATTTGCAAATCCTTGAACAAGCTGCCTATACTAAACAAGGCACGGGCATTGAGCCAACGCGAAATTTCATTACGACGGGCATGATAAATAAAAGCTTCATCAGAGATGTCAAATATAAACTTCTGCAAATCTGCCAAATCATGAATACGAATTGTCTCTCCTTTCCCTTTAGGATTAGAAAATACAAGGTCGCCAAACCCAAAATTCTCGATAATGTACTGTTTCAACTCGTGCGAAAGGCTTTTTGACTGTTTCCACAAAAAACCTGCATTCAACTGCCTTGCTCGTTCTGCATTTGACTTATCTGACGATTGAAAAAGAAAAGCCAAAAATGGGTCTTTTTCCCGTATATATTTACAAAGTTCAAAACCTTCAAAGCTTATTTCATTGCGGTTTTTATTAAAGCTAACATCAGAAATCACGCCCAACAGGTGATCTCCATATTGGTTATATATTTGCTTAGCTTCATCAAGGGTTTTCGTTAATAAAATCTTTGGACGCCCACGCAGACGAAGCATTTTAAGGTGCTCATTAAGTCCTTCTTGAGCAAATTGCTGAGACTGCCAAATAATTATCTTGTACAATACAGGAAGGATATGCGATATATAACGAACCGAATCTTCAACAAGCAACAATGCCTGAACGCCGTTGTTAATAATATCGTTAGCAGCGTTCATCTTGTCT
>JAKPQD010000205.1 GCA_029572965.1 Bacteroidota bacterium | reverse complement strand
ATAGGTGCTGTTTTTTCAGCAGGAACTTCTTCCTGAAATCCACAAAAATAACATTACTTTACTCATGCAATCTTCAATTGGCATTCATTAATGTAGGTTTTTCACATCTGACAAATTTTCCATAATATGCCAACTTGGCTCAAACGGTATATTACTACAAATTGCCAAGTGTAAAAAGTTCATTTTAATTGATTTATAAACACTTTTTTCTTTGCATTCTTTTCAAAAAAGAGTAAAACTACTCATCATATCGGAAAAAACAAAGTTGGCATATTAATTGTTGGGCTTAACAAAATATAAGGAGTAGCAGTATGTCAATGGGATTTGTAAGTACGGCAAAACGCGGCCAGCACTTTGATTTAGCAACCCTTGCGATAAAAAAATTAAAAAGTGCAAATCTTGCGCTTAAGGGAAAATCGGAACGGGAGTTTGAGCAGGCTGTAATAGGTCATCTGCAATCTTCTCCAACACTTCGAAAAAATTTAATAACCCAAGTAGGTACAGACGAAGTCGAAAAAATTACGCAAGCTAATCTTTTTGGATTTTGTCATAGGCCTGATGCCTCCATAGGAAATGATGGTACTGCAATTGAAATTAAAGTTATTTCAGGCGGCCAATCAGCGAGAGATATTTTGGGGCAGTCCATTGCCTACCGCATGCAATATCGGTTTGTGATAATCGTATTAGTGGACGGCACCGAAGACAGAAAGATAGTTGAGCTATGCAAGGATAAAAAAAGTAAAGAGTATTCATTGTTCACAGGTTTAGCAGAAACAATGAACGTATTTTCAATAATCGGTCCAGATGGTCCATCAAAGAATGTATCCTTTGAACCATAATTATGCCCAACCAGTCGCTAAAGCCGATCGCTACGCTCCGGCTTAGCTTTTCGTTATGGCGGAAATTAATATGGATCTTCATCGGTTAATTACAAAAATAATTGTCCCGCCTTACGTTAAGGTCATGAATGATAATATTATTTATAAACCAATGGTGGGTTTTAGAAAAAAGATTCCTATTGAGTCAATTCAGACAATTCAAATAAGAACAACCGACAGTGGCCCGTTATTTGAAGATTTCTTTCTTGTTATTGAGACGAAGAGTAAGGTTATACGTATTGCTCAAGAAACAGAAGGTTTTGGAGAACTCTTATCAGAATTACAAAAACTATCAGATTTTGATAATGAGGCTGTTATTAAAGCTGCATCTTGTGTTGAGAACGCCGTTTTCAATGTATGGCAAAGAAAAAAGCCATAACCAGTCGCTAAAGCCGATCGCAGCACCTGCGGTGCTGCTCCGGCTTAGCTTTTCGTTGGCCGCCTCGCTGCGCGCGTCGGCCAACGGCGGAGCTCAGCTCTCGCTGTTCAGCTCCTTATTGGCGCCTGACAAAGAATGCGTTCTGTGATAGTAAGGAGATATAAAAATAATTAGGCCTA
>JAKPQD010000197.1 GCA_029572965.1 Bacteroidota bacterium | reverse complement strand
CAGCAATTGCTCAAACATAGGTAAATCGCGAGGAGTGGAGATGATTAACACTTCCCTGATGCCTGCCAACATTAAGGTTGACAAAGGATAGTATATCATCGGTTTATCATAAACCGGCATCATCTGTTTTGAAATGGCTTTTGAAGCGGGGTAAAGCCTGGTAGCCGATCCTCCGGCAAGTATTATTCCTTTCATTTGGTATGGTTTATTTTAAATTTTCAAATTCAAAAGGTTTCTTTTTATCAATATATTTTATCAGGGCAAAAATAAGGATTATTGACAAAAGAAGAAAAAATAGTAAATAGCTTGGGTGTAAAACACAAAAGTATGCTATTAAAAGCAATAAAAGATTAGCCATAAATTGCCCAATCAACAAATCCTGGTGCGAAAAACCTGCTTGTACAAACCGTTGAAAGGCATGTTTCCGATGAGCAATGCTCAGTTTTTCTTTGTTTTTGACCCTTCTAAACAAGGTTAAGGTTGCATCAAACCAAAATGCAGCGCTTATAATCAAAAATGTAATAAGAGACAGCTTTTGTTCGTTTTGGTAATAGATGGCAAAAATGGCAATATTGTAACCAATAAGGGTGCTACCCACATCGCCCATAAATATTTTGGCTTTTGGCCAGTTCCAGAATAGGAAGCCGGCTACACAAGCAATAAATAATGCCAGAACAGGTGAAAAAGCTGTCAGAATGATTAAAGCAACAGAAATAAAAATAGCTTCCATGCTGCAATAGCCATCAGTTCCATCAAGAAAATTGAAGAGGTTGATAGCCCATACAATTCCAATTACGGCCAATGGGGTAAAAATCCATTTCCATTCTAATGTAGTGAAACCAATATCCAGATATTTTAAGCCTCCCAGTATAACTATTCCTAAAATGGCTGTTATAACTTGGATTAATGACCTGATTCCGGGTTTCAAGTTAAACATATCATCCAAAAATCCAATAAATGGTAATGGTAATCCGGAAATTAAAGCCCAAAACAAGTTTGTTTCAATCTGATTAGACACAAATAAAATTATTAACCCTGCAAACCAGGTAATGGCAATAGCCAACCCACCTCCCCTTGGTGTTGGGATGGTATGCGAGCTTCGTTCATTGGGATGGTCAATAATCGACTTTTTAATTGCCCAGTGCCTGACAACCCAGGTTAGCAACAAAGAAATTAAAAAAGCCCCTAAGTATATAAATAAAAGATATTTATCCATAATTAATACCTAATTTTTCAAGAATAGAACGATTATATTGTTGGCAATCCTCCGAACCTTCTTTTGGCGCCCAGGGAGCAAAGTCTTTATCATTTAAAGGGCTATATGGCCCATCTTTTGCTTCAAAAACTACACAAGGAGATAAAGCAATGATAGT
>JAKPQD010000192.1 GCA_029572965.1 Bacteroidota bacterium | reverse complement strand
TTACAAATTTCACTCATGTTTTTTATTTTTTAACAATTGTTTATAAAACTAAATTTAAAATCACGTAATTCAATGCCGTTTAAGTGGTCATTGAACACAGGAGCTTGCGAAGCTCCAAAATTAAAAGCATTTGAAACCAAAGGGCGGTAAATCCTATTGATAGGTTTTACGATTTGCGCCTCTTTCTCAATCTCTGAAATTAACTTGTCATAAAGCACTAACAATTGCCCTTGCATAACATCGTTCCATCTCGTAAGAGGTCGTATTGTTAAGTTCGAATGCACAACGATTAGCACTTGTAATGTAGACAAAATTTTGTATTCTTCTTCAACTTCTCTGACATCTTCCAATACCATAACGCACGGATACGTTATTAAATTAGCATTGGCATTCGAAGCTAAAATAGTGCATATCTCTTCCAAGTGTCCAAGCTGGAAATTCATTCCTGCTGCCTCACTCGCTTTTTTTATTATAGAGATACAATCCATTTAGTAGTTAAAAAAAGGTAATAGTCTCTTTGCCTTACATTTTGCATCTGAAAAGTCAGAACGATTTACAAGGTAAGCCTCAAACGCTTTTGAAAGCTCAACAGAACGATTATACACTTCTGCAACCCTTGTAGTGTCGTACACATTAGAGCCAACAACTGAGTTAATTACAACCGTGCCATTTTCCGTTAAAAACTTGTTCCCTTGAAGCCATTTGGAGAACACATAGTATTTCAACATTTTTTCTGCTTCGGTCAAAACAGCCTCTTTGTCTTTGGTTTCTAACGCTGCTATACGTTCAGAAATTTCAACACCGAAAAACTCTGTAAAACATTCCCAAGTGAAAAAGTCTATAAAAGCCTGAACACGTGCAGCCACATCATTGGCTTTTATGTTAGGTATTGCGGTATAACCGCTTGCAAAATCATTAGGAGTTAACATTGTCTTTCGGTGTTAATTGGTTTATTTACTTGCTTTTACTTTTTTTGGTCGTGGGTTGATAAAATTAAGCCGCAGCAGTTACTGTCCTGCAGCTGTTACTGTGATTGCAAAAGATGCCGTTTTTGTGCTTGCAACGTGAGTCAATACGACTGCGTCGTTTGCGGTTGTCAATGCACCACCATTAGCAGGAGCGGCGGTGATAGCAGCACCAAAGTCAGCGAATGCAACATCTTCGTAAGTCTCATCGCTGTACAGCAAGGTAACAACCAATCCAGCTAACGCCAAAGTTTCAGCGTCGGTATAAGTTACTTTGGTTGGTGCTGTTTTAACAAGCATTCCTGTAACGATTTTAGTGCTTGGAGCAGGTGTCATCAATCCTTGAATACGAGCGATAGAATCGTAGCAGGTGTTGATAACATCAGAACCACGTAACACGATAACCTCGTTCAAATACTCAGCTTTTATACCGATTTGGTTGTATGCCCAATACGCATGCTCAGAAGTGCTCAAGTCCATGCCGTCATTGTAGAAACGAATTTTGCCTTCAACGGCTGCAAAAATCTTGTCATCGGTGTAAGTGTCATCCGGCGTAAATGTACGAAGCTCGATAGATTTAGACGCAAATTCAACAGCAACAGGGTCGCCATTTAAAGTAGTCATCAAATCAAGCTCAACAGCCTTGTTCGAGCTAACCCAAACGTAAACCTTTTGGCTTGGTTTATGTTTTCTGCACTCGTTTGCAACAGCTAAAATCACCTGCCACAATGCTGGAGTGGTAACTGTTTTAACACTTCCAGAGTAAGCATTTGCAGCCGTTGCGATAACAGCCTGCACTTGTGAATTTGCCTTCTCGTTTACGTCGTCCATCAGGTCTTTTTCGTAGATGTCTTGTAAAACAGGTGCGGCATTTTTGTACTGAACAGGCAATTTAACAATTTCAGCCAACGTATTAGCTCCAGCTGTAGCAGCAGACGTGCTGTTTGTTTTTACAGGTTTATCATTGCCAATCGCAACGATTGCGGCAACATTTGTGCCTGCTTCAACTTCGTTCCAAACTACGGATGTTTCTCCGCCCATCGGAATTTGGCGGCAAGCCTCTAAGAAAGACGGCAATGGTCTATCTTCCAACGTAATCTCCTCATCATAATAAGGCACGTTGAAATTGGCGTTGTTCGCATTCGCAAAACGTACTTTCGCAATGGTTTGTTTAGCTTCCAAACCAGCTTTAACTGCTTTTTCTAAAGCATTAGCGAATTTTTGGCGACCATTTTCAAATGGTTCAGCAGCAGGAGCAGCAGATTTGATTTCAGCAATCTTTTCCTCCAAAGATTTACGCAAGTCTTCGAGTGCTTTGCGTTGTTCTTCCACCATTTTAACCACTTCTGAATCGTCTTGTTCTCCATCAAGAGCAGAAACGAGTTCTTCTAAAGCTGAAATTTCAGCTTCCAACGACTGCCGTGCTTCTTCGGCAGTTACATTTTGGTAAAGGCGTTTTGTTTTAGCTTTTACCGAAGCATTCGCAAACTTTTTCAAGGTTTCTTTTTTCATTTTTTACCCTTTTTTTTGTTAATAACTTTTTTTACTACAATTTGAGGTTTCGGCGTTTGCTCCGGTTTAATGACCTGAACAACATTTACTACCTCTATATCTTTTTTTTCTTCTTTGACGGCTTCAACATCCGTACTTGCTACCCATTTTTTCATAACAAATTGATTATATTAGGTTTGTTTTTCTCTTTCTCTTTCTCTTCTATCTCAATAATCGTATTTTTGAACCGTGCCTCACGGTCGGC
>JAKPQD010000118.1 GCA_029572965.1 Bacteroidota bacterium | reverse complement strand
GATACTTTTTCACTTTTTAATGTGCCAACAGAATCTGTTGTTTTTCAGAAAAGTACAATAGATATTTTAAAGAAAAACTTTAAAGAAAGCCCAGATAAATATAAGTTGATTATCATTCGTGATACGCCTACATTTGATGGTTTTAAGCTTGTTTCGCTGATGAATGATGCCAAGCTTATGGATTGTTTTAAGGTGTGGATGATCAGCTCTAATGATAAGGTTGGTAATTACTCCAAATCAAGGCGTACGGGCGTTGACCATTACCTGATTATGCCTTACGAAACTTCTGAATTGTACAATTGTCTTTGTGAATCTTTTGAGTATATCCATATTGAAGATGAAAAATTGAAGTTCAAAATCAGTGAGCTAAATCCAGACTTGAGAATATTGGTGGCCGAAGACAATTCAATAAACCAAAAAGTAGCCAGGACCCTGTTTAAAAATATTGGCTATGAAATTGAAATTGCCCAAAATGGGTTAGAAGTACTTGAAAGGCTTGGTAAATATAAGTATGACATAATTTTTATGGACGTAATGATGCCCGAGATGGACGGCATACAAGCTACCCAGGAAATCAGGCGTAATGGTAACCATATCCCTATCATTGCCATGACGGCCAATATTGCTAAAGAAGAACGTGCAAATGCCCTAAAAGCGGGGATGGACGATTATGTTACCAAGCCAGTGCGCATTGACGTTGTGAAGAAAATTTTGATTAAATTGTTTTCTAAGGAATTATAGGTGTTTGCCGAAGTTTTCATATTTTTTTCATTGTTGTCTGCTGAAAGCAGGTTGCAGCTTAGACATATTTGATGAATTTGCTTATGCTGCAAATAATTTGTTGCTGCACTGCTTTTATTCAGTCGTCTAAATGTCCTTTGTAAAATTAAACATGTAAATTAAGCCCCAGTGGGGCAACCTGTTTCTAATCAACGATATTACCAGTATTTATTGGTTTCTATTTTATTTTACCAGACAACTATGATGTTTTTTTAAAAAATGAAACCCTTCTGTAACTTTTTTATATTTTTCTACGTCAGCTATTGAGCCTAAAGAAAAACGATGACTACTGGTGAGTACAACGAAAGTGTAAACCTTTATGCCGACAATATCTATCGGTTTATCCTGAAAAATATCAAAGACCAGGATAAAGCCAAAGATATTGTGCAGGATACATATGAAAAATTGTGGCTCAGGGTCGAAACGGTTTCTTACGAGAAAGCCCGTTCGTATCTTTTTACCACGGCGTATCATACCATGATTGACATGCTGCGGCGTGATGCCAAACAAAGCTCAATGGAGTCTGTTAGCCCTTCGGAGTATTCGCATTCCGAGCAATACTCGGATTTGCACGAGGTGCTTAATCAGGCCATACAGTTATTGCCTGAGGCTCAACGTTCGGTCATCATGCTCCGCGATTATGAAGGGTATTCGTACGAAGAAATAGCCGAGATAACCGGGCTCAGCATTTCGCAGGTGAAAGTTTACATTTTTCGCGGGCGTATTTTTCTGAAAGAATACATAGGTAAAGTAGAAACAGTATTATGATGAGGGCTATGAAAATCAATATAGACAATTACGAGGCATGGCTGCTTGATTACTTAGAAGGGAACCTGGGCCCTGAAGATACTGCTTTGCTGCTTGAGTTTATGGCGCTAAATCCTGATTTGAGGCCTGATTTTGATGAGATAAAACAAATTGTCCCAGAGCCAGCCCCTGCCTTTTCTGAAAAAATATTTTTGAAAAAGACGGGTATTGC
>JAKPQD010000167.1 GCA_029572965.1 Bacteroidota bacterium | reverse complement strand
AATTTTCAACAAGACGGAAGTCGCACTATGCCTTTAAAAGATGCTTCCATGCAGCATCCCACATCTTGTGGCCAAAATATTCTTGACACACAAGACGCCGTTTCCTATACTGCCAACAACGAAAAGCAAGTTCTTATCAATCGATATCTATTGATGTTTTCACACTCTATTTATTACAGTTCATAGTATGGTTTATACTGTCCATTTGTAAATCCAGCCGTTTCATTAAATAGACATTTTATCTGTTCCACATTATGCTCTAATGAGTTTTTGCCACAGCACAAAATATCGCTGACTCTACTTGTCAAATTTACAGGCTTGACTTTTGCTTGCTCTATAAGTTCAATCGCCCTTTTGTCGCCCATCGGATAAATTTCGTTCAAAGCAAAAAGCGCCGATACAATGTTATTCATGGCTCTTGTCAAACAGCCAACAGTATTGTATATATCAGCTTTGAGAGCAAATTTTTCCGCCTGCCATATTGTAAATTCAGCTGACCACAGAGATTGTTGGATTACTGAATGTTTTAATTTTTGTGGATATTGCTTTATGCTTTCTTTCATCGTTTCAATTACATCATTAGGGTCGTAGAGCGGAATACTGTAATGCGTTTCTGCTAAGAAAATTACGGATGAAAACCCGTAAGGAGGTTGTTGCTCATAATTATTTTCCCAAATGCCTTTTTTTGCATTGTCAATAGTTTGAGTAATTTGGTCAATGTTTTTGTAAAGAAAGTCCACTTCCCCACTTGGTGTATTTATCCACGCTCCACCATTTACCCAAGGCCCCCATTCATAGAAACCTGTAACAGTTGGCTGTTCGTTGTCAGCATATTTTTCTGCCACACGTTTTATTTCCTTAATGTCAAATAGGTGTTGAGCAGAATAGTAGATGCCTATATCAAGGTCGGAACTCTCTGTCGCCAATCCGACTGCATACGAACCGCCAAGCACGATTGCCTTTACTCCGTCAATGAGTTTCAGTTCATCTGTAATGTCGTCTAATAACTTTTGTTTATGGACTGGTATTTTCATTTGCAAAATGTATGTTGTTTTGGGCTTTTTACAATGACCGCTAACGATTGTGTTGCTGCCTGGCAGCAATATCTACTTTAGTTTTTGTTGTGGCAGCAATCCAATTTCTGCTTTTTATACTATTGATTATTAATTGTTTAAATACATACATTTTGCTATTCTATCTCAAAATTATCTAAAGGACTTTTTATTTGCTCCATTCCCTTGCGTGTAATGTGTGTATAAATCTCCGTAGTTTTACTTGAACTATGCCCCAATAATTCCTGAATATACCGCAAATCTGTTCCTCTTTCCAG
>JAKPQD010000113.1 GCA_029572965.1 Bacteroidota bacterium | reverse complement strand
AGAAGGAACAGCACAGGTGATGGTTGGGTCTTGGTTGTCAGTAACAGTTACAGTCTGGTCACAATTAGCAGTATTTCCAACATTGTCAGTAACAATCCAGTTTACTGTTGTTTCTCCAACAGGAAATTCATAAGTGACAGGATCTATTGTACTTCCTCCTACCTGTGCTATTACTGAAGCTACACTGCAGTTGTCTGAGGTGGCCGGTACCCCTAATGTGGCTGTTGTGGTACAGTTGCCCACTGCATCAGCAGATGTGGTGGTAACTACATTTGCAGGACACGTTATCGTTGGGGCTTCATTGTCCGCTACCGTCACCGTAGCCCCACAGGTACTTGTATTCCCGCTATAATCAGTAACCGTAAGCGTTACAGCATTATCTCCAATATTAGCACAGGTAAAAGATGTTTTGTCAATCGAATAAGAAGCAATGCCACAATTATCAGTACTACCATCATTTATCATTGCAGGAGTTATAGTAATATTGCCTGTACCATCCAGCGAAACTGTAATATTCTTACATTTAGCAACAGGAGGAGTTACATCTTTAAAGCATCCCCTGCTACAAGCAAAAGAACCAGAACCAGAGAAGCCGCTAATCGTCCTTGTAAACGTATAAGGGCCAGAACCCGATACACTACCTAAAGTACCGCCAGCCCATGAGGTCCCATTATGATAACCAAGGTCGCAATGGTCATGTGTAAAATCAGCACCTTCATCACTTGCATTCCATTGAGGGGTAACAGTCAAATCAGCAGAACCGCTGGCCTTCGTTACTCTCCAGGTATTATGCACATAAAGGCTGTAAGGTGTTACCTGAGCCCCGCCAGAAAGGCCATTTTCAGTGACATCAGCAAATAAGTTGACAGCATAACTATCTACAGATGTACTATTGAGGGTTAAAGGTAAATAAGATGCTGATGTCCCGACAGGAAAAACTATATCCGTAGCAGAAACCGGTTGCACAAGCATTCCTGCCCCTTCTGCAACAACATATTTATTATTATTAAATCCTGATATATTACCTGATGTTCCAATAATTAAGTTTTTAGCTCCTAATAAAAATTTTCCTGCTGTAAATGTCAACGTTCCGTTAACAGTAATATCATTATTGACAAGAGAAAAGTTTCCACTACTTTTATTGACAGTTACAGAAGCAAATGTCTCTCCTCCGCTGCGAGTAACTGTTTGGTCTGAAGTCCCTTCAAAAACAACATTACTACCAGCTTCAGAAAATCCATCAGTAGTATTGTTGTTTTGCCAGTCACCTTTAATATATATTGTATTACCATTTGCATTAAAAGTACAATTATCTTCAATTGTCAAAGTACCATCAACATAAAGGTCAGCTGTTCCAAGACTTTTAGTAGGGGTTCCGGAAGAGTTTCTTTGGAACTTGATATTATAATATTTAAAAGCACTACTACCAGCAATGTTTTGATTGCTATTACTACTATATATAAAAGTACTTCCATTACCTGATATCAGGCTTCCGACAGCGGGCATGGCAGTATTAGCATATACAGCAATAGTATTGTTTGTAAAAGTGCCATTTGTACTGCCTAATGTGCTATTAAACCTGATACCATTAGCATAAGTATTATTATTAATAACATTTATACCATCATCTATTGTAAAAGCCCCATCAAATACTATTTGAGAGTTTCCAGAAATTGTTTGAGGGGTGTTGGTTGAGAAAGTATAAGTCCCTGCACCAGAGGTAAAAGTTCCATTATTGGTCAAACCATTTCTCAATTCAACAGCATCATTCCCGGCACTAAAGTTCCAGGTTCCACCATTATTAATGGTAACAGATCCATTAAACAAATCTGAACCCGACGAACTTCCATCAGACAATGTGCCAGAAATACTTGTCGGGCCAGCAACAGTCAACGTAGAAGTGTTGCAATTAAAAGAACCGCTGGAGATATTAAACTGATCACTTGCATCATTCCCGATGTTTATGGTACCACTTGCCGAAAGTGTAGCTCCGGCAATATTTACATTACCATTAAATGAAATGGGGTTAGTCGCTGTTATGCTTTGCGTATTTGTAGTAAATGTATAAGCCCCCGTTCCTGATGTAAAAGTACCTGCATTAGTTAACCCGCCTTGAAACTCAACAGCAGAGTTTCCTGTCGAAAAATCCCAAACGCCTCCGGCATTGACCGTCACTAAACCTTTAAAGAGGTCAGTCCCTGTCGGACTATTATCTGCAATAGTACCTGTTATTGATGAAGTACCATTAACAGTAAAATCATTAGCAGCCAGTTGCAATGCTCCAGCGCTGACAGTCAAAGCATCATTGGCTAAAGTAGGACCTTGTAAAGCCTTTGTTCCAGAGCCTCCAACAGTTAAATTTCTATAATTTGGGCTGCTAAAAATGGCTTGATCAGTAGTACCATCGTAATAAACAATACTTCCCGAACCTGGTGTTGTATTAAAGGCAGATATGCTGTTATTTGTCCCCTTCAGGTGCAAAGTATGAGCAATTCCGCTCCCAGTCATATCAATAGTACCTGAAGTATTGGACAAATCGCCGTTTACAGTAACATTACGTGCCGAAGACCCAAAACTAAAAGTTGAATTGTTGATGGCAAGAATATTATTTACAGTAACATCACCTCCAACTGTTTTTGTACCAGAACCAGAAGTTGTCAGATTATAATAAGTCGTATTTTTTATTGTTTGGTTTCCACTGGCCGAATAATTAACAGTATTTCCAGGAGCAGTAGCTGTAAGTACCCCTGTATTTAAAAGAGTCCCGGCATAAGAATAGTTTAAAGTAGCATTTGTACCATTTGTCCAGGTGGATGAAGCATTCGCCCCATTAAATAACCCGGCAATAGTAACAATCCCGGTATTATTGTTGGTAATAGTATAACCTGCTCCTATAGTTACAACAGTATTTGTACCATCAATATTATTAAAATCAATATTTCCGGTACCAGAAATTGTTTGAGTTGCACCAAATGTAACATAGCTGGTATTTGACAGGGTGAATGAACCGTTGTTTAATATTCCTCCCCTAAAAACAATCTTAGGAGGACCGGATGGAGTATTTGAAACAGTACCATAATTTCTGAATTCTCCAATAAATGTTTTTGTTCCATAACGGCTTTCAAAACTTAATGCCCGTCCTGAAGCAATCTCGGTGTAACCTGTAACCGTAACATTACCTCTTTGGATACGGCCATCTCCATCAGGCATTGTCAGATTGCCTGCAATATTAACATTTGCATTATCACTCATTATACTTCTGAAAATGTATCCGCCAGACAAATCAACATCCTGAAAATTTGCCGTTGCCGCATCGTTAGATATATCAAGAGTGCCAGCTATAGTAGTTTCCCCGCTCACAGTCAACGTGTTTGCCCCAATTACAAGTGTAGAACCGGAATAAACTGCTAAAGCTTCATTAACAGTAACCGTTCCGCACAAAGTGGCAGTGCCAGAACTTACCGTAATATTTTTATATGTTCCGGCAGGGATATTACTTGTACCAGTAAACACCAAAGAACCCGGAGTGCCTCCAAAACTCATCCCGCAGGAAAAACCAGGGGCTGTGAGTGTATATCCGTTCAAATCAATGTTTGTACCAGCCGTAAGCGAATTGGTAACGGTAACATTGCCACAAAGCTGGGCATTATTAGGTATTACAAGGTTGTAATATGTCCCGCCGAAAATCTTTGTGGCCGAACTTCCATAAGTTACAGTCCCTGCAGTTGCATTGATGGTCCCACTTCCACAGGTGGTAGCACCATTAAAGTTTATATTGTATGCAGTATTAAGTGCCCCGGCTGTTAATGTTGTATTACCATTGGCTATTATTGGGCTATTTAAGGTTAACCCATTTGAATTATTTAATGTAAAACCATTAAAGGTTTCACCAGAAGTATTGGCAGCCGAAAGGCTTTGAGCTGAAGAGCCATTAAATTGAATTGAGCCTGAACCCTCAGTAAAACCATCTGAGCTATTATTGTCAGTCCAACTTCCTGCAATATAGTGTGTATAATTGCCTGAAGTAAAAACAGAACTACTACCTATGTTGATATTACCACTAATGGTAAGGCCTGTAACTGCAGTTGTTGATGCACCCCCACTCAGTATTAAGTCGCCACTGATAATTGATGTGCCTGATTGCAATGTTTTAGCGCCTCCGGCACTAAGGTATAAATTATGATATGCAACAGGATATATGGTCTGGGCTCCACTAAAGTTGTAATTTACTGTATTATCAGTACCATTCAAGTTTATAACCGAAGTCCCTGAAGCGCTTATTGAAAAAGGATTGCCATTTTTATTTAATATCAACGTCCCCGATTGAGGGTCTGTTGTAGCCATGGTAAAAGTAGAAGTATTGGCTGCATTGGCATTTGAAGTTGTAATTGTACCATTTACAGTAACTGTACCACTTACAATATCAAACGTACCATTTCCTGTATTGGGAGAATTATAATAACTGTAAATGTTAATATTTCCTATAGAAAAAGAAGATATAGAAGAAACCAGAGCATGTGTTCTATTACTAGTTTGGCTTGTTGTACCATTTCCAATATTAAGTGTTGCACATGACAAAGAACCAGCTCCGGTAATTGTTGCATTTCGGCTGCCAGTGGCCGAATTATTTAAAGTAATCGTATTAGTAACAGCAACAGTTGTCCCACTGCTTACAGATAAAGAAATATTGGTAGAAGTTGACGGGTTAATGGTAATAGATCCTGCATTGATAGTTGCAATGCCCGAACATGTTAAAGTATTACCTGCTCCGGGATTTACAACTACATTTCCACCAAAAGCAATACTTGCAGCCGTACCAGAAATCGTTTGGGAATTGGTAGTAAAAGAATATGTTCCTGTACCCGATGTAAAGGTTGCTCCATTTTCAACATACAATCCGCCTCTAAATTCTGCTGATTCATTCACAACGAAGTTCCATTTTCCTCCAGAATATATTCTGACTATTCCCCAAAACTGATCTGTTCCTCCTGTATTTGTTTCTCTAAACTCCCCATAAATATTAGTTGCGCCTCTGGCTGTGATGCTTTGGCCTGCAGCATTTAACACTCCACTATTGATATCTAATGTTCCATACACATTAGTTCCGCCGGCAAGTGTTTTAGTTGAAGTGCCAGAAATAATTAAATTGTAGTAATTTAAACCTTCTATAGATTGTGCAGCCGTACCGTTATATTGTATTGTTCCTGTGCCATATGTAAAAGAAGAAAGAGCCAACCCATTTGAATTACCCCCAATTGTGAGTGTCCCGGATCCCATTGTAAGTGAAGAATTCCCAGATACATCGCCTGCCACAGTCAAATTATAATTGCCCGTATTTAATGCCCCATTTATTGTCAACGTACTAATGGCATTTGGTACATCTGTGGTAATAGTAACAGCATGTCCAAGTTGCACATTATGTGTTCCTCCGGCAAATTCACCAGGATAGGTAGAAGATGTAGCTGAACCTGATTTGCTCCAAATGGCAGGATTATTCCAATCGCCACTCGCAATAGTATTCCAGTTGGTTTGTCCATTCACCTTCCCTCCAAGGCCTATCAAAAGCAAGCACACCATTAATAAACGGGCAAAGTACACCCCCTTACCCCCGTACCGTGAGTTTTTTCCTCTGAAAGGAACCAAAGAAAACAGTATGTTATCGCTCTGCTTCAATAGCAGTAGATTAGTGTTTAAGCTTTATTGCGTATATATTCTCTTTTCAAAAAAAACAAAATAAGAAACCTCCGGGTTTTAAGTTTATCTTTTACACTTTACCTAAAAATAAAGCAACTAACAAAGTAATGACTTTTATACGAAAACACCACATAAAATGTTCATTTTCTACATTTTAAAGGGTGATTTTTTCGTCAAATAGTTTTTTTACAAAAAAGTCTCTTTCTTTAAGTATTTACAACCTATTTAAAAAAATTACTTCGTTTTAAAAATTAAAATATAAAAACGTTAGTCTATAAAACGAAAAAAACCGGCCTGCAAAAGCAGCAAACCGGTTTTGGTGATATTGCTTACCTAAAATAAGGGCAAGCACTATTTATATGGATAGTTGATTCTGATAATGAATTGTCCTTACCCAGAATCAAATCATCTGTCAGTTGCATGACCTTCAGCTTAAACACTTCAGGCTCAAATGGCATTACCAGCCAATCAACAATTGTAATAAGCTCCACAGGAAAAGACCTCAAGCGCCTTTCAACTTCAATTTCGTTAATAAAAGCTTTCTGTTTGGCATGACTAAAAACCTCGAGCCAGCTAAACTGGTATTGCTTGGCCAGACAAACTATATCAAAAACATCTTTAGGCTCATCCCGGCCAGCAACTGCAGTAATTTTATTGGCCAAAATATTCAAAGGGCAATCAATTAAACCTATCTGTGTTTTGATTGGACTGCCAGCCAAATAGTTTACATCATTTACAAATTCGACCTTAAGAAAAACAGAGCCTTCTTGTATTACAAAACGTGCAAAATCCTCATTAATAATAAGCTTATCTGCATCAAGCTCAAAAATTTTTTTTATTTTTTCGAGCAAGCCGAGTACTATCTCTTTGAAAGCCTTATTTTCATTAGTGAAAAAATCCAAGTCCTCGCTATTTCGGTGATGAAGATAGAACCTGCCTAATGCAGTACCCCCGGTAAGATAAAACGGATGCTGCATACTGCTTAGGCTCAGTAAAAACTTGTCTTGCAAGTTATATATCTTATTGTAATCTTTGTTGAACATATTTGTATTGGCCACGTAATGACTTAAACCTTAATTTATCTATTACTTCATCTGTAAGCATCTGTTTAAGTTCTGTCACTGAAAACAACCTCACCAAAGTAAACCATGGTAAGTTTTCCAACAGCTTAATAAAAATGGTTTGTTTGGTATAATGCCCGGCTTTAACAGAGTTACCGCTCAAAACAGCATCTATTTCCTGTGGCGAGATATTATAATCCCACATAATTTGTCTGTATATGTCATAACGGTTAATCTCCATTGAATACAAATTTTTGTACAACAACACAAAGTTAAACTATAAATTGTTTAGATGGTTTAATTGTAATTAAAATGTCTTCTTAATTAACGTCAATTCGACATAAGAAAAAGGCTTACGTATTTGATATTTACTGGCATTCCTAACTTTTGCCTTGAAGCAAAAGTTACAAAAATTCAAGGCTTGCCGTAAATTGGCTAAAAAAAGCTTTATCGACGGCTCCGGGCAACAACTCGCTTCGCTCAGACAGTTGCCCTCACTTCGTCGATAAAGCTTTTTTCTTAACGCCATTTCCGTCAGGCCAAATGCAGAAAAGTTTCAATGAAAGTGGCGAAGCCATCAAAAGAAAAATTCCTTTTCATCGCCTTTTTGTTCGATTTCGGCCGAGAAGCCTAACGCTCCAGTTGTATGCACATCCTATCACTTTATGGCTTCGAGGGTGAAAGAGTTAAGGCGATAAGAGTTTTTGCGCAACTTTTTTCGATAAAAAAGTTGCATAAAAAAGCTGTGTTTATTGCTATTCAAGTTTTTCCAGTAATTGGCAGAGATATTCTTATATCGAACTCACGTTAATTAAGATATTGAAAAGTTCTGCGAAAATTGTCAGACACAATATAAAAAAAAACCGGCCTGCAAAAGCTACAAACCGGTTTTGGTGATTTATGCTAATTGTTTACTTAGTCGGCACATTTGTTATTGGTACGCTGAGCTTTGGCAGCAGTAGCAAACTGGCCAAACTGTGCGCTCTTGAATGAGCCGCAAGCAGCATCTTTATCGCCTTTACCTAACTGGGCAACTCCAAGGGCATAGTAATACTTAGCTTTGGCATCGTTGTTGCCTTTTTCAAGGGCTAAACCTTTTTGGGCATATTCAATGGCTTTGTCATAATTCTTTTGTTTGTTGTAAACATCAGCAAAAAAGTAACATACATCCTTATCTGTACCATAAGTTTCAGCTTTGGTAAGGTTTGCAATAGCTTCATCAAGCTTGTTGGCAGCATTAGCTTTTGAACCCAACTTGCTGTAAAAATCAATGGCTGTATTATTTATGCTGCTCAATTGGGCTGTATCATTTTTAGCCTTTAGCTTTTCAATCAAAATAGCTACAGTTTTTGAAAAATTAGGCTCGTCACCCAATACTTTATAAGCCATTGTTTTGTTCTGAATAGCAGATATATACTCAGGATTGATGGCCAAAGCGCTATCAAATGCCATTACAGCTTTTGCATACTCTTTGGTTTTGAAAAACTCAGAACCAAGTTTGGCATATAACTGGACCATAAAAGTTTCAGTCTTTGACTTTACCTTATCAGAAGCATATTCGTCTGCAAAAGCAATAGCTTTTTTGGCTGTGGCAATAGATGCCTGAAGGTTTTTATCTTTATTATAGAGTTTAAATGCTTTTTGGTAATGTAAGTCGGCATAAAACTGTCCTGCTTTGTTTTTCAAATCATTGGCAGAATCCCCAATCTGTTTGCAAACAATGATACAACTGTCTATCTTTACAATAGCACCATCAAGGTCAGTGGACATAAGCGCTATCCCTCCATTGTATAAGTTAGCAGCATCCGATTGCGATTGAGCAGCCCCATACTGTAAACCAAAGCAAAATAAGGCTGAACTTAATACGATACATTTCAAAGTCTTCATAATCAATAGTATTTGTGTTAGTTATTAATATTTTCAAATTTGAAAAACCAAATTAAATGTTTTTATATTTAAATATCAACATTTTTAGATTAATTATGAATTATTCAGTCAACTGCTGTTTTGCCTTTCAAAAAAGCAATTTTTCAGTATTTTCATATTATTTATAAATTTCTATTTACATTACAAAACTTAACCTGGATTTAATGTAATTAATAATCAACAACTTACAAGTATCCTTAATTAACATTTTTTATCATATTGCAACCTTTTTACTTTTATGCATTGAATACAGAAAAAATAATGGAACCTATTCCTGACCAGATTTTGCTTTTAAAGATTAAAGAAAACCCCGAAAACTTTGGATTGGTCTTTGATGCACATTACAAAACTATTTTCAGCTATATATACAGAAGGGTTGCTGATTACGACCTGGCACGTGACTTGTCTGCCGACACTTTTATGAAAGCGTTTTTACATATTAGCCATTTTAACTGGCAGGGCATATCGCTGCTAAGTTGGTTGTACCGCATTGCCACTAACGAGACAAACTATTATTTTAGAAAAAACAGGACCAACAACCTTTTGCGAGACTTAACTTTCGGCGATGCTTACTTGTTAACCCTAACTGAAGAATCTATAACTGAAAAACAACTGCTGGAAGAAGAATTAAAACTGAACCAAGACTTTCTGAAAGCCCAACAAAGTATAAAAAAGCTTGACATCAAATACCAAGAAGTGCTTTCTTTACGGTATTTTGAAAAAAAATCAGTATTAGAAATCGCCGAAATATTGAACAAAAAAGAAGGTACCATAAAATCGCTCCTATCGCGTGGACTGGAAAAATTGAAAATCGAATTTTTTAGTGCAACCTGATGGCTAAATTGCATTTTATTAAATAGAACAAGGAACAAAGAGTAAAGAACAAAGAAAATGGAAAATAATTTTGAGAAACAAATGGAAAACCTGGAAACTCCAAAGACAGAATTTGTGAAACACCAGGAAATACTAAAAATAGGAATGGTCAATGCCAAAAAATCTGCCCGCATAGGCATCTTGTTTATCCTGGCCCCGATATTAATCCTGTTGTTAGCCTTTGTAAAAATCAAGCTCCTGATTGGGTTCGATTTTTTTGTCAAATTCGAAAAAATGTTTACAACAACGGGCGAAAACGGGCTACCGGGCTATCTGCCTTTTATTCTTTTCGTTGTATTGCCTTTAATTGCTTTTTTCATTAATTTACTGGCAGTTTCACATTTTTACATCAACAAAACTACCAGAGAGCTAATTATTACCATCAAATACCGTCTTCGCAATGTCATAGTGCTGATTGTCAGCACTATTATTATTGCTACATTTTTTGTTTATTTTATCTTCTTTTATTGAAATAAACAGTTGTACTTTTATTCTTTCTAATCCTCATAGAATGAAACGTTTATACCTTTTCAATTTCCTTATTATATCCATATTTTCGGCCAACGCGCAACAGCAACCAGCCAAAGAAATTGTCCGCAAAGCTTATGACCTGATGCAAGGCCAAAGCAATGAAACGGTAATGCGCATTACCATTGTCCGCCCCACATGGCAAAGGACAATATCGCTCAAAACCTGGGCCAAAGGCTCGGATTACAGCCTTGCCCTGGTGACAGGCCCGGCCAAAGAAAAAGGCCAGACATTTCTGAAACGCAAAAACGAAATTTGGAACTGGGTCCCTAACATCCAGCGTATGATAAAACTTCCTCCATCGATGATGTCACAAGGTTGGATGGGAAGCGACTTCTCCAATGACGACCTGCTCAAAGAGTCTTCAATAGTAGAAGATTACAACCACACCTTGCTGGGCAATGAACCCTTTGACAATAAACAGTGCTACAAAATAAAATTGGAACCCAAGCCTGATGCCGCAGTAGTATGGGGCTATATCATCAAATGGATAAGTAAAGACCAGTATTTTCAGCTAAAATCTGAATACTACGATGAGGACGGTGCATTGGTTAAGACCGAAACGGCCAGTAACATTAAAACCATGGGCGACCGCCAAATCCCAACACACTTTGAGCTAATCCCGGCCGACAAGCCCGGCAACAAGACTGTTGTAGAAATGATAAGCGTCATCTTCAACAAACCCATAAGCGAAAGCTTCTTCTCGCAACAGAATATGAAGATAATTAGATAATTTGAAAATGAGGGAATTCGAGAATGAAAACCAATTTAAACAATACAATACCGAGTATTTTCAAATTTGCTAATTTTCAAATTTTCAAATTATGCTAATTCTTGCTTGGCGGAACCTTTGGCGCAACAAGCGCCGCACGCTGATAACAGCAGCATCGGTATTTTTTGCAGTATTTTTTGCAATCTTGCTGAGAGGCTTCCATGCTGGCACATGGAGCTACCTGATAGACAGCGTGCTTCACTCTTACACTGGTTACATTCAGGTTCATACCAAAGATTTTTGGGAAAACAAAAGCTTCGATTACAGCATGGCTGCTGATAACCCGGCTTTAGAAAAAATCAAGGGCATAAAAGGCGTAAAAGGGCTAATCCCACGTATTGAGTCATTTTCATTGGCTTCTTATGGCGACAAGACCAAAGGGGTTATCACCGTAGGCATTGACCCCATGATAGAAAACAACTTTTCGGCCTTGGACAAAAAAATTGTCCGCGGAAGATATTTTCACGAAAAAGATACAGGCATCATCCTTTCAGAACGCTTGGCCAACTTCCTGAAAGTAAAAGTCAACGATTCGCTTGTTTTGCTAAGCCAAGGTTATCAAGGGGCTTCAGCAAATGGAGTTTTTAGGATTATAGGAATTGTTAAGCTTCCGGCCCCCGAATTTGACAATCAAATGGTATATATGCCACTTTCGGCTGCTCAAGAGTTCTATTCAATGCAAAGCAGGCTCACTTCTGTTATAGTAGATATTGACAATCCTCAAAAAATGGACAAAATCACCAAACATATTGCGAAATCTATTGACACCAAAAGCTTTGAGGTAATGACATGGGAGGATATGCTGGTAGAACTATATCAACAGTACGTCAGCGACGAAGGCGGGGGCGTGATAATGCTTGTGCTTTTGTATATCATTGTAGGCTTCGGTGTATTTGGAACTGTGCTGATGATGATTTCCGAACGCCGTCACGAATACGCAATTATGATAGCCCTCGGCATGCAACGAAGCAGTTTATTAAAACTGGTAGGCACCGAATTGTTTTATATATGCTTTATAGGTGTTTTATTTGGAACTGCTTTTAGCTTGCCTATTATTACATACTTTCACTTTCATCCTTTGCAAATAAGCGGCAACCTGGCTGATGTCTATGCAGCATTCGGAATGGAACCTTTATTACCTGTAGCATGGAGAACAGATTATATAATACAACAGGCCATTAATGTTACGGGCATTGTAGCAATAGTCTTGCTTTATCCTATATATTCAGTGTATAAATTAGATTTGACAAAAGCTATACGAAGGTAATCCTTTATAAATGATATAACAAGACCTTTTCAAAAGGATAAACGAATGTTATCGCAATAGCAATTTTTTTCAATAAAAAGAGTAACTTTAATAAAATGAAGAAAATTGACTAACTGCTAATAAACCACAAAATCCATGATAAACAGGATACTTTTGACAATATTGGCAATTACGCTTCAACAAATATGTATAGCACAACCTGTGGTAGTAAAGCTTTGGCCAAATGGGGCCCCGCAATCAAAGGCCGAGCCAAACTACAAAGAGCAGCTTGTTGAACAATTAAACAAAAAAACCTGGTTTGCGGTAACTGACCCGGAATTATATATTTATAACCTAAAAACCGATACAACGCCCAAAACTGCTGTGATTATTTGTCCCGGGGATAATTACCAAAAACTACTGTTCACCACCGAAGGCGAAGACGTGGCCAAATGGTTTAATGAACATGGCATTGCAGCATTTGTGCTTAAATACAGGTTGCCATCTGATAGTATTATGGAAGACAAGTCAATTGGGCCTTTGCAAGATGCACAAGAGGCTATAAGGATAGTGCGGCGCCATGCCAAAGAATGGAACATTAACCCCAAAAAAATAGGTATAATGGGGTTTTCCGCCGGAGGACATTTAGCGGCTACGCTATCAACGCATTACAACAACGTAGTATATCCATTAACAGACACAATCAGAGCCCGTCCTGATTTTACCATTCTCATATACCCTATGATAACTGTAAAAAACGATGCAACATACCAGCAAGCAGCATATTATCTGCTCGGGACAAAACCTGATATACGTCAGGCACTCTTCTTTTCAGGAGAAACACAGGTAAACAAAAATGTAGCACCAACATTTATAGTACATAGTGTAAATGACAAAGTTGTTTTTGTCGATAATTCAATAGCTTATTTCAATGCATTAAAGAAAAACTCCATTGCTGTTGAGATGCACATTTACCCTACCGGCGGACATGGGTATGGATTAGCAACATTAGGGGAATCCGAAAAAAGCTGGCCGCAAGCATGTCTCAACTGGCTTAATTATGTATTTTTAAAAGAAAAAAATAATGACAAAACAAAATAGCAAAATCCATATTCATAAAACAAGCCATCAGTATTTTGAATAATTATAAAACCAGCACGGTTTAAAAAAGCTCCAATGGATAAAAAAATAAATATCCTGCACATAAGTGATGTTCCGAAAAATTCCGAACACATACAAGCTATTCTCACTACTGAAGGCATTAACTTTTCTATGGAACAAGTAATGTCCGAAAAAGAGCTGATTGCAAAACTCAATAATGCCAAATACGACATTATTTCAATAGATTACAGTTCAAAAAGTTTTAATAGCGATAAAATACTTAATATTGCTAAAATTCATACCCCAAAAACCCCGGTAATTGTTGTATCAGATTTCATTGGAGAAGAAAAAACCGTGGAAATTATCAAACAGGGTGCCACCGACTTAATATTGAAAAGCAATTTGCCAAGAATAGTATTTGCTATCAACCGTGCTATAAAGGACCTAAATAACACCAAAATAGAAAAGCCAGAAGATGTTAGCATTTTTCAAACCATTATTGATAGCATCCCGGAATTGATAGTAGTTAAAAACCTCAATGGCCAATATATGTATATAAATAAGGCCGCAGAGAAAGCTTTTGGCAAAAAAGCCCCAGACTTGATAGGGCAAGACGACAGTACTGCTTTTCAACCTGGCGAACCTAAAATAAATATTGAACAAGAGCTGATTGAAAAACCCACTACAGTTAATACAGACCAAATTATTAAACTCTATAGCGGAAAGGTAAATACTTTCAATGTTACCATCTGTCCAATGTACGATGAGCATGGCAATACAACAGGTATAATAGCTGTAGCACGCGATGTTACTGAACGAAAACTGTTGGAACAAAGCCTCAGAAATGCCAAAGAAAAAGCAGAAGAAAGCGACAGGCTGAAATCCATTTTTTTGCATAATATCTCGCACGAGATTCGTACTCCTGCCAATGCTGCTATTGGCTTTGCTGATTTCATCGTTAACCCTGATATTAGTATTGAAAAACGCCAGCATTATGCCAACATTATATCGCGGAGTTGTCAGCAAATACTGGCAATAATAGCAGATGTCGTTAATACAACCACTCTTGAATCGGGTAAAATAAATGTCAACATCACTGAGGTCAACATTAACGATATATTCAGAACCTTGCATGCACAGTTTGAACAACAAGCGCACAACAAAAAGTTAGAATTAAAATATTCTCTGGGACTGGATGACAAACTTTCAACAATAAAAACCGACAAAACAAAACTTACCGAGATATTGAGCAATTTGATAAAAAACGCTATTAAATTCACACATGAAGGACATGTTTCTTTTGGATACACGCTAAAAGGCGAATGGCTGGAGTTTTTTGTCGAAGACACAGGGATAGGCATTTCGGAAGATATGCACCAAATCATCTTTGAAAGATTTAGGCAAGGAGACAGCTCTATTTACCAGCGGTTCGGAGGTACTGGTTTAGGATTGGCAATAACCAAAGGTTATATCGAGATGTTGGATGGCAAAATATGGGTAAAATCAGAAAAAAATCAAGGTTCGGAATTTTTCTTCACATTACCTTACAACCTCTCAAAAACTGAAAAAGAAATTCAGGATAAGGCTTCAGCTACATATCTTGATGAATTAAAAACAATATTAGTTGCCGAAGATGAAGACTTGAACTATATTTTCATAAAAGAAATATTATACTCCCATAAAATACGGCTTATCCGGGCAATGAACGGCAAAGAAGCTGTTGACATTAGTAAAACCGAAAAAATTGACCTCATCCTTATGGATATAAAAATGCCCGTCATGGACGGACTTGAAGCTACAAAAAAAATACGGACTTTTAACGATAAAATTCCTATCATTGCCCAAACAGCCTTTGCTACAGACGCTGACAAAAAAAACGTTTTTGCCAGTGGCTGCAACGATTTCATAAGTAAGCCTTTTACTAAAGAATTATTACTTTCCAAAGTTCAGGCCCATTTATCTCAGTCACTATAGCAAAATTATATACTAAAAACGGCTCTCTTACTTAAAAAAACAATGTTCATCACCTCCTGGCGAAATATTTGGCGAAACAAGCGAAAGACACTAATTACAAAATGTAAAAAACTTTTAAAGGGATTGATAAACTATTACAAATCCTTAGCCCATCCCCTATCAACTAATAACTAACATCTAAAGACTATCAACTATGCTATCACTTTGCTGGAAAAATATATGGCGTAACAAAACCCGAAGCTTGGTAATCATCTTTGCTATCGTTTTTGGCGTTATCGGAGGAGTTGGATTTTCAGCTTTTTACAATGGTATGATTTACCAAAGGCTTGACGCAGCTATTGGAAATGAAGTGTCAAATATTCAAATCCACAACCCACACTTTCTTGAAAATAAAGAAATCAACGACACCATTGCCAATATGGCAAGTATCCTCCCTATATTGCAGAACAACAAACAAATAAAGGCGTTTTCATATCGGATAAAAACATTCTCGATGGTCAACTCGGCCAACAGTAGCAACGGACTTTTGCTACTTGGCATTGATGCCGAAAAAGAAAAAAAAGTAACTGGCATTTACCAGTATGTCAAACAAGGGCATTACTTAGACAGTTGCAAAAAAAACAGTATCCTTATCGGCCAAAAGCTGGCAGAAAAACTCAAGATAAAACTGCGGTCAAAAGTCGTAGTTACCTTACAAAGTTCATCGGGAAACATTGCCAGTGCGGCATTTAAAGTAGCAGGAATTTACAACACAGGCAATACAAGCTTTGACGAACGTATGGCTTATGTAAAATATGATGACTTAGCCGAAATTGTAGGTTTCAATCCCGGAATGGCACACGAAATAGCTATTACCGTAACAGACAACAAGCTAACCGATACAGTAACGGACAAACTGAAAACAAAACTTGCCGGATACAGCGTCAAATCATGGAAAGAAATAATGCCCGAATTGGGACTTATGACCGACTCGGGACAATACATGCTCTTAATTTATATGACCATCATTTTCCTGGCATTGAGCTTTGGCATCATCAACACCATGCTCATGGCAGTACTTGACCGTATCCGCGAAATCGGGATGCTCATGGCCATTGGCATGAACAAGCTCAGGGTATTTATTATGATTACGCTTGAAACCATATTGCTCATGTTTACCGGCTCATTCATTGGCCTGATATTGTCGTATATTTTGGTAGAAATTCTCAAAAAAACAGGTATTGACCTTACAGCTTTTGCTTCCGGCATGGCCGATATGGGATTTAGTGCTATCGTTTACCCTTTCATTGAGCCAAATGCCTATATTCAGATTGTTGTTTTAGTTATCATTACTGGCATTTTGTCAAGTATCATCCCTGCACGAAAGGCGCTACGGCTAAACCCGTCTGAAGCAATCAGAACTCAATGACGAATTAAAAATTACGAATTAAAAAATATTTCTTTGTGTTTTAGTGTCTTTGCGTTAAAAAAAAGATAATGAAAATAATAGAAATTACAAACCTTACTAAGGTTTACAGCGAAAATGGCAACGAAGTGGTTGCTGTAAACAATGTCAATCTTGACTTTGAACAAGGCGAGTTTACCGCGGTGGTTGGGCCATCTGGCTCTGGCAAAACAACCTTCCTCAATATGGTAGGGGGCATTGACAACCCTACCGAAGGTCAAATCTTGGTGGACAAGGTAAATATATGTTCACTAAAAAGTTCTGAACTGATTGACTTCCGAATGAACAATATCGGCTTTGTCTTTCAGGCCTACAACCTCATCCCTGTGCTCACAGCCAAAGAAAATGTAGAATTTATCATGTTCTTGCAAAACAAGCCAAAAGCGGAACGTGCCAAACGTAGTGCTGAGCTGCTCAATGCCGTGGGGCTCAGCGACCGCATGAACAGCAGGCCTTCAAAGCTCTCTGGAGGCCAGCAACAACGCGTTGCAGTTGCCAGGGCATTGGCTTCGCGCCCTAAGTTTATCCTTGCCGATGAGCCTACTGCCAACCTCGACTCCAAATCGGCCGAAACGCTGCTCGACATCATGGAAAAGCTCAACCGCGAAGAAAATATTACCTTTATCTTTTCAACCCACGACCCTCGCGTAGTGAACAAAGCACGACGTGTGATTACGCTGGTAGATGGACAGGTGGCCAAAGACGAGAGAAACAATTAGCAAATGTGAGAATGAGGAAATGAGGGAATGAGGGAATTTGAAAATTTGAAAATGAAAAAGACCACCCAAACGCCTGTCAATTAAAGCTGTCCCCCGCTGACGGGGGTAGGGGGTGGATTGAGTTATGAATAACAACTATTACAATAAAGACTTTCAACCATTTGCCAGCAACCTTCGTAAAACAATGACGAAGGCTGAGGCTTGCTTATGGAAATATGTCCTGAAAGCGAAAAAATTAAATGACTACAGCTTTCGTCGTCAAAGACCAGTTGGTAATTATATTGCTGATTTTATTTGTTTTGAATTAAGGTTGATTATTGAAATAGATGGATATTCGCATACTTTAGATGATGTTTGCAACAAGGATGTAGTAAAATCCAATGATTTGAAGAATTTAGGTTATGAAGTAATCCGTTTTACAGATGCAGAAGTTTTAAACGACATTTCTAATGTAATCCGAAGACTGGAAGCCTATATCAATGACTTTGAAAATTGTCCACCCCTGCCCCCGCCAACGGGGGACAGCACAGATAAACATTTCAAAACACTCATTATGTACAACATAATCTAAGAATAAAATAGAAAAACCGAGAATGCTGCAATGAAAGAAAATGAACCTGAACGTAAGAAATATACTATCAACTTTGAACAAGCAATAATTAAGAATCAAAGCTGTCCCCCGCTGGCGGGGGTAAGGGGGTGGATTCTCAAACAAATTATCAAATTACTAGTTTTGTTTCTCTATACCTCACCTCTTTTTTCCCAACCCGACTCTGCCTCTTTTTCTTTATCAGGATATGTAAGTGATGTACAAAGTGCGGCCTTTGAAAGCATTGATAAATCATGGAACAACAACAACATTTTTCTCAACCGCTTAAATTTTAAATGGTCTGCCAATGATAAGCTTTTTTGGACAGCCGAAATGCGTAACCGCCTTGCCTATGGCGATAATTTTACCAATTTCCCAGGCACAATAAAAAGCTATGACAAAGACAACGGAATGATTGATTTGAGCTTTAATGTTGCTTCGGGCAAATCGTATTTACTCAATGCCAATTTTGACAGGCTATATGTAAGTTATCAAATGAAAAAGCTTGTCATCACAGGCGGCCGTCAACGCATCAACTGGGGACAAACTTTTGCCTGGAACCCAAACGACATTTTCAACGCCTATTCTTTCTTTGATATAGACTATATCGAACGCCCCGGAAGTGATGCTATACGCTTTCAATACTACAATACCGAAACGTCTTGTTTTGAACTTGCAGTTAAATCTGACAGTAGCAACAAATTTACTATTGCAGGCCTTTACAGGTTTAATACTCATGGCTTCGACATTCAGACTTTAGCAGGTATTTATGAAAAGAACGATATGGTTGCCGGCATTGGCTGGTCAGGGCCAATTGGTCCAGTTTCCTTTCGCAGCGAAATAAGCTATTTTCGTGACATGAAGCATTTCGCCGATACCTCTGGCCAATTTCTTTCCTCTATTGACTTTGACTATGTTTTTCCTAATTCACTTACCATTACAGCCGAATACCTTTATGCAAACCACGTTGCATACTCATTGCAAAACATTTCGTCAATTAACTCTTCATCTGTAAATGCCAAAACTCTGGCATTAGCCAAACACAATGCCGTAGTCCAGGTTTCGTACCCAATAACCCCTTTATTTTCAGGCTCTTTGGCAGGTATGTATTTGCCAAATGTTAATGGCTATTATATTTCACCCAGCATGACTTATTCTATAGCACAAAATATAGACGCTTCGTTATACGCTCAAATTTTTGGCCTCGATAATAGTAGTGTTTCTTTCCACTACCAGCAGGTCATGTTTAAAATGAAACTAAACTTTTAAGTTTTTTTACGTATATACTTCATACTTTTGGAAGCCAAAATTGTTTAGGGTAAAACTGTGTTCAGGAGTATAACCTGAATACAACATGCCCGAAATATGAAATTTGTAAAATTCATGACTGTACCTTTTCTCCAGAAAAAAATCATATACTTAGCAAGTCTTTTGCTTTTATTTTCTGGTTTGAAGGCCCAATATGCCCGTACCGACATGAAACCCGTCGGGATACTGTCAAAGCTAAAATCTACACTTACCATCCCTTCTAAAACCCTGATGACGCTCGATATAGATTCATTAAATAGGCAAGACTCCGCAGAAAATATTGACAACAGGATTGGTATTTTGCAATATGTTGATGTTGACCTAATTAAACATGGTAAAAAAATTACACAGGAAGACAGCAGCCAGGTTTGGTATTATCACTTTTACGCCCCCAACGCATTAGCTCTTGGTTTACGCTTTGATTATTATATACTGCCCGAAGGAGCTTCAATGTATGTTTACAACCCTTCTATGACTGAGGTTTTAGGGGCTTTTACCAACATTAACAACAAGCCGGACAGCACCCTCTCTGTCATGTACCTCGAAGACAACGAAGCCATTGTCGAATATCATCAGCCAGCTTCGTGCAAAAAAACAGCATTATTGAAGGTTGGGGCTATATCGATGGCATACAAAAACCTGGCCTCAACTTTAGCATATAACGATATTAACTGCCCTGCCTGGACAAGCTGGAATACTATTAAACACGCCATCTGTCGTATGGTATTTGACGATGGTGGCACTTCATACTATTGTTCCGGTTCGTTAATTAACAATACGCGTAACGATGGCACGCCTTACTTTTTAACTGCCAACCATTGTATCAGCTCCCAAGCTTCTGCCTCTTCATTAGTTACTTATTTCAATTACGAATCTACATCATGCAACAGCAAGATTGTATCCAACAACAAGCAAACTTTGTCAGGCGCAAAATTATGCGCCAATTCGGCACAAACAGACTTTTCGTTGTTGCTGTTTTACGAAAAACCAGATGAAACATACAAAGCCTACCTGGCAGGCTGGGACAACACCAACCATAAAATCACTTTTGCCACAGTTATTCATCACCCAAAAGGCTTGTACAAGAGTATTGCTCAAAGCTCCACCGGGGCAAAAATGTATCCCTTCACTATCGACTGGGACGATGGAACTTTAACAAAAGCCAACAGCCATTGGGAATCTACTTTCACAAACGGAACAATAAACAGCGGGTCTTCAGGCTCTCCACTGTTTGACCAGAATGTCCGAATTGTCGGACAGTTGCACGGTGGCGACAACACTACAAACTATTACGGGGCCCTGCACGTTTCGTGGCAATTAAGCACTGAACCCACCAGCCAGCTAAAATATTGGCTTGACCCCGACAATACAGGCCTTACTTCAATTGACGGAGCCAGTTTGGGCGACATCCCGATAACTAATTTCAGCATTGTTCCATTAAACCCTTGTATTGGCGCTGAAGTAGCCATGATTGACAGCTCTGCAAATTTCCCCGACAAATGGAAATGGGAAATCAGCCCTGCTGATTATACTTTTCTATACAACACAAATGATACAGATGCATCTCCGCGCATAGCATTCAACCGCGACACTATTTATAGCATTACACTTACCACAAGCAACCTATTCGGCTCAAGCAAAAGTACTGTTAAAGTGCAACCCAGGCTTTACAACCTCAACATTGCCATTGAAAACCCTATTGACTCCATCTGTGGTTACAAGTTGAACAAATACCCGCTAAAGGTAACACCCAATTATCAATACCAATACAACATTTCTCCTGCCTCTTTTATCGACACATTAGTCAATGCCAATGAAATAAAGCTGACCACCAAAGACGAAGCTTTCTACAACGGGAATTTTTGGGCAACATTGATAGTTAAAGCCTCTCATGGAGCTTGTAGCGGTTACGATACCATGACTACTCTTGTCGAAATCCCCAAAAATGATATGTTACGCAATGCCCAGTTTATATCATTGGGCGAATCAGGGCCATACTCCAATAGATGTGCCTCGGTCGAAACCTCAGAGCCACATCCGGATGCCAACGGATGTAGCATGACCAACAAATGGTGCTACGCTGATACCATTGTCAATAACAGTCTGTGGTACAGATTCACAGGGCCTTCCAGCGGAAATATCAATATTATCCTTTCGGGGAAAAATCTCAGGGCTGCAGTTTACAAAGCCGATGATTATCCAGAACTCTTTCAGCTAGGCAAATCAGCTATAGTAGCAGCAGCAGATAACGGCACTTCTGATGAACAGACTTTAAGTTTTAAAAAACTGGCCGTCAGCCCGGCAAAAAACTACTTTTTACAAATTGATGGATATAAACGCGTTACCAGCACCATTAAAATAAACATGTACAGCGATGCCATCGAATTGTACCCAAACCCTGCATCAAATATTGTAAATATTGCAGTATCTGTAAATGTAAAATCAACTGTTAGCATGAAAATAGTTGATGCTACAGGCAAAACCGTCCTGGCATTTAACAATCTGGCCCCAAGTACAAGCTACTCATTAGATGTAAGCAACATAAGCCCCGGGTTTTACTACTTGTACAGCATCATTGACGGACAATTATACAAGAAACAACTGATAATTGTAAAATAACCTATTCAAAAAGCCCCTCGTCCCTGATAAGCAACAATATGGCCGAATGCGGGACGATAAAGTATTTTTCTTTGTTAAACTCAATTTCATAAGCGTTCTTTTGCAGAAAAACAGCCAAATCTCCCGTCTTTGCCTGTAAAGGAACATATCGAACTTCTTCGCCCTTGTCTTTCCAAGGCTCATCAATTTCCGAAACAGCCGGAATAGGATAACCCGGCCCTGTCTTGATAATATAACCAGCCTGGATGTTTTCTTTTTCCTGTACCCCGGGAGGCAGGAACAAACCTGATGTAGTACGTTCCTGCGCAGACTTAGGCTTAATTAGTACCCTGTCGCCAATAATAATAAACTTTGAAATATCTGCTGAAGAAATATCTATAGCCATAACCGTTTTTTTTATCGCACGCAAAATAACAAAAAAAGCCCAAACGTACAAAATTATGCACGTTTGGGCTATAGATATTTAACGATAATGCTTAATTGACTTTGTCTAAAACAAGGCTAACCTGTAAGCTGGCCCGTTGTTGTCCACACTCATTCAGGACAAAACGGATCATTTGCTCAAGCTCAACAACTGTATGAGCTTTTAAAGGGCTCTTGATAAGCCCCAAACGGTACATTACTTTGTCAGCCAGGTTAAGGGCCAACAGACGATCATTAACGCCCGAACCATGCAGCGCCTTAAAAATTACTTTAGTAATGTCATCATGTTCCAAAGCAAAACCTTGCCCCGCACAGTCAGTTACAAAAATCATGTTTGTTCCGTTTAAAATAGCTTCTTCCATGTTGTGATGTTTTAAATCATACCCCAATATTACAACCCCTCATTACACATTTCAACTTTAGTTATTAACAACCAATATGTTTCTGTCAAAAACCTTAATCCCAGTAAGGAACATAATTGTTGATAATGTAAATTGTACGCTAATGCATTGGACAAAAGTATATTTTTCAACAGTTAAAATGCAAATTTTTAACATGAGTGTTTATGCTCAATTTGACGAACTGCTATTTGAAATCATTCTATTTAAGGGACTTGTGTATCTCATACATTTATTCAACTGCCAATTTGGGGCATTCATCTTTAATTAACAGTATTTTAATTGATTTTATTGGGCTAAAAAGAAATGTTTTTTACAAATTGCATGCTTTATAAACATTAAACACCAACTTATGCAACAGCCCAACACCAACCGTATTGAAGTGGTAGATGCCCTGCGTGGTTTTGCCATCATGTCTATCATGCTGCTTCACCACCTTGAACACTTTGACTTTTGGTTTTTCCCTGAAAATCTGCCTGCGTGGCTCAAAGTGGTAGATGGTGCGATATGGAAAACCATGTTCTTCCTGTTTTCGGGCAAGGCTTACACCATATTTGCCCTGCTGTTTGGCTTTACTTTCTTTATCATGTTTAACAAGCAACAACAAAATGGCAAAGGCTTCCGTCTGCGGTTTGTGTGGCGGATGTTTCTGTTGTTAGGTTTTGGCTTCATAAACTCGTTGTTTTACGAAGGTGATATTCTTACTTTCTATGCAGTATTGGGAGTTTCGCTGGTGCTTGTTTGCAAATGGAACAATAAAGCCGTGTTGATTACTGCAATTATTTTATTGTTACAGCCAATAGAGATGTTCCGATTAGGCTATGCCATTTTTCATCCCGAATATACCTTACCTGCACGTATGTCCGATCCATTGTTTGGAAAGATTGGCGAATACCTCAGCGCCCCTTCATTTTGGGGAATGCTAAAGGGCAATATCACTAACGGAAAAATGGCAGTTATTTACTGGAACTGGGAAAATGGACGTATATTCCAGGCTCCGGCTTTATTTATGCTGGGTATGCTGCTTGGACGCAAAGGCTACTTTTCAACTTCAGATGCTAATCAGAAATTTTGGAAAAAAGTCCTGTTTAGCTCAATCGCTACATATCTCATCCTGGGACTGATAGCCATGATAATGAAAACTCAGGCTTTAACCCCGGCTGTAAGCGATAAAACTTTCTTCCTGCTTGGTTTGTGGAGCAATGTGGCATTTACATTCTTCTGGGTATCGCTTTTCTATATTTTATATCATAAAAAAGCCTTCTCGTGGCTATTGCAGAAGCTTCGTCCCTTTGGCAAGATGAGCCTCAGCAACTATGTTATCCAGTCGCTTGTAGGTTCTTTTATTTACTATGGCTACGGGCTGGGATTGTATCAATATACAGGTGCCACTTATTGTTTACTTATAGGTATCGTTCTATTTGTGCTCCAACTGTGGTTTTGCAAATGGTGGCTATCTCGCTTCAAACAAGGCCCGCTCGAAGGTCTGTGGCACAAAGGCACATGGGTTTTTAGTTAAAAATAATCCAATATCTTTCCATGTATTAATATACCAAGCAAATCAATATGATACCACATGCGGGCATAAAAATAGGCCAGGATGAAGATGCAAACAACAAAGCTAACGAACAATCCAAGGTAACGCCCTCCTAACGATTTGCCCGACCTTACAATCTTGGAAGACAAAACAGTAAGCCAAATCTCGAGTTTGGCGTATAATGGGTACAAAATAACCGTAATTATTGCCATTGCAATCAAAGTATAGGTCAATGGCTTGTAATGACTCTTGTATTTGGTCAACAAGTCCCCAATAACACCGGTTAACAGGTTTGCCGTTAAGATGGTGATTGTCATTACCGCAAATTTGAAAGCTTTTCGATACAAATTATTCATTGTTCTCAGTTAACTGATTAAATTTCATACAATTATACAATTTTATTTTATTTATTTACAACTGAAACGCTGAAACTTGCCCTGTGCTTAATTTCCCTTTTTTTATAAAAAATACCCAAAAAGTATTAGGTCATTTTTTACTTTTATAAAGATTTTATATTATCATTGTAAAAAAGTTAGGTATTTTTTTTTTTACTAACATGGAGGCAATCATTGGCAAAATAGACACATTTATTCGTCCCTCATACAAGGACAATAAATTTATTTTACAAAAAGCCCGTTTGCTGGTTGCCACTCATATCATCACTTTTATTTATGCCCTTGTACACCTTATCATTTTCCTTTTCATCGGGTTTAATGCAGCTGCATGTGCCTTAAGTATCCTTATTATTACCACTTTAACAGGGCTTTTTTTGTTTAAAAAAACCATATCTATCAATGTAGCAACCAATTCCATCATTTTTTTTGCATTCTTAAGCTTCATAACTATTATTGTTTCAACCGGGGGCATTTTTTCGCCCACCTTGTCGTGGTTACTTCCGGTTTCGCTCATCGGCTTTTTGCTTGCCAACAGGACTATAGGCCTTTTCTGGAGTACCATCAGCATTTTTACCATTCTGACCTTCTTTGTTTTAAACAAAAATGATGTGAGGTTTCCTATCATTTTGCAAAACCAATATATCAGCCTTCACAACGTTATAGCTTATTTTGGATCAAGTGTATTCGTGCTTTTGGTGGTTCTCATATATGATACCATCAGCCGTAACAGGACACGTGAGCTGGAGCTGATTAATGAAAAGCTTACTGAAAGTGAAGCATCGTTGCTCGAATCAATGCAAGCATTGGAAAATAAAGATTTTGACCTTCAGGTAATGAACAGCGAACTGCTTGAAAAGACGGAAGAGCTGATGCAGCAAACTGAAGAAATCATTACACAAAAGAAAGAAATAGAAAGCCAGCGTGATGAAATATTTGAACAAAAAAAGGAAATAGAACGTAAAAACCAAAACCTTACCGACAGCATTATTTATGCTAAACGCATCCAACAAGCCATGTTGCCAAACAAAGACCTGATAGCCACCAACTGTCCCGAGCATTTTATCCTTTTCAAACCCCGCGATATTGTAAGTGGCGACTTTTACTGGTTCAAACAAATAAAAAACTTTACTTATATAGCTGCTGCCGACTGCACAGGACACGGCGTTCCGGGGGCATTCATGAGTATGCTTGGCATCTCTATCCTGAACGAAATTGTCACTAAGCGCGACCTCAACCCTCCTAACGAAGTGTTGGATGAACTTCGCAAAAGGGTAAAAAAATCGTTGCACCAAACCGGGCAAGACGGTGAAGCCCAGGACGGAATGGATATTGCGCTTTGCCTGATTGACAAGGAAAGTAACGAGATACAATTTTCAGGGGCGTTTAATCCCTTATATATATACCGAAAAAATGCGCACAACTCGTACGACCTCATAGAATCAAAAGCTGACCGCATGCCCATTGGCATACACCCGCATGACAACCGCCCCTTTACAAACAGAAGACTCAACCTTCAGAAAAATGACACTCTCTACATCTTTTCTGATGGATATACATCTCAATTTGGCGGACAAAAGTCTGAAAAATTTAAATCTGTGCGATTGAAAGAAATACTCCTCGATATTCAGGACAAAGACATGCAAACCCAGCAACAAATACTGGAGGATACCATAACCCAATGGATGGGCAAATCAGAACAGGTAGATGATATATTGCTCATTGGCGTGAGGATTAGTTAACTGGCTTAAAGATTGTCAGTTCCAGTAAATACAAGTATTGTAGAGTTATATTTTAAGATTCTATAACATTTTTAAGGCTTTTCTTTCATCTAAAGGTTCTATTTTTGTGCCCAACCAAAAATTTTTCCCGTGACAAAAAAAATTATATTAACTATTACCTCTTTATTCGTGCTTTTTACCCCCGAAAAAAGTATAAATACTATATTAAAAGCCAGTCCATTACAAACTGAAACTGTCATTAACAAAATAGATACCGCTACAACCCACTCCATTTTTAATATTTCCAACTTAGGCCCTTATGTTTTCCCTGTCAAAGGAAAAGTAATCAGCCCCTACGGCAAACGTGGACACAGGTTTCATCCGGGTACCGACATTAAATTACAGTTGGGCGACACTGTGCGGGCTATGTTCAAAGGTATTGTAGTCCGTTCAGGCAGATATTACGGCTATGGCTTGCTGGTTATCCTCAAACATCCTGATGACATTGAGACATACTATGCCCACCTGAGCAAATGCATTGCCAATGTTGGCGACACAGTCAACCCGGGAGATGTAATTGGCCTCGGAGGAAGGACAGGCAGGGCAACTACTACTCACCTGCATTTCGAAATAAGATACCACGCTAAAGCATATAATGCCCAGAAATTATTTGACTTTGAGCAGCAAAAGCTCATTGCTGAAAATTATTCTGAAGAAACTCCAGTAAAACTTGCTGATTCAAAAAGTGACACCCTTGCAGCCCCTATTAATACAGAGAAAAATGTACATGAAGAAAAAATATTCCATATTATCAAAAAAGGAGATACTTTGTTCTCGCTGGCCAAAAAATACGGCACTACAGTAAACAACATTTGTAAGCTGAACCATTTGTCCGAAAATACTATACTCAAGATTGGAAGAAAGCTGAAAATACAGTAAAACATATTCTTCAAAAAAAACTGCAAATAGCCTGAAAATCACAACAATTATAGCCAACACTTTGCCTCTTCCCAAAAAAAGTATCATAAAAATCTCCCAAGTAACAAAAAATGAGATTATTATATTTTTTTGAGGTTAAAACATGTTAAGTATAGTGTTTGGTGAACAATTTTTTCGGAATATTGTAAATTGTTTGATTTAGTCACTTTTTTTAAGTTTTTACCATGAAGAAAAAGCTTGTTTTTTTTGCACTCGGTGTAAGTTTATTTGTTTTGGGGGGATTCGTGGACAACGAATTCAAAATAACCAAAAACCTCGATATATTTTTCAACCTATACAAAGAAGTCAATTACTTTTACGTGGACGACATTGACCCCGAAAAAATTATGCAATCTGGCATTGATGGTATGCTGAAATCTCTCGACCCATATACCACGTTCATCCCTGAATCTAAAATGAACGATTTCAAATTTCAAACTACAGGACAATACGGGGGCATTGGGGCCATTATTCGACGTAGCAAAGACGGAGTGCTGATAAGCGAACCCTACGAAGGTTGTCCGGCAGCCAAAACAGGCCTCCTGGCAGGCGATGTTATTATAGAAATTGATGGAAAAAACGTGAAAGACAATACTGTTTCAGATGTCAGCGAATTGCTCAAAGGCGAACCTGGCACAAATGTAACCGTCTTAATTAAAAGGCCTTTTAGCGATGAGCTAATTAAAAAAACCATCCGCCGCGAAAAAATTACTATCCCCAATGTCCCATATTTCGGCATGTTAAAAGACTCTGTCGGATATATAAAGCTTACCAACTTTACTACTGATGCAGGCGAAGAAGTCCGTAAAGCTGTTAAACAGCTAAAAGCTCAACGTGCAAAAGCTTATATCCTTGATTTGAGAGACAACCCCGGAGGATTGCTTAATGAAGCCGTCAAAGTGGCCAACTGTTTTATGCCCAAAAAACAACTCGTTGTTTACACAAAAGGCCGCATAAAAGAAGCTACTAAAGAACATTTTACAATAGATGAACCCGAAGATACTATCAGCCCGGTTATTGTGCTGGTCAACCGAGGCTCTGCCTCAGCGTCTGAAATTGTTACAGGGGCTCTGCAAGACCTTGACAGGGCCGTCATTGTAGGCCAACGTACCTTTGGCAAAGGCCTCGTGCAACAAACAAGGCCTTTAAGTTACAATACCCAGCTTAAAGTAACCACTGCCAAATATTACATCCCAAGTGGCAGGTGCATACAGGCCGTTGACTACTCGCACCGCAACGAAGACGGCAGTGTCGGCCATATACCAGACTCGCTCATCAAAGAATTTAAAACCCGCAATGGCCGTAAAGTTTATGATGGCGGAGGAATAATCCCTGACATAAAAGTAATTAAAGAAAAAGTCAGCGACATTACCTACAATCTTTACCTGGGCAACTACATTTTTGACTTCGCCACACAGTACTGTGCTAAAAATAAAAAAATTGAAACACCTGAAAAATTTACAGTTACAGATACCTTATATGACCAGTTTATAACATTCCTTAAAGACAAAGATTTTGATTATAAAACTAAAAGCGAAGAAGAATTGAAAAAACTGATTGATATTGCCAAAAAAGAAAAATATTACCAACACGCCGAACAAGAATTCGCCATGCTTAAAGAAAAGTTGTCGCACAACAAAGAAAAAGACCTTCAAACTTTCCGCAACGAAATTTCAGGTTTTATCATTGACGAAATTGTTACCCGTAAATATTTCCAAAAAGGGCGGATAATAGCTTCTTTGCAAAACGACATAGAACTTGATTCGGCTATGATGGTTATCAAAAACAAAAAACGCTATTACAGCTTGTTACAGCCTTCTACTGCAATAGTAGCCGAAAAACCAAAGACAGATAAAGATAACGAGGAAGAAAAAGACGAAGAAGCCGACGAATAATACTTAAAAAAATTATCAAAAAGAATGGCTCAAAAACGCTTATTGCCATATACTAAACCACTATCAACATAATCAAATCTATTAGCAGGTTTAGTTACTATTACAGCTCAAATCAATCATTAGCAAGCATTTCCTGCCAACGTAAATGATTAATTGGGGGTTAAACATTTCTTAATACTTAATTTAGAATAAAAAATTGACCGCTAATTTTTTAGTAAACTAATATTTCCTAACTTCGTACAAGTAATTATGGTTAATTCTAAATCTTATGGAAACAAATACTAAAACTCAGGTTGGCTCTTACCTCACATTTGTGTTGGCCAGTGAATTATATGCAGTTCACGTAAAAAATGTATTGAACATTGTAGAATTAACAAAAATTACCAAAGTGCCACGCACTCCTGAGTATATGTTGGGCATCATCAATCTTCGTGGCATGGTACTGCCTGTGGTAGATGCCCGAAAAAAATTTGGGATGCCCGAAACTGAAATAACCACAAATACCTGTATATTAGTTATTGAAGTAACCGTTTTAAATAAAAACCTGCTTGTTGGCCTGATGGTTGATGGTGTAAAAGAAGTAGTTGAAATTGACGCTTCGCAGGTAAAAGAGCCGCCTTCAGTAGGTTTTGGCAACAACAACCGCTTTATCAATGGCGTTTACAACGACGCTGCCGGCCAGTTTATCATGATACTTGATATGGAAGAAGTATTTTCAACCGAAGAAGTAGTAGCTTTGAGCAACCATACCGAAAATGTTGAACAACAAGCAGAATAACCATAAAACATGCAACAACTACAAAGAGTTACAGTTTTTTGTGCATCAAGTACTAAAAGCGACAAAGCTTTTCTTCAATCTGCCTATAACTTAGGCTGCATTCTGGCCTTAAACAAAATAGCCGTCGTTTATGGCGGAGGTTCTGTAGGCAGTATGGGGGCATTAGCCAACGGGACGCTATACAACAAAGGCCATATCACCGGAGTGATCCCTCAATTTATGATGGAACTTGAATGGGGAAACCCTCTTGTATCAGAAATGATAGTAACCGAAACTTTGTCCGAACGAAAAAAAATATTGCTCCAAATGGCTGATGCTGTAATTGTATTGCCCGGAGGCTCAGGAACCCTTGACGAACTGGCCGATACGATGGCCAATAAAAAACTTGGGCTTTACACCAAACCCATTATACTGGTTAATCAGGCCAACTTCTTCAACCCTTTTTTAGATTTTTTTGACAAAATGATAGAAGAAAAGTTCATGCTCCCGGCCCACCGGCAAATGTTTTCAGTAGTAAAAACCGAAGTAGATGTATTACAAGCCATTGCCGATGCCCCAAAATGGGAAAACATAGCCATGGACTTTGCCGCATTTTAATTGCTATTTTACTTTGTCAGTTCTCTAAACACTTCTTCAAGACTATTTTCCTGAGCTTGCATAGAAAGAACCAACAGGCCTTTTTCAGCTATCATTTTAGAAATTGGTTCACGAACGTCTGTGTGACTTTCAATAAACCATTTCCCATCAAGAAATTCTATCCTCTCTATTCCTTCAATCTTCTCAAAACAGCTTTTTTCTATTGCTCCGTTTAATTCCAAAACATTGGTACGCTTTGACATTTTCATTTCTTTGGGCCTGTTGTCTGCTACAACTTTACCTTTGTTGATTACCACAATACGGTCACATATTGCTTCAACTTCCTGCATAATATGAGTTGAAAGAAGTATAGTTCTATGCTTTCCCGTTTCCTTTATTAAATTCCGTATCTCTATAATTTGATTTGGATCTAACCCCGAAGTAGGCTCATCCAAAATTAATACCTCCGGATCATGAATCAACGCTTGGGCCAATCCAACCCTCTGACGATAACCCTTCGACAAAGCAGATATTTGTTTGTTTTGCTCAGCTGTCAACCCCGTCTTTACAATCATTTCATTAACCTTCTGCTTTGCATCGTTACGGGTATAAAAAAACCTTGCCGCAAAATACAAATACTCCTTAATGTACATATTTTCGTAAAGAGGATTATGCTCAGGCAAATAACCAATCTTTTTTTTAATAACTAAAGGCGAATCCCCAATATTTTCACCGTCAAATAATACTCGCCCTGATGTTGGATGTAGTATCCCGGTTATTATTTTCATCAAGGTAGTCTTTCCAGCCCCATTTGGCCCCAAAAAACCTGTTACTTGCGATTCAACAATATTAAAACTGACCTGATCTAAAGCAGTCTGTTTGCCAAACTTTTTTGTAACACCTTCAATTGATACTACCATACAACCCTATACTTTGCTAAACAACTTTTACCCCCCAAAAGTACTGAAACTTTCTTTAATAGTATGAGGTTTAGCCCTTATTGTGAGCACAGGCACAGGCGATTTGCTGATTATTTGTTGAGCTTCACCATTGATTATCAAATCTGTTATCCCTTCACCATCCTCGTTTATGATAGATATCATCTCAGCCCTGTTCTCATCAGTATATTGCAATAAACCCTGTATAGGGCTTTTTGCAATAACCGAAGCTGTAACATATTTCACATTATTCGTCTTCAGATAATTACATACCTGTGCAACATAACCATTTAAACGGCTAAGTATTTTTTTGTTTTGCGAAGAAGATACCAGCACTACATGCACCTCTGCCCCAAAAACAGAAGCAAACAAAGCCGTGTACATCACTTTTTGTCTCGATTCAATAGAGATATCTATTGGCATCACTATTTTCGTAATTTTTTGAGGAACTGGATGCCTGCGGATAGTAATTACCGGCTTATTGGTAGAACAAACAATCCGATACGCATTGCTCCCAATAAAAAGCTCTTCAAATCCCGAAGCCCCGTGTGTGGATGCTATAATCAGGCTATCTGCAAAAGCCTGGGCCTGACTGGTAATCTCCTGATATACCTTGCCTTTTTTTATGATATAACTTAATTGAGAGTTTTCTCCCAAACCAGAACTATACTCCTGAACCAGTTTTGTAAAATTCCTGTCTGCAAATTTGTATTCTTCATCGGAGTTGCCAGGGACATCAGTTTTTCGCTGTACATACACCAACTGTATTTTTACAGGCAGATATTTAGAAATCATTAAAGCAAACTCCAACCCTTTGAGCGAATCTACCGAAAAATCAATAGGAACTATAATATTTTTCATCCGTAAATAATTTTTTTAATAAGGTCGGATGGAACTCGCATGATGAATTTTCATCCTTGTTTGTGTTTAACGAATCATGCTCGTTTCATAACTTTAAATATTTAAGTTTTTTGAAGACTTATTTTTGAGCTAAAATAAACATTAATTTTTGTAATTGAATCAAACAGGCAAAATATTCACAGCCAGAAATGCCTGAATAAAAATCCAAACAATAAAAAATATACGGTTTTTTTTGACGAAAATGAAATTTTCAATGATAAAATATGAAAATTTTTCTTACGAAGTGTAAAAATAACAATTAGCCGTCAGAAAAGGATAATTGTTAATATAACCATATCATTTTTAACATATTACAAGCCTTTAAAAATCTATTTTAACAAGCGCTGAATTGCATTTATTTTTTTGTTCGTATATTTTTGGCTCAGAAAATCTTAAAATTTTTTAACTTAACTATAACTAAACATTCAGCTAATGATGAGAAAAATTGCATTTTTATTGGTGTTTCTCTTTAGCACTGTTGTGGCTTTTAGCCAAACCAGGACTATTAAAGGGAAAGTAATTGATGAGTCAGGGTCAGGTTTACCTGGGGCTACCGTTCAATTAAAAGGTACTCAAAAAGGTTCTGTAACTGATGTTGATGGAAATTATTCTATTGTTGTCCCAACCGAAGGCGGCACTTTAGTAATTTCTTATGTTGGATACAGCAGCCAGGAAGTTACAATTGGTCAATCAGACGAAATCAATGTTAACCTTGCCCTTGATGTTCAAAATCTTGAACAAGTTGTGGTTGTAGGATATGGCGTACAGAAAAAGAGCCTTGTTACTGGTTCTATTTCTAAAATTGAATCAAAAGACATTACAGCTATGCCTGCAACACGTGTTGAACAAGCCCTGCAAGGGAAAACCTCAGGCGTTTACATTGCTCAAAGCTCGGGTACCCCTGGTGGCGCTATGTCTATTAAAATCCGTGGTAACAGTTCTGACGGAAAAAATGACCCAATCTACATCGTAGACGGTATTAAAACCGGGAGCATTGATTTTCTTGCCCCTAATGATATTGAATCTATTGAAATATTAAAAGATGCTGCTTCTTGTGCTATTTATGGTGCCGAAGGCGGTAATGGCGTTGTTATTATTTCAACTAAAAAAGGCTCTTCAAGCAGTTCTATTATCGAATACAAGTATCAACACGGTTGGCAAAATGTAGCCAATACCATCAAAATGATGAACGCTTCACAATATGTCAAATATCAGAAAGAAGCTGCTTTAATAGAAAATAATGCCAGACATTATGCTAAAATAAATGCCCTTGACTCTATCAATGGTACCAACTGGATGGATGAAATATTTAACCAGGCACCAAGCGACGAACACAGTATTCTTATTTCTTCAGGCTCTGAAAAAGCTACTTATCTTTTAAGTGCATCTTATCTGGACCAGGACGGTATTGTTGGTGGAAGCAAAAACAACTACACCCGTTATACATTCCGCTTCTCTGGTGATGCAAAAGTAAAAAAATGGCTTTCTGTAGGTAGCAATGTAGCTTATACCCAATCTGAAAAACAAAATCTAACAGACAACTCCGACTTTTATGGTGGCATAATCACCAGCGCCTTATATTTTGACCCTACTGTACCTGTTTATTATAAAGACTCTGCCGAAGTAAATAAACTTTACAGGTATAATGATGTTATAATCAACTCATTGGTAAAAAAAGGAGACCAATATTTCCACAATTCAACCATAACCACCGGCGACGTTGCTAACCCTCTGGCAATGATTGAAAATACACATAACACCACTACTACAAATAAAATTTTGGCTGATGTCCATGCCAGCTTATTTATCATGGATGGATTGAAATTCACTTCAAACCTTGGCCTTGATTATGCTTTAAGAGTTGACGATGTATTCAGCCCAAAATGGTATTACGATGACACTAACCTGCAAACTAATGATACTCTGGTTACAATTCAAAACACTTATACCAAATATTATAAATATTCTTTTGAAAACTATCTTTCATTTGACCGCAGTTTTGGCGACCACTCTTTTAATATTATGGCAGGTATATCTTATGAAAATTCAAAGCCTACATTTTTATATGTACAGGGAAACAGGGTCCCATACGGACAACAACAATTTGCTTACGTACACAATGTCAGAAACAACCCCAACCCTGCTATTGATGGAGGTATAGGGACACGTGACAACTATGATGGCCTCGAAATTCAAAATTCATACTTTGGACGTATTGGTTATAACTACAAAGAACGTTATATGTTACAGGCTAACTTCCGTCGCGATGGTTCATCTTTGTTCGGCTCAGACAATGTTTATGGCTTCTTCCCTTCGTTCTCTGCAGGTTGGAATATTGCCCGCGAAAGTTTCTTTGCTGATAATGTTTCTTTGATAAACACTTTGAAACTACGTGTCAGCTGGGGCCGAAACGGAAACAAACAAGTCCTTCAACCCTTCGGATATACCTCTATTATGAATGTTGAAACCAGTTACGCCTTAACAGATGGGACATTTGCCCAGGGCGCTTATCCAAACAGGCCTGGTAACCCGGCATATAAATGGGAAACCAGCCAAAGTTTTGATATCGGACTCGATTTAGGTATTCTAAAAAACCGCATTACCATAGGAATTGATTACTTTGAAAAACGCACCAAAGACCAACTTGGCGAAATGGCTTTAGTATATGACCTCTTAGGCTATAACGCTAAACCTTACGAAAATAGAGGTGAAGTTAAAAACAACGGCGTGGAATTTGACATTACTTACCGCGAAAACGAAAAAGAATTTAAATATTCTATCACTGCCAATGCATCATATTTGAAAAACAAAGTTCTTTCTTATGGAGAAGACGGCACCAAAAAAGATGGTTACAAAATGAATACCGGAGATTTTATAACCAGGTATGAAGCTAACCAACCTGTATGGTACTTTAGAGGTTACAAAGCTATTGGGATATTTCAGGACACTGCCGAAATTAACCATTATGGAGCTGTAAACCCAACCACCGGAAACTTCCAACTTTATCAAAAACAAGCAAAACCCGGTGATGTTAAATTTGCAGATGTTGCCGGCACCGATGAAAACGGGAAAGTAGTAATGAAACCTGACGGAAAAATTGATGATGCTGATAAAGTAAATATTGGCGACCCAAATCCTGATTTTATCTTCGGCCTTAACTTTTCATGCGAATTCAAAGGCTTTGATTTTGGTATGTTCTGGAACGGAGTGGCAGGCAACCAGATTTTCTTCGCTGCTTTCCGTGGTGACAGGGGTGCTTACAACAAACCCGAAATATACTTCACCGAAAGATGGACAGGCCCGGGCACATCTAATAAATATCCGAGAGCTACATATAACGACAAAAACGGTAACTTAGCCGCTAGTACCCTAAATATCTCAGATGGCGATTATATTCGCTTAAAAAGCTTATCATTAGGATATACTCTGCCTAATAACATAACAAGCAAAATTGGTATCAGCAAACTGCGCATCTATGGCGTTGCTACCAACCTGCTTACTTTTACAAGCTATAAAGGTACAGACCCTGAAATTGGCCAAATGGATATGACAACCAACAATTCTTATGGTATCGACCGTGGTTTATATCCTTCTCCTCAAACCTTTACTGTTGGTGTTAACGTTAATTTCTAAATTCTTAAACCTTGTAATATTTAGCAAAATGAAAAAAACATATTTATACATAGGAACATTACTTTTCATGCTGGTATTTTGGGCATCTTGCACCAAAGACGATCTTGAAGTAACCCCTTCACAGGAAAACCAGGCATCATACTACCAGTATGACGAACAGATTGAAGCTGCCTCATGGGCTTGTTATTCGGGCCTGAAAGTAATCGACCGTTGGGGGTGGACACAAATAAGCTGGGGCAACTTTACCTCTGACGATGCCCACGCAGGGGGCGAAAGTGACAATGACCAGCCAGGATACCATTCTGCCGACTATTTCAGGTGCACTCCTAATGACATGGGTGGCAATCTTGGAAATATGTGGTCAAATACCTGGAAAGGCATTAACAAATGTAACAACCTGATTACCTACATAAAATCTGTAAAAGAAAAAGATTTTCATCGTCAGGCTGTAGCAGAAGCCAAAGTACTAAAAGCACTATATTACTTTTACCTGGCACGTATGTTCGGAGGACTTCCAATTTTTGACAAAGCCCCGGTGCCATCTGATGCTATAACACGCGCTTCGCAGGAAGAAACCTATGCTGCTATCGAAAGATGGCTGAAAGAAGCCATTGAGGCCAAGTCCATTGATGGCTCTAAACCAGCATTAACCAATATTAAAAGCGAACGTATCAGTTTAGATGCTGCTAAAGCCCTTTTAGGCAAAGTATTGATTTATGAAGCCAGCCTTTTCAACAAAAAAGACAAATATTCAGAAGCAATCACATACCTGTCTCAAGTTAACAAAGAGCTGACTGTAAAATTTCCAGACATTTTTGAAAGTGATTTTAACGATGAGTCTATTTTTGAAGTAAACTATACAAAAGTGTTAGGTGCCGGCAATACTTACTATGGCAACTATGAAATACAATTGTATGGTATTCGTTCGGGCGATGTACAGATTAATGAAAATATAGGCTGTGGCTGGGGATTTAACCAACCATCTAAAGATCTTGTAGCAGCCTTTCAGTCACAAAATGACATCATCAGGCTTAATGCCACTGTCATTTCAAGTGATAGTGCACAAAAACTTCATGACAAATTCAAACCCAATGATGTTATAAGCTGGGTAAACGAAATCAGCGGATATTGGGACAGAAAACACATCCCCAATCCGACAAAAAGAGGCCCAAGCTGGCAAACATTCGAAAACAACAACATCCTGTTGCGCATGGCAGATGTAAAACTGTTGTTAGCTGAAGCTTATAACCGCACCGGAAACGATAACAATGCCCGCATTGAACTAAATAAAGTAAGGGCAAGGGTTAACCTCCCTGAAGTAACAAGCTCTGGCGAAGAATTATATGCAGCCATAAAACTCGAAAGAAGACTTGAGTTAGCCTTAGAAGGCGAACGTTATTTTGACCTGGTAAGATGGGGTGATGCTGCAAGTGTTTTAGGCCCTATTGGCTACAACGAAACCAGCGGCCCCGGAATAGCTACCAAAGGCTTATTCCCAATACCTCAGGGCGAAATCAACCGAAACTCGGGGGCCAATAACCTGACCCAAAACCCAGGCTATTAAAAAGCACAAAAATGTACTTTGGCTTATATGTAAGTAATGTCAAAGTACATTTTTATTTTACAAAATTTGCATTTTATACTTTTTAGTTTATCTTTGTATCTATCATTCTATATTAATATGTTTTATTTATTAACTTAAAACTTACAACTTATGAAAAAAGTAATGTTTACTCTTCTTGCTTGTGGTTTGGCATTTGGAATGGCAAATGCTAAAGAAATCACAATTAAAAAAGCTGCAACAGCTCCTAATATTGATGGAGATATTGAAGATTTTGTCGGGGACGTTCAGGCTATGGATCAGAAAAAAGGTGAAGGCCCTCATGACAATACAGCTTCTTTCCAACTAACTTATGATGACAATTTTGTTTACGTAGCTGTTAAAGTTGAAGATCCTACAATGGATACAGTTCAAAGTGCAAACGTTTGGGAAAAAGACTGTGTTGAAGTATTCTTTGTATTGAATGACACTGTTAAAGATGGTACAACTTATTCAAACGGAGCTCTTGGTGCATGGCAGTTAAGAAAAATCTGGGGCGGTGACATGACAGACCAACCTGGCAAAGGCTTTAAAGCTGAAGAAGGAGAAATTAAAGGTGGATATACTCAAGAATGGAAACTTTCATGGGACACATTAGCTGCTACAGGATATTGGGGTGGTAAACAATTCCGTTTCGAATGCCAAAATGGCGACAATGACGGCTCTGGAAGAAAAAGCCAAAATTTCTGGAACAGCAATGCAGATGACCAATGGAATACAATTCTTAACCAAGGTACTGTTAAACTTGAAACAGCAGTTCCTAGCAGAATAGTATCTGTATCTAAAGTTAAAGCAGCTTCTTCTATGACTATTACTTCTAACGGCATCCAATTCAACAAAGCTGTTGCTGAAGTTAATGTTTATGACATCACTGGTAAATTAGTTATCAAAGCTAACAACACTAACTTTGTTAGCACTGCAGCTCTCAGAAACGGAGTTTATGTAGTTAAAGCTGGTAACGAATCTAAGAAATTCATTAAATAAGTATAACACTTATTAAAAACTAAAAGCCATCCTTCGGGGTGGCTTTTTTTTTGACCATTGTTTTTAAATAATTTTGGTATTTTATTACCTAAATATCGTAAAAAGCTTTTACCTTTGCATAAAAGCAAGTATAGTCGTTCATCAAAATAATATCAATATGGGACCATCAGTATTAAAAATTACCAAAGATGTATCGTGGATTGGAATCCTGGACAAAGAAATTGTGACATTTGACATAGTCATGGAAACCAAATATGGCACCACGTACAATTCATATTTTATCAATGCTGAAAAGAAAACTATAGTTGAAACAGCCAAAGAAAAGTTTTCAGCCGAATATTTAGAAAAAGTAAAAGCTGTAGTTAACCCTGCTGAAATTGAATATATCGTTTTAAACCACACCGAACCAGACCATTCGGGGAGCTTAAAACATTTGTTGGAAATAGCGCCACAAGCTACAGTAGTAGGAAGTGGACAAGCCCTCAACTATTTGTCAGAAATGGTTGGAAAGCCATTTAAAAGCTTAAAAGTAAAAGATGGTGACGTGCTTGACCTTGGCAATAAAAAACTTCGTGTTATTGGTGCACCCAACTTGCATTGGCCCGACTCAATATATACATGGCTTGAAGAAGATAAAATATTGTTTACCTGCGATTCTTTTGGGGCACATTTTTGCCATGATGCAATGTTTGATGACCAGGTAGGCAATTACGACGAAGCTTTTAAATATTACTTTGATGTAATATTAAAGCCCTTCAGCAAGTTTATGCTCAAAGCCATAGAAAAGATAAGGCCTTTGCCAATTGAAATAATTTGTAACGGGCATGGACCTATACTGCGTTCTACCTGGAAAGAAAAAATAGACAGGTCAGAAAAATACGCTAAAGAATACCTTGAAAAACAGGGTTCTGAGCAGAAAAACATACTAATAGCATACGTTTCGGCCTATGGCTATACAAAAATCATGGCAGAAAATATTGCCAAAGGCATCAGAGAAAATAGCAATTACGAGGTAGATGTTACTGATATTGAGAACATCCTGCTTGGCGATTTGGACGAAAAACTCACTAAAGCAAATGCAATCATAGTAGGCTCACCCACCATCAATCAAAACACACTTTTGCCGGTATATAAACTTTTTGCATTAATCAACCCTATCCGCGACCGCGGAAAATTGGCTGCAGCATTTGGCTCGTATGGATGGAGCGGCGAAGCCGTTGGCCTGATAGAAAACCATTTGAAAAATCTGAAACTAAAAATCTTTTGTCAGGGTTTAGCCTCTAAATTTTACCCACACAATGGCAAAGCCGAACAATTTATCGCTTTTGGGAAAACATTTGCCATGGAATTGGCAAAAGAAAAAGTGGTTGAACCAGACTAAAATATTTAACCCGCTAAGAATTAAAAACATACAAATACAAACATAGAATTTAATTCAACAACATTGAGACAAGTACTTCCTTTAAAAAATTTTATCTAAAAAAGCAGGATATTTTTTGTACTTTTGCAACAATTTAGATAAATTATACATCAAATGGAACGTACCAAGGTACTTTATATTTCGCAAGAAATAACGCCTTTCCTTCCCGAGACAGAAATGTCTGTTATTGCCCGTACTTTGCCACAGGGAATCCAGGAACGGGGGAGAGAAATACGTACATTCATGCCACGCTATGGTTGTATAAACGAACGTCGAAACCAGCTCCACGAAGTAATACGCCTGTCAGGTATGAACCTGATTATAGATAACACAGACCACCCCCTGATAATAAAAGTAGCATCTATACAGGCTGCCCGTATGCAAGTTTATTTCATCGACAATGAAGACTATTTTCAACGAAAAGCTTTGCTAAAAGATGAAAATGGCGTTTTTTTCGATGACAACGACGAACGCATGATTTTCTTTTGCCGTGGAGTTTTAGAAACGGTAAAGAAGTTAAGATGGGCCCCAGATATCATTCATTGTCATGGTTGGTTTACTTCGCTCATCCCTATTTTTATCAAAAAAGGATACGCAGATGACCCTTTATTTGCCAATGCTAAAGTGATAACTTCACTCTATGACAATGATTTTTCAGGCAATTTGCATAAAAATTTTGCCAACAAACTATTGTTTGAAGATATTGATAAAAATGATGTCAAAATTTTAAAAGAGCCTTCTTACAATAATCTGATAAAATTTGCCGTTGATTATTCAGATGGCATTATTTTTGGTAGTGAAACTATCAACAATGAAATTGTCAGTATAGTAAAAGATAGTAAAAAACCTTTTTTGGAATATCAACCTACAGAAGCTATTATAGATAAATATGCTGAATATTACGACACTATCATCGAGAAATAGTATAATACCCCATTTTTGAAATAAACTAACCCAAGAGAAATAATTGATATGTGCGGAATTGTTGGATATATAGGTGCAAAGCAAGCATACCCTATTCTTATAAATGGACTAAAACGTTTGGAATATCGAGGATATGATTCAGCCGGTATTTCGATATATAATGAAAAGGCCTGGGTATTTAAATGTAAAGGAAAAGTCAGCGACCTCGAAGCCTTTGTGAACAACCCTGAGATTAAAGGGTCTATAGGTATGGGGCATACCCGTTGGGCAACACACGGCGAGCCCAATGATATCAATGCCCACCCACACCAGTCGATGAATGGCAAATTTATCCTCATCCACAATGGCATTATTGAAAATTATGCCCCATTAAAAAAACGGTTAGAAGATAGAGGTTATATTTTTAAAGGGCAAACCGATACAGAAGTTCTTGTAAACCTTATTGAATATATTTACCAGAAAGGTGAAATTAGCGCTGAGGAAGCTGTACGTCTTGCCTTGCACAAGGTTGTCGGGGCATACGGGTTAGTAATATTTTGCACAGATGAGCCTGACAAGCTTATTGCTGCACGTAAAGGCAGCCCGCTTGTTATAGGGGTTGGCGAAGACGAGTATTTTCTGGCATCAGATGCAACCCCAATAGTTGAGCACACGAAAAGCGTCATTTACTTAAATGACAACGATGTGGCTGTTATTGGATTTCATGAAATGAGCCTGAAAAATTTGAAAAGTGAATCTGAAATAAAGCCTAAGATACAAACCATTGATTTAGATATTGATGAAATCGAAAAAAATGGCTTTGAACATTTCATGCTCAAAGAAATATTTGAACAGCCCAATGCCATAATGGATACATGCCGGGGAAGGGTTTCAATAGGTGAAATGAAAATCCATTTAGGCGGATTATATACAGTAATGCCTCAATTGATTGATGCAAAACGAATCATCATCATAGGTTGCGGAACTTCATGGCATGCCGGC
>JAKPQD010000099.1 GCA_029572965.1 Bacteroidota bacterium | reverse complement strand
CGTAAAAGCATTTGTGTCAGGCGGGCATAAATGCAACTTATTATCAACCGCAGGCTGTCCGCCCGCTTGCACAAATGCAGTGTTAGCTGCCGTTTTATTATGAAAGTAGAGGATTTTAAACTGATTTGCATTAAAGATGATATCTCAAACACTTGGACTGTTTACCACAGCATATTTACAGGGCTTATCGTCCAAGTAGAGGATTTAAAAGATGCTCCAAAAGAAATAGCTAAGTCTTTTGAAGTTATGCTAAAGTATGGTTTTGATAAAGAGATACACGAATTACATACGCTGTCGCAAAATGGCAGCTAACGGTAGGTATTGCTGCCGTTGGGAATTTATAGGTGCAGTTCAGCCCTTGCACTTAGTTGAAGGTAGCAATACCGATTAGTTTTTTGTCGCAGCCCAATGGAAGCAATACAAATGTTGTACGCTGCACTTAGATACTTTGAATTATTTTGTCAAACATAAAAAAGTAACAATGAATACAAATTTTGTCAACCGTAAGCAGTATGATCGAATACAAACCGAAGGCGGCTATATTGACCAATCAAAAGAAGATTGGGAAAAAGAAAACAAATGTATAATTATCAATAGCGTAAAATTTGGATGGTTTGTCGGGCTTGGCTATTGGAAAGATGTTTATATAGAACCGTTCAATGGTTACACTCACAATATACTTTTACCATTTGTCAGAATACAAACTGGCTTACTTAGGGTGGTTGAAAAGTAGCGTACAACGCTGGGCATATTACGCTGGGCTGGCGGCTTTGCACTGTCGTTCAGCCCAGGTACTACTGCCCGGCCATGTACTGCTGACGGGGGTTTAACGTCCTGCCAGCCTTGCGTAAATGCCTGTGTTATATGCCGCAATTAGGGTTTTCGTACTATTTTCAAAATGTGGATAACTTTGTTTGTGAAAAGTGTACTTTTATCAAAACTTAGCCTATATTTGTGTAACAAAAGCAAAAAAGATGAAAATTTCAACCACATTACAAAGCACCAGAATTAAAATAACAGAGCCTTCAATTTCTGATATTTATTTTATTGAGCAAGATGAAACTAATAATAGATTTTATGTAACATCTGATAATGGGTACAATGGTTTTGAAGGTGAAGGTTTTTCTTCATTAGTTTCTGCAATACATAACGTAAACAAAATGATTAAAAATTATTTTAATGATAGATGTGAAGAAAATCCGAAAGGCTGGTAATTTTCCAACCAGTATAGACAACGCTTTAAATTTAGATGATTTGGTAAATGTTCTTTACAATAGAATGTTTACCAAATATTATTCAGGCAATGAATTAAATGACTGGCAACAGCTTAATTACTTTGGCGGTGGAAATGCTACCGGTTATAAGTTTATGATAAAGAAATTACTTGAAGATGGATTTAAGGTAAAGACTGGTTACAGAACA
>JAKPQD010000111.1 GCA_029572965.1 Bacteroidota bacterium | reverse complement strand
TGGATATTGTAGAGAAAATAATAAGAATGATAAAAATGTATACTATTGAACATGGGCAAAGGCCTAACGCAATATATGCGGGGTATGTGGTATACATAATATTGCTTGTGTAAATAAAAAAAGGAAGTATTTCTACTTCCTTAATTCATTAGCCATTTTTATTATAAGACTGCCGGCAAATTCTCCTTTTACAGTTTCACCTACTACAGCGTTTTCCTGCCAATACTCAGGGCTGTTGATTATGCCGTGTTTGGTGAGTACATCAATAGCACTTTCCAGATCGTGAGCTTTATTTAATGCTTCTTTGATTTTCTGCAATGGGAAATACTTCCCGGGGCACGATGTAGTATTAAATTTACTGTGTGGCTCTATACCTACAAGGTTTTTGAATCTTGACTTATGATACTTTAACCTTTCAACCAATGCTTCAAATTGTACCAACGGTACTTCCGGTTCTGTATCATAATCACCCTCTAAGCATATTCCGTATGACTTTGAATTGTTATTAGCACTATGCGCCCCTATATTATCACCTCTGGCAATATATACAGTTCCGTCTTTTGTGATGTATTCATTATAACCGATTCCAGCCCAGCCGTTCGACAGGTGCCATGAATGTACTGCTTCAGGTGTGGCTTTTTTAGCATCGGCATGATGTAGGATTATATATTTTACATTGTCGGGGTTGAGAGGAATTAGAGAATTTTTAAACTTGAAATTGCCCTGAACTATTTTCATTTACTCACCTTCTTTGGTTTCGCCATTGCTTTTTTCTTTCAGTGCTACTAATATATTTTTTAATGGTGCCGGATATGGTACGCCTAATTTCCCTGCGTTCTCCAACACGCTTATTCCCTCATTCGCTATATAAAACATTATTGTAAAGCTTCTTATGATTTCTGACCCTGTTGCTTTGTCAGCTTGTACTGCCACAAATAAAAGGGCAAATATCATAACCTTTTTGACAATGCCCTTGAATCCTACAGCAGAAGATACCTGTTTTTCAGATATAGCCACCGTTAAGCCTGTTATATAATCCAGTACCACGAAAGCTACTAAGACTTGCAGGGCTATATCCCAACCACCTAATGCTGCCGTAATCGTTGCCCCTATAGCAGCTATTACGGTGTTAAATATTGCTAATTGTTTACTCATTTTTTCTTTCCTCCTTGTTTGCTTTAATTCCGCAAAGGCGTATAATAAAAATAGCCGCCTTGTTTGCGGCTCCGGCAGGGGTATGCTGTTCCGGTTCCCTGCCGGTTAATCCCAAAATAAAAAGAGACGAATTATCGTCTCTTATAAATAAGATCATGTAAATATGGATAGAGTATATATGATAGTATGGCTAAGGCTATTGTAACTATTGTTTTCATTGCCTTGCCCTATATCTGCCATAGGTATATACCGCATAGCCTATTATTAAAGCTAAATTCAAGAGTATTAATGCTGTTCTTGATTCTTCCATAATATCATCCCTTTTTGTTTTTACTATACTACCCATGTTAATATATGTCAATTGTATAGTTTTTTACCTTCTTCTGTTTTTACAAGCAGTTTTATCAATAGTTGCTTTTGGTTATAGGAAAGTTTTTGATTCATGCTTATACTATTTATTCTTTGCGCGTCGGTTACTCCCTTACGGCCTTTTTCCGGTAGAAGTTTTCTGAGTGCGAGTATCTGCTCATATACCGTTTGCGGATTCATCCCTTGATTTACTGCGTATTCAAAGGCTTTTGTCTGTTCCGTACCTAATGCTTTGGTTTTGTTTCTGTAGAAGTCTCTTGTTTCGCTCAATGCACTTTTACCGAATATTCCTGCCTGTACCTTCTTCTTTGTGGTCTGTTCAATGGGATATTGTAAAGTTTTTTCTCCTTGCGCATTGGTTTTATATACACCGCCTTGATTAACTGCGCTTACTCCTTCTATGGTCTTTATTGCTTGACTGCCACCGAACGGAGGAACAACATAGGCTGCACCTTTCGCAAGGTCAATTCCCGCCTGTTTCAAACCTGTTTTTGTATCCTTGTCACCTGCGGCTACGTCATATACGCCTTTTAAGCCTTTGCCTAAGTTTGCTATTGGTGTGCCTATTGGTATTCTGCCACCTGTAAAGGTACTGGAAAAAGGTAATGTTTCAGCTACATTCTTTGCAAGATTTACCCCTGCTTGACTTTTCTTTAAGCTGGGATT
>JAKPQD010000042.1 GCA_029572965.1 Bacteroidota bacterium | reverse complement strand
CCAACTTCAAATGCCCTTACATCTATGTCTGTAGGTGCGGTTGCTGGTGTAGTACCGTCATACGCATAAAATATAGCATTCGTAGTTGTTACTGCCGAAGTGTGCGAGAAGTTAATTTTTAGTGTAGCTTCCGCGTTTGTTATTGCGTCAATGTCTTCTGTACCGTCACCCCAGTCTGCTTGTGAATCACCACTAGTACCACCTGATTGTGAAATGAACTTCACATTGTTAGGTGTATTGCCAGATGAATCGTTAGCACCCACACTACTTTCAACGTGTGTGCTGTCGTTATACGAACCTACCGTAATGGGGCTACCAAAAGTAGCACCTGCAAATTGTATTTTGTCGGTTGCGTCTATTGTTGTAGGGGTTGCACCCTGTAATGTCCAAGTAAATGTTGCCATATATAATTACACCGCCTTTCAAAATAAATTAAATACTTTATCTTTCATTTTAGTTATTTCTTTTAATGCAATGTCTTTTTCCATATCTTTTTTAACTGCTTTTTGTAATTGTGCCACAAAGTCTTCCCATTTGATTACACCCTGTTCGGTGGATATGCCAAAAGGCTTATACCATTTGTCCTTACCCGACGTTATCTCAACTGATACAACACCACGCTTATTAGCTTCGTCCATTTTTATATCCACTATTTTAGCGGTTATTTTGTCTAACTTTTGTTCAAATGATAGTTCTGCCATATATATTAATTATATCACCTGCTACCAGTTTTTAGCAGTACCTTTCTCTATTTGTTCCTGTACTTCCCTTACTGGTTCTTCGTATCTTTTATCATCATCAAACTGTTCCTGTAAGGTTTTTTGGTGGATAATTGTGTACTCGGTATGTTCGGTGCGTTGTTTACCGTCTTCCTCTGGGTTTCTACGCACACGCACCCTACAATGTATTTGTGGCGGGAACATACTATATTTCTTTCTTGTAAGGCGTAGCTGGTCATCTTTGGCGGGGTGTACTACATTTAATACTTTAGGTTCAATAGGTGTGTTTTCACCGTATATCCTTACTAAAAATACATTTTGCCTTTTCAACCAGTACCCGTCTACATCTGGGTTTTCAACTAACTCGTGCATCTTTTCAAAAAATGTTTGTTCGGCTATTTCGTCGGGGTCAAGGTACAATATCCAATCAGTATTTAGTCTATCTGCACACGCCTGTTTGCTTGGCTCACTATAGCCGTGCATTTTGTCCTGCCAAATATCAAACGGTATTTTACTGTTTTTTTGGTATTCCTGTAATATTTCCCACGTACCGTCATCTGATTGCTGGTCTGCTACACAAACCGCATCTACAAAAGGCAATGTATAGTCTAAAAAGTTCTTTATTCTGGTTGCTTCATTACGCACAACCATCATTAATCCTATTGTACTAGCCATTTATTTTCCTCTCTTGTTGGCTTCCCTAACCAACATAAATAATTCATTTTTACGAGCATTATATTTTTCGTGTTTTTCTTTACCTGCATTGTACCGACGGGTAACACCAAGCAAATCATTATTTATTTTACATAATTCTAATACCATTTTTGCTCTGTCTTTTTTTATAGTCAAATATGGTAATAACTTGGGTATTATTTCCATTTGATTACCAGAACTAAATTGTAGGTTTTGTTGGTCTTTCCAACCATTGTCATTTACAGTTATTCTTCTATACGTAGTTGGAAAATTATTTTGCACCCAATCAAGTAATTTTCCGTCAGTATTATACAAAAACATCAAGGGAACATAACTTGTATAGTTTTTGTACTTCCTAATATGAATAGTAAAAGTACCGTCGGCGTCCATTAAACCAGCCAAATAAGCATATTTACTCATACTGTTATTATACACTTACTGGTGGTGCTACTCAACCTTAAACAACTCTCTTATTTCTACGGGGTGAGAACCACCGTACTTTTCTACAGTACCCTTTCCGTGCGTCCATTGTGTTTCTTGCCCCTCTTTCCAATCAGACCAAGTATCTTTAACTGTTAGCTTTGTGTCACGTGTGGCATAAAAGTCCA
>JAKPQD010000028.1 GCA_029572965.1 Bacteroidota bacterium | reverse complement strand
ATATACTACAGAATAGCTGAAGTACTTTCAGAATGCATTAAATTTATTGTCCAGTATAAACGGAAACTTAGCTTAGCAGAACGTATCGACCAACATCAAATGAAAATAAGGCTCCTGTAAAAAAATATGGGAATGCCAATTATTTTCAACTTGACATCTATAGTCTTTATGGTTATATTGTAATATTAACTTCATAAAGTAGAAAAACCAAAGAATTACAACCCTAAAGGGGAGGAAAAATGAAGCTACACAAAGTTATGTTACTCTTAGTGTTACTGGCAGTTATAGTTATGATTGCCGCATGCAGTTCAAACAAAAAAGCAGAAGCCAAACCACAAGGAGAAGTAGTTTACCGTCCATCCTGGTGGGCAAGTCAACCTGAAAAAGACTATGTTTGTACTTATGGACAAGCAACCAAGGTTTCCGAAAATGCCTCAATCAATGCTGCCAGAGCCAATGCTCTTCAGGAAGCGGCACAATATGTAGAAGTTTTGGTTAATGGTATGCTGAAAAATTATGAAGAAGAAGCTGGCGTTAAAGACCCTCAAGTTTTGGCGCTTACTCAGAATGTTGTAAAAGCAGTTTCTTCAGCAAAATTTACAGGTGTGATTACCGGCAGCATTGAAACCAGAAAAGTAAATGAGCCCGAAGGAATTCGCTATAAAACTTGGATTCAAATAAAGATACCCAAGGACGAAATCAATAAGAAGTTAGCAGAAACTATTCGCAATGAAGAAGCACTTTACAATCAATTTAAAGCATCACAAGCATTTCAGGAGCTGGATAAGGCTGTAGAAAAATATTAAAGAAAGGGAACTATCTCCTTGTGCTTTAATGCAAATGTGTTATTCAGGGACAAACTATTTTGGGGTAGCTAGTTACAGCTACCCTCCTTTGTAATTTTGGTATCTCTCACGGATTACCCAGATATGATTTTAGAAACGGGATTTTTTTAGCCACCGAGGACACCGAAATCACCGAAAATAATTCACGCAGACTACATAAATTACACCCATTTAGTTTTAGAAATAAGGATTTA
>JAKPQD010000026.1 GCA_029572965.1 Bacteroidota bacterium | reverse complement strand
AGACGGTTATCTATTTTCTTCTAATGGTAGCAATACTGGTATTTGTCAACTGGGGTAAACCAGATACAAGTGATAGTATATGGTATTATGCGTACAGCTACAAATGGGAAATTACCGGTGTTGTGTCACTGATCTTTGGATTGGTGCTGGGAGCATGGTTTTCTGTACCATGGTGGAAGATAGTTATTGCTATCATTGTTACAGTGATGTCAGGCCTTTTATTTCCGCACAGGCCATTAATACCATTTGTTGCAGGTATTGTTGCTTTAATAACTATCGCCATAACCGAAAAAGGTGAGCTGTTGACATGGTTGGAGCAAACATGGTCTTTTGCCAAACAGATAGTGCCATTGCTTTTGATTGGAGTTCTGGTTGCTGGCTTTTTATTTGGTCGTCCGGGGCATGAAGGTGTTATACCATCACAATGGATTGGTATGGCAGTGGGTGGAAATTCATTCTTTGCCAATTTATTTTCATCAGTTGTTGGTGCTTTTATGTATTTTGCAACGCTTACCGAAGTTCCCATTTTGCAGGGGCTTTTAGGTAACGGTATGGGTCATGGTCCGGCGTTAGCACTTCTTCTGGCTGGACCTACATTGTCACTTCCCAGTATGCTGGTTATTCGCAGCGTTATTGGTACACAAAAGACTGCTGTATATGTTTTGCTGGTCATTGTGATGGCAACTATCACCGGAATATTGTTTGGATTGCTATGGTAGTATTGAGGCTCTGACCCCCTGTATGTATATAGAATTTGTTGCAAACTTTTCGACGTCCATGTCTCAAAGCTTATGCACTTCTCGCCCTCACTTCGTTCGGGTCATATAACACGGGCTATACGGCTCACTCCATTCACTCAAATTTTTGCTTTGCAAAAACTTCTTTATGCTGGAAACTTTGCACAACAGAGATAAAAAATATTTGACAATTTTGCAAAAATTATTAATATAAAGTTGTAAGCCAACAGAAACTGAAGTCAGTAATAAAAATTTCAAAATTGGGAGAAGGTAGAATCGCTTTATCTTTTTCTTACAATCATGACTTTGTTCAAAAAGTTAAAACTTTATATAGAATCCTATCATCCGGAGAATTGGCTTTTTCCATCTAAAGAAGATAGTTCACATATAATCTGGATAGACGAAGTACTTCGTCTATACTCCCAAAATATGATAAAAAACGAAGTACTTCGTTTATGAACAAGATAAGCAAAATGCCGAAGGCATTTTGCTTATCGGGCTCGGGGCTACGCCCCGTGACAGGCTTCGTGCCTTCGGCACATCGCCTATCACGGGGTAAACAAAATTGTCTGTCCGAAAGCTTCGCTTTCGTTCCGCCAACTTCGTTTACCCCGAGCCCGTTAAGTGCAATTAGGGCGCCAAACTTTTTGTGTTAAGGAAAAGTAATTGAAAAATAAAAAACCCCATGCCCCCTTTAAGAAGCCCGGCGTCCGTGCCGGG
>JAKPQD010000019.1 GCA_029572965.1 Bacteroidota bacterium | reverse complement strand
CACCTGCCGCAATTAAAACAAGAGATTTTATTATTGAAAATTTCACTGTCTAAATGAAGAAGATTCCTATTTTATCAAAGTTATATTCATTCAATAAAATTAAATTTTTGTAGTGAATAGAGGGTACTAAAACCGCCGGCTGTTGCCGGCGGTCTTAATCTACCTGTTCAGTTTATTTGCTTAGTCAGATAAGTTTTTTATTTTTCAAGTGCATTTAGCAAAGAATCCACATATTCCTGTCCGATATCATTGCCTATAGATTCATATACACCCTTTGCCTTTTCTAGAACTTGGTCTATGAAACTTGCATCAAATTCTACTAATTCCATACCGCCGTCTACTAATGTTTGTCTGTTTGTTACGTCTATTTCGGTTAATTGAGCTTCAATTTCTACAGCAGCTTCATCAATAGCTTGTTGCAGTGCTTCTTGGTACAAGGGGTCAAGGCTGTCAAATTTGCTTGCATTGATTAAGAACTGATTGCAATACAGTATATGGTGGGTCAGAATCAGATAATCCTGTACTTCCTGGAGGTTTGCTCCCACACAAGTGTCTGTGGCATTTTCCTGTGCATCAACCAATCCCTGCTGCAATGAAATATATACCTCCGGCCATGGAAGCGGTGTAGGTGCAGCACCCATTGCCTGCCAAAATGCCATGTGGTTCTTGTTTTCCATTGTTCTTATCTTTAAGCCGTTGAAATCATCAATTGTCTCAATTTTCTTGTTAGATGTTGTTTCTCTGAATGTTCCTCCCTGGAGGAAGTGCAAACAGTACATATTTTTTGCCTTGTAAGCTTCGTTTATTTTATCTGTAAACTCGCTTTTGTTTAATGCATAATCAATGGTTTCAGCGTCGTATTTTGCAAATACCATCGGAAGGTCAAAAATCGCTACTTCAGGAACGAAAGATACGGTTTGCGCTGTTTGACAAATTACGAAGTCAATATCTCCGGCAAGCATCTGACCTTGGAGTTCCTGGTCATTTCCAAGCTGGCTGTTTGGGAAATAATCAATTGTAAGCTTACCTCCGGTTATTTCTTTAACCTTCTCGGTAATAAGTTCTCCATAGAGCTGAGCTGCAGCACCGACTCCTGCATTATCAGCACCTATCAAGACTACAGGTTCAAGTGCATCAAAGCCTCCAGGTTGTTCAGGTTGTTCAGGTTGTTCAGGCTGTTCAGGTTGTTCGGGGGGAGTAGGTGTACTCGGTTGAGTACAAGCTACCGGCAGCAACGCCATTGTTGCTATCAACAATAATATCAATAATTTTTTCATTTTTCTCCTTCCTTTCTTTTTAAATATATACTTGATCCTTTACAGGAGTGCAAGACTGAGCCATGGTACATATGTTATAACAAACAACACTATACCGAATGCAATTATAAAAGGTATAGCTTTTTTTGCAACGGTCATTGGAGGGGTATCTGATAAAGTCCCCGCCACGAATAAATCCAATCCAAATGGTGGTGTTGCCAAACCTATCGATAAGCAGCAAACCATTATAACACCAAAGTGTACGGGATGCACTCCTAAAGCTTGAACTGCCGGCAGTAATATAGGTGATAATATTACTATGGCAGGTCCCGTATCCATAACCATTCCAAGTATTAAAAATACTATAACTATACCCGTCAATACGGTAATACTTGTTGTAAAATTGTCTAAAATGAATCCTTCAATAATAGCCGGTGCCTTAGCTAATGCCAAGACTCTTCCAAATGCAATTGCAAACGCGAGTACAAAGCAAAGCGGTGCATATGTTTTTACTGCTTTTGCCAAAAAAGGAATTATTTCTTTAACCGTAAATGACTTATATACAATCAATGAAACAAACAAAGAATAAAACACTGAAATACAAGCAGCTTCAGTAGGTGTTACATAACCTGAATAAATACCGCCTAGTACAATAATCGGTGATAGTAATGCCCAGAAACTTTCTTTAAACAGGTTAAAAAATCCTTTGCCTCTAAGCTCCTTCATTTTTGCATTGATTTTCTCTTTGTCTTCTCCTTTTTTCTTACAATAATATACGGCATAAACCATCATGCCTAAGCCAATTGCTATGCCCGGCAATACACCTCCCAAGAAAAGTGCCCCCGTAGAAACACCGGTTGCCAATGAGTAAAGAACAAAGGGGATAGAAGGCGGTATAATTACGCCAAGACCACCGGATGTGGCAATCATTCCGGCTGCCCAAACCTTATCGTAACCCATTTCAACCAAAAAGGGTATGGTCATGGAGCCTACTGCAGCTGTAGTTGCAGGTCCTGAACCGGAAATTGCTCCATAGAACAAACAAGTTATTATTACTGCGCAAGGAAGTCCTCCAGTAAAATTACCTATAAAATAAGCAAAGAAATTAAAGAGTTTTCT
>JAKPQD010000101.1 GCA_029572965.1 Bacteroidota bacterium | reverse complement strand
TTCATCAATACACTTGTCAATGATGTCATTGTTTTTATCAAGGTCTAAGTACGTTTTAAGTCGGTCGTACTTATTGTTCTCTTGATAACGGATTTTAAAAACCACTTCATCTTTAGTGGCTTTAACCATAAAGAATTGAATAGATTTTTTCTCGTTTCCTTTGGCGTGTTTTATTTCAGAAGCATCAAACTTAATGTTGATGCCATTTACTTCCGTTTGCAAGTCGTCATAATTAGCTTCAGACTTGACGTAATAGAGTTTTTGTGTCTTCCAAAACAGAGCCACATCATCACGGTCTGAATACACCTTTTCATAAAGGTTTTTGTGAATTTGTGAGTTGGCGAAAAAAACGGTTCCTGTTTCGTTCAGGTAACAGTCAAAGAAGTTGAAGAGCTTTTCGAACAATTCTTCACGGTATTTGGCTTCAATTTGATTGTCTATTTCTTTTTTTATGTAGGGTTCAATCTCAGCAAAATACTGTGCTTTCAAATCCATCAGGTTCACATAGCCTGATTTACCTTTTATCGGATGCCCAATAAAAGTGTCTTTCAGGGCAGAGAAAAATCTTTGTTCGTATATGTTACTCATTTCTTGTCTTTTTGTTCTATTAGTAAGTCTTTAACTTCAACGTCCAATATTCTAGCAATTTCATAAAGTACTTCAAGTCTTGGTTGTTGTCTGTTTTGCACATAACCATTAACCATATTATAGCTTTTGCCAAGCTGTTCGGCTAACCAAGTTTGCTTAATACCTTTTTCTTCAAGTACTTCTTTAATTCTGTTCATTATTGTTAAAGATGTCAAGTCGCAAATTTAGTTTTTATTTTTCAATATCTCGTTTTTCAAGATAAAAAATGTTTGAATAACTGTCTAACTGTCCGTCCGTGCGTTGGCAAAAAAAATGGCTCTTTTGGTTTTTTGAGCGTTGGCTTGTGTGTCGGCAAAAACCAAATGTGCCATTTGTGGGTGGGCTGTCTTTTTACACTGAGCGATAACGTTCGAGTGTATGTGCCGTAAGGGATTGCGGGGCAGTTTCCTGTCCACCGACACGAAAGTTTGAGCGGGATACAGCGCTTGAATATCCACTAAAACCCTTATGGCACATACACTTTGTTAGGCAACGTAATTCATTATTTATCTGTATTTTGAGTTTAGTCTTACTTTGAATATTTTCTTTCCTGCAAGCTGTTCTCCGTCAGTACCGTAAATTGGACTGTATTTACCTGCTGGCAAATCTTTGAAAGTATAGGCATTGCAAGCTCTTGCTACATCAACGTACTTTGTTGCTGCTGTGTTAATAGCCGATGCAGCAATATCAGCTAACGCACCCCAAGCACCACCAACACCCGTTGAGACGGAAGCATCATAAGTTACATCACCAGTTCTTGTATAAACCACCTCATTTGTTTTGGTTGATTTGATAATATACTCTACTTGTACATAAACTTTTGCTGCAAGTCCTGATTTGTCCCATTTATGGATTATTGTAAATACAGCAAGGTCAGCACCAAATACTTCACCAAACTTAGTCAGAGGAGAATTTAAAAAAAGTTCAGCATCATACGCACTTTCTTTTTTTAGAATTTCCATTGAAAGAAAAGTAGGAATAACGTAAAAACCTGAGTTAGCGATTGGAATATTTAAAGTTGAATGAAAATACTCCTTTGCTTCAACATTTGTACTCCTATTTATTGGAGGCATAAGTAAAACAGTTAAAGGTTTTTCATCATATATTCCTTTATAGGCAACAGATTTTGCAATTGGGGCAGTTGTTGTACAACTTGACAAAAATGCAACTACGATTATAAAAAGGATGTTTTTCATTCTTCAATTATTTTTAAGATTCTGTCAATAAATATTTTTGATTCAGGATATAAAGCAACTTCCTTTAACAACATTGCTTTTCCTTCTTCTGTTTTATTAGCTTGAAGAAGTACAAAGCCATAATCAGCGTAGACACCAGGAGGTACGACACCCCTAGAACCTTTCTGCTTTTCGATAATATTCTGATAGGTTTCAATTAA
>JAKPQD010000001.1 GCA_029572965.1 Bacteroidota bacterium | reverse complement strand
ATACAGTATAGCTGGAGGATATTCCATTGAACGCAACAAACGCTGCGGGTAGCGTACATCAAAAAATAAAATGGGTTCAATAGTATTATCAAGCAATTGCTCGTATTCTTTTTGTGCTGTGCCGATAGTTGATGATACATTAGCAACTATCTGGCATAATTCAATGGGAAGTCCTGTTTCAAAAGCCATTGTTTTTGGCGATAGTTCCATAATATCATACAGAGAAATATTGAGATTGGATAACGCAGTATGAATCTGTTTAAGCGCTGCAATACCCACACCTTCAATGCGCGACAGTGCCATCCATAATTTTGTATCATTCATAGTATTGTCGATGAGTTTATTATAAAATGTATTTACTCATGGTAAAACAAGCAATAAAATCAACACTTTTTTATTTTTGGATTTACATATGTTGTCAATGCAGTAAAGCCTGTTTATAACATTGCAGGGTTTGCCATATGTGTTCTTAACGGCGGTGTGCCGTATATTCATACTTTCTTTTGTTTGGCAACATTAGTTTTATTACTTTGTAAGGGTATATTTATGCGCTCAATACGTCATTACCAACCCTGTGGAGCCACCTCAAACGGCGGTGTGCATTTATTTTCATACTTTCTTTTGTTGGGCGACAAAAGAAAGTATTGCAAAGAAAAACGCCTTTTTTATTGCTATGGATATATCCGTTCCACGGCGGGCGCACAACGGGCTTCTTCGCCTGCCTTGACAACGATGTCGTGTAATGGTTGTCCGCGGCAGGCTGCCCTATCATGCGCCCGCATCCCAATGCGCCATACATTCCTGTATGGCTGTTTATTGAGAGCCCTGTTAATTTCACCCTTTCGTTCAAAGGAGGGGATAAGGGGGGCACGATTCTCAGGCTTTGCCTCAGAATAACGGTCGCGTACATAGGGTCAGAGCATATGTTCTGTGTCTGCGTAAGTACATATATATCACGTTGAAAATTGGATTATACATGGGAAAATGAGAAAAAATGGGGTCAGAGCCTTGACACGGTGTGGCTTATGTTCATACTTTCTTTTGTTTGGCG
>JAKPQD010000378.1 GCA_029572965.1 Bacteroidota bacterium | reverse complement strand
AAACGAGTTACCGCCAAGTGTAGAAAAAAGACAGAGACAACGATAAATTGAAAAGTAAACCATTGTGAAAGGACAGAAAAACGAAATATTTACAAGACCAGAAAGCCGACATCCAAGCCGACCCGGTGTTTTTTATTTTTTTCTCACCGTACATTTTTAAAAACAATTTTAGTCAGCCCGCAAGTGGAGCATTTGGTTTTGCCCGACACACACGCCGACCCTTCGCAAAACCAAAAGAGCCACTTCTTTGCCTACACACCGATAAGAATGATAAATTTGACATATTAACAAGATACTGAAAGAATAAATGCAAGGAAAACAACTTAGACAATTAGAAGCTGAACTTTGGAGAGCAGCAGACCAACTCAGAGCAAACAGTAAACTGACTGCTTCGGAATACTCAATGCCTGTGTTGGGCCTGATATTTTTACGACATGCTTACAATCGTTTTCAAAAAGTAAAAATTGATGTTGAAAAGGATTTGCCCGTGCATCCGCAGCGTGGCAGAAGACCTGTGACCAAGAAAGATTTTGAGGAACGCAATGCAATGTTTCTGCCCGAAAAGGCACAGTTTGACTATTTGGTTGCATTGCCCGAAAGTGCCGACATAGGTGAAGCGATTGACAACGCAATGAAACTGATTGAGGAGGAGTACGACAGCCTCAAAGGTGTTTTGCCTAAAAACTTTTCTGTTTTCAGTAAAGACCTTTTGCGTGAACTGCTCCGCATTTTCAATAAAGAAGTGTTGCAGCATGCCGAAGGCGATTTGTTTGGTAAGATTTACGAATACTTTCTCAACAAATTTGCGATGACCGGCGCACAGGAAGGCGGTGAGTTCTTTACCCCTATGAGTTTGGTGCAAACCATAGTAAATGTAATTGAACCTGACCACGGCATTGTGTTTGACCCTGCCTGTGGATCTGCGGGTATGTTTGTACAAACAGGCTATTTCATCGAAAACGAAGGAATGAAACCAGCTGAAAAAGTTACGTTTTACGGGCAGGAAAAAACCGAACTGAATACCAAGCTGGCCAAGATGAACATGGCAGTTCACGGCCTGGAGGGGAATATCCAGCAAGGCAATACTTTTTACGAAGACAAACACAATCTTGTAGGCCGTTGCGATTTTGTAATGGCAAATCCTCCGTTTAATGTAGATGGGGTGGACAAAGCCAAAGATGTTGTTAAAAAAGACCCGCGCCTGATGCTGGATGGCAAAGTATGTCTACCCAAAAATGATAACGCCAATTATTTATGGATTCTATATTTCTACAACTACCTGAAACCAACGGGTAGAGCAGGTTTTGTTATGGCTTCGTCGGCCAGCGACGCCGGGCACAGCGAGAAAGAGATCAGGGCAAAGCTGGTGAGAACAGGTGCAGTAGATGTTATGATGGCTATTGGCAACAACTTTTTCTATACCCGTTCATTGCCCTGCACCCTTTGGTTTTTTGACCGGGCTAAAGAACAGGATGCTGAAAGAAAAGATAAAGTGTTAATGCTCGATGCCCGAAAGATTTACCGCAAAGTAACAAGCACGATAAACGACTTTAGCCCCGAACAGCTCCAAAACCTGATTTGTATTGTAAACCTGTACAGAGGCAATGCTCAAAAGTTTAAAACTACCGTAAACAGCTATTTACAAAAAGCTGCCGATTTGGCCAGGGAAACCGAAAAAGTTACATCTGACCTGCAAAAACAATTGCAGGAAATTTTAAAGACCCTAAGTAACTTCAGTCTGAAACAGGACTCCCAGGTTTTAGGGATTGACAGGATTATACCCGAATGGAACGAATTGCAAGATGAAGCAAAATCCATTTATGAATTACAAACTCAGCTGATTGAAACCGTTAATAAAAATAACGGCAATCAATTCTTGGAGGAAATAACCGCACAGACAAAGGCACTCCGCAAACCACAAGATAAACTCATTAAACAATTATTGGATGCCATTAGCACGGCAACCAAAGAATACCAACTGAACAAAAACAAGGAATGGAAAGAGCTTGGCTTGAAAGAACAACTTGACCAGCTGAAAAACCTTCAGCAGCAGCTCAGCGGCAACCCCGATGAAGAAGAACCCGGACTGCTGCACGATACCGAATATTTCTACAAACAAGCCCGTTGGCTCACCAACCGTTTCCCCGATGGCGTTTATACCGATGTGGAAGGATTATGCAAGGTAGTTACCATAAAAGAAATAGAAGCCAAAGATTGGAGCCTGAGTCCGGGCAGGTACGTTGGCGTGGACACCACTACCGATGACGACATTGACTACGAAGAACGCCTCAGGGAAATTCATGTTGAACTGCAAAGTTTGAACGAAGAAGCCATTCAGCTGGTACAAACCATTATGAACAACTTTAAAGAACTGGGGATATGAAGTGGGAGAAAGGAATTTTATTTGATTTATGTGACATTAATCCAGAAAATATTCAAAGGAATTATCCTTATGAATATATTCAATATTTTGATATTACATCTGTCGGGAGTGGTGTTGTCACAATAAATGATGAAATTCCTTTGAATAGTGCACCATCAAGGGCTAAAAGAATAGTTAGAAGTAATGATACTATACTCGCTACAGTCAGACCTGGCAATAGGTCATTCTATTATTTTAAAACTGCTTTTGAAAATTCAATTGCATCAACTGGTTTTGCAGTTTTAAGACCAAAAGCAGAAAAAACTGACCCAAGATTCCTTTACTATCTTGTTACTGAGCCTCGCTTTACTGCATATTTAATCGCACATGAACAAGGTGCCAATTATCCCGCAGTTACACCTAATATAATTGGAAGTAAGCCTATAGAATATCCCCCTCTCCCCACACAACGCAAAATCGCCAGCATTTTATCTGCTTATGATGATTTGATAGAGAATAATCTGAAGCGGATAAAGTTGTTGGAGGAGATGGCGCAACTGCATTACAAAATTGACTTTGGGGAATTTCAGTTTGGCGACAAGGAGCCGCAGAATTTACCTAAGGGGTGGTCAGTTAAGTCAATCGGTGAAATTTATGGAAAGCTTGAATCAGGCTCCAGACCTAAGGGAGGAATAGACAAAGAGTTAAAGGAGGGAATTGCAAGTGTGGGTGCAGAAAATGTCATTGGTTTAGGTAAGTATAATTATCAAAGCGAGAAACTAATACCGGAAGCATTTTTTGAAAACATGAAACGTGGAATAATAGAGAATAAAGACATCTTGATATATAAAGACGGAGCTTACATTGGCAAGACAACATTGTTTCAAGATGGTTTTCCTCACGAAAAATGCTGTGTCAATGAACATGTTTTCTTACTGAGAAGTAAAGACACACTTTACCAGAATTACTTATTTTTCACACTCTATCAAAAACTTTACTTTGATAAAATGCAACAGTTAAATGCAAATGCTGCTCAACCTGGCATCAATCAAGAAAGTTTAAAATCAATACGGATACTTTGGCCAGCAAAGAATGCAGTTGTTGAATTCAATAATAAGGTTGAAAGTTTAATTAAGCTAATTTTTGTGTTGGCAAAACAAAACACTAAACTTCGGGAAGCGCGGGATATTTTATTACCTAAACTGATGAACGGAGAAATAGAAGTGTGATGACAAGACAACAGGCTGAAATACAACTTCAAAAACTGTTTGGATTCAAACAGTTTCACGACTTGCAGTGGCAGGTGATAGAGAATCTGCTGGCAGGCAGGCGTATATTGTTTATCGAGAAAACAGGCTTTGGGAAGTCGCTTTGTTATCAGTTTCCTGCTACCCTGTTAGATGGAGTAACAATCGTATTTTCTCCGCTCATTGCTCTGATGCGAGACCAGGTAAGGAGCATGCAGGATAAGGGCATTCGTGCAGCAGCCATTAACTCTAATCAGGAAGATACCGAAAATGAAGCCATTATTGCGAAAGCACAAAACAACCAGTTAGACATTCTGTACATTGCTCCTGAACGCATGGAAAATGCCGCATGGATAATGGCAGCAAGGGAAATGAAAATTGCCATGGTGGTGATTGATGAAGCCCATTGTATTTCCATGTGGGGTCAAAGTTTCCGTCCCAATTACCGAAGAATTGTAAACCTTGTTCGTTTATTGCCAAAGAATTTTCCGGTGTTGGCCACTACCGCCACTGCCACCCCAAGAGTTCAGGCAGATATTATCGAACAAGTCGGCACAGATTTGATTCCTATTCGTGGGCAATTGATGCGTCCGAATATTCGCTTATTTGTGGTGCATGTGGAGAGTGAAGATGAAAAATTCTTCTGGCTGGCTGAATATTTGCCAAAATTGAAAAAAACAGGCATAGTCTATACCGGAACACAAGCCAACACAGATATTTTCTCTAATTGGTTACAATTTCTGAAATTCAATTCAGCAGCTTACAGTGGTCGTTTGGATGCCGAAAGCCGTATGCGTATAGAATCGGACTTCATCAATAACAAATACGACTGCGTTGTTTCCACCAATGCCCTGGGAATGGGAATAGACAAACCTGACATTAGGTTTATCATTCACACGCAAATACCGCAATCGCCCATTCACTACTATCAGGAAATCGGCCGTGCCGGCCGTGATGGACAGGAGGCTTTTGCAATTCTTTTATATAATCCGCATGAAGATGCCGAGTTGCCAAGAGCATTTATTGATGGAAGTAAACCAGATGCAAAAAAATATGAAAAGGTAATTGCCGTTACCAAAAAAGCTTTGTTAGGAAGAAATGAAATAATTAAAGCAACCAATTTAAAACAAACACAGGTGGCTGTTATCCTTGCTGACCTTATTGACCAAAAGATTATTAATGAGCTGATAGTAGGCAAAAGCAAAAAATACTTTTTCAACCCTGATGCCCCGGCATTGGATTTGTCGGTATTTGAAACATTAAGGAATGCCCAAAACCAGGAACTGGAAAAGATGCTTGAATATACAACTATTTCCACATGCAGAATGCAATACCTGTGCAATTATCTGGGTGATGTTATTCAGGGGGTTTGTGGCGTTTGTGATAATGATACCACACAGCACATGCGTGTGGTGCCTACAGAAGCCATGAAACAGAAATTGCAGGAATTCAGAGAAACTTTTTTCCCAATACTGGAAGTGGAAACACAACGAAGTAATATCATCAATGGCGTAGCTGCGTCATACTATGGCGTTTCCAATGTGGGAGCAGCACTTCGGCATTCAAAATACGAAGGGGGTGGCGATTTCCCTGACTGGTTATTGCGCTTAACCCTGAAAGCATTCAGAAAGCATTACGGCAATTCAAAGTTTGATTTGATACTTTATGTTCCGCCAACTGAATCAGGAGATTTGGTTAAAAACTTTGCGGAGAAAATTTCCCGCACACTGGATATCCCTATTTCACACAAACTGGTAAAAACTCAAGCCACCTTGCCACAAAAAGTGTTTCAGAGCGGCATTTCCAAAAAGGATAATGTTCACGGGAAGTTTGCATATCTAAGCCCTGATGAAATTAAAGGAAAGAGTATTTTGCTGATTGATGATATCTTTGACAGTGGTTATACCATCAAGGAGATTGGACAATATTTGACAAACATTGGAGCTACCACTATTGCACCGCTTGTAATTGCAAAAACTGTGGGAGGCGACATTTAAACAAAACTGAAATGAACGAATACATTGATAAAACATATTGGATTGCAGTAGCACATTTGCCAAAGTGGTCGGTTGAGCGCACAAATCGCTTTATCATTCAAATCATCCACGAAAGCAAAATGTCGTGGGCAGATTTCTTTGCCTTGGACAAAAAAGGATGGAAAGAATTATTTGCCTTTACAGACAAAGAGCTGGCAGATTTGGAGGATGCAAAAGCAGATATGCCAAGGTTAGCTTTTATTGCAGAACAACTGCAAAATGAAGGCTTTCAAATTATCCCCATAAATTCTCCCGATTATCCAGTGGTTTTAAAGGAGAACCTGAAAATTAAAAGTTCACCACCCGTTCTTTACATCAAAGGCAGAAAAAGCTTGCTTCAGGAAGATGCTGTAGCCATTGTAGGTTCCAGAAATGCAGGAGATAAAGCATTGTTGTTTACTGACCATGTGGCAAAGAAAAGCGTAAAAGAATTTAAAGTTGTAGTGAGTGGCTTTGCTAAGGGAGTTGACAAACAGGCATTGGACAGCACGATAGAAGCCAATGGAAAGAGTATCATTGTTTTGCCGCAAGGTATCTTAACATTCCAGTCCGGCTTCAAAAAATACTATGAGCCGATTGTTAATGGTGACGTTTTAGTACTAAGTACATTTTTCCCAAAAGCGGGATGGGATGTGGGTTTTGCAATGGCAAGAAACGCCTATATATATGGATTGGCTAAAGAAATTTATGTAGCAGAGTCTGATAGCAAAGGTGGTACTTGGGAAGGTGCAATGGATGGATTAAAAAGAGGTAGAAAAATCTATGTTCGTTTTCCTGAACCCACTGAAAAAAATGCTAACCTTAAACTGATTGAGTTAGGAGCAATTGCTGTCAATATGAGCGGTGAAATATTGGATTCAAAAATTAAAGGGCCAACTGATTTAATTGGGCCCAGTCAAAAAAGCGTGGTGAACGAGCCGTTTACGCAATACAAAAACGACGAAAGAAATATTGAGAAAGAAATATTGACTTTGTTAACTAAAGGAACTTATACGTCAAAGGAAATTTTGCTTGCCTTGAAATTAGATTGGGACAGCAGGAAATTAACCAATTACTTGAAAAGGAATCCGAATGTTAAAACTATTGCTGGAAAGCCAACAAAATTTACCAGAGCCGATGTAATAACTCCAACCTTATTCGGATAGCATGACTTGGGAATACTCAGAAGATAATTTAATAGAACAAACAGCCATTGATTTATTTTTCAATAGGTTGGGTTGGGATACCGTATTAGCCTACAATAAAGAAAATTTTGGCGAAGGCAGCACCTTGGGCAGACTTAATAAGAAGGAAGTAGTACTCAAAAGAATTTTCTTTGAAAAACTGAAAGAATTTAATCCCAGATTGCCTGAGCAGGCTTACATTCAAGCGTACGAAAAGCTGAATGAAGAAAGCAGTACCAAGTCTTTAGCTGAAATCAATCATGAAAAATACCAGTTACTAAGAGAGGGTGTCCCGGTAGATTTTATCAATGAAAAAGGTGAACAGATAAAAAATAAAACACTCAAGGTTTTCGATTTTGACAATCCGGAAAACAACAACTTTTTAGCCGTTCGCCAACTGTGGATTCAGGGCAAAAGCAATCGTGAGCGAAGGCCTGATATTATTGGTTTTGTTAATGGAATTCCGCTATTGTTTATCGAACTGAAGGCAGCTCACCGAAAATTAGAGAACGCCTACAACGATAACTTTACCGATTATAAAGACGTAATCCCTAAACTCTTTTATTACAATGCTTTTGTAATATTAAGTAATGGCATCGAAAGTCGCATTGGCAGCATTACGGGTAAGTATGAACATTTTCACGAATGGAAGCGCATCACTGAAGAAGACGAAGGCATTGTTGCCTTAGACAGAATTATTGTTGGCGTTTGCGAGAAAAGACGCTTTTTGGATTTGTTCGAGAACTTCATACTTTTTGATACTTCTACAGGCGAAACAGTTAAACTCATTGCACGAAATCATCAGTTTATTGGGGTTAATAAAGCCATTGAAAACATAAAGCTGAAGGAAGAGCTTTACAAACAGGGTAAAATATCGCTGGAAGAAAAGCAGAAACTGGGTGTGTTTTGGCATACACAGGGAAGTGGGAAATCCTATTCAATGGTTTTTTTATGCCAAAAGATACATCGAAAATTTACAGGCAGTTATACCTTTCTTATAGTAACTGACCGTAACGAATTAGATAACCAGATTTATGGTACATTCAGCGGAGTGGGGGCAGTACCACAAGTGAAAGCCGGTGCAGATAATTCCCTCAGAGCAAAAAGTGGAGAACATTTAAAAAAACTACTTAGAGAGGAACACCGTTATCTGTTCTCGCTTATCCACAAATTTAACTTTCAGGAAGAAATAACCAGGAGAGAAAATATCATCGTCATTTCGGACGAAGCACACCGGACTCAGGGAGGTCAGTTAGCCCTAAACATGCGAAATGCATTACCCCATGCTTCTTACATTGGTTTTACTGGGACTCCGCTTTTCAAAGACGATGAAATTACCAAACGGATTTTTGGAGATTATGTATCACGGTACGATTTCAAACGAAGTATAGACGATGGTGCAACCGTTCCCCTCTACTACGAAAACAGAGGGGAGTATTTAGGATTAAAAAATCCGGCTATCAATGAGCAAATAAGGGCTGTTATCGACGCCGAAACCGAAGACTTGGATAGTGATCAACGCAGCAGAATTGAACAACTCTTTGCAAGAGAATACCCTATTCTGACTGCCAGGAAGCGATTAGATGCCATTGCTAAAGATGTCGTTTGGCACTTCTGCAACAGAGGTTATAAGGGCAAAGGAATGTTTATCGCAATGGATAAACTCATTGCCGTGAAGATGTATGACCTTATAATGGAGCACTGGAATAATTATATTAAACAATTAGAAAAGGAAATCGCCAAGGAGAAATATGGTGACCAGGAATTATTGGTAAAAAAGCGGGACCTGCAATGGATAAAAGAAACAGAAATCTGTGTGGTGGTCAGTCCGGAACAAAATGAAATACAGAAATTTAAGAAATGGGATTTGGACATCGAGCCTCATCGGGAGAAAATGAATACCCAAGACCTTGAAACAAGGTTTAAAGATGAAAATGACCCTTTCCGTTTGGTGATTGTTTGTGCAATGTGGATAACTGGATTTGATGTTCCAACGCTTTCCACATTGTATTTAGACAAGCCTTTAAAATCGCATACATTGATGCAGGCCATTGCAAGAGCCAACCGGGTCAGCGAAGGGAAAAACAATGGTTTGATAGTTGACTACATTGAAACTTATACTGCTTTGTTGGATGCTTTAGCAATTTATGGTTCAGGTGGAGAAAATGGTGGAGGCGGTGGCGGAGAAAAACCCGAACCACCAGTAAAACCGAAAGAAGAACTTATAAAACAATTGGAGGAGGCATTAGAAGCAACAGAGACATTTTTACAGGACGAAGTAAATTTTGATTTGCAAGAACTCATCAATGCGGACGGCTTACAAAAGTTGGCAGCAATGGAGAAAGCAGTAAATGCTGTATATACCAATGACGAAACCAAGCAAAAATTTCAGATTTTAGCGAGAGAAGTTTTCAAGAAATACAAAGCACTTCAACCAGACAAAGTGTTAAACCAATATGCATCAAGAAAGAATGCAATTGATGTAATCTACACTGCCATTGAAGACAATATCGAAAGTGCAGACGTAGCTGACATAATGCGTAAAATTCAAAATGTAGTGGACGAGTCCATTGAAAATATGGTTGCCGAACCAAGCCACAACGAAGGCAAAATCATTGACCTGAGCGGTTTAGACTTTGACTTGCTGGAACAATATTTTTTGAAAACCAAAAATAAAAATACAGCAGTTCAGTCGCTCAAAAACAAAGTAGAAAAGCAACTGAAACGAATGATAGAGCGAAATCCAATGATGATTGACTATTACAAACGCTATCAGGAAATTATTGAAAAATATAACCGAGGTAAAGATGAAGCTGTAATCAAAGAGACATTCAGAAAATTGATTGAACTCGTAAATTCCTATACAGTAGAAGAAGCGGAGACTAAACGAGAAGGACTTACGGATGAGCAAAAGGCTATTTTTGACATTCTGAGGCAGGGTAAAACATTGACGGAAAAAGAGAAAAACGAGATTAAAAAAATCTCTGTTGAGTTATTGGAAGAGCTCAAGAAGGATAAATTGAGAGTTGAACAATGGGCGGACAAATCGGTTACGGCAGCAGCTGTTTTCAACTATGTTAATAAAACCTTATTTGAAGCCTTGCCTTACCCGACCTATCAAACTGATGATATTGACCTAAAAACCAATTTGATATATGAACATTTAAGGCAACAATATTTTGGAGGAGGTATGAGTATTTATGGTCAATATTAGCCCACGCTATTTGCAAGCACATTACCAAAGCCACACGAGCCCCCGCTTCAACCAAAGCTTTGTCAAAGAGCTAGCAAAGCCAACGCCCAGTGAGAAATTGTTTAAAAAATTCGCCGACACTTTTAAAAAAATAAAAAACTCTCAACACGAGCCCACAGAAAAGACAGAAATAAAATGACAATGACACGGAAACTGAATATTGACAATGATTTACAAAACTGGAAGATAGAACACCAGGCGGTAACAAAGGCTATATGCATTAAGGGGTTCAGTGGTAATTCAAGCATTCGGCCCCACTTAAACTTCGGTGTAGGTGGACAGGAAAGAAGCCTGCAATCCCTTACTGCATATAGCCTCAACCGTTAGCCCTAACTAGTCGACCCTTATTAACACAAAAACAAATTGACTACTAATAATATACCAGGTGATTTTCAGAAAAATATTTGCAAGATCTAGTGAATTAGGCCTATAAACCTTGCAATATTTTTAACCCCTATCCGCTATGAGAATTATGAAGGCACAAGGAATTGCCAACTCATTAGTACAGCTGAACTCCAAAGTCCCCTGAACAATTCTCTCCTTTTCATTTGCAGGAAGAGTTTTAGAATACGGCTATTGCCGTTTTTAATCATAGGTAGATTTTTTGCATTTACAATGAAAATCTATGTATTAGGATTTTTCGCTAGCTCTCAACATGACAATACACTCACGAACAACCGTCAACCATCAACCATCAACTATCAACCATCAACTTAATAAAAAAGGCCACCCTAAACAGGTAGCCTCTCCCTGC
>JAKPQD010000373.1 GCA_029572965.1 Bacteroidota bacterium | reverse complement strand
TCACTTACGTACTTCCCTTTTCGTCAAGTACCGCCTTGCGTTCAAAGCGGGTGCAAAAGTAATCACCTTTTTCTTTCCTACAAACTTTTTATAACCTTTTTTATAATTATTTTTTATCTGAACTGAAAATGAAGGGATTACGTTGTGATGTCTTTTGTCTTTGTCGCATTAACTTATTTATACTTCAACTTATTAAATATAAACGGTTAGTATATTGTCATTCAGTGATTTAACAACATTATAAGCAAATTTTAAATAAGGGTCAACACAAACTAATCATATAGTTAGGCAAAATATTTCTCCTAAATGGGGTTTAATGAAAAGTGTTAATCTTATGAATTCTTGATCTGTTTCTGAAAAAAAGCAAAAAGTACATATGGCCCCTAATGAGAAGAATGTGAATATCTAAAAAATATTACCTAATGATATAAACCTTTATATTTTATAGCTTAGTATTCCATTAATTGATAATTATGCTTACAAACCACATATTTTTATCGGGTTGGTTGCCAAATGAACTTTGCATAATGTATTTGTTTTGATATGAAAAAACTATCTTATAGCGATCAGCCTTAAAGTCTATCCCGGCGCGCCAGCCAAACCCTGAATTTTTGTGATAGTTAAAACCCAGCACATACCAATATGCCGATTCGATTTGAATATAGGAATTGTCGTTATTATTGATTTGGTTATTAAATGTTTGGTTAGTAGTTTTATCTACACTAAAGGATTTGCCCAAACGCAGTTTTACATAGTAGCCATCGCTATTGCCTCCCATTGGGTCTTCAAAAAGATAGCGAAAATCGTACCCTCCATCGTAATCATAGCCGTAAGGAGCTTTTACACGATCGGCATAAAAATCGTTTTTGATGTTCAGAAAAATAAGTCCAAACTTCAAACCAGCCCTTGCCAGCGATTTATAATCGGAAGCGGGGATAATGTTTCCTGATAAAGAGAATTTTTTGAAGGGGTAATCGAAATAAAGAAACGGGCTGATTGAATAGCCCCCATCTTTTTCCCAGTAGGTCGAGTCTGGCGTTTCGATATACTTTGGATTATATCCATAGCGGAACATACCTCCGGCATAAACCCTTAGGTATTTGGTGTATAAGCTAAATCCACCCGACACAAGATGCCCCATCATGTCAGAATTGGGGAATCCATTTACTGGCTTATTATATAGCATATAACCGTAGTTCCAGTTAAACCGCTTTTTCCATTTTTGTTCGGCAATTACAGCAAATCCGGCATATTTTTTTTGAAGGATATATCCTTCAATGCCTGTCTTGTTGCGCTGTCCGTAAATGTCGGCCAAATCGGTTGTGCCTTTATCAGCGGGAGGGGCATCAATGATTACCTTACGAAAAAAGCGATCGAAGTACACATCGTTTATATAGAGTTCGTTTTGGGCTCTCAATAAATTGAAAAACCAAAACAAAAATACAATCACAGGTAAAAGCTTTTTCATACTTCAAGAATTTATTAACGTTGTGAGGGTTTTATACCTCACAACGCGTTAAATGAATTATAAAGAGTTTATTCTCCCAGAGCAACCTTTGCCAGCCAGATGTTTTTGTTATCTTCATCGCTGCCAACAAAAACAAGATATTTGTCATGTACAATAATGGGGACAACCGGATGTAAAAAATAGTCGTCCTTTTGTTCCTTGCTGGTTTTTAAACCATAGGTTGAAAATTCGTTAAGAGCCTTTGCAGTTGGGTCGATGGTGGCCATACGAATGTAATTGTATTTTCGGCCTGTCTCTTTGTCCACTTTTTTAGGTTCAACAATCAACCAGGTAATGGTTTTACCTCCCGGGTTATCGTAGAGTTTTACTTCTCCTGCAACGTCCGATTCATTCTTTACTGTAAAGTGAGAAATAAGGTTTCCCTGGGGGTCAAAATAGTGGCACAGGTAATCGAGGCTCTTTCCACGATATTGATACTGCCCAACTAACACAATATCGCCATTTTCCCTGATTCGCAATTTTGTGTTCTGAACGTCTAAAACATCTCCATCAAACCCTTTCTTTTGGGAAGCAGGCTTAACCATCTTTGCCTGGTAATCGGCAATCGGAGTGGCTGTGATAAAATCCATTTGTCCTTTGGATATCTTCATAATCACCATGTGGTCTTTTTTGTCCTTTAAGTCGAAGTAATATTTTTGCGGGTTTTCGTTTGAACCTGAACCAGCCAGGTATAGAGCCTCGTCTTTAAATTCGAAGAAGGAGGGAGTCCATGCAACAACAGGACAAACAAAATCTATACTGTCTATGGTCTTTCCGTCTACGCCTATACGCAAGTAAGTGTATTCATTAGGCTTGTAAAGTATTGAAGGATCGAAACCCAGCTGCGACACCCTGTTTTTGGGAGCAAAAAAGGCTCCCATAGAACCATCGGGGAATTGTAACATCTGTACAACTTCCTTAGGCCCTTTAAACGCAAAAGAACGTTCGCTTAATAAGTTTAATCCATTTTTTATACTATAGGTTTTAATTGCATATTCCTGATCGTCAACAATTTTAGTTCCTTTTGTTTTTTGAATTTTTGGTTGAACTGCCCCCACAATAGTTAAGAAGTTTTGTGGTAAAAGAGTTACAGAAATACCTTGATCCCAGCTAAAAAAACCAACTTTTTTAAAATCTTCTGGAACATCAGCAATGGCAAACTTAGTTTCAATCCGTCTTTCGTCTGATTTTACTTTTATCTCACTCCCGGTGGTAAAGGATATATCCCAAACGTAATCGCCTGCTGCATTGCTCCATTTTTCTTTCGCGGTAAAATTTCCCTGTTCAATTTTTGTATTTAAAAATCCTCCTCCCCTAGATACCTTATAAGAAAAAGATTTAATCTCTCTTGTTTTGCGGTTTGGGTCGAAATTAGCATTCGACTTGGCCCTGGAGATTGTTTTTATTGCAACAGCTTCTGATTCATCTTCGGTAAGCTCTTCTGATTTCTGTTCGATTAGTTTCAGACTTGAGTCAAATAAGTAGGTATCCATAATGGTTTTCCCCTTGCCTTTTGGGGTGATAAACTGGGCTTGGTATGCGCTTCCATCGTTGTTGAAACCAAAAGTCCATTGTTAAGCTTTTAATGATGTTTTTGCTAATGGGGTAACTGAGCTATTTTCAAGTTTCTGTGCGAAAGCTGGTTTGGCCAACAGTACCAGCATCGGAAGGATAAATAGTTGCATAAATTGGATTTTCATTTTGGTAAGGTTTAATTGTTTAACAATAAATATAAAATTAAAAAAATTTCAGATTTAATTTGTGCGTCGAAACAAAAGCCTTTTTAAACTTTTAAAATTTAATAAATGGCTTCTAAAAGATTTGAAATCAATGTCGTTTAGTTAGGTATTAAAAAAAACGCTGACAGGCCTGAAAGACGTTGTCGGGTTAGTTTCACATCTGACCTGACAGCGTTAGCAAAACCTGTCAGAGTCTTAACTAAACGTCACTCTATAACAAATATAACTTTTTTTTTTGAATTTTAATGTTGTTTTTATGGTAGTTATCTCAGTTTTTTCAATTAGCTGAACCCGGAGGCTAAAACATCATAGCCCTTTTGGGGGATATTTCCAGCAGGGTTGGACGTTGTAAGCATATTGCCAAAGGCATCATAAGTAAAACTTAGGCTGTTAAGAGTCAGTATGAGTATTTGTGGAGAGCAATTGGTTAAAAACAATTTGTAAATCAGCTTGTGCTGTTTATGAAGGGCGGGTTAACCTAAGTAAATAATATAGTTTGGCAAAGTATTGCCTCCTAATGTGTAATTTGGGATAAAGAAAAGAGGCTGCCCTTTTTGAGAACAGCCTCTTAATGTTTTATTTGAAAATATTAAAAGTGGAACATCAAATATAGACCTCCATAGGTGGCCGGACGCCATGTTCCTAAGAATATTTTCTTATTGCCCGGAGCGGCAACTTCATCAGTCTGGACTATTTGAGAACCAACAACTTGTTCGTACTTACTATTGCTTTGGCTCCCCCATTGATACATGAAATTTAAAGTAACTTCTCCGCCAATACATATTTTAGGCAAAAAGTAATACTCAACACCCATGAACAACCCTGCATTAATATTCTGAACAAGGCCATTGTCTTTTTCTATCAAACGTTTTGCCAGCCTTCCACCGACAAACTGAGATGTTGTAGCTGTTGATGGAGCAGAGTTAGCAATTGTAAGGTTGTTGCCATATTGGTAATCAAAACTTGTACGGTTAAAACCATAGCCAACCTGAGCTCCATAAAATCCTCTTAACCTGTTATATCCACGAGTCATCATGTAACCAACATTAATATCAATACCTTTAATGTAAACATTTTCTTTATCAATCAATTTGGCTTGACTAAGAGGATCGGCAGAAAGGGCTGCATCATCCTGAACGTAATATTTATTGATGTTTGTAGTTGAGTTTATACCTAAAATCAGGCGTAAAGCAGTTGTTTCGGTCAAATAATAACGAAAATAAAGATTTTGTTTACCAAGTGCTAAAGTGTTATTAGTAGTGTTGTTAAACATATTTCCTAAATAATTGAGGTATGGAAGCGCATCTGCCCCCAATGCAATGTCTCCGGCAGCAGGCAAAATATCTGACGTACTGCCCGATTTGCCAACTGAAGCTTGTTCTGAATCCTGAGCTTGCAGCAATGCAGAGAACATGACACTTATAATGAATAATATTTTTTTCATCCGTAAATAATTTTTTAATAAGGTCGGATAAAACACGCATGATAAATTTTCATCCTTATTTGAAATTAACAGATCATGCACGTTTCACTCGATTCAATTTTATAAATAATGATAATTTCAGCTTTATAAATCACAAAACTAAAGTTTTGTCCCGCCGCCGAGGTTGATGGTAAAATCTGTTGATACTCCGCTAAATGGGCCATAACCATCTCCATCAAGTTTGTATTCATAATTTTGAAGTTCATAGCCGCTGCCAACAGACACCTTTTTACCTGCAACATAAACCAATTTAACACGAATGGTTTCGTTCAAAGGCACAATGGCAGTAAAATTGCCATTATTGTCGGTAGTAAACTCTTGAGACCAGGTAGCAGTATATAAAACTAAAGAAACATTTTGTAAAGGTTCGGCACCATTTAAAGACTCATCAAGATCAGCTTTAATTGTAAAATTCACCTTAGTTTGACGGACAGCGTTGTCAAAAGAAACTGCATTATAGGTGATTTGCTTGATTTTGTAATCATCAGGAGTAATTAAAAAAGTAACCGGGGCAGCTTCAAAAATTTTCTTTTCAGTACCTTCATAAGTTCCATAAGAGGTAACCTGGTTATATTCAAAAGGTAATGCCTGTATAGTAAGATTTACGCCATCATTATCAACAGGGACTTGGGCTGTAAAAATTCCATTAGCATCAATCTTAACAGTATCATGCCAATTTCCGGCACCTGCAGCAGCATTAAAATCAGCATAAGGAATGCTTAATATTACTTTTGTGTTTTCAGGAGCATATTCAAGGCCTAAGACGCGTTTGTTTAATTCTGCAAAAGCATAGCCCTTAACAGTAATTGTTTTTTTGAGGTCAATTTGCAAGCTGCTATTGTCCACATCTTTGTCGCAAGATGCCAAGATTAAGGCTGTTCCTGCCAAAACCGAAAGAATTCTGAGGTGTTTCATTTTCATTATTATTTAAGTTAAAGGTTAAATTCTTCAAAATTAATAATTATTCTATACCAAATAATTTTTCATTTAAACATGGAGAAAAGTATTCTTTTAAATTACCTTCTAAGTCGCTGTAAATCAGATATGCTTTGATTTTATTTTCAGATAAAAATAGTTTGGATGAATCCAATCCTTTTACCATACAAGCGGTAGCAACAGCATCGGCAAAAGCACATTTTTTGTCAAATATTGTCACGCTAAGCAAGGTATTACGGGCAGGAAATCCAGTAAAGGGATTGATTGTGTGCGAATATTTTACTCCGTTTTCAACATAAAAACGTCTGTAACTTCCCGATGTAGAAACAGACTCATTATTTAACTCAACAATGGCCTTTAACTGGTGTTCTGCACCGTTGTTGTTTTCAACAGGTTTATCTATACCTATTCTCCATAGCTTACCTTTTTCATTTACCCCTTTACATCTGACCTCTCCGCCAATTTCGACCATATAATTCTCTATTCCGCTTTTTTCAAAAAAATCGGCAACTAAATCAACAGAATAACCTTGTGCTATGCCATTCACATCAATTTTTACCTTTGGATTAGACTTTATCAACTTGTTCCCTTCAATTTTTATTTTATCCATACCAGTAATGAGCAACAAAGAGTCTATTGTCTTTTGAGACGGGCGTTTCTTAGTATCAGGGCCAAAACCCCAAGCATTAACCAACGGGCCTACTGTAATATCAAATGCCCCGGCAGACATTTGGTTGATTTTTTTGGAAAAATTAATCATATCAACAAACATAGAATCCAGAGAAACTGTAGGATCATTGTTATTGATTTTCGAAATCACAGACTGCTTATTATATATTGAGAATTGTAAATCAAAAGCATGAAGAATGCTATCTACATTATGCTGTACTACTTCAACAGAATCTGAGGTTTTACAAGTTATGTGATACGTTGTACCTTGTGTTTCGCCTGCAAATTTGATATATTTCTGCTCAGGTTTTGGCGTTTGACAAGCGTTTAATAATAAAACAAAAAGGAATAATACTGAAATACTTGATTTAATAAACATGGCCATCTTCATTTAATTCGGAACTATTGATTTTCTTGTTATTTATAGCTTTCCAGGCCCAAAACATGTATGCTGCAACAAATGGGACAAGTATGCTTACCAGTGTCATTGCTTTCAGGGTATATAGGCTTGAAGAACCATTTTCGATAGTAATGCTGCTTTGCATATCAAAACTGCTTGGATAAAATGCGGTATTGTTGAAACCCAGGTTGATAAACAAAGTAAATACAGTAACTATAGTACCTGCACCTGCATACCAAATTGCTTTATCAGATTTTTTTAATATCCCGAGAATTAATCCATATATAACCATTGCTAAACCAGCTAAAAACAAGATGCCCGCAACCGGCATTTCTACAAAATTCTTAAAATACTTATACGGTTCGAGATAAATCATTTTTGTATCAGGTGTATAGCCGTAACCAACTGAAAAGAATATAGCTATGACAAATGTCAGAAAGAAAACTAAAAAACCAGAAGCATTTATGATTAGATGTTTTGCAGCCCTGGTATGAACCTGCTCATTTTCAATATTATTGTAAAAGTATAAAATGGCCAAGGTACGGGATAAAAAGAAAACAGCAAATCCCAACATCAGGTTTCTCCAGTCTGCCAATGCTTCAAGCCCATGAAATGAAGATTGCCACGAAGAGATAACCGCATTGCCATCAGAAGCAATATTTTCAAAGGTTACACTAAAAGCAGAGCCTGTAAACATAGTAGCTACAGCAGTCCCTAAAAGAAAAGTCCCTAAAGCCCCATTAATAAAAAGAAAAATCTCGTAAGTTCTTTTCCCCAGAAAGTTGGAAGGTTTTGAACGGTATTCATAAGCTATAGCCTGAATAATAAAGCAAAACAATATACTCATCCACACCCAATAAGCCCCACCAAAGCTTGTTGAATAAAAAAGCGGGAACGATGCAAAAAATGCGCCCCCAAAAACTACTAAAGTGGTAAAAGTAAATTCCCATTTACGTCCTAAAGAATTGACAATGAGCGATTGTTCAATGTCACTTTTGCCCAAAGTGTATATCAATGTTTGTCCACCTTGCACAAACAGCAGAAATACTAAAACCCCGCCTAAAAGAGAGATGATAGTCCACCAGTAATGTTGTAAGGTCAATAAAGCAACTGAATCAAACATAATCATGTGTTTTTAGTTATTTGAAATGCTATTTTTTGAGTTCCCCTGGCCCAAGTTTGATTTGCTTAAACATAATTTTTATTTCGGCAATCAGCAATGCAGTAAATATAGCGGCAAAAAGCCAGAAAGTAACCTGAACTGCCGAAACATTAAGATTAGAAACTGCTGCCAATGTAGGAAGATAATCTTGTATAACCCAAGGTTGACGGCCAACTTCAGCTACTATCCATCCGCATTGACTGGCAATATAAGGTAATGGCAATGACCATAACATAATGTACAGCAACCATCTTTTAGACCCGAGGTCGCTTTTGTATGTATTCCAGAGTACAAGAGCAAACAAGAGAATGAAAAAAATGCCCAAAGCCACCATTATCCTAAAACTATAGAAAATAAGGGGAATACTGGGGATCAGCTGACTTGGATTTTTTATAAAGGAATAACCAAAATATGCAAAGTAATTCTTTTGAAACTCAGTGCTCATAAACTCTTCACGGTTTTTCTGATAAGCCTCCACGTTCCCATTCTTTTTAGCCTCTTGAAGCTCTTTAAGCATATTGCGGGCCAACAGTCCCCGTTCCTTTTTTTCGTTAAAAGAAAGAATGTTATGCTCTTTATTGCCGTATATCAAGTCATGGATGCCAGGAACAAAAGCATTGGCATCATTGAAAGCCAGGAAAGAGAGCATACCTGGGATTTCAATGGAATATTTGACCTTCGCAATTTCAAGCGAGTCTTTTTCATCTGGTTTAGTAGTAATGCCCAGAATACTTAAAGGTGCATCTGTTGTGCCCTTAACGAGGCCTTCCATTACAGATAGTTTCATTGGTTGATATTTGGCTACCTGTTTGGCAGAGCCATCTCCATTATATGCAATGTACAAAGACGAAACCAAACCAAAGATTGCAGCAATCTTAATACTTCTTATAGCAAGTTGTGTCTCACGTTTTTTGAGCAAATACCAGGCTGAAACAGCAACAACAAAAACAGAGGCCGTTACAAAGCCCGAATTAATGGTATGCAAAAATTTATTAATAGCCACAGGCGACAGAAGAACGTCCCAAAAATTTATCATTTCGTTGCGGGCTGTATCCGGGTTGAAATGCATACCTGCAGGATATTGCATCCAGGCATTAGCCACCAATATCCAAAGGGCCGAAAGATTAGCGCCAATAGCTACAAGCCATGTGGACATCAGGTGAAATTTTTTGCTCACTTTGTTCCATCCAAAAAACATGACTGCAATAAAAGTTGATTCGAGGAAAAAGGCCATAATGCCTTCAATAGCCAAAGGCGCACCAAAAATATCGCCCACAAACCAGGAATAATTGGACCAGTTGGTCCCAAACTGAAACTCCAATATGATGCCTGTGGCAACCCCAATGGCAAAATTAATGCCAAATAAAGTCATCCAAAATTTTGTAATACGCTTCCACTCTGGATTGCCGGTTTTGACATAGATACTTTCCATAATGCCCAGTATAATTGCCAAACCAAGGGTCAAAGGTACAAAAAGCCAATGGTACATGGCTGTAAGTGCAAATTGCCAACGCGACCATTCAACTAAACTAATATCAGTCATAGAAGTAAAATTATTTTGTTATTTGTTCTAAAACGTAATTGCTTTTTTGTTGTGAATTGTTTTTGAAACGTTCTCCAAGAAAGTCTTTAAAGAAGAACAATTTTAAAACAGCAAACATAACAAACAGTTTGACAAGGATTATAATCCAAAGCTTACGGCCAACGGTCATAGAACGAAAACCATCAACATAAAACATTACAACTTTTTTTATTACAGCGGCCATACTCTGATTATGTATTCAAATATAACCCAAAAGAGCTAAAAAAGTTTAAAACAAACGGAAAAAGACTAAAATGATATGTCAAGAATAATGAAGTATAAACTTTAAAAATACTTAATCAACAAGTAAAAAATCCATCTGCTTCTTGACAAGATTTGTTCTCCAAACTTTAATCTTAACATTATCTCCCAATTGGAAACGACGGTTAGAATTTTTCCCAACTAAACAATAGTTTTCCTCATCATAAAAATAGTAATCGTCAGATATTTCGCGGATAGGAACCATACCTTCACACAGATTGTCTTTTATTTCAACATAAATGCCCCATTCGGTAATGCCAGAGATCGTTCCTTCGTAAACATTTCCAATCTTATCGCTCATAAACTCCACCTGCTTGTACTTTACAGAAGCACGTTCGGCCTCAGTAGCCCTTTTTTCCATGTCAGAAGCATGCTTGCACATCTTTTCGTACTTTGCTGCATCCTTAGATTCGTTTTTGTGCAGGTAATAATCGAGCAAACGATGAACCATCACATCGGGATATCGACGTATAGGTGAAGTAAAGTGGGTATAGTAAGCAAAAGCAAGCCCATAATGGCCTACATTATCGGTAGAATATTCGGCCTTTGCCATTGCTCGCAAAGCAAGGTTCTCAATTACCTCTTCCTCATTTTTCCCTTTGACATCTGAAAGTAACTTGTTGATATCGCTGGCTGTCTTCTTTTCATTGGCAGTATTGACAGAATAACCAAATTTTTTAACAAAACGGGCAAAAGCAATCAACTTGTCGGGATTAGGCACATCGTGAACCCTGTAAACAAAAGTCTTTGGTTTTTCATTATGCTTAGGCATCCCAACAAACTCAGCTACTTTGCGATTGGCAAGCAGCATAAATTCTTCGATAAGCTTGTTAGAATCCTTGTTTTCCTTAAAATATGTGCGGATAGGCTTCCCTTTTTCGTCCAGCTCAAATTTGACCTCAAGACGGTCAAATTCAATAGCACCACTTTTCATACGCCTTTCGCGCATCTGCTTGGCCAAACCATGCAGTGTTAGTATAACTTCAGATAAATCCCCCTGACCAGTTTCAATGATAGCCTGGGCTTCGTCATAATTGAAACGACGGCAAGATTTGATTACAGTACGCCCAAACCATTGCGATAAAACATTTGCTTTGGCATCCAATTCAAAAACTGCAGAATAGCAGAGCTTTTCCTCGCCAGGACGTAACGAGCATACATTGTTTGAAAGCCTTTCAGGCAACATAGGTACAACTCTGTCTACTAAATATACAGAAGTACCCCTATTATAAGCCTCTTTATCAAGAATAGAACCTGGTTTGACATAATAGGTAACATCTGCAATATGAACCCCCACCTCTACATTACCATTCTCAAGTTTTTTAAAACTTAAAGCATCGTCAAAGTCTTTTGCATCAGCCGGATCAATGGTAAAAGTTGTTATATTCCTGAAATCACGTCGCACTTTGATTTCCTCCTCAGTAATTTTATCAGAAATATTATTGGCCTCAGCTTCAACTTCCTGAGGAAACTTGTATGGCAACTCGTACTCAGCAAGGATAGCATGCATCTCTGTTTCGTTCTGCCCAGGAGCGCCAAGCACTTCAACTACTTCTCCAAATGGGTTCTTTACATTGCGGGGCCAATCAGTAATTTTAACAATCACCTTCTGTCCATTCTTAGCCTTTTTAAGTTTATCAAGCGGGATAAATATATCGTAAGGGACATCCTTACTATCTACAATACAAAAAGCGAAGTGTTTAGCAGCTTCTATGCGCCCAACAAACTGCTTGCGCTTACGTTCAAGAATTTCAACAATTTCACCTTCCAAACGTCTCCCGGGACGACGTGCAAACAAATTGACCGTCACCTTATCGCCGCCAAGTGCATGATTAAAATTTTTCTGCAAAATAAGCACATCTTCTTCCAGCTCATCGCTAATAACAAAAGCATTACTGCCCGATGTCATTTGCACAATACCGGTAATAAGTTTTGATTTGGCAGGAATTTTGTACTTTCCCCGATCCATCTCCACAATAACACCAGCAATGACAAGCTCATCCAGCACTGCAAGTAGCATTTCCCTTTTGTCATTGTCCCCCAATGAAAGCTTTTTGGCAATTTGTTTATAATTAAGGGCTTTATTCTCATTGCTTGATAAAACCTCAACAACGAGGCCTTTCAATATATTATAGAATTTTCCTGAGTCAGATTTTTCTTTTTTCTTGTTTTTTCTCATACATAATAATTTGAACACAAATGTAATATAATTAATTGAGGAATGGCTACAAATGGCACAGAAGCAATCCTTTCCATGTTTTCAAACAAAAAAACGTGGGGTTTGTTAGTTTGCTTGTTAAATTTGCAGCCAATTAATAAATATCATGAAAAAATACAGGGTTTCAGGAGTTTCGTACCTTAACTCAATACCAATGATACACGGCTTGACACAGAGCCTGAAAGTGATGGAAAATACTGAATTAACATTAGATACCCCTAATATTTGTGCAGAAAAACTGATGACCCATAAGGCCGACATTGGATTAGTACCGGTAGGAGCCCTATTAGACATGGATTATTATCAGATAATTTCTGATTGCTGTATTGGTGCTTTTGGAAATGTCAGAACAGTAGTTTTAGCAAGCAATGTACCTATAGAACAAATAGAAACAATAGTATTAGACCCATTTTCACGAACATCCAATTTGCTTTTGCAGATTCTTGCTAAAGAATTTTGGAAGAAAGATTTTCATTTCTACAAAGGAATGCCCGAATTTGAAAATAAAGATATTAAAAATACTACTGCTGCTGTAGTTATTGGCGATAAGGTTTTTTCTATCGAAAAAAAATATACGTATATTATTGATCTTTCCAATGAATGGCTCAAATTTACCGGCTTACCTTTTGTTTTTGCAGTATGGGCAGCCACGTCAGATATCGACATTGAGTACATTTCAGATTTCAACCAAGCTGTAATGCAAGGTGCAAGGGCTGTTGATGATGCTATCGACAATTATCCCCAGCAAATAAACATTTCAAGAGAAGAAAAAGCGAGCTACCTTCATCATAACATAGATTTTGATTTTGATGAAAAGAAAAAAACGGCATTAAGCCTGTTCCATCAAATGGCCAAGGAAATTAAAGCCTGAAAAATCAATTATTTTTGTTATTTTAGCTTTTACTGTTAAAAATAAAAAAATGAAAAACAAAATATTCCTCATCTTAGTTATTGTTGGAACAATGATTTCAAACATTTTATTTGCATCAGCTTCTGATAAAACCAGGGTTTACAAGTTTGAAATCAACCAATCAATAGATAAATCAGCATGGAGACTGACCAAAAAAGCTTGTGAACATGCAACAAAGATCAATGCAGATATTTTACTTCTGCGTCTCAATACTTATGGTGGTTTAGTAGATGCAGCCGACTCTATCCGAACTGCATTATTGAACTTTCCTAAGCCGGTATTGGTATTTATAGACAATAACGCAGCTTCAGCCGGAGCGCTCATATCAATATCAGCAGATAGTATATATATGCGAAAAGGGGCAAGCATAGGTGCTGCTACCGTTGTCGATCAAGAAGGGAAAGTAGTGCCAGACAAGTATCAAAGTTACATGCGGGGTATCATGCGCTCAACAGCTGAAGCTCATGGCAAAAAAGTAGTAATCAATGGAAAAGACACAACTTACGTATGGCATCGCGACCCCAAAATTGCTGAAGCCATGGTTGACCCGAGAACTTACATCAAAGGCATCAACGACTCAGGGAAAGTACTGACTTTTACAACTTCAGAAGCCATCAAACATGGATTTTGCGAAGGTGAAGCTGAAAATATTGATCAGGTTCTTTCTTTAGCTGGCATTAAAGAATATGAAATAGTGGAATATAAAATAACAGCAATGGATTCAATTATTGGATTCTTGTTGAACCCCGTAGTGCAAGGAATTCTGATTATGATCATTGTTGCCGGCATATATTTCGAGTTCCAGACGCCAGGCATAGGATTTGCACTGTTCGCTGCCATTGGGGCAGCATTGCTTTACTTTGCCCCGCTTTACCTCGAGGGGCTTGCCAACAATTGGGAAATTTTGCTTTTCATAGCTGGTATAATTTTGTTGGCAATAGAGATATTTGCCATTCCCGGATTTGGAGTCACGGGTATACTCGGGATAAGTTTTATTCTTATAGGCCTTACCATGGCACTTATAGACAATGTACACATTAAGCCATTAGAATATTCGGGTATGGTAATAGTATTAAGGGCTTTTTTCCTTGTCATTACTTCTGTTGTTTTATCCTTTGCCGGTTCATTATATGTCAGTGGTAAGCTAATCAAATCGAAAAAGACAAAAATAGCTTTATCAACAAGCATTAGCAGCTCAGATGGATTTGTAGGCGTTGACCAGCAACGTTTACAAGAAATGAAAGGTAAAACCGGTGTAGCAAAAACACTACTAAGGCCTTCCGGGACAGTAGAAATTGAAGGCCATATGTACGATGCTAAATCTGAAACAGGATATATTGAAGCCGGCCAGCAAATCATTGTCACCCGTTCTGAAACAAGTCAATTGTATGTAAAACCATTTAAGGGATGAATGAAAACGTTTTTAACATAAGGGTTTACGGCATCATTTTCAATGAACAGCGCAATGCAGTTTTAGTTTCAGACGAATACCAACTCAACACCTTTATGACAAAGTTTCCTGGAGGTGGATTAGATTACGGTGAAGGGACAATAGACTGTCTAAAAAGGGAGATTATTGAAGAAACCGGTCATAAAATCTGTAATATTGAACATTTTTACACTACCGACTTTTTTCAAAAAGCACTATTTTTTGATAACCAACAACTTATCAGCATATACTATACTTGTCAACTTGAGGGGCAACAAAACTTTCCAACATCCACGCAGCCCTGGAAGTTTGAAAAAGCAGAGAATGGCCAGGAAAGGTTCCGGTGGAACAAACTCAGCGAACTGAATACAGAACAATTTACGTTCCCAATTGATAAGATAGTTGCTGGAATGCTTACCAAATAACATTTACAAGATGAAAGTATATACAAAAACAGGAGATAAAGGCGAAACAAGCCTTGTTGGAGGTAAAAGGGTTGCCAAATCAGACCTTCGTCTTGACGCTTACGGAACAGCCGATGAATTATTAGCTTTTATAAGCCTTCTGAAGGACCAGCAGATAAGTAACATACACAAAACCATATTATCAGAAGTTCAGGATCATTTGATGACTTGCTCAGCAATACTGGCTTATGATTTCGAGAATAAGTCAGTTAAACTCCCTTCCATTACTGAAAAAGAGATATTATTTCTTGAAAAAGAAATTGACAAAATTGAAGAAACCTTAGAACCTCTTTTTACGTTTATTATTCCAGGAGGACATCCTATTGTTTCAATAGGCCATGTAGCTCGAACGGTGTGCAGAAGGGCAGAAAGGATTGTAGTAAAACTTGCAGAAGAAGCTGAAGTACCTGAAAATGTTATAAAGTATTTAAATCGACTGTCAGACTATCTATTTGTATTGACGCGCAGACTTTCGTCCGATTTAAATATCAGAGAATCAGCATGGAAGCCAAATTTGGAATTATAGAAAATATTTTTAATTTTTGCACAAAAATTTAAAAAGCGTAAAAACCATCAAAATATGTATTGGACGTTAGAATTAGCTTCAAAATTAGAAGATGCACCTTGGCCAGCAACTAAAGAAGAACTTATAGATTATGGCCTTCGTACCGGAGTTTCTATGGAAGTGATAGAAAACCTTCAGGAAATCGAAGATGACGGGGAAATCTATGAAAGTATTGAAGATATCTGGCCAGATTATCCCAGTAAAGACGATTTCTTCTTTAATGAAGATGAATATTAACAGAAAGTCCCGATATGCGGGACTTTTTTGTTATAAATATTTGAACAAACACTATTTTCTTTTGTTAGGATAAAAAAATAACCATGCGATTATCAGACTTAGCTTTTGGCGAAACCGCAATCATTGTAAAAGTATTTGGACGAGGAGCTTTTAGAAAAAGAATTACAGAAATGGGATTTGTCAAAGGCCGTAAAGTTACCGCTATCAAATCTGCCCCTCTAAATGACCCTATTGAATACAATATTATAGGATACAATATTACACTTCGTCGTAGTGAAGCATCTTTAATAGAAGTTACCACCATACAAGAAGCTGAGAAAGAAGATTTCTCGCACTTCAATGGTACTTTTACAGAAGAAATGCTGCAAAAAAAAGCCCGTGAAAAGGGGAAGATAATAAATGTAGCCCTTGTAGGAAACCCCAACTGCGGAAAAACAACACTGTTCAATTTTGCATCCAATTCGCATGAGAAAGTTGCCAATTATAGTGGGGTTACAATTGACTCAAAAACCGCAGAATTTCATTACAAAGGATATCAGATAAACTTAACAGACTTACCCGGGACATACTCACTCTCGGCATATTCACCCGAGGAAATTTATGTAAGGCACCATATCATTGAAAATACGCCTGATGTAGTTATCAATGTTCTTGATTCTTCTAACCTTGAACGAAACTTATTTTTGACAACCCAACTAATAGATATGGACATTAAGGTTGTGGTATCGCTGAATATGTACGATGAACTTTCGCAGCGTGGAGATAACTTTGATTATAAGTCATTAGGCAAAATGCTTGGTATCCCTTTTATCCCAACTGTAAGTACCAAAGGGATAGGCATTAGTGAACTTTTCGATAAAATTATCAATATATATTCGGAAAAAGACAAAACCTACCGTCATATCCATATTAACTATGGCGAAGAAATGGAGGTTTCAATTCGACGTATCCAGGAAAAAATCAAACAAAATCCCGATATTACAACAGTTGTCTCGTCTCGGTTCCTATCCATTAAACTGCTTGAGAAGGATAAAGAAGCCGAGAAGTTTGTAAAAAGGACAAATAATGCAGATGAAATTTTACAGGCCTCGCAAAAAGAGGGCAAGCGTTTGGCTAATTTATATAACGAAGACAGCGAAACACTTATCACAGACCTTCGTTATGGGTTCATTGCCGGAGCTTTAAAAGAAACTTATGTCAAAGGGAAAACCGAAAGGAGGAAGACAACAGAATTTTTAGACACTTTGCTTACCAACAAAGCTTTGGGCTTCCCATTGTTTTTTATATTCTTGTGGGTAATGTTTGAAGCTACATTCAAGCTGGGCGAATATCCCAAGCAATGGCTTGAAGCCTTTGTATCGTTTACCGGACAAGTGATTGACAAAATTATGCCTTCAGGTCCATTACACGACCTCATTAGCGATGGTATCATCAGTGGAGTTGGAGGAGTCATCGTATTTTTGCCTAACATTTTATTGCTATTCCTGTTTATTTCTTTTATGGAAGACTCAGGATATATGGCACGAGCAGCATTTATCATGGATAAACTTATGCACCGCATTGGGCTTCATGGCAAATCGTTTATCCCTCTCATCATGGGCTTTGGGTGCAATGTGCCTGCTATAATGGCAACACGTACTATTGAAAACCGCAATAACAGGCTACTTACTATACTTATAAACCCATTTATGTCGTGTAGTGCGCGACTGCCAGTTTATATCTTATTTGTCTCTGCTTTTTTTCCAGAACATGCAGGGACAGCATTATTCCTGATTTATTTTACAGGGATATTATTGGCCATTGGAGTTGCCTTAATATTTAAAAACACTATATTCAGGGCAGAAGAAATACCTTTTGTCATGGAACTTCCTCCATACCGCATGCCAACCATACGCTCCACCATAAAACACATGTGGTTCAAAGCTGAACAGTATTTAAAAAAAATGGGAGGCGTAATTCTGGTAGCTTCTATCATCATTTGGGCTTTAAGTTATTTCCCTCATAACAATGATCTTACTTCAGTTTACGAAAACAAAGCTAAAGAGGTAGAGATGAAGTATAACAACATTAAAGTTGTCTCCAATACTGAATTATACGAGCTTGACTCTCTAAAAAACATAGAGTTAAAGCAATTAGAATTTGAGAAAAATCAAATTCATCAACAAAATTCATACATTGGAAAGATTGGACAATTTATTGAGCCTGCAATGCTGCCATTAGGGTTCGATTGGCGTTTAAGTGTCAGCCTGCTTACGGGTATTACAGCCAAAGAAGTAATTGTAAGTACCACTGGTGTTCTTTTTCAGGCAAAATTAGATGACGCCGACAATATATCGCTTCAAAACAAACTGAAAGAAAGTAAGTTTGTATCTGGCCCTAAGAAAGGCGAAACACTTATTACCAATCTTACGGCTATAAGTTTTATGGCATTTGTGCTGATTTACTTTCCATGTATTGCTGTAATGGCAGCAATCAGGCGCGAAGCCGGAGGATGGAAATGGCCTTTGTTTGTTATATTTTACACAACAGGTATTGCATGGCTTGTTTCATTTGCGGTATTTCAGATTGGAAGTTTTTTTATGTAATGGAATCAAGATTAAAAAACCAAGAGACAAGAAGAAGATAATTTAAAAACATGAAATACATATCTGATTAATTATGAACTGGCAGGAAATTATAACATATCTCATTATTGCAGCATCTGTAATATATGTAATTGTACAGCTTTATCATTCGTTCTTTTCGAAAAAAGCTAAAGATAAATGTTGCACCTGCAATGTCCAATGTAATATAAAACAATAGGGAGAACCTTTCGTCCTCCCTATGATACTTAAACTTAAAACAGGATATAATAACCTATTTTTGTTCTGCTTGCGAATTGGCCTTGTTTACTTTAACATTTCTGCCACTAAGTTCTTTACCATTAAGGTTAGTAAGAGCTTCTTCTGCTGCAGAATCAGTAGCCATTTCAACAAAACCATACCCTTTAGATTTTCCGGTACGTTTATCAATGATAATTTTTGCTGAAACAACTTCGCCATACTGACCAAAAGCATTTTTCAGTTCATCTTCTTTCATTGTGTAAGAGATGTTGCCAACATAAAGTGTTACGCTCATAAGAAAGTTTTTAGAAATTAAGACTATTTAACAAATATAATCTAATTTCGCAATCAAACAATATTTTTCGATAAAAAATCGTTTGCTCTCTTTTTATGCCAAAGTAGCTACCATAATAGCTTTTATAGTATGTAAGCGATTTTCAGCCTCATCAAAGACAATAGAATGTTTTGATTCAAAAACTTCTTCTGTTACCTCAATCCCTGTCATACCATATTTTTCATGAATTTTCTTTCCAACTTTGGTCTCAAGGTTATGAAATGCTGGTAAACAGTGCAAAAACTTAACATCCGGATTGCCTGTTTTTTTGATAACATCCATATTTACCTGATATGGCTTCAACAGCTTAATACGCTCATCCCATACCGATTCGGGTTCACCCATTGATACCCAAACATCTGTATAAATAAAATCAACCCCTTTTACAGCTTCGTCAACACTTTCTGTAATGGTTATTTTTGCACCGGTTTCTTTGGCAATCTCCTGACATTTCTTAACCAGCTCATCATTTTGCTGACAAGCCTTAGGTGCAGCAGCACGAAAGTCCATGCCCATCTTTGCAGCCCCTACCATTAGTGAATTACCCATGTTGTTACGGGCATCGCCAAGATAACAAAAACTGATTTTATTTAGTGGTTTATCTGAATGTTCTTGCATAGTAAGAAAGTCTGCCAATATTTGAGTTGGATGAAACTCATCTGTCAAACCATTCCAAACAGGCACACCAGCATATTTGGCTAATTCTTCAACAGTATTTTGCGAAAAGCCCCGATACTCGATTGCATCGTACAATCTGCCTAAAACCCTTGCCGTATCTTTAATAGATTCTTTGTGCCCTATCTGGCTCCCGTCCGGACTTAAGTATGTAACATGTGCTCCTTGATCATAAGCTGCCACTTCAAAAGAACAACGGGTACGAGTTGATGTCTTTTCAAATATTAAAGCAATACTTTTCCCTTTCAAAGTCTGCTGCTCAGTACCACAACGTTTTGCTGCCTTAAGATCGGCAGACAGTTTTAATAAATATCCTATTTCTTCGGGAGTAAAATCAAGCAGTTTAAGAAAACTGCGGTTTTTAAGATTGTAAGCCATAATGTTACTTTTAAAATTTAAACGGTAAAGTTATTTATTTATAGTAAATTATCGAATCAAGACTTTTTATTTTCTGTAGGCAGTTTTTATCAATAGTCAGTATTTTTCAAAAAAAAAGCGTGATGTACTTACACCACGCTTCCTCCCGACTTTGACGGTTTGATTTTATAAAACAAAGATATTCAAATAGTTATTATTTTGCTCAGGCACTACACTTTATTTTTGGCAAAGGCGGTATGGGACAGTACTGTACTGCATTTCAAGGGTTCTATATATGCCAGGTA
>JAKPQD010000346.1 GCA_029572965.1 Bacteroidota bacterium | reverse complement strand
TGGAAATTTCTTAAGCTCTTTTGAGAACATTTTTGAATTTCCTTGGCAAACCGAGTCCAACATTTGCCAAAATTTAGGGCCATGATTCTTTTCCTTCGTGTGACAAAGTTCATGGAGGAGTACATAGTCAATAAGATGCTCCGGCAAATACATTAGCCTTAGGCTAAGGCTAATATTGTTCTTCCCGCTACAGCTTCCCCATCGCGATTTTGAGTTACGAATGGAAACCTTACCATAGGTAAAATTATGCTTAGTGGCTAATTCCTTTAGCTTTTGGGGCAGATAGTATTTAGCCTCGGCGCGTAATACTTCGGTTATAACTTTTTTTGTTAGCGACTGTATATTGTAACTTGTCGGATCAGCGGTTGACGGATAAAGCAACAGCACATCAGCTCCTTTTTTTAAAACCTTACATTTTGATAGGCTATTTTCGGCTTGCAGGCGAACTAAGTGATACTTACTTTTAAACTCAGTAATAGGCTTTATACGCTCCGCATTTTCTTGGATTTTCTTTATAATCCAGTCAGTTTTTGATAGCACAAAATCCTCTGCATATGAGAATCTTACAAGGTAGGGGATGGTAACATGGATTGAACTATCTTTTTTTACTCTTAAAGTGATTCTTTTACTTCCGGTTCTATACGTGTAGGTTACAGTTCCAATGTGTGGGTAGGTGCATTGCTTAGTTCTGTTCATCGCTATCGGCTAATAATCCATATTCCCTGAAATTGGTTCTTGAGCTTTTCCTTCTGTTGATTGGCTTCGTCTTTTTTACTATATCGGCCAATTACAGCAAGATGCTTTCCGTTAGGTTTGCTATAAACCTCAGCGCTAAACCCCTTTGCCTTAAGATCGTTTACGAATTTTTGGGCATTTGCCTTTTCGGCAAAACTTCCAACCACAAGGCTGTAAATTGTTGATGGGTTGCCAACTGGAGTACTTTGGGTTAATGATGTTTCAATTACTTCTTCCGTTGTTTGTGATGGTTGCTCATTACCTGTAACGGTTTCGCTCTCCTCGTCGGCAGGGTTTGTGGCTTCAAATTTCTTATCAAAATCATCGGATTTTGAAGTATAATCGGTTGGTAACTTAATAGGTTCTACCTTTTCCGGTTTGTTTTTAATGTTTTCCCAGTCGGCTTCATCAGGGGCAAAGGCCAACTCCCTTAAAATGAATGCAAATGTAAGTATTACAAACAGCGACACTGCTATAAAAACAAAAACTCGCAGGGGCGATGATGGCTTTTTTTTACTAGAACTTTTCATGTTGACTTGTTCCAAATCATTGTATTCAAATTGATTGCTATTATTGCTATTATCCGTTGACGTCTTTTCAACTATTATGCTGTCGAGGGCATTGGTGTTAACACGCTCAACCCCAGGGCTAACCTCAGTGTAATGTTTTGTAATAGTGTTCTCTTCTTGAACTTTCTCTTCTTTTACAGCTAAATCATTGGTGGTTTGGTTTTTGTCACCGGTACTCGCGTCTACCTCGAGGGGGGGATCGATGTTGGTGGTTTGAATATTTTTACCATCGTCATGGTCGGTTGACTTTCTTTGGCTTGATGATTCCTCCGATGTCAAGTTAATGGAACCCTTTGAATCATTTATTAGTATTCCGATACCGGGTATTGAGTATGAACCACTTTCTTTTATTTCTTCAATAATTTCTATCGATAGCTTTTTTATTTGGTCGGCTGCCTCAATCTTTGAAAGTCCATAATTACTTATCAGTAATTCTTCGAGTTGCCCATCGTTATACTTTAGGAATGGGCTAAAAGTAATGCTAAGCTGGTTGTTGCTTACAGTATCACGATGAAGGAAGGCACCCACGTTGGGTATTATTAGTCGTTTGTTTTTGCGAATTAGCTCTGCCAGAATTGACCTGTCCATCGTGCGAGATGTTTTATGGTTAGCTCAATACCAGCAAAGGTAAATTATTATCCTATTAGTTGTACTTTTTATGTGGGAGTAAGAACCTTTTCAATAGCCTGTTTAATTTTTTCAATAGAGTATGGTTTAGTCATCAGAAAATCAAAACCTGCATCTCTGAAATCCTCAAAAAAGTTTGCTGGATTATGTGCGGTTAACGCTACAATGGGGGTGTACTTTTTGGGTGAAGGTAGTTTCTCACGAACGTACTTGGTGGTTTCCAGCCCATTCATCACAGGCATTTCAATGTCCATGAAAACCAGGTCAACTTTCTCCTTAGTAATAATGTCAATAGCTTCCTTACCGTTTTGCGCCTCAAGGCAAGTTACATTTAAGTTTTTCATCACTTCTTTTAGAAGAAGCCTGTTAACAAAAATGTCATCGACAATAAGAATTTTTGGCATATATTTTTACTTTTATTACGTTAACCGAATCTGCTCAATGTTTTTAATATATCGTAACTAATAATTCTGATTCTATTCCGTTCCAACTCAATTATTCTATCGTGGTTAAATTCCGATAGGGTTCTAATCAAACTTTCTTTAGTTGTTCCACACAGCTCTGCTAGCTCTGTTCTGTTTACGGGAAATTCAAACTCGTTGTTGCAGAATATGTCATCGGCAAAGTAAAGAATCAAATCGGCTACTCGGCCGGGTAGCTGCTTGTAAAGTAATCCGGCTAGCCTGTTTATAAGGAATAAACCATGCCTGCTTATTAGCTGGCTAATTTCTAGGGCAAAGCGTGCATTTTGAAGCATAACCGATTTCAGCGTAGTAATAGGGATTTGAGCCAATGTGCAATTTTCAACCGCTGTTACCGTAAAATCATATGAATCACCACCAAGAAGCGAAATTAGGCCTACAAAACTTCCGGTGGTGTCAATCTTCATGACCAAATTCTTGCCCTTCCTTTGTTCGCTACTTACCTTTATAATACCTTTAATAATATAGTAAACATGGCTTGATGCTGAGTATTGTTTAACAATTATATCCTTCCGGTTGTAGTTTACAATATTGATACTATCCATAATGATAGCCTGCTGTTCTGCTGTTAGAAGCTGGTTAACAGGCAATTTGCATTTTTCAAATGTCTTTTCAAACGATATGGTTATTACA
>JAKPQD010000089.1 GCA_029572965.1 Bacteroidota bacterium | reverse complement strand
TGTGCATTCATCTCATCACCGGTTAAAAGGTATCGCATTGCATTGCCCCAGCCTATCTCTTCAAAAAGCCTCACCGTTGCACCACCAACAGGATAGATGCCCCGTTTAACTTCAATCTGCGCCAATCGTACAGTGGCGGCAGCAATACGTACATCGGTAGCAAGCATTAGTTCCCAGCCAACCGTGAAGCATATACCCTGCAGGGCAGACACTATTGGTTTTGACACCCTGTTGTCTTCATCTATACCAAAGGGGTCTTTGCTACCGGCTGGCAATGCTGGATATTCACCTTTACTGAATGGTTCAACCCATTGTACCAGATCAAGACCGCCCGTAAAATGATCACCGTGCGCAAAAAGTACTCCACAGCGCAAGTCTTCATCAGTATCTAACGTGCCATACGCTTTTGCTAAATCCCAGTACATGTCAACATCAAATGCGTTGCGTTTTTCTGGCCTGTTGAGACCTATCAATAAGATATAGCCTTTCTTCTCAACGGTTATTTTCTGTGCCATATAAACCCACCTTTTAAAATTATTGAATACCTAATATAAAAACTATTTCTTTAAATTACTTTTACTTACTTTTATTTACTTTACGACTATTTTTTAGCGTATCCTTTTTGTCCTTTTCTTTACTACACCTTTTAACCACATTGAGAACAACAGTAGTTATACTATTATTGTATTTCATTAACACAATAAGGGCAAAAGTTCATTTTCTCATATCTGCCTCATCAGGTTTGCGATTTGTATGAAACATCATTGTTCCTGCTTGTACTACCGATACCATTATCACCAATATCAAAAAGGCTTAAACGTTTTTTTACCAGAGGTATTCCTAAAATGAACACAAATCATCATTATTCCAATTATTACAATTATTACAAACATAATCTCAAAAAAAATAAAAAGAAATAAAATGGGTTAGTCTACGTTTCATTTCCCTTTGAAAACAAAAATACCACAAGCATTGTCTAAAGAGCCCAAAGACTGTAACAATAACAGAACCTGCAACCCCCTTAATGGAAGGTGTTATCCCATACAATATACTTTTCATAATGTGGTGATGCTACACGCAATAATTAATTGTAAACTATTGTTATCGTTTCATAATTTCAATAAATTTTTCTGCTCTGCCTTTTTCCGTAACAACCTTCATTGCCATATCAACAACGGTAGCTGGTATCTCAGGGATAGATGCACGTTCACGGAGTTCAATTGTTTCTTCGGGACATCC
>JAKPQD010000324.1 GCA_029572965.1 Bacteroidota bacterium | reverse complement strand
ATTGTAACAAGTATTAATATGAAAATCCAGAATGGTTGAGTCAACAAGATGAGCGGGAGGCAATACGTCAGAAGGGCAGTAAGAATGGTAGTAATTCCAAAATCTCCCAACGTTTTGATTTTATTAAAATAGTAAACGCTCAGAAATATTGTCAATACTATAGCCCCGGTAATAAACAGGTATTTATTTTGTTTATCGGCATATAGCAGAATATAGCCAAACAGCCCAATGAAAGTAAAAGTACGGTCAGAGCCGAAGAGCTTGTTTTCATCACCTTCGGTTTGATGCAAGTGCCTTTGCGAAAGCCCTATTATCAATGAAAAGGCCAATACCAGTACAAAGTGTACCAGTTCTATAGGTAATGACGATATTTGAAACGTTGTCATCTTAAAGAAAGCATAAAATGGGCCAATTCATCCCAACCGGTAAAGCTGATTTTTGCCCCAATTGATTCTACTACCTTTCCGGCAGTAAATGAAGCTAAACTTGCGCATTTTTCGAGAGGCCATTCACAGCACAGGCCGTTTAGGAAGCCTGAGGCGTATAAGTCGCCAGCGCCGGTAGTATCAATGGCTTTTGCAACAATAGGCTCTGCTTTGAAGGATTTTTCGCCACTTTTAATTAACGAACCTTGTGAGCCAATCTTAACAATAGCAATGTCACAAATGCTGGATATTTTTTCGAGAGCTTGCTCTGGTTCAAGTCCGGTGAGGGCTTTGGCTTCCATTTCATTGGCAAATACTATATCTACTGATTTTTCAATCAAACCAAGAAGATAATCCCTGTTGGCTTCAACTACATTGTAGCTTGCCAGGTCGAGAGAAACCTTCATATTTTTAGATTTGGCTATTTCTAAAGCCTTTTCAACTAAAGCCTTGTTAAAAATAAGATAGCCTTCAAGATGCAGGTAATCATAACCATCAAAGTATTTAGGTAAAAGCTCCTCAGCAGATAATTCTACTGCAGCCCCAAGAAATGTGGCAAAAGTACGTTCAGAGTCTTTACTTATCAACGATAATGCAACACCTGTATCTGTAGCCGATTTTAAAAGTGTTGGAATGATTTTGCTTTGACGCAGGTCACTTTCAAAAAGGTTGCCACGGTAGTCGTTTCCTACCTTCCCAATATAACCACTTTTACAACCTAGGCCAGCTAAACCATGCATAGTATTTGCAGCCGAGCCTCCCGATGTTTGTTTAGCCCCGGCGTGGGCAATTTGCTTAATCAAATTGTCAACAGCTGGTTTATCTACTAATTGCATTGACCCTTTGGGCAAGTTGTTTGCTTCAAGGAACGAATCATCTTTCAACTGAACTAATACATCTACCAATGCATTGCCTATACCTAATACTGATTTCATTTTGTGTTTATGTTTTGATGCAAATATAACCCCAAATTCATAATTGAATTATTTTCCTGTGGTTTTCTATTTTATCTGGCAAAGCAAAAGAAAAACCCCTGAGAAGTATTCAGAGGTTTGCATTAATCCCAACTTAAACTAAATTCGGTTATTTTATTGCCGCGTGCCAGCGATTGCGTTACTTTAACCCTCACATTTTTGCATCCTGATTTCTCGAGGGCACGTTCCATCCAGCCTGCAATATTCTCTTCAACAATTAAATCGGGTTCGGGGAAACGGGTAAGATGTATCTTCAGCCCGTTTTTTTGAACATTTAGTACAACCATCTCTGAGGGTTGAAAATAGGTTGTAAAAATCCTGCTTGCCCTTTCAATAATGTATTTGGGCGAACCAAACTGAATGAAGAATTTATAAACTCCTGAAAGTGCAACATCAGCGCTATAACGGCCCATTTCACGGGCTGTTAGCACGTCATCTCCATTATAAAAAACAGCGCTAATAGTTTTCATAGGATAAGTAAGAGCAGCTTTCAAGGGATACCAGTTATTGGTAAAAATAAAGCCACTCATGATTTGCCTTGATTCTTCAGGCAAAGCATTGAGCCATTCTTGCTTGCGAAGTGGAAAATGTTTGTCAACAAATTCGGGGATTGACCTGACTGATGTGCCTTTAACTTCCATAATTTATATATCTGCATATCTTTTCATTATAAAGTTATAACATTTACATGAAACAGGACAAATCAATTTTAATTTTTATAGAAGCCAAAATAGCATTTTAAGCTTGAAAATAGCTTAAAATGCTATCTCTACAGATATTTGCTATTCTGTGAACTTTGTTTTTTCTTCGGTCGGATTTAACATTTTTCCTATAAACAAAATGGCACCGGTTGATTTTTCGGTAATAGCATAGACAAAAGGTTGGTTGGCAATAAACCACTTTGTGGTATTGGTTTCACCTCCGGTTGAAGTGAATTTCATTTCAACGGCAGTAACAGCAGCAGCTTCAGTGCCTTCTTCATTTAAATCGATAAATGTTTTATGGATAACGCGCGAAATAAACAGGCCTGCATCTGTTGTTATTTTTGAAAAGTCTGCTGCACCAGTGAAAGCAGTAGTCATGCCCATGCTTTTCAGAGGGTTATTCAGCAAACCTTCGCATTCGAGCTTGAACTTTGGCATTTTTACTACAACATCACTTTTTGTCATGCTCGAAATTGTTTCTTTCCATTGTTGAGAGGATAAGCCATTGATAATATCATCAACAGTCTTGTCATAAGCGGGAAGGAGGATTACAAAATTAAAAGTGCCGTTTCCATAAGGCAATTCTATGGCGCTGAAGGTATTGTTACTTGAGTAGTTTAATTGTGTTTGGAGCATCATCTGCGAATGGTCAACTTTAGCATCGTGGTTCAAATAAAAATCAGCCGTCTGGGTCTTTGATTTGTCAAATGAAAATTGCCAGGAGCCTTTGAAATATATAGCATTGATAAGGTACATAAAAGCATCGTCTGGTATCTGGTCTAATATGGTGGGTATTTTTTCGTGTGTTTTGATGCTACACCAGTCATTTATGGCATTCAGGGTTGAAGGATCGGAGAAGTTGCATGGTTTAACCTCTGCATTGTATGAATTTTGGTTAATTTCAATAAATGCTGGCAATACGTTGTACTCTTGCCGGTACCAAATGGAATTGGCTATTTCAAACATCACTTTTGCGTCTGCATTTAGCAAGGCTTTTGCAAGTGATTGATTGTACTCATTCACCTGGGCTTCGGAAGCATCTTTGAAGCCTAAAGTTGTAGCCATTTCAGACTTGGTAATGCCATTGGCCCCATTGTAAGTCATGGACAGCGCCTGTAATGCACTGAATGGCGATACAAACAGGTTCTTGTCTGGAGCAAGTTTATTTGTTTCCTTAAACAGATTAATCCCAAATTCATTTGAAGCCTCAACCAACTGGGCTGATTTCAGTTGCGATTTTATGTCATTTACCTGATTTTCGGTATTGTCATCAGAGCAGGCAGTTGTAAAACAGATGCAACCAACTATAAGAGACATTATTTTTGTTTTCATGTTTTTTAAAATTTAAGTAAGTAAATATTTTCTGCAGAATTTTTAGTTAGATGGCAGACTTTTAAAAAGGTTGCGTAAGGGTATTAAAACGTCTTTTGGTTCATTTTTCTAAAATTTGTAAATCGTAATTAATTGCTTAATTTTGCGGTCAAACATGTAAAAACCAAAATACTTATGAACGTTCCTGCAAATCTGAAGTACACAAAAGATCACGAATGGATCAGTGTAGAAGGCAATGTTGCCACTATTGGTATTACCGATTACGCCCAGGGCGAATTGGGAGATATCGTTTTTATTGAAATAGAAACAGTTGGAAAAAACCTGAAGCAGGAAGAAGTTTTTGGTACTGTTGAAGCAGTAAAAACTGTTTCAGATTTGTTCATGCCTGCTTCTGCCAAGATTGATAGTAAAAACCCACGTTTGGAGTCAGAACCTGAGTTGGTAAACAAAGACCCATACGGCGATGGTTGGTTAATCAAGGCTACAATTTCAAATCCTGCAGAGCTCAATAGCCTGCTTGACGCAGAAGCTTATAAGGCTTTAATTGGTGCATAATTCAAACACTGAAAAATATAAATGGTGCAAATTCGCAATTTCTGTATCATTGCTCATATCGATCACGGAAAAAGTACCCTCGCCGACAGGCTTATTCAGGCTACTCATACATTAAATGAACGTGAATTTCAGGATCAGGTGTTGGATAGCATGGATCTTGAACGTGAACGTGGCATTACCATCAAAAGCCATGCAATACGCATGGATTATACATTTGAGGGGCAAAAATATGCTTTAAACCTTATTGATACGCCGGGGCATGTTGACTTTTCTTATGAAGTATCGCGTTCTATTGCTGCTTGCGAAGGGGCGTTGCTTATAGTTGATGCTTCGCAGGGTATTCAGGCTCAAACTATTGCCAACCTATACATGGCATTGGAGCATAACCTCGAAATCATTCCTGTGGTCAATAAAATAGATATGGATGCGGCAAAACCTGAGGAAGTACGCGATGACATCGTAAATTTGCTTGGTTGCAAACCTGAAGATGTTATATTTGCCAGCGCCAAAACCGGGCAAGGTATTGATGATATTCTGTCTGCTATTATTAAAAGGGTGCCAGCGCCAAAAGGCGATCCTAATGCGCCTTTGCAAGCCTTGATTTTTGATTCGGTTTTCAATTCATTCCGTGGCATTGTGGCTTATTTCAAAATTGTCAATGGAACTATCAATACCGGCGATTTTGTTAAATTTTTCAATACCGGCAAAGAATATTATGCTGATGAAATAGGCGTTCAGAAGTTAAAATATGAGCCATGCCAAACCCTTTCGGCAGGTGCGGTAGGCTATATCATTTCGGGCATCAAAGTATCCCGCGAAGTTAAAGTGGGCGATACTATTACTCATGTTCAAAACCCATGTAAAACTGCTATCTCGGGTTTTGAAGATGTTAAACCTATGGTTTATGCCGGTGTTTACCCTGTAGATGCTGACGATTATGAAGATTTGCGTTCTTCTTTAGAAAAGCTTCAATTGAATGATGCTTCACTTTCATTTACCCCAGAATCTTCGGCAGCACTTGGCTTTGGTTTTCGTTGCGGTTTTCTTGGCTTGTTGCACATGGAAATTGTCCAGGAACGCCTCGACCGTGAGTTCAACATGGATGTAATTACCACAGTCCCTAACGTTTCGTATAAGGTTTACACCACAAAAGGTGATGTTATTGAGGTGCATAACCCTTCAGGGTTGCCGGCTGTTACACTTATTGACCATATTGATGAGCCGTATATTTTTGCCCAGGTTATTACTAAGGTAGAGTTTCTTGGAGCTATTATGAAACTTTGCTTGGACAAGCGCGGTATCCTGAAAAATCAGCACTTCACTACGCACGACCGTGTGGAGTTGAATTTCGAAATGCCACTTTCGGAAATTGTATTTGACTTTTACGATAAGTTAAAAAGTATTTCGAAAGGATATGCCTCGTTTGACTACCATCCATCGGATTATAAACTGGCAAACCTCGTAAAGCTTGATATTTTGCTTAATGGCGATTCGGTAGATGCCCTTTCTTCACTGATTCACCGTGACCATTCATACGACTTCGGACGCCGCATGTGCGAAAAGCTGAAAGAGCTTATCCCGAGGCAACAATTTGACATTGCCATCCAGGCAGCAATTGGGGCTAAGATTATTGCCCGTGAAACGGTCAAAGCTCTAAGAAAAGACGTTACTGCCAAGTGTTATGGTGGTGATATTACCCGTAAACGTAAGCTTCTGGAAAAACAAAAAGAAGGGAAGAAGCGTATGAGGCAGGTTGGCAATGTGGAAATTCCACAACAGGCGTTCCTGGCGGTTCTTAAGCTCGACTGATTTATCCACAAAATATTGTGAAACCTTCGTTATTTGTTTTCGACCTCGATTTTACTTTGTGGAATGCTGGCGGAACGTGGTGTGATTGTACTACACCTCCTTATAAGCTTGAAAATGGCATTATCCGAGATTCATATGGGCTGAAGATTTCGCTATATCCAGATGTTTTGGAGATTATCAATGAATTAAAGCGTCAAAACTGCCAGTTGGCTTTAGCTTCACGCACAGAAGAACCATCATGGGCTGTTCAGTTGTTAGAACTGTTTAATATCCGTCATTTATTTGAATTTGAAGAAATTTATCCTACTCGAAAAACAGTTCATTTCAACAGTATTCAAGCTAAATCTGGCGTTCCATATAATAAAATGGTATTTTTTGATGATGAATATCGCAATATTGAAGATGTTTCAAAGCTTGGGGTCCGTTGTGTGTATGTAAATAGGGGTATTGAAAAATACATGTTTCGGGAATACCTGGATTGAACTTTTCTTATTAATTATTTTTTTAACACAAAGGACTGCAAAGTAAAGTAATCAACTTTGCAGTCCTTTGTGTTTATTCTTTGCGGTTTACGTGTTATTAAGGTTTATAATGTTTTTCCTGGTATTTTGACAGGCTTTCTCCTTTTAAATCAAGGTAAGAAGGAAATGGCATATTGGAGAATGTTTGAAAATAGAGCAAACATGCATTTCTCCACCAGGTAGCTTCTTTTAGTTGCAAATCAAGCTTATTACGCACTTCGGTGTATCTTTCTTTATCTATGTTTGAAGAAAGACTAATCCAGGTTTTTTGCATTTCTTTTACTTTTTCTACTCCATCATTATACTGAAAACACAATTCATCCCACAGGATACGCCCGGTAGAAAGGGTATCTTTCCAGCCAACATGATGGAACCATAGTAAGAGATTGAGTGGACAAGTCTTATTATTATTAAAGATGTCCGAAAGAGGCTTGTTGTATTGCAATACAGCTCCAGAACCATTAGTAGAACGGTCAAAACCAATGCCATACTTGTCGGCTTTGTGGTAATATATGGAGTTCCAGTCTGCACGCCCGGCTGTATCGAGCCAAGGTTGAGGCCCATGGTGGTGGTCATAACCCATGAGGTGATGTAAACCCATTGGGGTCATATATTCTATACAGGCTTCGCGCGAAGCCATCATCATTTGCTTAATTGGGGTGTCAATTTGTGGATTGTTGCCAAAAGTTAGTTTTACCCAATCATTTGCAATGTTTTCCGAGGTTTCGTAAGGGTCCCATGCTAAGCGCCCAAAGGCATACCAGTTGGCTTGTGCAAAATGGTGCCCGCACCAGTTGGTGTCGTTACCAATATTGGCTACCCCTGCCATTACAGTAATATCATTTCCAGGGGATTTTTTACTAATAATATCAGCAACTAATGAATTGGCATTTGATGCATAAGTATTGGCATTCAAAACTTCCGAGTAAAGCGGGGCCAGGTAAACCAAATGGTCAGAGAAGCCCAGATATTCCTGGGTAATTTGTAATTCCAAGGCCATTTTTGTGTTTTTTAATGCACCAAACAAAGGATGGAATGGTTCGCGAGGTTGAAAATCAATGGGCCCGTTTTTAATTTGTACAATTACATTTGGTCGGAATTTACCATCTAGGGGCATGAATTCGTTATATGCTTGCATAGCACGGTCTGTACCGGTTGCTTCATAAACAAATGCCCTCCAGATAACAATTCCGCCATAAGGCTCAAGACATTTGGCAAGCATATTGGCACCATCGGCATGGGTACGTCCATATTGTTGAGGACCTGGAAGGCCTTCGGAATTTGCTTTTACCAAAAAGCCTCCAAAGTCTGGTATCTGAGTGTAAATCTCTTTTGCTTTATTGCTCCACCAATTGATAGTGGCACTATCTAAAGGATCTGAGTTTTTCAACCCTCCAAGGTTTTTGGGAGATGAAAAGTTGATAGACATAAACAAGCGGATGCCATAAGGCCTGAAAAGATTAGCCAAATATGCAGCATATTTAATATTCTCTTCGTTCATCATGGCCGGAGATGCATTGACATTGTTGATAACAACGCTGTTAATACCTACAGAGGCATTAGCCCTGGCATAATCTATCAATCGTTGTTCAGATACTTTTGTTTTGCCATACCACAGGGATTTTCCTGCATAGCCACGTTCAACACTGCCATCGGGGTTGTCCCAGTGGTTGAGCATGCGGTATTTAATTTTAGGGACAGATTGTATGCGAATGTTTTTGAGGCTTTTTTCTTCCTGCATCAGGCTTAACAATTTAAATGTGCCATAAACACAACCTTTTCCGGTGTTGGCAATGATGTAAATAGCTTGTTGATTGTTTATTGTTGTATCAATGATGCAGTATCCTTCATTGCCTAATGAAGAGAGGTATGTTTTGAAATTTTTACCCACTTGCTGATTTTCTTTTGCACTTAAAATGAAAAGCTTTTTATTGCCTTTACTGTTTGAGCGCCCGGGGAGCATGCTTTTAATGGCAGTGTTTAACTCATTTTCAATGACTTGTTTATTCTCTTGTTCTGTTTTTACTTCAATTGACGAAAGGCTACTAAGATATTCCTTTTTTACAGCACCGTGGTTGACAGGCTTATATCTCAACCACAGGTTGTATCCGTTTTCTGCAATAGCATTTACAGAAAGTGCGCAAAATAAGATTAGAGCATGCTTTTTCATTTTTTTTATAATTAAATTTTGAAAAATAAAAATAGCAAACTTCAGAAGAAAATAGCTGCTAAAATATTTAAAAGGCAGATTTTATACCGCAAGAAGACAGCTTTTGCAGTGTTGTAGGATGGCTATACTATAGGTTCAAATGTAAAAGGAAGCTCTACAAGTGACTGAAAAATATTGCCCTGCTCGAACATCACAGGGTCATTGGGCTTATAATACCATTTTACATGTACAGCGTGCCCTTCATTGTAAATTTTTTCGGCTATAGTAAGCAAATTGAGCAATGTGCGGTTTGATTCGCTGTTTAAAAAGTCAAGTTGAATGTTTATTTCGAGTTTTTCACCTTTTTTGGCTTTATAAGCATACATAACATTCAGAAGGGGGGCAAACCATTCGCATGAGTCAATAGGGATTGAACGTCCAATAATATCCAGTTTCCCTTCTTTAAATGAAATGGCGGGCATAGTTTTAGTTCCTTCTATTTCTAAAAAATCATTTTGCATTTGGGAGAATTTTCATTTACTAATGTAAAATTACATAATGATTATCGTATTCTGTACCTAAATTCGTTTTTTGATGCAACAGTTGCCACCAGAAGCCTATCAAACATAGCCTCTCCAAAATATCGTCTATTAAACTTGTAGCAGAATTCATTCAGATAACTTTGCAAAAACTCAGG
>JAKPQD010000320.1 GCA_029572965.1 Bacteroidota bacterium | reverse complement strand
GCTGATACCAATTTCGGCCATAATCTCGCGAATTTCTTGCGAGAGCATAGTGAAATAGTTAACCAGGTAATCAGATTTTCCTGTAAAGCGTTTACGCAATTCTTCTTCCTGAGTAGCAACACCAACAGGACAGGTATTAACATGGCATTTGCGCATCATTACACAACCCAACACAATAAGGGCTGAGGTTGCAAACGCAAATTCTTCAGCACCAAGCATTGCAGCTATTACTACGTCTTTACCGGTTTTGAGCTGACCGTCGGTTTGAAGCCTTACACGGCCACGCAAATTGTTCATTACCAGCGTTTGATGCGATTCGGCTATACCCATTTCCATAGGTAAACCTGCATGTTTGATAGAACTTTGTGGTGAAGCCCCGGTACCTCCTTCACACCCCGAGATAATAATAATATCGGCCTTGGCTTTAGCAACTCCTGCTGCAATAGTTCCTACCCCATTTTCCGAAACCAGCTTAACACTAATTTTTGCGGCAGGGTTAGCACATTTCAAATCGAAAATAAGCTGTTTCAGGTCTTCTATAGAATAAATATCGTGGTGTGGCGGTGGCGAAATAAGGGTAATCCCGGGCGTAGAGTGACGCAAACGGGCAATTATCTTATTTACCTTTAACCCGGGCAACTGGCCCCCCTCACCGGGTTTTGCCCCCTGGGCCACTTTAATCTGTATCTCGTCAGCATTAACAAGATAATTGCTGGTTACACCAAAACGTCCCGAAGCTACCTGCTTAACAGCGCTGCGCAGATTGCGCCCGTCTGGCTGCACCTTGAAACGTTCGCTGTCTTCGCCCCCTTCTCCGGTATTTGATTTGCCACCAATACGGTTCATGGCATCTGCCATAGCTTCGTGTGCTTCTTTGCTTATAGAACCAAATGACATAGCCCCCGTGATGAAACGCTTCATGATTTCTGAAGCTGGTTCAACTTGTTCTACCGGAATCGGATTTTTCTTATAATCGAGAAACCCACGTAAAAATATAGGCTTTTGGTTATGGGCATTGACATAACTTGTAAATTCTTTGAATTTATCATAATTGTTTGTACGGGTTGCCCATTGTAATAAACCAATTGACTCTGGATCCCAACCATGAGTTTCGCCTGTTTTACGATAGTTATAAAAACCAAATGTTTTGGGGTCGCCATTTACCTCATCAATAAAGAATTCTTTATGGTAAACCAGGGCTTCTTCTTGTAATTGCTCAAAACCAAGTCCCCCAATACGAGAAGAGGTGCCAGCAAAGTATTTGTTGATAACTTCATCGCCAATACCAACAGCCTCAAATATTTGTGCACCATGATAGCTGCGGATAGTAGAAATACCCATTTTTGAGAATATCTTTAACAAGCCAGCATCAATAGATTTGATATACAGCTCGCGGGCTTTAACATAGTCATGCTTGATTTTGCCTTTTGCGCAAAGGTCGCTGATAATGGCAAAAGCGCCATAAGGATTGATAACGCTTGCCCCATAACCAATAAGGCATGCAAAGTGATGTACCTCGCGAGGCTCAGCACTTTCAATAACCAAACCTACCTGCATACGCTTTTTAGCATTGATAAGGTGGTGATGAACTGCTGCTGTTGCCAGTAAGGATGGAATGGGGGCTTTTTCTGCATTTATCCCCCTGTCACTGAGTACAATAAAGTTGTACCCATCATCAACAGCTTTTTCTGCCGCAAGACATAATTGTTCTAGCGCTTTTTGTAAAGCGCCTTTTGCCCCTTTAGCATCAAAAAGCATTGGCAGTTCAATATGCCTGAAGTTTTCTTCGTTCAGGTTTTTCAGTTTGGCCAAATCTGTATTGGAAACAATCGGTGTTTTAAACTTAATAGATTTGCAATGTGAAGGCTCATCTACCAAAACATTTTTTGAAACCGAACCAATATAATTTGTCAAAGACATCACAAGGCTTTCGCGTATAGAGTCAATGGGAGGGTTTGTTACCTGGGCAAACAACTGCCTGAAATAATTAAACAACCTGTAAGGCCTTTCGCTCAATACTGCAAGCGGAGTATCATTGCCCATAGAACCTGTAGGTTCGTAACCTTCAGTTGCCATAGGGGTAATAACAGCTTCAATATCTTCTTTGCTATAACCAAATACTTTAGTGTATTTTGGAAGTTCATCTCCCAACTCTGAAGGCACACGCTGACGAATAGGAATATTGTCAAGAATCAGGCGGCTTTCGTTAAGCCATTTTTGGTAAGGGTGCATGTTGGCCAGCTGGTTCTTGATTTCAACATCAGGGATGATGATTCCCAGTTTGGTGTCCACCAAAAGGATCTTGCCCGGACGTTGACGGCCTTTTTCTTTTATCGATTCGGGAGGGAATACCTGGCACCCTACTTCTGAACCCATAGCAATGATATCATCTTTGGTAATGACATAACGCGAAGGACGAAGCCCGTTGCGGTCCAATGTACCACCTACAAAACGCCCGTCACTAAATACGATAGATGCAGGTCCATCCCATGGCTCCATGATAGATGAATAAAACTCGTAAAAAGCTTTTAAGCTTTCAGGAATTGGGTTTTTAGAGTTCCATGACTCAGGAATGAGCATTGCCAATGCATGTGGCAAGCTGCGACCTGCAAGGTGGATAAACTCAAGTGCGTTATCCAATGAGGCACTGTCACTCTTGTCTGGTTCTATGATAGGAAATAATTTTTTGATATCGTCCCCAAAAAGGTCTGTCTTCAAAAGGCCTTCGCGGGCTTTCATCCAGTTGCGGTTACCTTTGATGGTGTTGATTTCGCCATTGTGCGCAAGGTAGCGAAAAGGCTGCGCCAAATCCCAAGTTGGGAAGGTATTAGTACTAAAACGCGAGTGTACCATAGATATGGCACTTGTCATAGCTGCATCTGTCAGGTCGGGGAAGTAGTCGCGCAATTGAATAGGCATCAACATCCCTTTATATATCATCACCTTTGATGAAAAACTTGAAAAATAAAAAGCCTTTTTATCCAGTATGTCAGAATTCCGAACTTGGTTTTCGGCCAGCTTACGAATAAGGAAAAGTTTACGTTCTAACTCTTCCTGCTCAAATTTACCGGTAACAAAAACCTGCTTCATAGCAGGTTCGCTGCTCAGCGCTATTTCGCCAAGACATGAACTGTCAACAGGCACATCACGGTAAGTGATGATTTCCATGTTTTCTTGTTTTACAATGCTTTCAAATATATCCAGGCATTGTTTTGCAGCATTTTCATTCTTGGGTAAAAAAAGGAAACCTGCTCCATACTTCCCAAATGAAGGAAGCTTCAATCCTTTGGAAATAAAAAATTCGTGCGGGAGCTGGATTAAAATACCTGCTCCGTCCCCGGTCTTGTTGTCGGCACTTTCAGCCCCCCGGTGTGTCATGTTTATCAACACTTCTAACCCGCGACGCACAATATCATGCGATTTCTGGCCTTTGATATGGGCCACAAAACCAATACCACACGCATCATGCTCATTGTCGGGACTGTACATCCCCTGCGCTTTTGGCAATCCTATCTGCATACTCACTTTTCTTTTTGGTTTTAAAACCAGATTACTAATTATTTTAATTTTATACACATGCCTTATAATGCAAATCGGCCGTTCCTTTTGGTGAGAACAGCCGATTTATACATTTTATCTTTTTCTAAAAATCATACCATCCTCACCCGAGTAAGCTCTTCTTATTCTTCTTAGATATGGATGTATTTTTAGTCATAAGCAAAATTTGTTTTCTGTGTGCAAATATACAGCCAAAATTTAATATTAAAACAATTTTTAAGAAAAATTTTTTAATAATTACATTAAAATATTGCTTTTTGATAAAAAAATGAAAGCTAAATCATAAAATCTGTTTATTTTAAAAATATAAAAAAAGAGTATTTATACATTATTAATAAATAATTATTCACTTTTTAAGGTTAGCCCATTCTTACCCATCACCCAGCTTTGTCCTGCCATCTCTGAAATGTAGTATGAACCGTTCACATCAGCGTCCTTCAAAATTGCATCAACACTGTTGTCCAGCACAATTGTTTTTCCTTCAGGTACATACAATACTACTTCAAGGTTTTGTGCATGAAATGGTTCTCCCTTGGAAAGATTGAAATACTTGTCAAAAACAATACTGCTATCCTGAAGGACGAACTGATACTCAATGGCACGCATACGTTTTGTTGCTTTTTCTTCACTGTCGGCTGTTGCTTCTTTCTTGTACAATATTTGAACAGCACTATCAGGGCTTTTTTCAATAGTTAAAGAAACGGTTCCATAAACCAAGCCATCATTTCTGAAATAGGTATCGTAACGATGTGAACCAAACCAGCGGACATTTACTTTTGTATTGGGTTCAATGTTTTCATTGCACGAAACGTGAATTGTTTTGCCATCAACAGTTTGCCCTAAAGCAACGTTATCATGGGTAAATTGCTGCCTATTGTTTTTTACATTGCTTATTATCAGGCCAATTACCACAAACAAAGATACAAACCATAACAGTAGTGCGGTAATGCCAATGCGCCTGTCAAATCTTTTTTTCATCAACAATAAAACCCCGGCATATATAAGCATTACAGCAGGTATAATGGCCAGTAACGAGATGAAAAATTTGGCAGCCAGCATCGGGCCAAAAGAAAACTCGTAGAAAAACAGCGAAATATTATCAAAAGCAAATGGTGCCGAAAAACCAACTGTGGCAGCAAGAATCAACGCTAATATAATTACAATGCCAACAAATGCAAAAGTTGCGCCTAAAATGACTAAAATAACTTTTGCCAGTGCTTTTAAGGCATTTTTTAAAAAGTCACCGGCGAAGCTAAAAAAATCGTTTGATTTACTAGTAGGTTCTTTAGCTTTTTCATTGAAGCCAGCAAACTCGTGCACCCCCGAGCGCATTTCGCGCTTTTGTTGTTCTGTTTTGGCTTTGGGGATAATAATCCACAAAATAATGTATATCGGTATTGCCGAGCCTCCTACAAAAAAAAGGATAACAAACAAAATACGCATCAATACGGTATCAATATCAAGCCAATGGGCCAACCCCGAACAAACTCCCCCAAAAACATTGTTATCAGCATCACGGTACAAACGCTTCCGCCAAATTGATTGACGTTGGCCGCTTTCGTTATTTGACTTGCCAGCCTGGCCACTTCCAAAGTCACTTGGCGAGCCAATAATATCGGTGGCATACCTGACATCCAACATATCAGCAACTTCTTTACCCCCGGTCATACGTTGTTTGAGCAATTCGGCAAGGCGGCTTTCGACATCCGACATTACTTCATCGATTTCAGGTTTGGTCCCTGTCAAAGCAGATTTAACCTCATCCAAATACTTTTGCAGAAATTGATATGCATCTTCGTTGATGAAAAAAATCATTCCTGCCAAATTTACGTTTATAGCTTTATTCATGGTTTTTCTTATTTATTTGTTTATACTTTTTAACTCTCGTAGATTATTGATCGATGCTTGCAAACGCTGCCAGCTATTATCAAGCATTTCCAAATATTGTGCCCCTTCAGCAGTCAAATGATAATACTTGCGAGGCGGCCCCGATTTTGACTCTTCCCACCTATATTGCAACGCCCCGTTGTTTTTGAGCCTCGCCAACAAAGGGTAAAGTGTCCCTTCTGCCACGTTCACGTCATTATTGCGCAAAGTATCAATGATGTCTGACGAATATGCATCCTGTTTAGACAATATCAGAAGTATGCAATATTCCAGCACACCTTTGCGCATCTGTACTTCCGTATTTTCATTCTGTTGTGTCATTTTTATAAAATTTTGATAGTCAAAAATAATGCAATTTTTAGTACTATGCAATACATAGTACTAAAAATTATAAATATTTTGTGACAATAAGTTAAAAACAGGTTTTTTCGACTTAATTTGTGCATTTAATGAAAAGGTTATATCTTAGATTTTTAATTTGTACTGATTAAATACTTAACTTATGATAAATTTTCGTTTTCTATTGGGCTTTTACAAAGCCGCCGAAAAAATTGAAGCACAAGAAGCCGCATTGATAAAAGAATACGAAGAACTTAACAGCTATACCAATTCTGAAGAGCTGGCCAGATATTTTGAGTTGAAGAAAATTGTCGAGTCTGGAGCTTTTGCCCAAAAGAAAAAAGACCTTGCTGCCCTCGATTATAAAAAAACTGAAGCTTTTGCTAAAGAAACAGCGTTTAAAAACCTTGAAAAGTCAGCTCAAATAAAGAACTATTTCAAAGTGTTGAGCTCACCGGCTTATAGTAATTACACCACATTGAAAGACGCTGAAAAACTTGAAAAATATTTAAAACTAAAAGAAATTGTCAAACAGCCTGAGTTTTCCAATTTAAAAGAAAGCTTAAAAAAGCTTAATTTCAAAGGCTCTGAAGAATTCAATAAAGAAAAAGAACTAGCCTCCCAGGCAAAATCAAAACTGGTAAAAAACTACTACTCAGTGCTTCAAAGCGAAGCATACAAGAACTTTACCCATGTTCACGATTCTGAAGACCTCAAAAAATATCAAGAATTAAAGGACAAAGCTACCTCAGATGCTCAGGCTGCTAACGAATTCAAGATTTTAAGCAAAGACCCTCGTTTTATCCAGTATTATAAATTCCTTCAGTCTCCTGCGTATGCATTATTTGTAGAGGCCAATAAAAATGGCATTATTGAAAAATACGAAAAGCTCAAAGCTGAAGTTGAAAGTGATACATTCAAAGAAAAGAAAGCTTACCTGCTTCTTCCTTTTGATAAAAAGTGGGAAAAAGAAACTCAATCTTCACAGGAAAAGGAATACATGCAGCTTGCTGCTGACAGTACTATAAAAGATTACGAAAAATTTGTTGCCGGCAAAGAATTTGCCTTGTTTAATGAAGCACTTAAAAATGGTACTGTTGACAAGTTTCAAGAATTAAAAGCTTTTGTCGAAAGCGAGGAGTTCAAAACTGAAAAAGCTTACATGCTCCTTAAATACGAACAAAAGTGGAGACAGTCTGAAGAATATCAGCAGGAAGAAGAATACAAAAAACTTGCTGCTTCCGAAAAAATCAAATGGTACCTCAGCATTGCCAATTCCAACAAGTTTGATTACCTCAAAGCCTGGAAGCAAACTTTTGCCGACGAGTTTGATACAGATAAACTGGATGCTTCAAAATGGCTTACACGCTATTATTGGGCCGACAGCATGCTCAACCAGCCTTATGCCATGTTTGACGACCAGTATTACCCCACCGATGGCAAAAACCTTAAAATCGATAATAGCATTTTAAACATTGAAACCAAGGCCGAAAAAATCCAGGGAATAGGCTGGAACCCTGCTTTAGGTTTTATGCCCAAAGAATTCAATTACACCACGGGTATTATCAACTCTGGCAAAAGTTTCAGGCAAAAATATGGCCGCTTTCGCGCTAAAATCCGTTTGGCACAAGGCTCCAATGTATTATCGGCATTCTGGATGGCAGGAGACCAAGTTTTGCCACATTTAGACATTGCCAAAAATATTCATGGAAAACTTTCTTTCGGAAATATCTGGACAAAAGACGGATCAATAGATAAAAGTGGTGAAAGTATGAGCAGCTCGCGCTTTGCTAAAGCTTTTCACATCTACGAACTGGAGTGGACCCCAGAAGAGCTCATCTGGCGTATCAACGATATTGAGATATTCCGTACTTCTTCTTCTCATCTCACGGAACCATTGTACCTGCAACTTGGAGGTGGCGTAATAAGCAAAAACGGCAATGCCGAAAATGCTACCATGCAAGTGGACTGGGTACGTTGTTACCAAAAGGCTTAATTACTGTTTATCATGGCCTAGCCCCTTTTTGTTAAGTTTTTCCCTGTATTTTTGAAAATAAAAAATATGGGAAACACTCCTTATGTACGCGGTTATAGCGAAAAAGAAGCTTTACGACTTAACGACCAGGCTCAAAACATTGACGAACTTATCCATTCTTGGCCTAAAACTATAACTTATGCCAAATAAATCTGGGCTTTCAAATATCCGCTTACTCAACGTTTGATATGTGTAGCTGACTCAAAACCTTATTTTTAGAAAAGGCATAATAAACAATGCTGTTGCAAAAGGCCAGATAAACAAAAACACTTTTGACAAAGGCTTCAGCGAATAAACCCAACAGGTAAACAAGAAAAAACTGCATTTGATAGGTTTAAAATTACTGTGCCACAAAAAGATAGGTAATATTGCCTTTTTGCTTTTCGCCAGCACTAAAACGCGACCGAAGGGCAGCATCTTCAGCAGCTTCTATAAGACATTCGTCAGGGTCACTCTGATTTTTGTCAACTTTGGCATCTACCACACTACCACTGGCATCAACAACAATATTTACAACAACTTTGCCTAAGCTTTGGCATTTATATACAGGGATATAGAGATATACTGTCTTTCGCCCGGCCAGATCGTAATAAATATTGGTAGGCCCTTTATAAACTGCAAGCTTCCCCTGAGGCTTTTCCTGGTGTAGGCCGGCAGATGGGGCTTCTTTGTCGTCAGAAGTGATTATCTTTTTCTCGTTTTGCCTTTCAAGATTTTCCTGCACCGATGCAATTTGTTTCTTAGCTTCTTCCAATTCGCGTTGTACGTCTTGCAAGTCTTTGTCCATAGCAGGAGAAGTTTTGTCGGCCACGTTAACGCCAATGTTCTTTCTGTTTTGAGCTGCAATCAATGCATCGGCCCTTTGCGCCATTTTCAACAGCTGTTCTCGCTCTTGTAACATTTTTTTGAGCTGCTCTTCGTAATCTTCTTTGATGGTTTGCGGAGTTTCAACCTTAACCTCTACAGTGGTAACATACATCCCGGTTATTTTTGCCGAATAAAAGATAATGCCAATAATCAGGTGAAGTGCAATGGTAGCTAGTATGCCGTTGAAAATGTGGTTTCTCAATCTTCAGTTTTTTTACAAATATACAAAGTTGATTGGGATAGGGAATGATTTTTGTAAATTTGATTGACTAAAACTAATTGCCACCTCAAAGAAAAGGTGAAATATTGTTAAAGTATGGAAAAGACAAAAATTTACCAAGTGGATGCATTTACCGATAAGTTATTTGCCGGGAACCCTGCGGCTGTTTGCTTATTTGACAAATGGCCCGAAGATAAAGTAATGCAAAATATTGCTGCCGAAAACAACCTTGCCGAAACAGCTTTTGTGATTTTTGAAAACGACCAATATCATATACGTTGGTTTACCCCTACGGTTGAAGTAGATTTGTGCGGACATGCCACACTGGCAGCAGGCTATATTATAATTCAGCATTTGAAAAAAGTGCAAAAAACAATTGTTTTTCAATCTCGATATAGAGGCCGACTTAGTGTGACAAACGACAATGAAATGCTTTGGCTCGACTTCCCCACTGACACTTTAAAAACATGCCATCTTGAAAATGAAATAATGAAAGGCACAGGGTTTATGCCTGTTGAAACTCTCAAAGGAAAAAATGATGTTATGGCCATTTTTCAACATGAAGATATTATAAAAGCTATAAAACCAGATTTTAAAACTATTTCGGCATTAGATGCCCGTGGCCTGATTGTCACTGCCCCGGGCAATAAGGTGGATTTTGTATCCCGTTTTTTTGCCCCCCAATCGGGTATCAACGAAGACCCCGTAACAGGGTCAGCACATACCAGTCTTACTCCTTATTGGTCAGCAAAAATGGGCAAAGAAAAGCTTTCAGCACAGCAGCTTTCACAACGGGGAGGAAAGCTACAGTGCATCAATAAAGGCACACGAACTTTGATTGGCGGAAATGCCACGTTGTATTTGGAAGGGGATATTTATATTCATTGATTACCATCTATTTCAAAATTGCGCCTGCTTTTCATAATATCTTCCATATTTTGTTCGGCCCATAACACCAAAGACTGAAATTGTCCGTATAGCCCCAAGCCCATTGGGGTCAGCTCGTAGTCTGCCCTCGGGGGTACCCCGGCATATAAAGTGCGTTTGACCAGCCCGTCGTGCTCAAGAGATCTCAATGTAACGGCCAACATACGTTGAGATATCCCATTAACGTTGTTTTTGATTTCATTAAAACGCAAAGTCTTTTTTTCTCCTAAAAGAAGCACTACATGTAACGTCCATTTATCACCTATCCTGCCAAGAATATCTTTTACCGGACAGCAATTATAGTCGTTTGTTGATTTCATTATATGTATTTTTTTAAATTATTCTCTCTTACTAAACAAATTAAAACCTAATCTGTTTAGTAAACAAAAATAACCTGGTTATGAAAATATACCAAAATTGAATATCAATAATCTAAAAAAGAAAGTTATGAAAAAACTAGTTTTATTATCCGCAATTGCCATTGTTTCATTGGCAGGTCATTCTCAAACAAAGTGGAACGTGGACAAGGTTCACTCCAATGTTGGGTTTACAGTACAACACATGGTCATTTCAGAAGTAGATGGCTCATTCAAAGTCTTTGACGGGTCTATTGTGGCTAAAAATGCTGATTTCACTGATGCCGATATCAACTTTACAGTGGATATCAAAAGCATCAATACAGACAACGAAATGCGCGACAACCATCTGAAATCGGCAGACTTTTTTGATGCAGACAAATATCCTCAAATGGTTTTTAAAAGTATTTCTTTCAAAAAATTAACGGGCAACAAATACGAGTTGATAGGCACATTAACTATTAAAGGCGTTTCAAAACAAGTAAAATTAGATGTTACCTATGGTGGTACAGCTAAAGACCCTTATGGCAATATTAAATCAGGCTTTAAAGTATCGGGGATCATCAACCGCTTTGATTACGGGCTAAAGTGGAATACCCTTACCGAGGCCGGAGGCGCCATGGTTGGTCAAGATGTAGTGTTGAACATAAAACTCGAATTTACTCAGGTAAAATAACATGAAGCAAAACAAAACCGCTTTTATTGGCAGGTCACGATAGACAGAATGCAAGTCGCAGGCTCACCATTAGTACGTTAGGTTGGATTGTGGGACAAAAAAATAAATAACTATTTTTTAGGGCTTACAAAATAACGTCCATAAACACCAACAATCAATATCAACGTTACAATGCCAGCAAGTACCATAATTAAAATATCGTTGTTCATATCCACAAAGTATGTTATAGTTTTATACGATTATATCATCAAAGGGGTTATAAATATATAAAAAAACATAACAATCCTGTCCGGCTTAGTGTCCCAATGCTGGCGCGCGTTTGCATCGCGCGCCTATTCTATCTACATTCCTATACAATTTCTTTAAAAGCAACATCTTTACTTTACACACTGCTAACTTTAGCTATTGCCCGTTGTTGATGCAGCACGTGTCATAGACGCGCGCTAGCTGGAATTAGCCAGGAAATCATTTTTGTATCCAATCCGTTTTTATTGTAATTTTACAATTATTTCACAAAGATCATATTGGGATAAACAAGTTAATAAAATTGCATCATGATAAAAACTGTGACCGTCGAAATAAAAAATGATATAGCATTGAAATTCTTGCAGAACCTTGAAAGTATGCATCTCATTAAGCTTATAGAAAAAAAACCTGTTGCAACAAAACAAAAACTTTCTGAACGTTTCGCCGGTTGCTTAACAAAGGAACGCGCTGATGAGCTGCAAACAGAACTAATTCAAATGCGTAAGGAATGGGAAAGAAATACTTATTAGACACCAACACGGTTATTGATTACATGGGCAATAAGCTGCCCGAAAGCGCTAAAAAAGAACTGGCTAAAATTATTGACGATGAAATTAACCTTTCGGTTATCAATAAAATTGAACTACTTGGCTTTGCAAAAGTTGATCAGGATTTTATTGACTTTGTAAACTTCTCCAACATTTACCAGCTAGACGAAGATATTACAGAACTTACTATTGAATTACGCAAAAAAAACCGAATAAAGTTACCCGATGCCATTGTTGCTGCTACGGCCCTATATCATGGTTTTACACTGGTTACTAATAATACCTCAGATTTCGATAAAACTCATGTACCACACGCCTGAAGGCGGTGGGTTGTTCTAACGGACTGTAAGTCCTATTAAGGCTAAAAGCCATCTTAAGAAAGACTGTAAGTCTACTAAAGTTCTTTGAACCGCCTGTTATGTCGCTATTTTGAAAT
>JAKPQD010000297.1 GCA_029572965.1 Bacteroidota bacterium | reverse complement strand
AATGTGAGGGGCTTACATCAAGGAATGTGCAAGCCTCGTTGAAGTTTAATACTGTTTTTTGCAGTAAGTTTTGCTCATCTAATTTGTTTGCAATTTCTGTGAGCTTGTCGAGAATTAAATTTTCTGTTGCCATCTTTTTATTATTTAAAATTTGATGGAACAAAACTCTACAATGCAGCAGGGACAAAGGTTAAGGGGTTAAGCCCTTAATCACTATTCATAATAATCTTAATGTTTTTTATTGCATTTGTTTGAAGATTTTATCAATAGTTGCCTTTTCTTTCGGCTCAACTGCGTTCTTATTATTACTTGCTGAAAGATTATTTGCAGTAATTAGATTGTCGCTTTTAGAATAGAACAATTGCGATTTTTCAATATTGGCTAAAGTGAGATTATGAAAGTATGGTTTGAATTTATTGACTATGTATCTAAAGTTCTTGGTTTCGCAACCGATTTGGATTTTCACAGAATTGGGCAAAATGCTTTTTGAGATTAATACTTTCAATAATTCATCTGCACTGGTAACATCTTCATTTAAAAATTCTACTTGGTGGCACAATTGATTTATAACTGATTTCAACTTTTCAAAATCATCTTTAAAGCCAAAGTTTAATACCTCTTGACCTTTGAAATCAATATCCGCAGGGGTTAATGGTTTCAACTCTTGTATCTGTGCCTTTGGTAAATTCAAATCCAACAAATAAAAATCTTCAATACTGGTTGGGCTGTCAATACTGGCTTTGCTCAACTCCTGTATATCAAAAAACAAAATAGTGAGGTGTTGCCTTAATAACTGCAATACAAAATGTGATAAACTGCTTTGCTCTGTTGGTATTTCCTCAAATCCTTTTTCCTTAATCTCCTTAACTGTGTTTATCGTTAATGCTTTGATGTTCTTTAATGCAATGGTGGTATGGTAAACTATATCAACCCTTTTGCTGTATTTCTCCATTTTGGTATTGAAAGCATTGTAAACACGAAGTGTTTCAAGGCTGATAATGGCATTATAAAACTTACTTACTGCATCGCTGTAAGCTGGAAAATCTATTGCGTAGCAATGGTTTTTCAAAGTGCTTGTACCCTTTGTATTTTGCTTTGTGAGCCATTTGGAGAGGTCGGAATAATCAGCTAACAATATTTGAAGCTGTTGCACCAACTCGGTTTCTGTGGTGGGTTCTTTGCTGCCTACCTTTTTTATTTTCTCGTTAATGGCTTTTGTGCCTTTGGCATCAAAAGTCCAGGGCATAAGTTCTTTGAACACAATGCTATTCAATATTTTTATTTCCATTATAAGCCAATATTTATTTTGTTAGCTGCTACTGTTTTCTTTTCATCAATTACATTAGCATAAATTTGTGTTGTTTTTAAATGCCTGTGTCCAAGCAATTTTGATACTGTGAAAATATCAGTACCTAAAGTAAGCTGCAATGTGGCGTAGGTGTGCCTTGCACAGTGGAAAGTGATGTGCTTTTCTATCCCTGCCTTTACCATCCACCTATACAAATCTGCATTGCGACTATCGGAGTAAATCAAATCAGGAAATACTGGCTCTGCCTGTGTTCCTTTTGCTCCTAATAAATTATAGGCTTCATCAGATATTGGCAAGGTT
>JAKPQD010000294.1 GCA_029572965.1 Bacteroidota bacterium | reverse complement strand
GGGGTGTTGGGCAGGACTGAAAAGAGACCAGCAGATGCTTTACTGGGGACTGTTATTGCCGAAAGGATATTTGATGTGCTTGTCCTTTTTTTGCTGACGATACTGGTAGTATTGATAAAGATCAAGGAGTTTGGCGGTTTTTTTTCACAAAAAGTATTTATTCCGTTGGGTAAAAAATTCGGATGGCTTTTTGATTTTTCTTTATATACTTGGCTCCTTGTAGGATTAGCTGTTGTAGCTGGCTTTTTCCTGATATATGCTTTCAGGAACCAGATTCGGAAAATCACCTTAGTAGGAAAAATAAAAAAAATAGCCAAAGGTGTTTTCATTGGCTTTAAGTCAATCTTGTACCTAAAACGAAAGCAGGCTTTCTTTGCTTCAACTTTGGCTATTTGGGTGTTTTTTTTGCTGATGACCTACATTTGCCTCAAAGCCATGCAGCCTACAGCCCACTTGACAATGGTTGATGCCTTATTTTTGTTGGTTGTAGGGAGTTATGGTTTTGCAGCTCCTGTACAGGCTGGTATTGGAGCTTATCATGGAATGATAGCCCTTGCACTTTCTATATATGCCATCTCCTGGAGCGATGGCTTGGCTTATGCTTTGCTGAGTCATGGAGCACAAGCTGTAAGTATTATTTTTATGGGCTTAATATCGATGCTATTATTATTTTTAAAGAAACGACAAACGAGATGAACACTGTTTTAATGGCAGGTACTACTATTGTTAACCTTGCCCTGATATCGTATGCTATTGCCATTGTTACTGAACAACGCAAAAAGCTTGTCAGCAACAAAGTGTTGATTTTTATCACTTTGGGGGTTATTCTTGATATAACAGCTACAGCCCTGATGGTTATTGGTTCTTCTAAGGGGGCTTTTACTGCTCATGGTTTAATAGGCTATTCTTCGTTGTCTTTAATGCTCATTGATGCTGTTCTGTTATGGATTTTTCGTAAAAAATATGGCGCATTAACTTATGTTGGCAAAAAGCTGCATATTTATTCGCGTATAGCCTTTATTTGGTGGATAGTAGCTTATATTACCGGGGCAGTGTTGGTAGCCCTGAGGCATAGCGCTTAATACTTTACCGGGTGTGTTTTGTCTTCTGCTTCAATAGCTGCTTTAATTGTTTGTGCCGCATCATCTTTGAAACCTTTTAGTTCGTAGGCAGCAAGTTGCAGGTTGTTCCTGTATTTTCGTACTATGCGGATAATATTGCTTATATCTGTAGGTTGTAAATTGCTTGTAAATACCAGTTTGTAAAGTTTGTCTTTTTCAAAGGGTTCGCCAGTAATAGCCAACTTGCTGTCCATCTCTTTAAATGTCATACAGGTGTCGCGTTTGCCATTGATAATAATGCTGTCTCCTTCGTATCTAAAGTCTCTGAAAGCAACGATTTGTTTTATGGCTTCAACCACCTGTTTTTGTTTATCTTTTAGCAGTATTAGCAGCGTATAATATACAGGTTGGCAGCTTGTCCATGCCTGTGCCCCTTTTACTGTCATACTTTTAAACAGCACTGAGTCTGCTTTTTTTGATGGGTTATATTTCAGGGCCACTGGGGCAAGCAGGTTATTGCGTTTTTTGTCATAAAGGTACATTTCAATGGTAAACTTATCGTCAATATCTTCAAGGTAGCGTTTTGGGAAAAGGGTAATATCAATCTTACCTTCATTTCCGGGAGATGCAGGCGTTGCCTGGATGGTATAATCGCTTATAGCAACATTAGGATGGGCATAAAGCGCCACATTTCCAAACAACCCGGCCAACGAGTCGGCAGAAGCGGCATTTACATTCTCAAGGATAATGTCGATGCTGTTCATTTTGCCAAAACGCAGTAATGGCGTAATTTCTATAAAAAGTCCATATTGATTATTAGAAATGTTCGCTGCTTTCATCCCATTGACCAGCACAACACCTTTGGGCCCAATACCTTCAAAAACCAGTTCGGTCTGAAGCCCATACCAGCTTTCGGGTATAGGGAAAAATTTTCGGAGGATAACTTTATTGCCTTTTGGGCGTATCATTGTGTCAAGTTCTGTTTGTTCGCCAAAAATATTTGATGGCACTTGAAATGATTGCCATTCTTGCGGGTTGAACCCTTTTCGGTCAGGAGTAAGCCTGGCAGTAGAACCTGATGTGTTGTATAGCCAGCTGCCGTTAAGGTTCAGCATCCATTCATTGCCTCGTTGGGCGTTTGCCCAGGCATGTTCTGTTGAGGGATAATGAATGAAAATGCTATGCGGTGTAAATTCTTTACCCGATAGGACTGCCTTTTTGGGCTGGGCTTCGGTGTGCAAAAGATTAAAAAGGATTAAACCAGCTACGAATGCAAATATTTTTAGGTTCATGATTTTTTTGGGGCAAATATAAATAAACCTGTCAGGTTTTAAAAGCCTAACAGGTTTGTTCTTTATTTCAAGGTGGTTGGGCAATAAGTCAAGACTGTTAGAAAACCTTGCAGGTTTCCAAAACCTGGAAGGTTTAGGTTGAAACAACAACTAAACCGATAATTAAAGTTTACTTCCCTTTTTCTAAAATAATAACCTTAGCTGCTCCCTCAAGATATTGCTTAAAAGCAATGGTGTCAGATGTTTTACCTTCGTACAGCCCAAAGTGCATAGGGATGGCTATTTCAGCTTTCACGTCTTTTACGGCATTGGCAGCTTCTTCAACATTGTTCATGGTATAAGTCTGGCCAAGCGGGACTAAAATAATGTTAGCAGTAATGTTTTTCATTTCGGGGATACGTTCAGTGTCGCCTGTGTGGTATATCTTAATTCCGTTATAGGTTATGATGTATCCTACAAAATTGTCGTTATGTTGATGAAACTTGGTTTTTACCACATTATATGCCGGAACTACTTCAATAGTAAGCGAATCGTTGATAATGTATTTGTTACCAATTTTTACGATGGTTTTAGCTTTGTATTTACCATCATAGTTACAACTTGCAGGCATGTAAATAGTGGTGTTTTCGTTTGCTATTTTTGCAATGTCAGCTGGCGAAAAATGGTCACCATGGGCATGGGTTATCAACACTATACTGGCATTGTCATTGGCGTTGATGCCTACAGGGTCAATGTATATCTTTTGCGAACCAGCCTCAATTTTAAAACCAGCCTGCTGTATCCAATGGATATTTTTGGCCAAATCTTCAGATGTCATGGTAGTAGTTGTTTTGTCAGTTTTGCTTGTAACAAACAATGATACAAATACAAGAGAAAGTAAGTATTTCATGTTTTTGGTTTAAAGTTAGTAATTATTGAAATAACTTGTTCTATCTATATAATTTTTCATTGTTGTCCGGTAAAAACAGGTCTCGGCTATGTGGCATAGAAACATTTGGTGTATTTGGTTATCCTACAAACAGTTCGCAGCTACGCTGCTATTATTTAGTCGCGTAGCGACGTCCTGTTTGTAGTAAAATTAAACATCTTTAAAATTAAGCCCCAGCGGGGCGCCCAGTTTCTATTCAACGATATTACGTAGTATTTATAAGTATCTTTTATTTTACGGGACAACAGTGATAATTTTTAAAGTAATTATCTTGGTATCAGTATTTATATCATTATAAAAATGGAAATATTTGGTAAAAAAATACTGTACATATTGTTAACTTCTTTAAAAAACAAAGGACAAGGCAACCTTGGACAGGTAGTTTTTTTTAGATTTGCCATTGTAAAAAAATGTTAATTTTAACAAACTAACAATTACTAATTAAATCAATCAACTATGTACAAAACTTCGCACAAGCAAAAGGCTGGCTGGCGGTTAAAGTCAGTGCTGCTTTCATTACTGTTGCTTTTTTCGGGCGCAGTAATTTTTGGACAAGAACGTTCTATCAGTGGAACTATTGTTGACAACAGTGGTGCTCCGCTCCCTGGAGTTAATGTGATCATTAAAGGTACAACTACCGGAACCGTTTCTGATATGGACGGCAAATTTACTATTAAAGCGGATGCCTCTGCAACACTTGAATTTAAGTATGTGGGTTATTTGAGCCAGGAAATACCCGTAGGCGGACAAACAAGCTTTTCTGTAACAATGAAAGAGGATGTACAAGAACTCAATGAAGTAGTGGTTATCGGGTACGGAGTTCAGAAGAAAAAACTCAATACCGGGGCAACACTGAATGTCGCAGGAGAAAATATCCAGGCCCTTAAAACCAACAGTCCTATAGAGGCTTTGAAAGGGATAACCCCTGGTGTTACTATCATTCAAAATAGCGGTCTTCCCGGGGCAGGTACAAGGGTTAATATTCGTGGTGTTGGTACTATTGGGAATTCTAAACCATTATATATTGTTGATGGTATAGCTGTTGGCGATATTGATTATTTGAGCCCTTCAGATATCGAGTCTATTGATGTACTAAAAGATGCTGCTTCATCAGCTATTTATGGTTCACGTGCGGCCAACGGTGTTGTTTTGGTTACCACCAAAACTGGGGCAAAAGATATGAAAACCGTGGTGACCTATGATGGATACTATGGAGTATCAAACATATACAAAAAACCTGAGATGCTTAATGCAAAGCAGTATATGGAGATTATGGATGAAGCCAATTACAACACCGATCCTGCTGGTTACGCCAAAAAAGCATATAAATGGGCAACATTAGTGCCTGATTATGACAAAATCATGAGTGGAGAATGGAATGGTACCAATTGGGTAGATGAAATTGAAAACAAAAATGCGGTTACTCAAAGTCATGCTTTGAATATTATGGGAGGCTCTAAAAAGTCGACCTATTCATTAGGGGCATCATATTTTACCGAAGAAGGAGTATTGGGAAAACAAACCAACAATAAATACAAACGTATCAACCTGCGTATGAACACAACTCAGGTTATTTGGGAAAAAAATAACAATGCCATATTGACTGTCGGTGAAAACCTTACATTTACCAATACCAAAAAACCAACTTTCCGCACAGGCAATATTTACTGGAACGATTTGCACAATATGCTTGTTACCAGCCCCATTTTGAGAGCTTATGATTCAGTAGGGAATTATGCCCCTCCAACAAAATGGAACCTCGAAGAGGCCAACCCTATTGCTCTTATGGAATACAATTGCAATTCAAGTTATAATGACAATAATAATATCAACGCAAGTGCTTTTGCTGAGTTACAGCCTATAAAAGGCCTGATATTCAGGTCTGCTTTTTCCGGTTCAAACTGGTATGGCTCATCACGTTCGTGGGTACCTAAATATTATTTGACTTCAAAAACATTTACCACCCGTGATGTTGTAAACCAGAGCATGTATGAAGGTTTTACCTGGACATGGACAAATACGGCAACATACAACCAGGCTCTTGGACAACATAATTTTACATTCCTGTTAGGGAATGAAATGACAAAAAACACACAAAATCTTTCTTTAGAGGGGAAAAATGAAAACAGCCTGTTCCAGGATGCAGAACATGCTTATCTTAAAAACGTACCTGTTGTAGATGCAAGTTATACTACCATTACTGGCAAAGATGAGTATGGATGGGGCCTTTTGTCATATTTTGGACGTTTATCTTATGACTATAAAGAAACCTACATGTTTACTTTTGTATTACGTGCTGACGGTTCTTCTAACTTCCCTGAAGGACACCGTTGGGGTACTTTCCCTTCAGTATCTGCCGGTTGGTTAGTTTCAAATGAACCTTTTATGGATTGGTCTAAAGACTTAGTAAGTAGTTTGAAACTTCGAGCAAGTTGGGGACAAAACGGGAACCAGGATATGCCTAATGGTAAATTCCAATACCTGGCTGCTCAAACTTATGACAATAGTTCAGATTATTTCTTTGGAACAGATAAAACAGCCCGTACTGCCGGTTGTTACCCTGAACATGTTGCCAATTACGACCTCACTTGGGAAACATCGGAACAGACTGACTTAGGCTTAGATTTGTATTTATATAACAATAAGCTGCAATTTACATTTGACTACTATAATAAAGAAACCAAAGATTGGTTAGTTCAGGCCCCAATCGTAGCTATGGGCGGTACCAATGCAGCTTATTCTAATGGTGGGACAATTTCTAATAAAGGGGTTGAGTTTACCCTTCGTTGGAATGACCGCGATGGAGATTTTAAATATGGGGTTACAGCTTCTATAGCTTACAACAAGAACCGTGTAACACAATTGAACAGCTCAGACAGTATCATTCATGGTTCAAAAAATGTATTAAGTCAAGGTACCGTTGAATGTTACCGGGCACAAATTGATTATCCTATCGGTTATTTTTATGGATACAAGACCGATGGCGTATTCCAGGATTCTGCCGAGGTAGAAGCGTTTACAAGAGGCAAATCAACTTATTATACTGTAGATAAGAAAACAGGACAATTGGTAAACAAGATTAAACCCGGAGACCAAAGATATGTTGACCTTAATGGAGATACCATCATTGATGAGAAGGACAAAACAATGATTGGAGACCCCAATCCTGATTATATCCTTGGTTTGCAGTTAGATGCTTCGTATAAAGGTTTTTATTTTATGGCATCGGCCAATGGAGCATATGGGCACCAGGTAGCCATGTCGTACAGGTCGTTTGTTGATGGCCCTAAACAAAACTATACTACTGATATTTTGAAACGTTGGCATGGAGCCGGGACATCAAACCGTTATCCAAGGTTATTAAATACAGCTTCTGACAAAATATCAGATATTTATATTGAGGATGCAGATTTTATCAGGATTAGTAACATTACCTTTGGGTATGACTTTAAATATCTTTTCAAAAGTTTACCTTTAACTGAAGCTAAGCTTTATGTTGCTGTCAAAAACCTTTACACTTTTACCAACTATATTGGTATGGACCCAGAGGTTGGTTATGCTCCTGATTCATGGGCTTCGGGTGTTGATTTGGGCTTATATCCTTCTTCACAAACTTATATGGTTGGGTTGAGCCTTAAATTTTAATCTGTTTTAATTGATGATAAAATTTTAGAAATATGAAAAAAATTAAATATATACTTTATTTAGCTGCAATATCGCTTTTAGCAGGCTGTGGTGAAGATTTTCTGGATCAAAAACAATTGTACCTGAAAACCGATGCAGACTTTTATAAAACCCCACAGGATGTTGCCGATGCATTAACTGGCGCTTATTCTGTATTACCTTCTTATGGAGGGGCCTCAAACCCTACAGTCATGGCCAACTTACTTTCAGACGATTGCTTTGGTGGTGGCGGAAGTGGTGATATTACTTTCCATGACCTTGACAAGTTTACCAATAGCCAGGCTGACAATTATTATCCACTTTGGCAAGAATATTATAAAGGCATCTTGCGTGTAAATAAAATTATTGATCGTATTGGCCAGGCAAAGTATGACAATGAAGCTGATAAAAATCAGGATCTTGGCGAAGCTTATTTTCTCAGGGCTTATTTTCATTTTACTTTAGCTAAGTTTTTTGGCAATATCCCTTTAATTACCGACCCTGCTTTTGCCGTTGTACCTCAGGCAAAACCTGAAGTATTATATGCTCAAATTGCTTCAGATATGAAAAAAGCAATAGAGCTTATGAAAACCGTAAATGTTAATAACATTGCTTCTGAACGTGCCGGGCATGCTACCAAATGGGCTGCTGAAGGGATGATGGCCCGTATTTTTTTATTCTACACCGGTTATTACAACAAAACTGAGATGCCTTTGACTGAAGGCGGCGCTGTTACAAAAGCTAACGTAATAAGTTGGTTAGATGACTGTATTGCCAATAGTGGACATGATTTGACCCCTGATTTTAGGAACTTTTGGCCTTATTCATGTGTAAACATGGCTATGCCTAACTCATATCCTTATGCAACCAACAATAACCTAAGTTGGGTTGGAGATGCTGGCGAAAAAGACTCTAATGGACAGCTAAAAAATAAAGAAACTGTGTTTGCTATTAAATATTCGACTCATGGAGGATGGAACCTTCCGACTAAAGTGACATACAGCAATCAGGTTTGTTTGTATATGGGGCTTAGGATTCAGGAAGGATTAGTACCTTGGAGCCAGGGTTGGGGAGCCGGGCCTGTTAATCCTCAACTGAACCAAAGCTTTGAAGATGGTGATATTCGCAAAAAGGGCTCTATTATTGATGTTACCGACCCCGAAGAAGGTAATGTGTCAACTAAATATGTTTGGGGGTCAAACCAATGTATGCATGAAACTGGCCTGTGGAATAAAAAATATACATCACTCCAGGTTAAACAAGGAGCTTCTTATGTTGGGGTATTTACCATACTCGTTCCAGGTTCAAATACCAACAACCAGTTGTGGAATTTACAAGACGAAATTATCTTGCGCTTTTCAGATATATTGTTGATGGGAGCTGAATTAGGAGGCCCCAATGCCCAGGCTTATTTTGACCGCGTGAGGGCACGTGTAGGATTGCCCTCAAAACCTGCATCTTTAGAAAATATTAAAGAAGAACGTCGCCATGAGCTTGCTTTTGAAGGGGTTCGTTATTTTGACCTTCTTCGTTGGCATGATGCTGAGGCTGCTTTTGCAAAAGTTACCAACATCCCTGTTAAAAACAGCGGCGTAGATGAAATGTATGACGCTTCTTTCAGGCCTGAAACCGGAGGGTTCCTCCCTATCCCGGAAACAGAAATCAGTTTATCTTCCGACGTTTTAAAACAAAACCCCGGATGGTAAAAAGATATGTAAATAAAAAGGCGCCTAAGGCGCCTTTTTTATTGATAAACATGCTACGTAACTTGCTCTCACATCGTCATAAAATCTGGCAAAACTAACATACATATAAGGTATTAACCACAAGAAACCAATACCTGCGGTTAATAAACAAAGCAAGCCCCACCCAATAAAACGGCACATCAGGCAGAAAAGCTTCCATTTGTGGCCATCCATCATTTTTTTGCTGAAGGTTATTGTTTTTGTTCAGGATGATACTTTTCTATTTTTATTTATTGTAAAAATCTGTGCAACAAAAATTTATGTTTGATTGGGGTAGTTGCTTTTTTGAATGTGAAAAGAATTTATCTTATATTTGATTTTGTTCCGTTAGGAACAGGATATTGTTGGTAATATTGTTATTTTATTGTTATTAGTCCCGTATGGGACGAAATATAAATCATTATTATGGCAAATACATACACTCAAATTCATATTCAAGTTGTTTTTAGTCTGCAAAATCGTGAATGTATTATTGGAAAGCAATGGAAAGATGAGTTGTATAAATACATTACTGGAATTATTCAAAACCATCATCATAAACTCCTAACAATAAATGGCATGCCGGATCATTTACACATTTTCTTTGGTATGAGGCCCTCGGAATCTATATCTGAATTAATGCAGCAGTTAAAAAGTGATTCATCAAAATGGATTAATGAAAGAAAGTTTATTCGGGGAAAATTTTCATGGCAAGAAGGTTATGGGGCTTTTTCTTATGGGAAGTCGCAAACAGAACAAGTAATAAATTACATACAAACACAAGAAATTCATCATAAGAATAAAACATTTATTGAAGAATACGAGGATTATATGAAAGCTTTCGGAATAGAATACGATCAGCGGTTTATCTTCAAACCAGTTGTTTATTAAAATTGTTATTATTACGTACCTAAAGGCACGTTAACACAATTATTCACATACTTTTTCTACCAATATATAGTCCCATACGGGACTTGCAGCTATTTATCAATATGTTTTTGGTATAAAGCTGTTTGAACCAAAGCAGTCTCTTTTTGTTAATGGAAAAAATTTTGGACAAGAAATCTGTCCAATTCGAATAACTTTGCACCTCAAAATTTTACAATCATGATTGAACCGGGGCAATTGCAGGTATCGCACCAATATACAAAAGCGTCAGGCAATAAAATATATATTGAAACGTATGGCTGCCAAATGAACTTTAATGACAGCGAGGTGGTAGTAGCCATTATGCAAAAAGAAGGTTTTGCAGTAACCAAAGACATTACAGAGGCTGACCTTATACTTGTCAATACCTGTTCGATACGTGACAATGCCGAACAACGTGTCTTGGGACGTCTGCGTGAGTTACGGGCCATAAAACGCAAAAAACCTGCATTGAAGGTTGGGGTTATTGGTTGTATGGCCGAAAGGATGAAAGAACAATTGCTGGAGAAGGAAAAGGCAGTTGACCTTATTGCCGGGCCTGATGCTTACCGCGACTTGCCTGTCCTGGTAGCCAAAACAGGAACTGGCATGAGAGCTGCCAATGTTATTCTTTCGCACGAGGAAACGTATGCCGATATTAACCCGGTCAGGTTAGACGAAAACCACGTTACTGCCTTTATTTCTATCATGCGTGGGTGCGAAAATTTCTGCGCCTATTGTGTAGTGCCTTACACCAGGGGAGGAGAGCGCAGCCGCGACCCCGAAACCATTGTCAACGAAGCCCGTAACCTTTTTGATGCCGGGTATAGAGAAGTGACGCTGCTTGGACAAAATGTCAACTCGTATCTCTGGAAATCATCAACAGGAGCAAATATAACTTTCCCAAAACTTATAGAATTAGTGGCATTGGTTGACCCGAAATTGCGTGTACGTTTTGCAACTTCTCATCCCAAGGACTTGAGCGATGACTTACTACGTACTATGGCCAGGTACAAAAATATATGCCGCAACATCCATCTGCCAGCGCAAAGTGGAAGCAATAACATTCTTCAAGCCATGAAGCGAGGTTATACCCGCGAATGGTATTTACAACGTATAGCAGCTATCAAGCATTATATGCCAGAATGCACCATATCTACCGATCTGATAGCTGGTTTTTGTGGCGAAACAGAACAAGACCATCAGCAAACCCTTTCGCTGATGCGTGAGGTGGGTTATGATTCTGCCTTTATGTTTAAATATTCGCAACGTCCGGGCACTTATGCTGCCGATAACCTTACTGATGATGTTCCCGAAGATGTTAAATCAAGGCGACTCACCGAGATTATAGATTTACAAAATACCCTTTCGGCAGAAAATAAGAAGAAAGATATTGGCAAAACCTTTGAGGTTCTTGTTGAAGCTGTTTCAAAGAAATCGAAAAATGAGCTATACGGCCGTACTTCGCAAAATAGTGTAGTAGTATTTCCTAAAATGAACTTTAACCCGGGCGACTATGTGATGGTCGAAATTACTGGTTGTACACAGGCTACATTGAAAGGTAAGGTGGTGGAATAGGCTCTAATTACTTTTCTCTTTATTTAAAAGGACTTCTATCCATTCTATATAATTGTCAAGGTTATTCTCTATAATTGACCAGACAATTTCATAATCCACTCCGAAATATTCATGAACAATCCTGTTTCTGAAGCCTTTTAAATGGTTCCACTCAAGCTCCGGATTTTTGAATTTATAATCAGGGGCAATACGGTTCGCAGCTTCTCCAATGATTTCAAAATTGCGGATTACTGCATCTATAGTTTTATCATCATTTGCAAACGAGCTAAAATCCATATCTTTTGTATAGCGCTTTATTTTTAGAGCAGCATCATACATATCTTCGAGCAGGAGGATTAAGTGGTAGTATAAAAAAGATTGTGTAAACACTCATAAAAGTAACCAGATAATGCTGCCCTGCGAAATGAAGCGCAGGCGTAGCCGGAGCGAAATGTAGCAGGGCAGCATTATCTTTGTAATAATTTAAAAACCAATATTATGA
>JAKPQD010000293.1 GCA_029572965.1 Bacteroidota bacterium | reverse complement strand
CATCTAAGCTTGATAGGCGAAACGAGCTAGTTTCCAACGATTCTTCTGGAGATTCCCCACAGCCATCTTTCAATTACATTGCCGAGAATAGGAAACTCCAAGAAATGAAAAGCAATGGGCAGATTTCAGCTGATGAGTTTCAAAGGAGAAGGGCCGATCTCTCTAAGGCAATTTTGGCTCGGCCTCATGAAAAAAAAGAACAAGTTTCGCAAAAAGAGCCAAGCACAGCGACAGAATCAATAAACTCTCCCAAGCCTTTAATTGAGAACTCAAGCACAGAACCGGCCAATGCAAACAACAGGTTTATTCTGAAAACCAAGGAAACCTTTATTGGGGAAGTTCTGTCCTTCGAAAATGGTGTTTACAAGGTAAAAACGGCCCACGGTGTTATTTCTTTGAAAGATTCTGATATTGATTCCATAACCAAAGGTTCTGTTGGCGTGCCAGTGGCAGACATAAATGATGTTGTTAAAAATGAAACACAGCAAAATTTGTGTTCATTGAGAGTTACCTTAGGTATTTCATACAATGTTGGTGGTTTTCAAGCAGAAGTGGGGCAAACGGTTTCTCTAATTAAAGGGACGGCCAATATCCGATCTTCCGTATACCAAGAATTAAACAAATATGGCTCAACAAGCATGGAACGTGTCAAATTCTTTATAAGGTCTAAGGATACAGAAAATATAGCCTATCATTTCGTGAAACCAACTTCTTATGTTAGTAGTTCAGAAATTTTGGCTGAGAAAATTACAAATAGTAATGGTGAAGCAGTTTTTGAGAATCTGGAAAAAGGAACATATGTCATCTGGTCTTCTCTCAAAAATCGACAAGGTATACCCCATGTTTGGGCAGAGACAATCGAATGTTCTGAAAAAGAAACCACACTGCTTTTATCAAATCATAATGCAATCCCAATGAGTTGATTGGCCAAATTTTTGTAATTTATAAGTAGTGAATTTTAGCATCTCAACAAGCACCTTAGCTAACAATATCAAAACTGAAGAAGATTTTTGCAAAACTAAGGTATTGGCATTACATCGTTTCGAGATTCGTTTATATAAACAAGGCGGCATTTGTTAACCCCCACTTAGAAACACATGGTTCCATTAAAAGCAAGACTTTAAATTGAAAGGCAAGTTAATTGAAAACTCTTGAAAGCTTTGAATTCGAAGGCAAATTTTACGAAATTAAAATGGTAGAGACTGCAGACAGATTAACTGTTAGAGCTTATCACCAAAACGCAGTGGCTAACTATTTTTCTCACAGCATTGATAAAGATACGAATGAAGATTTTATTCGCGTTCATGGGAGAGACGCTATAAAAGAATTAATACAGCATGCTAAGTCCGATATAACGGGCAATTAAATTATACAAAATTTGCATTAGCTCTTTATTATTAACTAAGAGGTAGCTTTGAAAGTAATCAAAAAGAGTTCCCTTGAGGAATACGCGAGATGGTATCTTGCACGAGAAAATCTTAAACCCGGCAACAGTTATGATTTATCGGAAGCCGTTAGGATTATGGAACGTGAGCATCCTGCTAAACTACCCTTTTTCTATAACCAAGATGCCTGCTGGCAAACTGTTTTAATTGATAAAGTTGAAGAATTCGAAAATCTAATTTTTTTGGAAGCTAATCCAGGCTGGACATATGATGAATGTTTGGTGATGCCTGAACAAAGCTTGAATTATCGACTATTAAAGAATGTTGCTCAAAATGCAATTGCTAAGGATTACTTGCACCAAGGGCTAAATCCTCAAAAACATCTGGCCTATTACGAAAAATTTCTAAACGGGCAAATCAAATTGTTGGGCGTGAATCGGATTTTTATTCATACGGCGGACCAAAATATTGTTAGTAAAAACCCTGCGGGTAAATACTATATTCAAGACGGTAGTGGTCGTTGCTTGTCGCTTATGATTCTGCTTTTAGAAAAGAAGCTATTGTTTACACCTTTAGAGGCCTTTATGGCCAAACGATTGAACGAATAATGCTGATGAAAGCTGGTGTAAGACAAGTCTTAATCCTCATAAACACTATCTATTTGTTTCGCTTGCTCTAGGCTGTTTTTCATTATTTTGTTGTTGTTTTCAATACCCTCTGCTACTATTCTGTTAATATTTTCCATTGCTTGTTGTTGTGATTTATTCCACTGCTCCGCTTGCTCTTGCTCGACTTTGTTGATGATTTCCATTGATTCTGCGAATGTTTTTTTAGAGTTTTCCATTGCTTGTTTTTGCGATTTATCCAACTGGTCTGCCAGCTCTTCAGATTGCTTGTGAAGCTCTAGAAATGGATTTTCTGAGTTTGTTTCGGCAGTATTTTGATGGGCTTTATTTTCGTTAGAAGCAGCGGGGTGAGTTGGCGAAATTTCTGGCTTAGTAGCTTTATTAGATTCATTATATGCATGAATTAATGCGTATTGTGACCCAGAAATAATCAGACCGATCACGCAAATAGTAAATGATACAAGGATAAATGTTTTTTTAGCATGCAACATGTATGCAATAAATAGCCCTAAAACAGACACCAAGGTTGAAGGGATGGCTATAAGCATTGCAAACATCCCGAAAAGAGGAATAAACGAGCCAAACATACCAATCAAACCAAAAACCAAACCTACAACAGACAATATTGTAACTATGCTAGAATCTTTTAAGTCCGCCATGTATTATTTCCCCCATATAAAAAACATCAGATAGCAGCCCATAACTTACTACAACGTCGCTAGAAAAAGAGGCATTAAAGTGCCTCCACGAAGGTTTTTTCAAATATTTTAAAGCCATGCTTTTGCACCACCATGACCGGAACAAGGGCCAGATCTGCTTTGTGAATAGCTGAAAGAGCCGTCTACACATACATCAGAAGGCGAATCTACGTTTGTTGAAGCGCCAGAACCACTGTCGCCGCAATCAGAGAAAAAAGTAATTGCACCAAAAAGGAATAAAAGAACAAAGCTCCGTTTCATGTGCCTCTCCAAGGCCAGTTTTCAGTATTTTAACATTTTGACGTGCAATTTCAAATCGTTTCAGACAAATATTGGAGCTACTCTTTTGCGGTGCCGAAAGGAATCAAACACGTGGAACTTTAACAATTACTGCGCACTGTGGGCTACAAAATGGCCGGTCGTTTTGTAATTGCAATGTTTCAAAAACAAAACACCTGAGATGAGCCCATATAAAAAAGTAGAAGCTACAAATATCTGAGCAGTTTTTTTAAACGGTTGGGAAGTCAGCAGTATGTTAAAATCAACCCAATCAAAAATTAAGGGTGGGGGCTGGAAAAATGCAAAAAGTAAATTTTACAGTTTGGTTTTTGATGGTTGGAATACTTTTCTTTATTGGGCTTTCTAGTATGACTACCGTACATCATTTGGAACCAGCCTGTAATATTTTCCGCGGTAACGCCCTCGCATTACCAGAGTCCTTTTGCGGAGCTTGAAATTGATCCATGCCATGAAAAACTCTGCGTCGGACAACACCATTCTTCGAATTAGACACCATCTGAGAATGTCTCTCACAATTGGCACTGACATTCTTGATTCTATCTTCGAGAGTTTTTTTTAGTGCCGAGAGAAAAGCATGTGCCATCATCGAAAGAGTAATATGACGATACCAGGCGTGCCAGAGGCGAACTTCGTATTCATCGAGCCCAGCCTCAGTTTTCGCTTCAGCAAAGCATTGCTCAATAGCGAATCTTCTGAGGGCTACTTCGGCAAGCTGCATTACCGGGGTATCGGAATAGGCATTCGAGAAATAGAACGAAAGATCATCAGAATGCTTCAAAGATCTTCTTATCAACAGCCATCTCTCACCCTCGTCGGGCACAATGACGCGCAGCCCAGCCCACTCATAACGAATAGGGCCTCTTTCGCCAGCTCTCGTTGCAAGAGATTTCCAATAGGAATCTGGCAGCCCGGCGGCTATTTTCTCCAGCGACATCGAAGTGTTTTCAGGCCAGAAGGAGAGAGGTATGCGTCCCACTTTGCAGCCAGAAACTTTCCCGACTTTCATATTGCGTTTAACAGCGAGAACAAAGCGAAGATTCAGGTCAGCCAGCCCTTCTCTGAAACATGGGTCCATGCCGTAAACTTCATCTCCGACAACCCAGCTGCCAGAACATTGAAGGTCAAAAACAGCATGTCGAACCATCTCCAAAGCCAATTGCGGTTTGGTAAGGAACTGCAGATCGGCAGGAACCTTGGCGCGAGCACAGCGCTTACTGTCAGAAATCCAGCTGTCTGGCATATAAAGCCGGCGATCCAGCAAGGCATTACCATGCTCAGAAGTATATCCAAGAAAAACCCCAACTTGGCAATTAGTGATTTTACCGGCAGTTCCTGTGTATTGCCGATTAACGCCGGCAGAACTCTTTCCAGACTTCAAAAAGCCTGTTTCATCAACAATGAAAGTGCCGTCATAATGACCAAAATGCTCGTTACAAAACCTGATGTGTTCATCCAGAACGCCTTCAAGATCCCAGTTGTTACGATACATCAAACGTTGCACCCGGTCAGGACATCTATCCCCGGCCATCTCGGCCAACTCCCAGCCATTTCTTCGATCGGGGGCAGCGATCAGTCCCTTCATGTATTTCAAAGACTGTTCCCTTGGCTCAGAACGAGGAAAGAAGCGTTCAAAACGCTCATGATACTCGTCCATAGATTTTTCAACAGTCTTAAAAATTCTTTTATCCATAAGTCACGCCTCCCTCAAGGTTTTCTTGAGGATAGTACATTCAAATTAATTTGTAAACACGGTAGTCATACTAGGCAAGCGCATTGCGAAACAGAACTTGAAACCTTAACAAAGCAAGCTAATCAAGGTGATGCCAAAGCTCAATTTATGTTGGGTTTTTTGTATGTGAAAGGCGAAGGTGTCCCTCAGGACTACAAGCAAGCTTTAAAATGGAATGAGAAGGCTGCTAATCAAGGCTATGCTAAAGCTCAATTTACATTGGGCGTAATGCATGCTAACGGCGAGGGTGTCCCTCATGACTACAAGCAAGCTTTCAAGTGGTATGAGAAGGCTGCCAATCAAGGTGAGGCTATTGCTCAATTTAACTTGGGCTTAATGTATGGGAAAGGCGAAGGTGTTTCTCAGAGCTACAAGCAAGCTTTCAAGTGGTATGAGAAGGCTGCTAATCAAGGCTATGTCAACGCTCAATTTAACTTGGGCAATAGTTATCTTAGCGGCGAA
>JAKPQD010000268.1 GCA_029572965.1 Bacteroidota bacterium | reverse complement strand
TGACTGCTTTTACACTTTGTATGGAAAACAGTATGCCCATCATTGTATTTGATATGAATAAACCGGGCAATCTTTTAAGAGTAGTAGAAGGCATGCAGGTGGGCACATTGGTAACAGGGTAAAAGATTTTAAAAATAGATTTTTAGAAGCGGTTGTTTACAAATAGCCGCTTCTTTTTTTTGATTGATTGCGAAGTTTTTTTTGAGCCAGAAGCCAGTACTGCTATGAGGCTTTTCTTGCCACGCTCGGTTGACAGTTCCACTTTCATGGCAGCAATAAAAGGCGTGGCAGTTTACCCCGACGAGCCTGACGTAGGAACCTGAGTTCGGTTTAAGCGGCAATTAGTTTTTGTTGTGCAAGTTGTTTAATGATTGAAGGGTTGGTTTCCCGGATATCATTTTTAATAGAAGGCTTTTTTGGGAAGAAAGAATATGCGGCAATGGCACTGATAATATTAAGCAGAAAGCCACTGATGGAGCGATGCCTTGTATGTTCTACCTGGCAAATATTTTTCAGTTCATCATTTACTGTTTCTATTACCGACCTTTTACGAAGTAATAATTTTTCTTCGTTACTCAGGGCTTTTGATTTCATATTTCTCCTTACAGCGGTAATAAGCTGTATGCCATCATTAAAAAGTATATCGGCCAAAGCCTGTGATATGTAGCCCTTATCCCCAAAGAGTTTGCCAAAGATTTCTTTGGTCATATGGGTGATTGCTTTGGCGTTACGGTCGTCTACATTTGCTTTAGTAAGGTAAAAAGAAAGTATTTCTCCTTTATCATTAATGATCAGGTGCAGTTTAAACCCAAAGAACCATCCCATGGAAGATTTACCCACTTCAGCTATATCTTTAAATACCTTATTGCGTTTAATTCTTTTATTGTGACAAACACGTAATACAGTAGAATCAATAAAGCTGATACCGGTGCATTCACCCCTGCAGCAGTGATGCAGATAAAGCATAAAAACAATTGCACTGCGATGACTTAATTCTATAAATCTGTTGTAAGAAACCAGGGCAGGAAAACAATGTTTAAGATGCACCGACACATAGTTTACATAGAAGTGTTTAAAATTACGGAATTGCCCTCCATGAAAAGCAATCAGAATAGAGATGATCTCAGAATCCACAAGGCTTGTTTTTCTGTTACGCTTTTTAGCGTTACCGGGATGCACAAGTTGATACTGCTTAAATTCTTGTTCAAAGTGTAAGCAAAAATCATCAACGGAAACAAATATTTCTGTAATTTTAACCTCTAACATGTTGTCGTGATTTACTGTTTATTAAATTGATTGTCAGTCATTTAAATAACAATTATCATTACAACATGTTTTATTTTATTCTATTATTTTTTGCCTTTTTTTATCCCGAACTCAGGTT
>JAKPQD010000076.1 GCA_029572965.1 Bacteroidota bacterium | reverse complement strand
TTTTAATCCCTATAAGTGGTCCGCCATCAAGCACCAATAATTTTAGTGGCATCTTCGGTAGTGCCGCCAGCCTTTTATTAAATTGGCAGCCCATCACTTTTGGACAAAGGGAAGCACAAATTGCCTATTCCCAAACAGGCGTAAAATATGCAACCGCAGATTTAGCCAACGAAATATTGCAACACAAAGTAAAAGTAGCCAACGCTTATTTAGACGCTTTAACTTTTACAGAGTTGGACAAGTTGTACCAACAAAACATTTCAAGAACAGAAACAAATTTAAGTACCGTAAAAACGTTGGTAGCCAATGGCATTAAAGCAGGTGTTGATAGTGCTTTGTTTTCTGCCGAAGTATCAAAGGCAAAGATTGATAGGCTAAACATTCAAAAGAATAAAGAACAAGCCATCATTACATTAACACAATTATTGGCAACCGAAGAAAATATTTCAATAGCCGATACTTCTTTCTTTTCAAAACTGCCAACAAGTATTATAGCAAACGATACTAGCACCAACCCGTTAGTATTATTATTCAATGCTTCCATAGAATTAGACAAAGCAAAAAGAAAATCCATTAAAAAAACCACCGCACCTACATTAGGCGTTTGGGGTACAACTTATGCAAGAGGTTCAGGCGTTTCAAACAATGGCGATGTAAAAACCTTTGATGGTTTGGGTTTGCAAAGAGTAAATTATGGTGTAGGTATTCAACTAAGTGTACCGTTGTTACAATCATTAAAAATAAAACCACAATTACAGCAGCAGGATTGGCAAATAAATGCCGACCAAGAAAAACTAAACGACATCTCTTTACAACTAAAAAAGCAATTAGAAACAGCCAATACAACAATGGACTATGCTTTAAAAACAGTAAAAGAAATGCCCGTATTGGTAAAGTCTTCAAACTTTGCTTATGCTACAATGGTATCAAGGTACAATGCAGGTTTGGCAAACTATGCCGATGTGGTACAGGCTCAATATAATTTACTAAAAGCCGAGACCGATTATAAAACGGCATATATGGCAGCATGGAAAACATTGCTTTACCAAGCAGCTATTAAAGGCGACATTAATTTATTTCTCAATCAGGTTAATTAAAGTAGTATGAACATTATTAAAGGTGCTTTACAAAAACCTGTTACCGTTATTGTTTCCATTTTGGCAATCGTTTTCTTTTCGGTAATGGCAATCAATAAAATGAAGATTGACATTTTCCCAAAAATGGGTTTGCCCACCATTTATGTAGCCCAGCCTTACGGAGGTTTATCCCCCGAACAAATGGAAGGTTTTGTTACTTCATATTACGAATACCATTTTTTGTATGTAACAGGTGTAAAAAATGTTGAATCTAAATCTATACAAGGGGCAGCCATCATAAAAATTCTTTTTCAGGAAGGTACTGATATGAGCCAAGCAATGGGCGAAGTAGTAGGCTATGTAAACCGTGCAAGGGCATTTATGCCACCCGGCACCGTACCGCCATTTGTCACAAGATTCGATGCAGGCAGTGTACCCGTTGGGCAATTGGTTTTTAGTTCCGACACAAAAACCTTGGGCGAAATACAAGACCTTGCTTTGTTTAAAGTACGCCCCATGTTTGCCACATTGCCAGGTGTTTCGGCACCGCCACCATTAGGAGGCAATCAAAAAACTGTTATTGTAAAACTTAATCCTGATAAAGTAAAAGATTATGGTTTAACCCCCGATGAAGTTGTACAAGCCTTGGCAAAAGCCAATACCATAAGCCCAGCAGGAAACATAAGAGTGGGCGACCAAAATATTATTACCCCACAAAACACAACAGTTGACAATATAAAAGAATTAGAAAACGTACCGCTAAAATTGGGTGCAGGAGCTTCGGTGTATATAAAAGATATTGGCACGGTGGACTTAGGTTCAGATGTTGCTTCAGGTTATGCACTCATCAATGGCAAACGTTCTGTTTACATTCCAGTTACTAAACGTGCCGATGCCTCAACATGGGATGTGGTAAAAAGAGTAAAAGCAGCCTTGCCCGAAATGCAAGCAGCAGTTCCTGACGACATTAAAGTTTCTTACGAGTTCGACCAGTCGGGTTATGTAATCAATTCCTTAAAGAGTTTAATTTTTGAAGGTGGCTTAGGGGCAATACTAACAGGCTTAATGGTGCTTTTATTTTTAGGCGATAGGCGAAGTTCTATCATCGTAATCCTTACCATTCCATTATCCCTATTGGCAGCTATTATTTGCTTAAACGCCTTTGGGCAAACCATCAACATTATGACTTTGGGCGGTTTGGCATTAGCCATTGGCATATTGGTAGATGAAGCCACCGTAACCATCGAAAACATTCATACACATTTGGAAATGGGCAAAACAAAGCCCCGTGCCATTGCAGATGCTTGTTTAGAAATTGCCTTGCCTAAATTGTTGATACTGCTTTGCATAATAGCCGTTTTTGTACCAGCATTATTTATGTCGGGCATACCAGCATCTATGTTTTTGCCCTTGTCTTTGGCGGTTGGTTTTGCCATGATTGCATCTTTCATTTTATCACAAACATTTGTACCCGTTGCCGCCAATTGGCTTTTAAAAGACAAATTGCCACACAGCAATAACCACAGGTTTGAAAATTTTAAAAACAAATACACCGCTTGGCTACAAAAAGTTGCACCCAAAGCAAAATGGTTTTCGCCAATTTTTGTAGTCTTTTCTATCCTTCTTTTAATTGGCTTGTTTGTAATAAATGGCACAGAAATTTTTCCCAAAGTTGATGCAGGTCAGGCACAGCTACGCTTACGTTTGCCAACAGGTACACGAATGGAAAGAACAGAAGATGCCACACGAAAAGTCTTAGCAATTGCCGATAGCATCACCAATAATAAAGTAGAAATAACATCGGCTTTTGTAGGCACACAGCCATCAAGTTTTCCTGTAAATTATATTCACTTATGGACGAGTGGACCAAATGAAGCTGTTATAAAAATCAACCTTAAAAATGGTTCGGGCATTGCCATTGAAAATTTTAAAGAAGCCATGCGTAAAAGCGTTGCTACATCAATACCCAATGCAAAAATTTCTTTTGAGCCAGGCGACATGGTAGAGCAGGTTTTAAATTTAGGTTCTAACAATCCCATCGAAATTGCAGTTGTGGGAAAAAACATTGCTCAATCAAGAGAGATAGCGGAAAACCTCACTAAAAAATTAACTACCATAGATTATTTAAGAGATGTACAAATAGCCACACCGCTTGATTATCCAAATATCAAAATAGATATTGACCGTGTAAAAGCAGGGCAATTGGGCTTAACGGTTGACCAGATAAGCAAATCAACCGTTGCCGCCACATCATCAAGCAGGTTTACACAGCCCAATTATTGGTTAGATAAAACCACAGGCACAGCCTATCAAGTGCAGGTAGAATATCCACAGTTTAAAATGAATTCACCCGACCAGTTAGAAATGATACCCATTTCTAACAACCCTGCCAACCCAGTTTATTTAAGGGATGTAGCCAGTTGGAAAAAAGTAAATGCCTTGGGCGAATACGACCGTATCAATCAACAAAGATTTATTACCATCACCGCCAATATTCACAACAAAGATTTAGGTGCAACCGTAAAAAAAGTAAATGAAACCATTGCATCGTTAGGAGAACTGCCCAAAGGTTTTAAAATAATTTTGCGTGGGCAATCCGATTTACTAAACCAAACAATGGGCGAATTACAATCAGGTTTATTGATTGCCATTGCGGTAATATTTATGTTGTTAGCCATCAGTTTTCAATCCTTCCGTTTATCGCTAACAATACTTTCAGTAATTCCAGCGGTAGTTGCAGGTTCATTGTTATTGCTTTTAATCACGGGCAAAACATTAAACATACAATCTTACATGGGTATTATTATGGCGGTTGGTGTAGCCGTTGCCAATGCCATTTTATTTATTACCAATGCACAGCAATACAAAAAACAAAACAATACTTCGGCATTTTCTATTGGTGCAGGCAATAGGATAAGACCCATTTTAATGACAAGTCTTGCCATGATTGCAGGAATGATACCAATGGCAATAGGCTTGGGCGAGGGTGGCAGTCAAACAGCACCTTTGGGCGTAGCGGTAATTGGCGGTTTATTATTTTCCACCATCAGCACCTTACTTTTTTTACCATTGGTGTACAAACAAATGCAAAGCAAAAAAGCCTATCAAAATAATTCACTAGACCCTAACGATATAAACAGCAAATATTATGACATCAACCAATAATCAATTTTATTTCAATATAAAAAGGGCAATGAAAAAATCATCCATCAACTATTTTTGTGCAATACTTGTAGCAAGTGTTTTATTCAACGCTTGCACATCTGATAATAAAGAGCAACAAACCAAACCAGTTGCACAAGATTCTACAACGGTATTTATTTTACAAAAGCAGGAGGTAAACAAAAAGTTTTCTTTCCCATCAGAATTAACGCCATTGGAACGGGCAGAAATATTTGCCAAAGTAAGCGGCTATATAAAAACGGTAAAGGTGGATATTGGCGATAAAGTGCAGCAAGGGCAAGTGTTAGCCATTATTGAAGCACCCGAAATGCTATCTAACTATGCACAGGCAAGTGCCGATGTGCAATTTGCCAATTCAAAATACATCGCCAGTTTAGATGCGTTCACAAGAATAGAAAATGCAGCCAAAGTAAACGGCACAGTAGCCACAGGCGAATTAGAAAAAAGCCGAAATCAAATGTTGGCTGACAAAGCAGCACACGAAGCAGCCAAAGCAAAACTAAATGCCTATGCTCAATTAAAAGATTACCTAACCATACGTTCACCATTTAGCGGCATTATTGTACAACGCAATGCCGACATTGGAACATTGGTAGGCACAGCAAACAATAAGCCCATTTTAGTAATAGAAAACACAGCCACATTAAGGCTAAAAGTACCAGTACAAGAAGCCTACACAACTGCAATACCCGATTCATCTTTCATTAGCTTTACAGTAGATGCACAGCCCGATAAAAAATATTTTGCCAAACTAAGCCGCAAAACAGGAGCAATAAATAAAGACAACCGAACAGAAACATGGGAGTTTATTTACAACAACAGCAAGCAAGAATTAAAATCAGGGATGTATGCCAACGCCACCATGAAATTAGGTAGGTCAGGAACTTCCTTTGTTGTTGCCCCATCTGCCATAGCCACCACCTTAGAAAAGCGTTTTGTTATTCGTTTAAAAAACGGCAAGACCGAATGGATAGATGTAAGAAATGGTATGAATACAGGCGATAAAATAGAAATATTCGGCAATTTAAATGAAGGCGATACATTATTATTGAAAGCTACTGACGAAATAAAGGAAGGAACAAAGTTGATTGGAAAGATTAAAAAATAGAACTATTTAAATTGCAAAATTTGCTTACTTATAAAATTCACATAAAACTATTATTGCTGCTAATATTTATTGTTATCGGCAAATTTTCTTTTGCTCAAAACATGGGTAGCATTGCCGGCAATTTGACAGACAAAGGCAAGCCCATAGAATTTGTAAATGTCGTTTTAAGAAAAACCAACGACAGTACAAAGGTTGTTGCTTACGCTAATACCGATTCACTTGGGCAGTTCAAGTTTTCTAATATTCCATTCAATGAATATCAAATTAAATTCAGTTTTATTGGCTATCAATCGTTCAGTCAAATAATTTCTTTAAATGCTAAAACAAATTTCATTGAGCTAAAAAATGTAGAGCTAAAAAATAACGGCACTACGCTAAACACTATAACCGTTACAGCTCAAAAAAAATCAATTGAAAAAACAAGCGAAGGCTTCATCGTCAATGCCGCATCTAATATTACACAAGCTGGAGGCACAGCTACCGATTTGCTAAAAAATACGCCTACGGTTTCAGTAGATGCCGATGGTACTATCACATTGAGAGGCAAAACACCTTTGATATTGATTAACGGAAGAACTTCTACCCTTACCAACCCCAATAATATCCCCGCAAGCAGCATTGAAAGCATTGAAATTATTAATAGTGCCACCGCAAAATACGATGCCAATGCCGAGAGCGGTATCATCAATATAAAACTAAAAAAGAACAAACAAAATGGCACTTCGGGGGCAGGTGTGTTGGGTATGGGGGCAGGTGCAAAAGGCAGAGTGAACAGTTCTTTTTTGCTGAACCACAAAACAAAAAAATGGAATTTGGGAACTGAATATGACAACCGATTTGCGGGCAGAACCCGAACTATCAATGGCAGCAGAACCAATTATTTTGTGGATACCAATTATCTAATCAATCAAAACAGAAACGATAACAGGTTAGAGCAATTGCAAAGCCTAAAATTCAATGCAGACTTTTCACCCAACGAAAAAAACAGTTTTAGTTTTGAAGCCATTGGCAATAGCGAAGGGCAAGACAATCACGAAACTTTGGGCAGTATGATTTACAATAAAAATCAAATGTTCAATTCTAATACATCCCGCCATTCCGATGAATTTGAAAGAGATAAAGCAGTAGAATTTTCCTTAGATTATTCTCGAAAATTTAAAGATGATAAAAAATCATTAACGGCAAATATTTCAACCTCGTTAAATTTTGACAGAGAAAATACCGATATTACTTCCCAGCCTTTAACCGAAAATTACAACAGCATCGGCAATCCTTTTTTAGAAAGGACACATAATTACGAAGATGAAAAAAACACCAATGCCAAGTTGGATTACGCTGTCCCTTTATCAAAAATAGCATTGTTGGAAACAGGCTATAAAGGCATTTTTCGTAGCATCATAGCCAATTACGAAGCATCGCAAAACATCAACAATGCGTATGTGATAAATACCGCTGCCAGCAATGTTTTTAATTTTGTAGAGAATGTACAAGCTGTTTATGCGTTATATAGTTCATCTTTTGGCAATAACGAAACGCCAAAATGGAAATACAATGTAGGTATAAGAGGAGAGCAGGTTTCTAACAATGGGTATACGCAAAACAACAGTACCCATTTTAGCAATCAATATCTCAAAATATTTCCTACCGCATCAATAACATTCAACAATTCAGCAACAGAAAACATAAAATTGAGTTATGGCAAACGTATCAATCGCCCTAATTTAGGGCAGCTGAACCCTTTTACCGACCTTACTGATTCTTTAAATCCGCATAGTGGCAATCCATATTTAAAACCCGAAATCATTCATGCCATTGAGTTAGGCTATGCAAATGAATGGAAGAAAATATCTTTTTCCATCAATTTATTTTATCGGTATTCTATCAATACCATTCGCCCATTTTATCAGTTGCAAGCCAATGGCGTAAACCTAAACCTACCGATGAATATTGGCAATAGCAGCACGTTTGGCTTTGAAAATATGGTGAATGCAAAGCTGAATACTGCGTATGAAGTAAATGCCAGTTTTTCTTTATTTCAACAACACTTGAATGGTAGTAATATTTCAAGCGATGTGGTACAAGATGCGTTGGGTTGGTATGGTAAAATCATCAACAATTTTGTGCCTGTAAAAAATGGGAAACTGCAGATCATTGCCAACTACAATTCGGCATTGGCAACACCACAAGGCAAAAGGATAGAACAATATTTTATGGATCTGGGCTACCAACAAAAATTTGGCAAAGGCAATATCAGATTGGGTTTGACGGTGGTGGATGTTTTTAATAACCTAAAAAGCGGCTACATCAACAATACATCGTTGTTTACAAATTATCGTTACGGCAAAGCTGATACGAGGGCAATTATGGTTACATTCGCTTACACATTCAAATCGGTCTTTAAAGAAAAGTTATTGGATAATCAATTTTCAAAAGAATATTAAACAAATAATTTTTATGAATAGAGCAGACTTTTTAAAATCAGGAACCTTATTAGGTGCAGGCACTTTGTTTGCAACGGCAAATGTCTTTGCACAAAACCTTTCAAGCAACCCCATCGACAAATTGGTTGATGCTAACGGCAATTACATTCAACAGGCTTTGCCATACAGCGAAACTTTTTTAGAGCCTTACATGGATGCAGAAACAATGCACTTGCATTACACCTTTCATCATGGTGGAGCAGTAAAAGGTGCAAACAAAGATTTGAGCATGATTAAAAAAGCGTTGGATGAAAACAATTTGGAAACCGTTGACTTTTGGACTAAGAAATTATCCTACCACTTTTCATCACACATTTTACATTCAATCTTTTGGACAAACCTCACCAACAAAAAGAACGAACCAACAGGCGAATTAAAAAAACGCATTGAAAAGAACTTTGGCAGTGTTGACAAATTAAAATCTCTAATTGCCGCCACTTCTAAAAATGTTGACGGCAATGGTTGGGGCATTGTTGCTTACCAACCATACAGCGACAGCCTTACAGTATTACAATGTGAGAACCACGAAAAACTAACACAGTGGGGAGCAATTCCATTGTTAGTGATTGATGTGTGGGAACATGCTTATTACTTAAAGTATAAAAACAAGCGTACAGATTTTGTTGATGCTTTATTCAATATCATCAATTGGGACAACGCAGCGTTAAGGCTTGATGAAGCATTGAAACTGACCAAGTAAGTGTTTTGGTTTTGAATTTTTGTTACTTTTATATTACGTAATTCAAACCATATTTTGACACTTAAAAAAACGAAAGCTATGCCAAGTACATCAGAAACAGGGCACGCCAAAAACGTAGCCAACTTTGAAGATTTAATTTCTTTTTGCAATGGGTATGGAGCAACTTACAATCCAAGTAAAGATGCTTTAACCATTGCAAAATTGACAGACCTGCAAACAAATGCAAAAGCAAGTTTGCAACAAGCAAAAATAACCAAAACAAGTTTTGACAATGCCACCAATGCAAGGCAGTTGGCATTTAAAGATTTGAAACCGTTGGCAACAAAAATTGTAAATGCTTTAGCCGTATCAGGTGCAACAGCATTAGCAGTTGCCGATGCAAAAACCATTAACCGAAAAATACAAGGTGCAAAAGCAAACGGCAGCACAAAAACACCTGCAACACCTGCCGACCCAAATGCACCAGCACCAACAGACAAAACAATTTCTACCAGTCAGCAGAGTTATGATAGTCTAATTGACCATTTTACAAAATTGATAGAAAGCGTTTCACAAGATGCCAACTACAAGCCAAACGAAACAGAGCTAAAAGTTGCGACACTTCAAACTAAGTTGGACAGTTTAAAAACTTCCAACACCGATTTGGTAAATACATATACAAATTGGAGCAATGCAAGAATTAACCGCAACACCACTTTGTACAATCCGTTGACAGGCTTAGTACAAACAGCGTTGGACACCAAAAAATATGTGAAGTCAGTTTTCGGAGCAACAAGCCCACAATTCAAACAAGTAAGCGGACTTGAATTTTCCAACATAAAAGACCGCTAATTTTCAGCAGTCGGGTAGTTAGACACAACCCCATTTATATAAACTACCTACCCGACTGTATGTTTTCGGACACAGGTTTATAATATTAGCACCCATCCGACAAATATTTGTTTACAGACACATACTATTGGCATACAGCTTGACAATATTACCGTACAGACGAACACTTTTTACTTACAGGCTGCCAAAATTACCGTACAGACAAATAATTGTTTGACACACCCCAATACTTTAAGCACCCAGACGACCAAAGCGAATAACACGACGACCCTAACAAGCCAACGCTGCAAGTCAGGCACATGGTCAGGCACACAAACCCACCGCACAGAAGCCAACCTGCCCAAGAGCCTGCCTTGCCCCACCCACAGGACACACCCTGCGACCACGACCAGACCCACATTATAGATGACCGAGAAGATAGGGTATGCGTACAACAGGGGGTTTGCCAATATTGGGGCAGGACGTTATAACTTCATCTTCAGCAACATAGCAGCAGTTGTTCGGGCAGGACAAACATCGGTGGGCATTTGTTCTTATCTTGTACATTAGCAAAGCATCAGCAGCGGTTCCGGGCGGACGATTTTCAAATCCCCCAACATCGGCAAGCCCTGTCCGTTGGGCGCAAATTTTACCCTACTGACATGAAACATTTCTTCTTAATACTTGTTTTGCATTTCTTCATCATTTCCATAAATGCACAAACTACGTCTAGCTGGCCGACAGAAACAAGATATAAAAAACATTATTACCCCTTTTTATCAAAAATTGCCAGTAAGCAACTTGAGAAAGATTTTCAAATTAGGCTTTGGTTTAATAATGGCGGTTTGAGTAAAACAAGCATTACTACATTATTACTAATAACATGCATAGGTAAAAAATGGACTGCTACTCATTTTACTTTCACCAAACCTGCCAGAGGAAGTGATACTAGCATCAAGACAACTCAAATGGAAATCTTAACTGCTAGTCTTGATTCCTTATACAATCAATTATTAAGAGATAGTCTATTAACCCTTAATAGTGAAAAAATTGGGACAATTTTAGATTCGAAAGGTATTTATAGTTACAACTGGCACGATAACCCTTGTCCTGTATATTCAATTGAAATAATCACGCCTACAAAACAATTGATGCTTAATTACCCTTGTCCAAAATCATTTTATGACGAGCTTAAAATTGAAGAGTTTGAAAAGCCAAATAAAATTGTAACAGCATTATTAAGTCTTATTGGACGTTCTCCATGCTGATGGCAAATCTGCGCCCAACATGAACCTTTAGATTTGTTATTAGAAACTTTTAAAAATAAACCTATTACTATTATTACTTTTCTTTTTGCTTCTTTTTCTTTGTGTAAAATATAAAAATGTTAATAACCAACAGTCAAAACTTTTTGGGTAAACTATAACATGAACCAGCTTAAAGAGCTACACACAGATGGAGACCCAGACAGTTTTTTACAGGACGCATCAAATAGAAATTCAAGCTTAAAGGCTTACTATTAAGGTTTCAATGAACAGCCTGTAAATTGATTGTTACAAAAGCAATTTTATGAATTATCAGTTTATCATTGGAATGGATATTTCCAAACACAGTTTTGATGTTGCAATGTTTTCTGCAAACAATGCTGAAAACGTTTATCACAAGTCTTTTACAAATGATGAAAGTGGGTTCAATGAATTATTGAAATTTGCAAATGAAGCAGTAACAGGATTTAATGTTGCCGAATCATTATTCTGTATGGAAGCAACGGGCTTGTATTGCAATGCACTACTGGATTTCTTTAAGAACCAGCAAGCAAATGTTTGGGTAGAAAACCCAGTTCAAATTAAACGTTCCACAGGAATTAAACGTGGTAAAACCGACAAGGTTGATTCAATTAGCATTGCAAAATATGCCTTAAAAAATGCAGAGCTGGCAAGGCTTTGGAAACCATCTAGTGTTGTACTTGAAAAAATAAAAAACCTTGCAACGCTAAGAGAAAGAATGGTAATAACACAAAAAAGATTGCTGGTGCCAATTGAAGAACTACGCAGTGCGGGCCAGGTGAAAATGGCTGACTTACTTTATAAGGCAATTAAAAAATCTATCAATGCAATAGAATCAGATTTGAAAAACATTGAAGTGAAAATTATGGAATGCCTTAAAGAAGACAGTAGTTTAAGTCATCTGTTTTTATTAATTACTTCTGTTGTAGGTATTGGATTTGTAACAGCAATTAATCTGCTTATCCATACCCAGGGATTTAATACAATGTGTGATAGCAGAAAGCTGGCTTGTTATTGTGGAGTAGCTCCATTCCCACACCAATCAGGTATTAGCATTAAAGGCAAAACCAGGGTCAGTAACATGGCGAATAAAAAATTGAAAACGAATCTGCACCTTGCTGCATTAACTGCCATTAAATGCGATCCAGAATTAAAAGCATATTACGAAAGAAAGGTGTTAGAAGGCAAATCGAAAATGAGTGTGATAAATGCCGTACGTTTTAAATTGTTAGCAAGGGTTGTTGCTGTTGTTAATAAGAATGAAGAGTATGTGAAAAAAGTAGCTTAAAAAAGACTTGTTTTTGTCATAGAAATCTGTGTAAAAAATCAACCATTGCGAACTTAAAAGAACAAATTATTGTAAAATCCCTGCCTGTTTACGGCAACAAAACATCAGCAATGACGATCAAAATTAAATGCTTATTATTCTTAGCTATTACCGGCTTATTAAGTTGCAAAACCAGCCAGCTTATACATAGTTCATCGCCGGGAAATGAATTGTTTAAAATTGCGGTTCTTTATCCAAACGGGGAAGGAAAAGCCTTTGATATGGAGTACTATGAAAATAAACACATGCCTATGGTAGCCGCATTTTTGGGAACTAATTTACAGTTTTATGAAATAGATAAGGGCATTGCCGGCAGAACCCCCAATGACAAAGTACCTTATTTAGCAGTTGGCTATTTTTATGTAAAGGATGTAACAGCATATAATAAAGCCATTGGCCAGCACAGGGATACAATCATCAGCGATTTTAAAAACTATACAAATATTCAACCGGTTATACAGGTAAGTGAAGTGAGGCAGGTTGTGTTTAATCATGCAAAATAAAAACGGGAAGTATTTCAGGTTTAAGGGTGGATGATGCAGCCAGACTGGTAGTGTTACGTTCCAGCAGGGTTTCGTTGCAGGATGCATTCAGATAAAAAAGCGTGTTTGCCAAAAAAAA
>JAKPQD010000074.1 GCA_029572965.1 Bacteroidota bacterium | reverse complement strand
TATACTTATACGCTGGTTAAACAGTAATTAAAAATCTTTTAAAAAGGGCTGTTTTTTTGAACAGCCCTTTTTATCATTTAAACAAATAGGATATGAAAAAAATTATTTTTTTATTTTTACTGATTACCTCTGTAGGTTTTTCGCAACAAGTAACAATCTCACCAGCATCTTTCAATGTTACGGATGCAATTACGATTACAGTTTCGTTTGCAAGTGCAACTTGCAACACAATGACTGCAAATCCTACAAAAGTGTACATGCACTCTGGTATAGGAACAGACGTTAATGCCTGGGGTCTTAGTGTAATAGGAAATTGGGGATTAGATGATGGAGTGGGATTGATGACTAATAATGGCAACGGCACCTGGAGTAAAACAATAACACCGAGTGTCTATTTTGGTTTAAATGCTTCCCAACAATTAAGTGCTACTAAAATGGGAATGGTTTTTAGAAATGCAACCGGTACACAAACCTTAAAACTGGCGCCAAGTTGTGGAGACTTTTTTTTCAATGTAGGCTATTTTCAAACGACATTGGTTACACCTACCGTTAGCAGTTCAACTGTTATTGCATCGGGTGGTAGTCTTACTATTTCAGCGAATAATACCAATGGAAATGCCAATTATAATTTATTGGCAAACGGAACGAGCATCAATACTTTTACAGGATCTTCTTATTCTTTTATTGATTCCAATATTATAGACAACAAAAATTATGATTTACAAATTACCCAAGGAACCACGACTTTTTCAAAAAAATTCTCGGTAATTGTAAATCCAGGAACTGTTTCTGAAACAATACCAGCCGGCTTAGTCGAAGGAATTAATTACAATACTGGAGATGCAACAAAAGCTACATTGGTATTAGATGCGCCAGGAAAAGATTTTATTTATGTAGCTGGAAGTTTTAATGGCTGGCAACCTGGAACTTCTTATGCCATGAAAAAAGATGCTACAGCTGGTTCAACCAAATTCTGGTTAGAACTAACAGGATTAGTTTCAGGAACAAATTACACCTACCAATATTGGGTAATAGACGAAACACCTATATCGGGTTCTCCGGTTTTAGTAAAAACGGCAGATCCCTATTCAACTTTGGTTTTGAATAAAGACGAAGATCCCTATATTCAGGCAGGAAACTATCCAAATCTTCCCGCTTATCCGGCAGGTCAGGATAGAGAAGTTACTGTTCTGCAAACCGGACAAACTCCTTATGCTTGGAGTACGGCTACAACCAATTTCGTAAAACCGGAAAAAGACAAACTGGTAGTTTATGAAGTTTTAGTAAGAGATTTTGATGCCAACAGAAGCTATCAAAATTTGATTGATAGAATTGATTATTTCAAAAATCTGAAAATTAACGCAATCGAATTAATGCCGGTAATGGAATTTGATGGCAATGAAAGTTGGGGATACAATACCTCATTTCACATGGCTTTAGATAAGGCTTATGGTCCAGCGGCCAAACTAAAAGAGTTTATCGATTTATGTCACCAAAACGGAATTGCAGTAATTCTGGATGTGGCATTGAATCATGCTTTTGGAAGAAACCCAATGGATAGAATGTGGATGAATGACCCTGATGGAGACGGATGGGGAGGGCCAGCTGCTGACAATCCTTATTTCAATGTAACGGCAACCCACAGTTATAATGTTGGAAATGATTTTAATCACCAACAATCAAGGACAAAAACCTATGTAAAAAGAGTAGTGAAACAATGGATTGAAGAGTATAAAATTGACGGTTTTCGATGGGATTTAACCAAAGGATTTACTCAAAACTGTGCCAGTGGCGATGCCTGTACCAATTCTTACCAACAAGACAGAGTCGATGTGTTGAAAGAGTATGCAGCCTATTCATGGGATTTAGATCCTACACATTATATTATTTTCGAACATTTAGGTAACGACAATGAAGAGCAACAATGGGCTAATTTTAGAATTGGAGAAACCCCTAGTAAAGGAGTGATGATGTGGGGAAAAATGACCAACGAATACAATCAATTGTCAATGGGGTTCAATTCGTCTAATAACATTGAAAGAATGGGTTATGATGCTCATGGTTTTACTGGAAAACGTGTTATGGGATATGCCGAAAGTCATGATGAAGAACGATTGATGTATAAAAATCTAACCTTTGGTAGTTCATCCAATCCTGCTCATAATGTAAAAACGTTAAACACCGCTTTGTCTAGAATGTCAGCTATTGGGGCAGTATCTCTGTTAGTTCCTGGGCCTAAAATGATTTGGCATTTTGGTGCTTTAGGCTGGGAAAAGTCTATATGGGCTTGTACTGATGGTACAGTCAATTCCGATTATGACGGTGGAGTTCCTGCAGGTGATTGTAAACTATCTACCAAACAACAACCACAATGGGCAAGCAATTGGTTAGGCGATGTCAATAGAAATAAAATCTATTTTGATTGGGCAAAAATGATAACCCTCAAAACTACCGAAGCTGTTTTCAATACCAATATTACTGCCAATAGCGGATTTGATATTCAATCAGGAAATACTTTTACACCACGACTATTCATTTGGGATAATACAATGCCTTCTACTCAATTAAAAAATGTGGTAGTTTTAACCAATTTTGATGTCAATTCTCAAAATGTTGTCCCTGATTTTCCGTATGCCGGAACTTGGTACAACTTGATGGATAATACTTCGTTTGAAGTGACAAGTACAACGGCAACAATTACTATCGAAGCTGGTGGATTTAGAATTTATGGAAACAAACCTTCTACCTTAGGAACGGATAAATTTGAAGTGAACGGTGAAATTTATTTGTATCCCAATCCAGCCACGAATTATTTTACGTTGAATGCCACTACTTCCAAAGTAGAAATTTATTCTATTACAGGGCAATTGGTAAAAAGTTTCGCTAATCAATCCGAAGAAAATCAATATTCTATTAGTGATTTGAACCAAGGAATCTACCTTGTAAAAGTAGTAGATGAAAACAACGAACTAAAAGTGATGAGGTTGCTAAAACAATAACATTCTTTTTCCTCATATAGTAAGGCCGTCCCAAAAGACGGCCTTACTTTTTAGCTTTTTTTTTACTATTATTTTGGTTCCTAATAATTGTTGGTTTTAGATTTGTTAAAATTAACGGATAAATGAAATGTTATCAACACGAAAACGTGGTAGTTGATTATTTTTTGAAGGATTCGTTTTTTATTCGTCAGTTTTTTATACTTTTATAAGATATTAATCTAAAAATAGTATCAATTATGAAAACAAAATTATTTTATTTATTTATTGCTGTGTTTTTATTTAGCTTCAGCGGTAAATCACAAACTTATCCGGTAATTACCTTAATTGGGTCTGGAAATGGTGGATGGACTGACACCGCAGAAACGGAGATGCTAACTGCCGACGGTATTACTTACACCCTTGTTGATAAAGTACTTTCCGATGGTGAATTAAAATTCCGTGAAGGTAAATGTTGGGGAACTGGATGTGCGCCTACTGTAACTAATACTTATGGTTGGGGACCAACAGATGCGCAATATGCAATAGACAAAGGCTGGCCTTCAGGAACAAATGCTACTCCAGTAGATGCGGGTAAAAATATTGTATGTCAAGCAGGATCTTGGACTATTACATTTAACAGAATTGCTGGAACTTGGTCATTCGTACCAGGAACACCTCTTCCTATTATTAAATTGGTAGGTTCATCAGTATCAGCTCCAGGAGGAGCAGTATTGACAACAAATGATGGTATAATATTTACTGCTAAAAAAGTGACTTTGGTTCCTGGATCTTGTCAATTTAGTATTGATGGAGTTATGGCTGGAGGTTTAACTTTCCCAACAGGAGATGCATTGTCTGCTACAGATATGATCCCTGTAACTACAACAGCAATTGATTATGATGTTACTTTTGATTATTCACTTTACAAATATACTTTTGCTGTAGCAACTTTTCCTGGTATAAGTATCGTTGGTGATGGTACAGGTGTTGATGGATGGCCAGGGCAACCTAATAATCCAGGACCTATTGATGTTCACCAAATGACTACCACTGATGGT
>JAKPQD010000262.1 GCA_029572965.1 Bacteroidota bacterium | reverse complement strand
ATACCGAGTTTTGAAAGCCATCCTCCTCCCCATATCCAGTGACCTATAACAGGGTAAATAAAGATCGCCATTATAAAAGTAAATACAATAAATGATTTATATTTGATTCTTTCAGCCACAGCGCCAGAAACAATAGTTGCTGCTGTACCACAAAAAACAAGTTGAAAAAAGAATTTGGCAAAAAGTGGTACACCTGTCCAGTTTATGGCTGAGTATACACCTCTATAGGCATCCCCTGTTGCCGGTGAATTATCAGCGCCACTTAAAAATAAAAGCCCCTTTAGGCCTATAAATGGGTTACCATCGCCAAACATCAAACCCCACCCAAGAACTAAAAATCCCAAAGATGATACGGCAAAGACAATAAAGTTTTTTGATAAGATATTAACGCAGTTTTTAGAACGGGCAAAACCTGATTCTACCATGGCAAAACCAAGGTTCATGAAGAAAACGAGCATTGCGGTCACCAAAACCCATATAGTGTCTAAAACAACCTTTGAATCCATTTTCGAACCTCCTTTTAAATTTTTATTTTAATGTGCTTCCAGCCTGTTGCTATCATTTTAAATACCCATCAGAAATTGTATGTGAATCCCACGCCGTATACGAGGTTGTATTTCACAGGGCCGTTTGGGTTATAGGAATCTTTAATGTCTGCCGGTGTGGGATATTCCTTTCTTGCATGCGATGACAAAGGGAACCAGTATTGGACTGTAGGCTGTATTAAGAATACCTTTTTAACAGGGATAGTAAGACCCATCTTTACCATACCATCATGAAAACCTCTGTATTTGCTCCCTGTGTATGTGGCAGTGCTTCTTTCATAGGTCTTCCAGTAGTCACTCTCTCCTATGAAATAGCCAATGCCCGATGCTAAATCTATGGTCATCTCCTTGTATACGGGGAATGAATGGGATAGACCGAGGTTTATATATGTGCCTTTATAGTTTGCTATATCCCTGTATACGGTAATGGTAGGGTTGGCTATGGTCTTGTAGGACAGGGCAACAAAAACCTCTTCAGTTTCGTCCGCATA
>JAKPQD010000252.1 GCA_029572965.1 Bacteroidota bacterium | reverse complement strand
TGGGATATTCCAGCTTGTTGATAGCACCTATCGTCACTTCAGGCAAAAATTATACATACTGCCAATTAATGTTAAGGTTGACCGTTGCATAACCGGTAAAAAGGATATTTTTATCAATGTTGGGGAACCCTTTTTTATGCTTGGTGATAAAGAAAATTTTTTAGATAGAGTTTCTGAAATTTTAAAAAGTTTACATACCATAACCTTCAGTCAGATTGCTGCAACCTATCTCCAGCGTATGGCAATGGCGGTTGAACATATTGACAAAGCGATAGTTCTTAAAAAAGAAGAATTAGCGTCACAGTTAGATACTATCATCAATGACATTAATGTGCTGGTCAAAGAAGGGAAACTGCCCAGCATTGATGAATATCTTCTTGATAGTAACTATCGCCACAAAAAATTAAAACGGTTTTTAAAATTTTGCATTAAGAAAGGATATATTGAAAAGATTGATGGGTATTATATGATCAATGTTCAACGTGTACTGGCTTCATTTCATATCAAGAGCTATCGAAAAGAAAATCCTGTTGGATTTACCGCTAACGAATTTTTATCCATTAATTATAATTGTATTATGACAATATATGAAAAATACTGTAATACTTACAAAGTAAGTACGCCTATACGGTAACGGGTTTAATGAATAGTGTGTATCCCCCGTTTTACGCCCTCTTTGATGTTTTGCTGAACCTGCGGAGTTGAAAGTAGATTTTTAATAAATGAAGGGTCCAGACTATAGAAAAGCGCAACCGATGTTAACAGTATCACAAGCGCCAGCCAGCGGGTATAGATGCCCGCTGTTTGCTTAAACAAAAATACAGCAATAACGACAAGAACAACCGGTGCAACATATGCAACAGGGATAAGCTTTGTGTTAACCGGCAGTGTCATACATTTTGATATATAGGGGGCAATATCAATCATGGTATTTTTATAGATAACATAGAGCGCTGCTATTGTAACGATCAGCGCTAACCATGATGCCAATGTTGTAAACATACCCTGTGTTCTGTATATTTCATAAACAATAGCTGGAATAATTCCGAGAGCTATAATAAGTGGCATGCTTTTCCCTATGCCTATACCAGCTCCTGCTATTGCGATACCGGTAATAACTGCACAAATAAGTGGCGCATTTTTATGTTCTTTTGGCATTGCAAACCTCCTTTACAATACAATTATTATTTATTTATCATCGCAAAAGGTTGTCCTGTTGCATCAAGTACGCTGCTATAGAAGCGCGAATGGGGGTCTATGCGTTTTCGTTTTGAAATTGCAACCTCAACCGGGACATGGGTGTATATATTACTCCATTGGCCAATGACTAAATCTGTTTTTCCGGCCATACCTGCATGAACAGCATTCTGCCCCAATAATGTGCAGTAGATAGAATCATTGGGAACTGCGGGAGCACTCCGTATCATGTAGCTTGGATCAATGTATTTTAAATTAATTTCAATCTCTTTTTGTTTAAAATATTCCTGTATCTTTTCTTTTAGATAGACACCAATGTCAGCTAATTTAACATTACCCGAAGCATCATATTGCTTATCAGAATCTTTTTGCAATATTTCCTGTCCTGCACCTTCAGCAACACATATGACAGCATGTCCTCTTCTTTGTAACCGATTTTCAAGATGCGCGCATAATCCATTTGCTCCATACAGTTCAAAGGGAACCTCGGGCAATAATACAAAATTGACATCATTGCTTGCCAGCGCTGCATTTGCCGCAATAAAACCTGAGTGCCTGCCCATAAGTTTAACAAGTCCTATCCCGTT
>JAKPQD010000243.1 GCA_029572965.1 Bacteroidota bacterium | reverse complement strand
CTAAACCCTGGAATAAAAACGAGCTCAAAGCTGTAATTGACAATGCTCTGGAAGCTTATGCCCTGAAAGCTGAAAACAACAGGCTTATTCAGAACTTGTCTGCAAAAAACGCTGAATTAGAAGACCTAAACTTTAAATTGATTGTCGAAATCGCCGAAAGACGCAAAGTAGAAGAAGAACTTGCCACTTACCAGAACCACCTCGAAAAGAAAGTAGCCGAGCGAACCGAAGAAATTGCCAAAATAAACATCGAGCTTAGCCGATACCAGCTTCAACTCGAGAATATTATAAAAGAAAGGACAAGCCAGCTCCAGGAAAGCGAAGAGCGGCTGCGTACCATCAGCGATAATTTGCCTGGTGGCGCTATATTCAGGGGTTATACCAAGCCCGATGACACCGATTACTTAGTTTTTGCCAGCGCCAATATCAAAAACATCACTGGCATCAGTGCCAACAAACTGCTCAATAGCATTGGCCATTTTTATAACCATATCCATCCCGAAGATATAAGAATATTGCTTGATGCCCGGCATGAAAGCCTAAAAAGCCTGAAAATACTTGATGTAGAAATTAGGTATATCAATGAAAATAATGACCTGCGCTGGTTACAACTGCGAATGATGTATCACCGTGGACAAAATGGACTTACCTGGTGGGATGGCTATGTTATTGATATTACTGAACGTATCAGGGCCCAGATAGCTGCCCGCGAACAAGAAAACGTGATTAGGAAAATACAGGAAGGTATTGCCTCCAAAACAGGCGAAGAGTTGCTGACTGGCATTTTGACAAAGCTTTCCGAAACACTAAAAGCAGATTTAATATTCATCGCCCAACGTACCAATAACCCCGAAATGTTAGAAGCTATTTCGATAAATAAAAATGGGGGGCTAAAACGTGGCATACAATATAAAATAAAAAATTCTCCCTGCGAAATTGTCATTAATGGCATGACATTGTCATACAAGTCTGGTGTTGCCATGCATTATCCCGATTCGTTCCTTGTTACACAATTAAACGCCGAAGGATATATTGGTATCCCCCTTTATGACTCACAAGGACACACAATAGGTGTAATGGCTGCTATGTATTCAAACCTGGTAAGCGACTTGTCCCTTGCCGAACAAATGCTCCAGATATTTTCGTCAAGGGTTGGGGCAGAGCTCGAAAGATTGAAATTTGAGCAGGAAATACAGCTATATTCGGACGTTGCTTTTAATATGCAGATCGCCCTCAATGTTTTTCAAATAGACGAAAAAAACAACCCCGGAACCTTTACTCTTATTAAAGCAAACCCTGCTGCTGCCAACATCATAAAAATGTCTTCGGCCGAAATGGTTGGAAAAACTTTTGACGAGATATATCCTCAACTGAAGTCTTATAATATCCAGCAAGACCTGATTAAGGTTATTTCAACCGGGAAGCCTTATAGCAACGAAGAATTCAGGTTTTTTTCACCGAATGGACAGCTCATATTTTTTACCATCAAAGCTTTTAGGGTACCCAACAATTGCGTCGGTGTATTGTTTGAAGATATCACCCGCAGAAAACACATAGAAAAGGACATCATTGAAAGCCAGCAGCGTTACCGTATTTTGTTTGAGAACTCCCCCAACGGCATCCATCTTATCGCTACAAAAGGTGAGCTGAGTGGCTGTATTGCCTCTGTCAACTCTAAAGTGTCTGAAATGTTGGGCTATAGCAGTAAAGAGCTCATAGGTATGTCGCCGGACAATATTATGCGCGATATTTCGCAATCTGAAAAGTTAGCCTACACCCAGCGACTGATGGCAGGCGAAACCGTAGTTTTTGAAACGCATTTTTATCGTAAAGACAACAGCAGCTTTCCTGTTGAAGTAACTGCCAATGTTGTTTCTATATTAGATGAGCTATACATCTTAAGCATTGATCGCGATATTACCGAAATAACCAATGCCCGCAAACGATTGCAAGAAAACATCCAGTTTTTGACCACTTTGATAGAAACTATCCCGTTGCCTTTTTACTACAAAGACAAAGAAGGGGTGTATCTTGGATGTAACTCGGTATTTGAAGAATACACAGGCTACAAACGCAAATTTATCATAGGTAAAAAGGATAAAGACATATATCCTCCGCATTATGCCGAAGAACTTCAAAAAGCCGACAGCAAACTTTTGAAGAGCCTGAAAACTCAAAAATATGAAGGAAAAATCCCTTTTGCTGATGCCTCGGTAAAGGATGTTATCTTTAACAAAGCTTTGTTTTATAACTCTGAAGGTAGCGTAATTGGTATTATTGGGGTTATGGTGGACATTACCGAACGCAAAAACATTGAAAACAAACTGCTCGAAACAGTTATCACTACCGAAGAAAAAGAACGCGAGCGCTTTGCAGGTAATCTTCACGATGAAGTGGGCCCTTTACTCTCGAGTTTAAAAATGTACCTCTCGTTGCTTGCCGAAACAGAAGATAAAGGCAAGAAAGACTACATCATCCCTCAGGTACAGACTTTGATCAAAGAGGCTATTCAAACGGTTAGGGAAATTTCTAACGACCTTAGCCCTCATATTCTCAACAACTATGGTTGCATAGCTGCTATTGAGTCATTCATTGGGCTGAAAAAAGATTTTGTTCATATTAATTTTGTACAAAATATTGAAAATAAACGTTTTGGCCAAAATAAAGAAACCATCATCTATCGTATTGTAAAAGAGTTGTTGAACAATACCATCAAGCATGCTTGTGCTACCGAAGTAGAACTAAAACTGGTCGAAGAAGATGGAATAATAAAGCTTTCATATAGCGACAACGGCGTGGGCTTTGACCTTAATTCGAGCCTGCAAAAGCAAACTGGCAGTATAGGGCTGCTTAACATCATGAGCCGTGTAAAAACAATAGAAGGCACGTTCAAAATACTTACCTCAAAAGGCAAAGGTTTTTCATTTGAACTTACCGTTCCAATATAAAATTTGCATACCTGCAATATTTTCATTAATTTTCAAAGTTAAAATATCATCATCATGAAGCCAAGCGACAAAGACAGCAAAAAGATTATCGTACCGTGGGATTTTTCAGATGTGTCCTATTATGCTCTTGAACATGCTGAAAGAATAGCTCGTTCGTTGGACAAACAAATTGAACTCCTTCATATTGTTGCAAAAGAGGAATTGATGGAAGAAAAAGAAGCAGAGCTCAACAAAGTAGCTGAGCTTGCTTTTACCAAATACAGCATCAAACCTGCAGTAAAAATTCTTTGTGGCTCGATATTCACTACCATATCTAACTATGCTTCAGATACCAGTGCTAACATGGTGATTATGGGCACACATGGTATTAAAGGTTTTCAGAAACTTACTGGTAGCTATGCGCTAAAAGTTTTGCTTGGCTCTAAAGTACCTTTTATTGTAGTACAAGACAGGCCAAGGACTGACGAAAAGCTTTCTAACATTGTTTTTCCTATTGATTTCAGGGGAGAAAATAAAGAAAAACTTTACTGGGCAATTTATTTAGGTAAATATTTCAATTCAAAAGTTCATTTGTTTAAATATCCCGTAACTGACCCTTCGCTGCAAAAGAAAGTAAATATAAACCTCAATTTTGCCGTACGCTTTTTGATTCAAAATAGTTTGGACTACGAGATACATACTGCCCCTAAAGGCGAATTTGGCAAAGAAACGATGAAATTTGCCCAGGAAATCAATGCCGACCTTATTCTTATCGTTACCTCGAAAAACGTTAGTTTTATCGATTTTATATTTGGGTCGCGTGAACAATATATTATAGCCAATAGTGCACGCATCCCGGTAATGGTTGTCAACCCACGCTCAAGCTTCGCAGGCATGGGACAGTTTATGTTTGGCAACGGCTGAAAAAATTAAAAACTATCCTTCAGGTACAAAAATTTCGATATCTGTCCCAATGCCCGGGTTAGAGATAAATTTTACCTGCCCGTCGATAAGGTTAATGCGGTTACGGATATTTGACAATCCCATGCCTTTGCCTACGTTTAAAGTTTGGGCAATATCAAAACCTTTACCATTGTCGTTATAGTTTATTTGAAGCCCGTTGTTTACTTTTCTCAAGCGGATGATAATTTTTTTTGCTTCGGCATGTTTCAAAGTGTTGTTAATGCATTCCATCAAAACACGGTATAAAGGCACCTCGATATGTTGGGGGAGGCGGGTGGTGAGGTTTGATGAGATGGTACATTCTATACCTAAAGGCTTTACAGCGTCATTGCAATAGGTCTCGAGAGTATTGACCAGACCAAAACGTTGCAAAATATGAGGACTAAGATTGTTGGCTATGCTTTTTGCCTGGTTTATGGCTTCATCAATAAAAACAATCGTTTGGCGAGTTATGGTCTCTTTGTTTTGCTGGTTGGCAGGGTTGGCAAGCCATTCGACATACATTTTCAGTGTAGAAAGAATTGGCCCCAGACCGTCATGTAATTCCTGGGCATACCGGCGTTGCTCTTCTTCCTGCGTATTGACAATAGCTTCCATTATTTTGCGCTCATGCTCTTTGCGTTCGGTAATATCACGGATAATAGAAAGGGTAGCTTCAGCATTTTTATACAATATAATCTTACTGTTTAATTCGAGGTGTTTTTTCTGGCCATCTTCTAACATCACAGTGGTTTCAGCAATGGTTTTATTGTCTTCAATGTTTTTGCGTGAAAGAAGTGCCCATAAAGGCTCGAATTTATGTTTTAAAAGTTCTTTAATAGACGGATATTTCTCAAACATGGCATTGGACATTTTTAAAATGCTTACCAATGCTGAGTTAGCTTCAATCAGTTGTTCATCCTGCACAATGGTAATGCCGTCAGAGCTATCCATAAAAATGCCATAAAACTTCTGCTCATTTTCACTGATGGTGTTTAAAGCATTTTCCAATGCCTCGTTTTTGTGCTTCAGTTCATTCAGAAGAATACTATTCTCATGCTTGAGGTCATACTCACGAATGGCGCTTTCGAGGGTAATACGCATCTGCTCAGAATTCCAAGGCTTCAACAGGTAGCGGAAAATACTTCCCTGGTTTACAGCCTGCAAAGCTGCATCATGGTCGAGATAAGCAGTATAGATTATCTTGATAATATCGGGGTAAACCTGGTGCACCCTTTCTAAAAAAGACAGCCCAAGCTCTTCGGGCATGCGTTGGTCCGAAACTATGACCTTTACTTTTTTAGAATTCAATAAATCAAAAGCCCGCGAAGGCGATGATTCAAGAATGACATCATAATCATCGCTTAGTAAACCATAAAAAAGCTCAAGGTTTACCTTGTCGTCATCTACATATAGGATGCTTTCTTTCTTTTTTTCCTGAACAGGAGTAAAATCTTCCATGAAAAAATTAAATTTCATCTCTAAAATAACCAATATTTGCGGTTATTACAAGATAATTTTAATTATTGTCCGATATAAACCTGCAATAAATATGTGCCGCACTTACGGAGCTTTTATTATCCTTGTAACAAATTGACTTCCATACTATCGCTGCTAACTCAGCTAATGAAAAGCCCGGTAGGGGCAATAGTATAAAAGTATAAAAGTATAAAAGTAGAAAAGTATGGTAGAAGTATTGAGTAATAAAGCTGCATAGGAGTGATACAAGTCTCAAATATTTGTATTTGATAGCTTACATAAACCTCAAAATAGATTTACCAATCAGAGGTTTTTTAATTTATAATTCTGGGATGGGTGAAATCCCTCGCCTTTAGGCGAAGCATTTTTTATTACTTTAGCAAAAAAGAAAAATGCAAACGTATAAAAGCGGTTCTCATACTCGATATGATATAAAATACCATATAGTATGG